>NZ_CAXAOW010000010.1:0-147072 GCF_963970805.1 Pseudomonas sp. EA_35y_Pfl2_R5 | reverse complement strand
CCCGCTACCTCCCGAACTACCTGGGCTGGCGCCGCATGCTTGAACGCTATCAGCAGCGTATTCAGCCCGTTCACTGTATCCAGGAGGCGGTTGGTCGGACCATGCAACACGCGATTGGGACATAGCCTTTTTTATTGCCTGAATCCACAGCAACCACACCGCGCGACGAAGGGCAGCGATTAATCCTTGCTATAAATCTAATAAGAATTATTCTCACCCAACTATTTGAAAGGGAGATGAGTCATGACCTACCTGACCGATGCCTGGCTGGACCGCCCGCAGCCGTATCTACGCATTCTTAACCGCAATACCGGCGAAGTCTGCGCGCTGCTTAAGGAGGATGCCCTGGATGAGCTGCGTGATCAGGGCGATCTGGATCTGCACGAGCTGAACTCCAGTGAGCCGCTGGTGCTTAAGGAGTTGGTGCGTAATCTGTTTCTCTACTGCTATGCCCGGGCGTTGCGCCCCTGACAATCTGGCCTTAAACGCATCGCGGGCATGGCCCGCGATAGATAGCGCCTGAGACTATAGATCTCGCGAGCTAGAGTCCTACAAGGCGCTACGTTAGTAACAGCCTCCGGCTGGTCAAAACGGCGAGGAAGCGGAGTGTACTGTTGTACATGAACATTACTCGCTTCGCTCGCCCCTTCGGGGCCGCACTGGCGTGCGTTAGCCGCAAGCGGCTTTTCGAGCCTGTTTTTACGCAGTAGGGCCGACGCGCAGCAGATCGTGGAGCGTCTCTTAGAGAACGTCCAGCAGCTCCACGTCAAACACCAGCACGCTGTGCGGTGGGATGCTGCCCACGCCTTGCTCGCCGTAAGCCAGCTCGCTCGGCACATACAGACGCCACTTGCTACCGGCATTCATCAGTTGCAGGGCTTCGGTCCAGCCGGCGATCACGCCGCCCACCGGAAACTCGGCAGGCTGACCGCGCTCGTAGGAGCTATCGAACACAGTGCCATCGATCAGGGTGCCGTGATAATGCGCGCGAATGGTGTCTTCGCGGGTCGGCATCGCGCCAGCACCGGTATTCAGCACTTCGTACTGCAGGCCGGAAGCCAGAACTGTAATGCCATCACGCTTGGCGTTTTCCGCGAGGAAAGCCAGGCCAGCACCGGCAGCCGCTTCAGCCTTGGCAGCCGCTTCGGCTTGCATGATGTCGCGGATTACTTTGAAGCTGGCGGTCAGCTCAGCTTCGCTAACGCGGCTTGGCTGGCCGGAGAAAGCATCGGTGATACCGGCGATGATCGCGTCCAGGCTGGCACCCGGCGGCGGGTTGTCGCGCAGCTGACCACCCAGTTGACGGCCGATGCCGTAGCTGACGCGGGTTTCGTCAGTCGAGAGATTGATATCGGACATAACACTGCTCCGCTAGGGGCTAAAAAAGGTCGGCCAGCCTAGCACAAACACCATTGCCACTCTAACCGCCGGCCACGCCAGCCGAGGAGCGATTACGCCGACAACGCTCGGAGCAGTACTTCACCTCACCCCAGCAATGCGCCCATTTCTTGCGCAACGCGAAAGGCAAACCACACACCTGGCAGGTCTTGACCGGCAGCTCGGCCTTTTTCACAACGCCTCGCCGGCATCCAGCCGTTCCAACAAATGCGCGCCGCGTGCCCAGAGGCCCTGCTGCTTGGCCTCGCTCATCTTGTCCAGGCCACGGTAGATCATGCCCAGCCGATGGTTACCCGACAGCTGCTCACGGTGGCGCATCAGGAAATGCCAATACAGCGCATTAAACGGGCACGCCTGCTCACCCACGCTCTCACTGACCTTGTAGGCGCAATCGCCGCAGTAGTTGGACATCCGCTTGATGTACTGGCCGCTGGCGCAGTAAGGCTTGGAACCCAGATACCCGCCATCGGCGTGCATGACCATACCCAGGGTGTTGGGCAGCTCGACCCAGTCGAAGGCATCCATATACACGGCCAGGTACCAGTCGCAGACCTGGCTGGGCACAATACCGGCCAGCAAGGCGAAGTTGCCGGTGACCATCAGCCGCTGGATATGGTGAGCATAGGCATGCTCCAGAGTCTGGCAGATAGCCTGGCTCATGCATTTCATGCGGGTCTTGCCGGTCCAGTAGAACTCCGGCAGCGGCCGGGTATTGCCGAAGGCATTGCGCTCGGCGTACTCGGGCATGTGCAGCCAGTAGATGCCGCGCACGTATTCGCGCCAGCCAATCAACTGGCGGATAAATCCCTCAGCGGCGTTTAGTGGCACCTGGCCGCGCCAGTAGGCCGCCTCCACGTCCGCACACAGACGGCGCACATCCAGCAGGCCGATATTCAGCGCCGCACTGATCCGCGCATGAAACAGAAACGGCTCACCGACCGCCATAGCGTCCTGGTAATCACCGAAGGCCGGCAAAGCGAAATCGAGAAAATGCTGCCACAGCGCCTCGGCCTCGGCGTGGGTCACCGGGTAATCGAAAGACCCCAGGCTGCCGTAATGGTGACTGAAACGCTCGGCCACCTGCTTCAGCACGTCCCGGGTAATGGCGTCCGCCGGGAAACGCGCGGTCATCGGCGCCTTGATCTGTTTGGGCAGCGCCTTGCGGTTTTCCGCATCGAAGTTCCACGCACCGCCCACCGGGGTACTGTCACCGTTAAGCAACAAGCCGGTCTTGCGGCGCATCTCGCGGTAGAAAAACTCCATACGCAGCTGCTTGCGCCCCTCGGCCCAACGGGCGAACTCGTCACGGGCGCAGATAAAACGATTGTCGGCATGCCAGGTGATCGGCACACCGCTGCGCTTCAACTGATCTTCCAGGCGCCACTCACCACATGCGGTGATATGCACCTCGGCCGCCTGCAACTTCGTAACCCAGCGCTGCAACTCACCCGGCAGCGAGCCGCTGTTCTGCGCATCGTCCAGCTTGACGTAATGCACGCGCCAGCCACGCTCGCCCAGGGCCTCGGCAAAATTGCGCATGGCACTGAAGATCAGCGCGATCTTCTGCGGATGGTGCGGCACATAGTCGGTTTCCGCCGCCACCTCAGCGAGCAGCACGGCATCCTGCTGCGGGTCCAGGGCCTGCAAACTGTGCAGATCGAAAGACAGCTGATCACCCAGTACCAGGGCAAGCCGGCGAGTAGACATAGATGGAGTCGTTACCAGGAAGAGTTGAAGGAGATCGGCACGCGCAAGGTGTCCTGGGTGCCATCCTGCATGCCGCACATTTCGTCATGCACCACCGCATGTACCAGGTGGAACGGTATGCGCGGCAAGTCGTGCAGCAGGTCGCGGGCATGCTCGATCGAGCGCAGGTGCAGGGTCTTTCCACTGCTATCACTGAGCGGGTGGGCACGGCCGTCCATGTGCGCCTCCAGCAGGTAGATCCCACCTTCGATGGAGATCAGGTTGAGCGCGTCGATATGCCCGGCGTGGGCGTGCAGCGACAAGTCTTGCAGGTTCATGGCGATATCCTCGGGCAAACAAAACTATACAAAAATCTATACAAATACAATTTTTGTACAGCACAGCAAAAGCACAAGGTACAACGCAAACCGCCCGTCCGTTTTGCAACGGCCGGGCGGCGGGGACGCATAAGAAGGGGGTCAGCTCGATTCGTACTTGGTCAGCTTATCCAGATAACCCATGGCGAAAGCCGACCCGACAAAAGTCAGGTGGATGATCACGTACCACTGGAGGTGATCAACATCGTAACTCTTGGCATCCATAAACACCTTAAGCAGGTGAATCGAGGAAATCGCCACAATCGAGGCAGCAACCTTCATTTTCAGCGAGCTGGAATCCATCTTGCCCAGCCAACTGAGCTTCTCGGTGCCCTCGTTTATATTGAGCTGAGAAACGAAATTCTCGTAACCCGAGAGCATCACCATCACCAGCAGGCCACCGACCAATGCCATATCGATCAGCGATAGCAGGCGCAGGATCAGGTCAGCCTCGGTCAGGGCAAAGATATCAGGGAGGATGTGATAAACCTCCTGAAAGAACTTGATGGACAGCGCCAGCACCGCCAGCGACAGTCCGAAATAGATAGGTGCCAGCAGCCAGCGCGAGGCATACATGGCATTTTCGATAAAGCGTTCCATAAGGGCTCACTCAGGGTTTAAAACTGCCGGCGAGTATACCCAGCGCCCTCGCCTAGACAACCCTGGAGTGTGGCAATTAATGACCGCTGCGGTTATCCCCTATAACTGTGGATAACCTTGTGGGCAGGCTCAAGATCAATGGCTGCAAGCCAGCCCTGAATAGGGTTGGCGACACCTGATCAAATACTCGGCAATTGCCCGCTCAGGTTTCCGGCTGAAACTGGTAATCACCCAGGTGATGACCTCGCTCAGCGTTCAAACGGCGCAGCTCGGCCTGGATATGCAGGCGCCAGATCGGCACGTCGGTCGATTGCTCGTACCCCATGCCGTGCAAGTTTTCAGCGATATCCGTGAGGATGCTTTCGGCAGCGAAAGCCCCGTGGAATGGGCCCTGCGCCTTGATCGTGGAAGGCTGTGCACCAGCCATGCCGGCGGCGCAGATCAGCGTCCAGAGGCCATTGTTACCGGCCAGCGGCAACACCACGCATTCGATACGAGTATCCAGGCCCAGACAGTGGCGAGTGAGATTGAGGCTGCGCGACATGGCGACGACCCTCTCAGGAGCAGGCCTTCAGCCTACACCCGAGCAACCGCCAGTGGGAAGCCAACAATTATCCCCGTTTGCTGTGGATAACTGTGTGGATGAAGTGAGGAAAAGCCGGCCCGATCCAGGCGCACGGGCCGGCGGCGCAATTCGCTCAGTGACTGACCAGCCACCGGGCGAATTGCCTGCGCGCTGCGGTCATTCAGCCGCAGGCTTTTTCGCTCGCGGCTTTTTCTCCTTGGCCGCAGCAGCCGGCTCTTCCTTCTTCGACTCCTCCTTGTCATCGTCTTCCATCCCCATGGCGGCGATATCGCGCAGACGCTCAACCACCCGTGCATTGACGCTGCCCGCAGGGAACTGGCCCTGTTCATTGGGCGAGCCAGCATCCGCGCCGACCAGCAGACTCAACGCCTCATCGACCTGACGCACGGCATAGATATGGAACTGCCCAGCGCGTACCGCCTGCAGCACCCGCTCATCGAGCATCAGGGTGGTGACGTTGGAGTGCGGAATGATCGCGCCCTGCTCGCCGGTCAGGCCGCGGGCCTCACAGAGGCGGAAGAAGCCTTCGATCTTCTCGTTGACCCCGCCAACCGCCTGCACCTCGCCAAACTGATTGATCGAGCCGGTAATGGCGAAACACTGCTTGAGCGGGGTGCGCGACAAGGCCGAGATCAACGTGCAGACCTCACCCAGCGAGGCGCTGTCGCCGTCGACATACCCGTAGGACTGCTCCAGGGCGATGCTCGCGGAGATTTCCAGAGGGAATTCCTGGGCATAGCGGCTACCCAGATAGCCAGTCAGGATCATCACACCCTTGGAGTGGATCGGCTGGCCGAGGTTGACCTCTCGTTCGATGTCGACGATGCCGCTGCCACCGGGATAGACCGTGGCCGAAATCCGCGCGGGCACACCGAAGGCCGAGTCGCCGACTTCCAGCACGGTCAGACCGTTACACTTGCCCACGGCTGCGCCGGCGGTGTCGATCAGGATAATCCCGGCCAACATGTCGTCGATGATCCGCGCCGACACGCGGCCCGTGCGGGTGGCTTTGGCCTTTAGCGCGCGCTCGATATGTCCGGCGTCAGTCACTTCATCACCGGCCAGGCTGCGGATAAAGTCGGCCTCGCTGACCAACTGGAACAGATCGCCAATACGCGCCGACAAACGCCCCTGGTGTTCAGCCAAACGCGCGCTGTAGGTCGCCACGCGCGCCACGGCGGCAGCGGTCAGCGGCGCCATGCCCTCTTCCGAGGTACGGGTTTTCATCAGCTGAGCGAATTGCTCCAGGCTGTCATCGGCCAGCGGGATATCTTCATCAAAGTCGACCAGCACGCGGAACATTTCCTGGAAGTCCGGATCGTGGTCCTGCAACGCGTAATACAGCTGGCGCGAGCCAATGATCACCATTTTGAGCTGCAACGGGATCACCTGGGGGTTGAGAGTCACGGTAGCAATGCGCCCGAGGTCGCCTAGCGGCGATTCCATCTTCAGCTGCCGCGATTGCAGGGCACGCTTGAGCGCGTCCCAGACAAACGGTTCACCGAGCATCTTTTCCGCTTCAAGAACCAGAAACCCACCGTTGGCGCGGTGTAGCGCACCGGGACGCAGCTGGCGGTAGCTGGTGTAGAGCGCGCCCTGGTCGGTGTTGTATTCGATGCGGCCGAACAGGTTGTCGTAAGTCGGGTGCGGCTCGAACACCACGGGCGCGCCGCCCTGGGCGTGATGACCGACCACCAGGCTCGGGCAGTACTGTTCTTCAAGCAATTTGCGGGTCTGGGCATCGATACGCTCCACTTCGACCAGCTGATCGACCACAGTTTTGAGCAGGTTGACCTGCATCGCCTGCAAATAAGCGCAGACCCCGGCGTTTTCCGCATATTTTTCCGATAGCGGAGCGAGCAGCGGCTGCAACGCCACGGTGATGGTCTCTTCGTTGAGCTGACGCAGCAGATTGCTCGATTCGCGCTTCCATTGCGGCAGGCTGGCCAGCTCCTCGTTCAGACGCTCTTCCAGGGAAGCGATATCGGCATGGAAGCGCTCTCGGTCGGCTTCCGGTAATTGAGCAAACTCGGCTTCATCCAGCGCCTTACCCTCAAGCATTGGGGTGAAGGCGATATTGCTGCTGTCGCGGTACAGGGCCACGCTCTTTTCCAGCGACAGGCGCTCAATCACATCCAGCGCCTGGTCGTAGCGCTTGTTGAAGGCGCGGTCGATGGCGTTCTTCTTCTGCTGGAACGAGGGGTGTTCGAACACCGCTGGGAAGGTCGCCAACAGGTTGTCGATCAGGCCATTGATATCGGCGAGAAACTCGCCGGCAGTGCCAGACGGCAGCTCCAGCGCACGCGGCTCGCGCGGCTCATCGAAATGGTTGACGTACAGCCGGTCAGCCGGAGTCTCCAGGCGTTTGGCTTCAGCCTTGAGATAGCGTTTGACGAAGGAGAAGCGGCCGGTGCCGGGCTCGCCCATGACAAATACGTTATACCCAGGGCGCGGCATCGCCACGCCGAACTGCAACGCCTCGACGGCGCGCTCCTGGCCCAATACACCACGAAAGGGTTCCAGGTCTTCGGTATTGGTGAAGTTGAACTGCTCAGGGGAAAAGGGACGGGTAAGTGCTTCAGGTGCCAACCGCAAATGGGCTGCGACGGAGTCTGGCATTGGAAATCCTTGGACGGGGGCCTGGTGGAAATCATGGCCGCATCGGCCCTCATCCACAAGCCAATAAGCGCGATCCTGTACACGTACGCCTGCGCGCAATGCACAAGAGCGCACACAACGCGGCCCAGGCAGGCTGTTGGCTCAAACTCAGAAACAAAAACGGAGCCTTGCGGCTCCGTTTTGTATTGCAACGTAGCTTACTGCGCCAGCTTCTTGTAACGCACGCGGTGCGGCTGCGCGGCAGCATCACCCAGACGCTTCTTACGGTCGGCTTCGTACTCGGTGTAGTTACCTTCGAAGAACTCGATATGCGAGTCGTCTTCGTACGCCAGGATATGGGTCGCCACGCGATCCAGGAACCAGCGATCGTGAGAGATCACAATGGCGGCGCCTGGGAAGTCGAGCAGTGCCTCTTCCAGCGAACGCAGGGTTTCCACGTCGAGATCGTTGGACGGTTCGTCCAGCAGCAGCACGTTGGCACCCTCTTTCAGGGTCAGGGCCAGGTGCAGACGGCCGCGCTCACCACCGGAGAGGTCCTTGACGAACTTCTGCTGGTCGCCACCCTTGAAGTTGAAGCGCCCCACGTAGGTGCGTGACGGTACTTCATAGTTGCCGATCTTGATCATGTCGGAACCGCCAGACACGGCCTCCCATACGCTCTTGCTGCCGTCGAGGTCGTCGCGGCTCTGATCGACGCACGCCAGCTGCACGGTTTCACCGATCTCGATGCTGCCCGAGTCCGGCTGCTCTTTGCCCATCAGCATGCGGAACAAAGTCGACTTACCGGCACCGTTACCGCCGATCACCCCGACAATGGCCCCTTTAGGCATACTGAACGACAGGCCGTCGATCAGCGCGCGGTCGCCGTAGCCTTTGCTGACATTAACGAAGTCGATGACCTTGTCGCCCAGACGCGGGCCAACTGGGATATAGATTTCGTTGGTCTCGCTGCGTTTCTGGAATTCCTGCGACTGCATTTCCTCGAAACGCTGCAGACGTGCCTTGGATTTCGACTGGCGGGCTTTGGCGCCTTTGCGCACCCACTCCAGCTCTTCCTTCATGGCTTTCTCATGCGCCGACTGCTGCTTGGATTCCTGGGCCAGACGGTTCGATTTAGCCTCGAGCCAGCCGGAGTAGTTGCCCTCGTACGGAATACCAGCGCCGCGGTCGAGTTCAAGAATCCAACCGGCGACGTTATCCAGGAAGTACCGGTCGTGGGTAATCGCCACCACGGTGCCCTGGAAGTCATGGAGGAAGTGCTCCAGCCAAGCCACCGAGTCGGCATCCAAGTGGTTGGTCGGCTCGTCCAGCAGCAGCATGTCGGGGGCCGACAGCAGCAAGCGGCACAGCGCTACACGGCGCTTCTCACCACCAGACAGTACGGCGACCTTGGCGTCCCAGGCCGGCAGACGCAAGGCGTCGGCTGCAACTTCCAGCTGACGCTCAAGGTTATGGCCATCGCTGGTCTGCAAAATGGCTTCGAGCTTGGCCTGTTCGGCGGCCAGCTTGTCGAAGTCGGCATCCGGCTCGGCGTAAGCGGCGTACACCTGATCCAGACGCGCCTGGGCGTCCTTGATATGGCTGACGGCCTCTTCCACCACTTCGCGCACGGTCTTGCTCGGGTCGAGCTGCGGTTCCTGCGGCAGGTAGCCGATGTTCAGTTCCGGCATTGGCCGGGCTTCGCCGTTGAACTCGGTATCGACCCCGGCCATGATTTTCAGCAGGGTGGACTTACCCGAACCGTTGAGGCCAAGTACGCCGATTTTCGCGCCGGGGAAGAACGACAGGGAGATGTCTTTGAGGATTTCCCGCTTCGGCGGCACTACTTTGCCGAGTCGATGCATGGTGAAGACGTACTGAGCCAAACTGAATACCTCGCAAAAAACGTAAAAAAATTGCGCCCATCTTATGACAGATAAGGGTGAGTCGACCATTTACATATCGAAGCAATCGCTAAGGTAACCCAAGCAAACCACTGACCTGCCGCAGTGGCCTATCGAACGGGGGACACGAGGCCGGGCGCTGTACGAGCGGGTGTCTGCCCGTGACCGCTATGCCTGTATTCGTTGCGGGAATACGCAAATCGTGGAAAGCCAGCAGCCCCCCCTCTGCGCCCGCGGTGAGCACAGCAGTTAGTCGCCCCGCGCTAAGGCATTCACGGCTGCGCTGACACACACTCTGCGCACTGCCGACGGTCTTTGACCACAGGCCGTCAGAGCTTCACCGCGCTTAACTGCAACCACAGCGAAAATGCCCCCAGTACGCCCCAGAACACGGCGAATAGCCAGGGGGAGCGCAACGAGAACAATAAGGTCTTGTAATAGCTGTCCTTTTTCGACTCCTGCTCACTAAACAATGGAGAGTCATCGTAGGCGTGGCCGAATTTTGGCTCACTGCGCAGCAGGTGTTCCTGCTTGAAATGCCAGTGGCCGATGATGTTTGCCGACGCCTTGATACCCGGCCAGGCGTGCAGTGAGCTGACGATACCCAACAGCGCCAGGAGCGCCGGCACCACCAAGGTGAAGAGATCGCCCCACTTCGTGTTGAGATTGGCCATGGAGGAGGCATAAGCAATCACCAGAAACGACTGAGCCGACAGGTAGGCATTGGTTCGATTGGCCAGCAGGCTGGTTTCGTATTGGATTTCCCGACGATAGAAATCCAACCGTTCTCTCGGCGTACCGAACATCAGTGGATCGGATGCCGCATTTGCGTCGACGGCGAGGTTCTCGGGAGAAATGATTCTGGACACATTCAGTACCGCGCTACAGGGGACACAACAGCGATCTGCCGTCGCCACACACTTCATTCGCTTGAGCTTGAGCCCGACCAGCAACTTGGTAGCGGCGCCGACCATCCATGGCCGCGCGTTAGTGATCCGCTACTCGGCGCTATACATCTCGGAAAGCTCATGGGCGAACTGGTCTTCAATCGCTTGGCGAGCCATCGTTATTCTCCTTATGACTTTACGTTCACGAGCCTGGACGATGCCTTCCCGCTCAATGTTCGTGTGTGACTGGCCATCGCAATAATGAGTTCAGACTCTTTAAGCAGCGTACGATCGACGCGCCAGTGGCACCCGGCTTCGTGATGCCCCCGTTCGCGGCGCGTCTGCATGGAAGGTTCCTGCGGGTTGGGCCTATCGTCGGCCCGAAAGCCAAAACAACAGTACCGTTCAGCGGGGTAACGCGCTGGCGACGACACCCGCCACCAAGCACCAGGAATATTGTGTATCTGCACTTCAGAATAACCTGGGCACGCCGACTATCTGAATGGCCGTCCACTAACCAGCGAGTCTCCTGTCATGTTCAACACGCATTTGAAGAAGGAACTGGAAGCGCTTCGGGAAGAAAATTCCAAGAATCAGCAGATCAAGGAATCGATCTATGCGGAAATGCTGGTGCTGGAACTGGACGCGCGTGGACATATCATCTTCGCCAATGAGCATTTCGTCCGGGAAATGCTGCACCGTCGCGAGGACCTGATCGGCCGTTCAATAGAAGATTTCATCCCAGATTCTTTCCGCCGCGAAGCCAACTACAGCAAGCTCAAGACCGCGTTGGCTCGCGGCGAGCACGTTAGCGGTGCCTACCGCATGCTGCGCGCCAATGGTGAGGAAGCCTGGCTACGCTCGATCTGGCAGCCGCTGAAGAACAGCAAGGGCCAGGCCACGGGCTTCACCCTGTGCGCCAATGACCTGACCCGCACCATCGAGACCTCGAAGGAGCATGAAGGCCTGATCAATGCCCTGCTGCGCTCCACCGCCGTCATCGAGTTCAATCTCAAGGGTGAGGTGCTGACCGCCAATGACCGCTTCCTCCAGGGCATGGGCTATCGCCTGGAGCAGATCAAGGGCAAGCACCACAGCATGTTTTGCGAGCCCGAGGAGTACAACTCCCCCGCTTACCGGGAATTCTGGGCTCAGCTCAACCGTGGCGAATTCGTCGCCCACCGCTTCAAGCGTGTAGACGCCATGGGTCGCGTAGTCTGGCTCGAAGCCTCTTACAACCCGGTACACGACGCCCACAACAAACTCTACAAAGTGGTGAAATTTGCCACGGTGATCACCGACCAAGTGGAGCGCGAGGAGGAAGTCGCCGCGGCTGCCAGCATCGCCTACGGCACCTCGCAGCAGACTGACGCCACCGCCAAGAAAGGCGCCGCGGTGATCAGCGAAACCGTGACCGTCATGCGGCGCATCTCCGAGCAGGTGCAGGAAGCGGCGCAAGGCATCGAGGCGCTGGACAAACAATCGCAGTTGATCAGTTCGATCATCAAGACGATCAGCGGCATTGCCGGCCAGACCAACCTGCTGGCGCTCAATGCGGCCATCGAGGCGGCCCGCGCGGGCGAACAGGGTCGCGGCTTCGCGGTGGTGGCCGATGAGGTCCGGCAACTGGCCGGACGCACCAGCCAGGCGGCCGAGGAGATCGTCGAGGTGGTGCAAAAGAACCAGAGCCTGGCGCAAACGGCAGTGGACAGCATGGCCAGTAGCCGCGAGCAGGCGGAACAAGGGCTGCACCTGGCCAACGAGGCCGGAGCAGTAATCGTTGAAATCCAAGACGGCGCGCAAAAGGTGGTCGATGCTGTCGGCCAGTTCGCCAATCAATTGAAGAGCTGATTGGTGGATCGCTGGCACTAACCCGGGTGCGCAAACGACGCTCGTCGGCCGCACTGGCACTTTGCCACGTTTATGGCATGCTAGCCGCCCCTTGGCTGCCGGCCGTTTCGCGCACCCGCCAGGGGCCCGCACATTGCCGTCAAGCCCCCAGGATGTATGTCTTTGCCAACAGTCACGCCCCCAACCACGCCGCGTACTCCTGGCGCCCCGCCGGCTGAGGCGATGCGTGGGCCGACCCGCGGCGCATTGGTGGTGCTGGTCCTGAGCATGTTGGTGCTGCTGCTCTGGCAACTGCGTCAGGAATCCCAGCAACTGCTGGACAATCAACGCCAACTTGGCCTGGCCTACAGTTCGCAGCTGGCCAACCATTTGAGCCTGAACATGGCGCTCAAGGCCAGCGCCGGCCAGGCCCTTCTACAACCCCATGTACTGCCGCCGAAGAACCCAGATGAACTGGAAGAGCTGCTACATACGTTGCGCGGCGTATTTCCAACCCTACGCAGCCTGGCCTGGCTGAATCGCCAGGGGCGTATTGTCGCCGACAGCCATACACCCACCGAAGATGCGCTGTACCTGGCTGAGTTGCTGCAACGTGGCGCCCGCGAAAGCTTCTTCTACACCTTCAGCGCTAACGATCACGGTCGCATCTATCTATTGCTGCGACATAACCCCGACAGCGCCGCCAGCGGTTTCTGGGTGTTGCGTCTGACCAACAGAGCCTTGACCAGCTGGCTGCATGAACACCATCAAAGCCCGCATCAGTGGCTGCTGGAAGACCGTAATGCGCAACGGGTCATTGCCAGCAATGCGATCCAGGGCGCTACCAGCTTGCCGGTGGCGCCACCGGTTACCGCAGAAAACCTTGACCAGAGCATGCAGGAAACCCCGCTCAATGGCAGCGATTGGCAGCTGCGCGCGTTATTCAATGAGCGCAAGGTGCGTGCCCAGCAACTGCCGCAACAGGCCAGCAAGCTGCTGCTGTTTATCCTCTGCGCCACCCTTACGCTGCTGGCGCTGTATCGCCTGCTGAATGAACAGCGCAGCCTGCATGCGCTGAATACCGCCTCACGGCGCTCGTTGCAGCAAGCGGCCAGCGTGCTGGGCGCCATCGAAGAACGTGTACTGGTCACCGACAGCAACGGCCAGTTGCAGTACCTCAACCCACAGGCCGAGGCGATGTTCGGCCTGAGTAACGACGAGGCGCGTGACTGGCATCTGCTCAAGCTGCTGCCGCGCCTCGACCCGCTGCTGCTGCACGACACCGCCCTGCACAACGACCTCGGCCCCGACTTGGTGGAAATCCAGCAAAATGGCGTCGCCCACCTGTACGACATCAGTCGCAGCGACCTCAGCGAAGACAATAAGCGCACAGGTTTTGTCTGGGTGCTGCGCGATGTCACCGAAGAACAGCACGCCTCACAGGTGCTGCAGGAAACCCGCCGGCGTTATCAGGATATCTTCGATGGTACCGGCACTGCGCTGTGCGTACTTGATCTGGCCGACCTGCAACGCTATCTGCAACAGCAGCAGTTGCGCAACATAGCCAGCCTGCAACGCTGGCTGGAGGTCGATCCGCAGCACCATATTGAGCTCTGCCAGCGTCTGCGCCTGACCGAAACCAACCATGTAGCCCTGCAACTGCTCGGCGTCGACTCCAATCAGCAAGCCTGGCAGCACCTGTTTAACAGCGGCCCGCTACGCCCGGAAGGCTTCCGCATGCAGTTGCTCAACGCCCTCCTGAGCGGCGGCGGCCAGCTGGAGATGGAGCGGCAGATCTGCACTCCGCAGGGCCACGAACGTCACCTGTGGCTGCTGATGCATCTACCGGAAAGCATTGACGACCTGCAGGCCGTAACACTCAGCATCAGCGACATCACCAATCGCAAGCGCATTGAAACCTCGCTGATCGAACGCGAGCGCTTCTGGTCCGATGTGGTCAGCGCGGTGCCCGACACCATCTATGTGCACGACATCGCCGGCAAACGGGTGATGTACAGCAACAACCACCTCGGCCCGCAGCTGGGCTACAGCAAGGCGGAAATGCTTCAGCTCGGCGAGCGACTGTGGGAGAAGATCCTGCATCCCGACGATGTCGAGCTGTATCAGCGCATGCGCAATATCCAGCAGGTACTGGGCAACGGCCTGCTGATGCAATTCGAGCTGCGCTGGCGGCACCGCGATGGCAGCTGGCACTGGTTTGATATCCGCGAGCAGGCCCTGGCGCGCGATGCCAAGGGTCGGGTCAGTCGGCTGATCGGCGTGGCCAAGGACATCACCGAGCAGATCACCCACAGCGAATCCCTGCGCACCAGCGAGCAGCGCTATCGCCTGCTGGCGGAAAGCATCAGCGACGTGATCTTTTCCACCGACGCCCAGTTGCAGCTCAACTACGTCAGCCCCTCGGTGATGCCGGTGCTCGGCTATGACAGTGAGTGGGCGCTGGCCAACGGTTTTCACAGCCTGGCCACCAACCCACGGCAGTTGAGCGGCTTCTACGCCCTGCTCGACCGCGTGCGCAACGCCCTAGGCGACCCGCAGCGGCTGGCCGAGCTGCGTGCCGAGTTTCTGCCACAGCTGTTTGTCTTCGACTGCCTGCGCGCCGATGGCCAGAAGATCCCGATCGAGCTGCGCCTGGTACCGATGTGGGATGACAGCGGGCGCTTCGAAGGCCTGCTCGGCGTCGGCCGCGACATCAGCTTGCAGCGCCGTGCGGAGAAAGACCTGCGCATGGCCGCCACGGTATTCGAGCACTCCACGGCGGCGATTCTGGTCACCGATCCGGCCGGCTATATCGTGCAGGTCAACAATGCCTTTAGCCGGGTCAGCGGCTACAGCTCCAAGCAGATTCTCGACCAGCTGCCGAGCATGCTCACCGCAGACACCCAGCAGGCCAGTCACCTAGCCTATGTGGTCAAACAGCTTAACCAGCAGGGCAGCTGGGAAGGCGAAGTGTGGCTCAAGCGCAAGAGCGGCGAGAAATTCCCGGCCTGGGTCGGCATCACCGCAGTTAAGGACGATGAAGGCGACCTGGTCAGCTATGTGTGTTTCTTCAGCGATATCAGCGAGCGCAAGGCCAGCGAACAGCGCATCCACCGCCTGGCCTACTACGACGCCCTGACTCAGCTGCCCAACCGCACGCTGTTCCAGGACCGCCTGCACAGCGCCCTGCAGCACGGTGAGCGGCACCAGGAGTGGGTGGTATTGATGTTCCTCGACCTTGATCGTTTCAAACCGATCAACGACTCCCTCGGCCACGCCGCCGGCGACCGCATGCTCAAGGAAGTGGCCACACGCCTGCGCGCCTGCGTTGACAGTGACGACACCGTGGCGCGCATGGGTGGCGACGAATTCACCCTGCTGCTGCAATCCCAAAGCCAGCGTGAGGTCGCGCTGACCCGCGCCATTCACGTCGGCGAGCAGATTCTCGCCAGCCTGGCACAGCCATTTGTTCTCGAAGGCCGCGAGTTCTTCGTCACCGCCAGTATCGGCATCGCCTTGAGTCCGCAGGATGGTAACGAGCTGAGTCAGCTGATGAAAAACGCCGACACAGCGATGTACCACGCCAAGGAACGTGGCAAGAACAACTTCCAGTTCTATCAGGCCGATATGAACGCCAGTGCCCTGCAGCGTCTGGAACTGGAGAGCGACCTGCGCCACGCCCTCGAGCAGAACGAGTTCAGGCTCTATTACCAGCCGCAATTTTCCGGCGACGGCAAGCGCCTGACCGGGGCCGAAGCGCTGTTGCGCTGGCAGCATCCACAACGCGGCCTGGTACCGCCGAATGACTTTATTCCGGTGCTTGAAGAGCTAGGCCTGGTGGTGCAGGTCGGCGACTGGGTACTGCGCGAGTCCTGCCGCCAGCTGGCCGAATGGCACGAAGCGAAGATTCGCGTACCGAAGATTTCGGTCAACCTCTCGGCGCGTCAGTTTGCCGAAGGCGACCTCGATCGGCGTATCGCCCAAATTATCGAGCAGAGTGGCGTTGCGCCGGCCTGTCTGGAGCTGGAGCTGACCGAAAGCATCCTGATGGAAGACGTGGCCAACGCCATGCAGACACTCACAAGCCTCAAAAAGCTGGGCGTGGGCATCGCCATCGACGATTTCGGCACCGGCTACAGCTCGCTGAACTACCTCAAGCAGTTCCCCATCGATGTGCTGAAAATCGACCGCAGCTTTGTCGACGGCCTGCCCCACGGCGAGCAGGACGGGCAGATTGCCCGGGCGATCATCGCCATGGCCCACAGTCTCAATCTCACAGTAATCGCCGAAGGTGTGGAAACCCTGGCCCAGCTGGACTTCCTGCGCGGCCACGACTGCGACGAAGTGCAAGGCTTCCTGCTCGGACGCCCAATGCCGGCGCACCAGTTCACCGCCCTGTTCACTGGCACCGCGCTGTTTATGCTCAGCTAGAACCTGCCGCACATGAACCCCGCTTGTCCGCCAGATGACCACGCTTCATATGCCTGTTTATTACGGATGAGGTAGAATTCGCCCCCTCTTTCTACCGCCCAGCTGATTTTCTCAGGGGAATGCCATGTTCAGCCGTGATTTGACTATCGCCCGTTATGACGCCGAATTGTTTGCCGCGATGGAGCAAGAAGCCCAGCGCCAGGAACATCACATCGAGCTGATCGCCTCGGAGAACTACACCAGCCCAGCGGTGATGGAAGCCCAAGGCTCGGTACTGACCAACAAGTACGCCGAAGGCTATCCAGGCAAGCGTTACTATGGCGGTTGCGAATACGTCGACATCGTCGAGCAGTTGGCCATCGACCGTGCCAAGGAACTGTTCGGTGCCGACTACGCCAACGTCCAGCCGCACTCCGGCTCGCAAGCTAACAGCGCCGTGTATATGGCTCTGCTGGAAGCCGGCGACACCGTACTGGGCATGAGCCTGGCCCACGGCGGCCACCTGACCCACGGCGCCAGCGTCAGCTTCTCCGGCAAGATGTACAACGCCGTGCAGTACGGCATCACCGATGCCGGCCTGATCGACTACGACGAAGTCGAGCGCCTGGCCGTTGAGCACAAGCCGAAGATGATCATCGCCGGCTTCAGCGCCTACTCGCAGGTGCTGGACTTCCCGCGCTTCCGCGCCATCGCCGACAAGGTAGGCGCTTACCTGTTTGTCGACATGGCTCACGTGGCCGGCCTGGTTGCTGCTGGTGTGTACCCGAATCCGGTGCCGTTTGCTGATGTGGTCACCACCACCACGCACAAAACCCTGCGCGGCCCACGCGGCGGCCTGATCCTCGCCCGTGCCAACGAAGCGCTGGAGAAGAAATTCAACTCCGCGGTATTCCCAGGCGGCCAAGGCGGCCCGCTGGAGCACGTCATTGCCGCCAAGGCCGTGTGCTTCAAGGAAGCCCTGCAGCCTGAGTTCAAGGCCTACCAGCAGCAAGTGATCAAGAACGCCCAGGCCATGGCCAGCGTGTTTATCGAAAACGGCTACGACGTGGTCTCCGGCGGTACTGAAAACCACCTGTTCCTGCTCAGCCTGATCAAGCAAGACATCACTGGTAAAGACGCCGACGCCGCCCTGGGTCGCGCCTTTATCACCGTGAACAAGAACAGCGTGCCGAACGACCCACGTTCGCCATTCGTCACCTCCGGCCTGCGTATCGGCACCCCAGCCGTGACCACTCGCGGCTTCAAGGAAGACGAATGCCGCACGCTGGCTGGCTGGATCTGCGAGATCCTCGCCAACCTGGGCAACGACGCTGTTGAAGCGCGCGTGCGCGAGCAAGTCAAAGCGGTCTGCGCGAAGTTCCCGGTTTACGGCAACTGAGTCTCTGACCCGCTGTCGAAAAGCCCGCCTTCAGGCGGGCTTTTTTATATCTGCCAGGTAGCTCTCAAGCACAGATAAAATCAAGCCATCGCCAGCAGCCTTGGCTATAGTGGATAAAACCTCGCAGGAGTTTCTTTGCATGAGCGAAACAGCCAATGAGCGTCGGCGCTTTCACCGCATCGCTTTTGACGCCCCCACCGAGATAGTGCAAGGGGAGCGGCGCTGGGCGGTCGAACTGCATGACGTATCGCTGAAAGGTCTGCTGATCAAGCGCCCCGACGGCTGGAATGGCGACCCAAATCAGCCATTCGAAGCCAATATCCAATTGGCCGACGACACCCGCGTGCTGATGGAGGTGGTGCTGACCCGCACCCAGGCCGACCTGCTCGGCTTTGTCTGCCGGCATATCGACCTCGACTCGATCAGCCACCTGCGCCGCCTAGTCGAGCTCAACCTCGGCGATGACAGCCTGCTGGAGCGCGAACTCGCTGCCCTAGGCGAAGACGACGAGTAAACAAAAAGGAGGCCGAGGCCTCCTTTTTTCATCCTGCCTGCGCGGGTTTAGAACGTGTTTACGATTTCGCGAGCTAGAGCCAGACAAGGCAAAAACAGCCGAGAAACGCAGCGCAGCGGAGTAACAGCCAAAGGCTGACCCGCAGGGTGAGCGAAGCGAATCACGCGCAGTTTACGAGCTGTAAATGAGCATTCCGAAGCTGTTTTTAACGCCAGATGGCCGACGCGCAGCAGATCGTAAACAGGTTCTTACTCGAACAACGCATCCAGCGCCTGTTCCAGGCGCGTTACGGCAATCACCTGTAAACCCGGCGGCGGATCTTTCGGCGCATTGCCCTTGGGCACGATGGCGCGCTTGAAGCCGTGCTTGGCCGCCTCCTTAAGACGCTCCTGACCGCTCGGCACCGGGCGGATCTCGCCAGACAGCCCCACCTCGCCAAACACCAGCAGATCATGCGGCAGTGGCTTGTTACGCAGGCTGGAAATCACCGCGGCCATCAGCGCCAGATCCGATGCGGTCTCCAGCACCTTGACCCCGCCCACCACGTTTAGGAATACGTCCTGATCATAGGTCGGGATGCCGCCATGCCGGTGCAGCACGGCCAGGAGCATAGCCAGACGGTTCTGATCCAACCCCAGGGTGACACGGCGCGGGTTGGCCATATGGCTGGTGTCGACCAGCGCCTGCACTTCCACCAACATCGGCCGGGTGCCTTCCCAGGTAGCCATCACCACGCTGCCCGGCACTTCTTCCTGGGCGCGGGTAAGGAAGATCGCCGAGGGGTTGGTGACCTCTTTCAGGCCCTTGTCGGTCATGCCGAACACGCCCAGTTCGTTGATCGCACCAAAGCGGTTCTTCACCGCGCGTAGCAAGCGCAGACGACCATCAGACTCGCCCTCGAAATACAGCACGGTATCGACCATGTGTTCGAGTACACGCGGGCCGGCCAGAGCACCTTCCTTGGTCACGTGGCCAACCAGGAAGATCGCCGTACCACTCTGCTTGGCAAAGCGCACCAGCAACGCCGCACTTTCGCGCACCTGGGCGACGCCGCCAGGGGCCGATTGCAGTTGTTCGGTAAAGATGGTCTGAATCGAGTCGATCACCATTACCTTGGGCTTTTCCAGCCGTGCGGTGGCGATGATGCTTTCAATGCAGGTTTCGGTCATCACCTTGAGCTTGTCTTCCGGAAGACCCAGGCGGCGCGCGCGCATGGCCACCTGCTGCTGGGATTCCTCACCAGTGACATACAGCGCGGGAAAGCGCGTGGCGATATTGCACAGGGTCTGCAAGAGGATGGTCGACTTGCCGATACCGGGGTCGCCGCCAATCAGCACCACCGAACCGTCCACCAAGCCGCCGCCAAGCACCCGATCCAGCTCGCCGGAGGCAGTGGAGAAACGCGGCACTTCCTCAACACTGACCTCGGCCAGGGTCTTGATTTGTACCTGATCACCCGCCCAACCAGCACGCCCGCTGGGAGTGGCCGCATTGGCTTCGAGCAGGGTTTCGACCAGGGTATTCCAAGCCCCGCACTCGCCGCACTGGCCGGCCCATTTCGGGAAGGTGGCGCCGCACTCGGTGCAGCCATACATGCGCTTGGCCTTGGCCATGCCGGACTCCTATAAACGCTGAGCCCGGATCATACGAAATAGCTGGATATATTTACAGCTCCATGACTTTAGAACCTGTTTCAGCTCTCGCGAGCGAGAGTCCGGCAAAGCAAAAACAGGCTCTTAGGACTTGCAGCCATTGCCGCAACCACAGCACTGCCCGGATGCACGCTTAAGCCGGCGAGCGAGATCATCCTTGAGGCCAATGCGTTCCTGCTTGAGCGCCAGCAGTGCATCGTCTGCCAGCAGCTCACCACCCGACTCGACCCGGCAGATGCGCTTATCCAGGGTTTCATAACTATCTGCCAGGCGCGCGAAGTCGGCATCGCCGAGGCGCAGCTCATGCAGCGCGCCACGCAGTTCGGGGAAGTCTTTGATCAGCGGATGGTGTTCAACATGCATGTAGGCGCTGCTCTGGGATAGTCACTGCCTGCAGACTATCCCCCGAGCCGGAGCCGACACTTGATCCGGATCAAACTAAGACGATTACGGCGTGCTACCCAGCAGACCGGCCAGTTCGTCCTTAAGGCTGACGCGCTGCATCTTCAAGCCCAGTAACAGCATCTCATCCATGGCCACTCGACCGCTTTCCGCCTCATAGATGCGCTTATCAAGCTCTTCATACTCTTCGGCCAAACGGGCGAAATGCCCATCACTGGACAACAAGGCGTGCAGCTGCGGCTTGAGCTCGGGAAACTCGCGGTGCAGCGGGTGATGTTCCAGTGGCATAACGACATCCTCATGGCGGGCCTGTATTGAGCCTAGTCCAGTCGCAACGGCTCTGCCTGAAGCCGCAGAACCTCCTTTGATGCCTGACCGGAGGCGCATTACACTCAGCCCAACCTCACCTATCAGGGAACGTCATATGAGCATACTCAGTGAATTCAAAGCCTTTGCAGTCAAAGGCAACGTGGTCGATATGGCCGTGGGCATCATCATCGGCGCGGCCTTCGGCAAGATCGTCTCGTCCTTTGTCGGTGACGTGGTGATGCCACCCCTGGGCATGCTGATTGGCGGCGTGGATTTTTCCGACCTGGCCATTGTGCTGAAAGCCGCCGAAGGCGAAGCCCCGGCAGTAACCCTGTCCTACGGCAAATTTATCCAGACGATTATCGACTTTGTGATTGTTGCCTTCGCCATCTTTATGGGCGTCAAGGTCATCAACAGACTCAAGCGCGAAGAAGAGGCCGCGCCGGCGGCCCCCGCCGCACCGACCAAGGATCAGGTATTGCTCAGCGAAATCCGTGACCTGCTCAAGGCGCAGCAAACCAAGGAATAGCCCGGCAACAACGCACAAAGGTACCCTCGGGTGCCTTTTGTTTGCCTGCGGCAATGGCTACCAGTAGTTCTCCACCGCAACCTGCCCCGGCCGGCGGGTCAGGCTGAGCTGCAGACCGCGCTGCTTCAACAACGCGCGGGTATCGTCGATCATCTGCGGATTGCCGCAGATCATCAGCCGTGAGTTCGCCGGGTCCAGATGTAAACCAGCCGCCCGTTCCAGCTCGCCACTTTCCAGCAAGGTGGTGATGCGCCCATGCAGGCAACCGGGCACCTGCTCGCGGGTAACCAGCGGCAGGTAAACAAAGCGCTCGGCGTACTCCTGCAGATGTTCCTGCTGCATCAATCCGTGAATCAGTGGTTGATAAGCCAACTCGCTGGCCGTGCGCGCGCTGTATATCAGCACCACGCGCTGAAAACGCTGCCACACTTCTAGCCCCTGCAGGATCGACAGAAACGGCGCGAGCCCCGTGCCACTGGCCAACAGCCAGAGGTCGCAGCCATCGGCAAAGCGATCAAGGGTGAGAAAGCCCAAGGCCTGCTTTTCCACCAGCAGGCGGTCGCCGACCTTTAGCCGGCTCAGCTCGGAGGTGAACTCGCCGCCAGGCACGACGATGGAGAAGAACTCGAGAAACTCGTCATGGGGCGCCGAGGCCATCGAATAGGCGCGCCAGACCACCGAGCCATCGGCCTTTGCTACGCCGAGACGGGCGAACTGCCCAGCGCGAAAGCGAAAGCCCGCATCGCGCGTACAACGCAGACTGAACAGGCTGGGCGACCAGATCTGAATAGAGGTAAGGGTTTGCTGGGTGTACTTGTCGTCATTGATCATGCGAACACCGGGTTTATGCGGATTGCACAAACCCAGTGTGGCGCAACACCGGCCAGACAAACACCGGCAAAAGCTGGGGACTCTTGGCCAGCGCCCTTAGAACCTGCCCTTAGCGACGGTTGACGGCCTGCGCGGCGCGCAACACATCGGCGCCAATTTCAGCTTCATAGGTCTTCCACAGCGGACTCAGCGCAGTGCGCCAGGCGGCGCGCTCATCTGCTGAAAGGGTGACCACTTGGGCATTGCCTGCGGCAATGATGCGCTCACGATCATTGTTGTTCAGCGCTTCGGCGTCCTTGTTCACCGAAAAAGAAACCTCTTCGATGATCGCTTCCAGCTCGGTGCGGGTCTTGTAGGGGATGCTTGTCCAGAACTCCTTGCTGCTGATCAGCATATAGCTCAGCGAGCCGTGGTTGAGCTCGCTGATAAACGGCTGCACGGTGTCGACCTTCTGGCTGGCGATATTCGACCAAGGGCCTTCGGTGCCCTGGATGGTGCCGGCCTGCAGCGCCTTGAACGCCTCGGCGAACGGCATTTTCACGGTCTTGGCGCCAAGCTGACCGAACTGCGCTTCCAGCACTGACGAGGGCTGGATGCGGAAGGCCAGGTCCTTGGCATCTGCTGGCTTGCGCAGCTCACGACTGGAGGTCATCTGCTTCATGCCATTATTCCAATAAGCCAGGCCGTAGATGCCCTGATTGGCCATGGAATGCAGCAGCTCGCGGCTCTTGTCACGCTTCTGGAAGCGCTTGACTGCTTCCAGGTCATCGAACAGAAACGGCAGGTCAAACACCTGCAGCTGCTTGGTGTAAGCCTCGAACTTGGACAGCGAAGGCGCCAGCATCTGCACCTTGCCCTCGCGCAACGCGGTGATCTCCTCGCCATCACCGAATAGCGTCGAATTCGGATAGACCTCGACCGAAATCTGACCGGCCAAGCGCTCTTCCACCAGTTTCTTGAACAACAATGCGCCCTTGCCCTTGGGCGTGTTCTCGGCCACCACGTGGGAGAACTTGATAACAATTGGAGCCTTACCTTCCGCCAGGGCCGGGCTTGCCGCAACCAGCAACGCAGTGAAGGTTAAAGACAACAGGGACTTGAACATGAACATACCTTTTTGCAAATAGAACGCCGTGAAGCCTGCATAAGCAGGCCTCATTGAGTGGGGGTGTGGGCTATGGATGATCCGGCAGACGCAGCAGAGCAGCGGCGCAATCCTGATCATCAGGCGCTACCAGATCGCAGCCGGGCATAACGCCCGGGGCCTGGTTATTATTTGAATGCGGGCCTTGCTGACTCATGATTGCTGACTCGTGGGTATCAGACACGACTGAGCAGATCTGCAAGGGGGCGGCATTCTTCGGCAAAGCCGTGCGCGGCACAACCGCGATTTGCTGAACCAGCTCTCAGTTCCGAGACTTTTCCGCCACTTGCACCGACAATAGCGACCAATTGCACTTTCTATCGCGCCCTTGCGGCCTGCTACCCGAGTTTTCCATGCCTGTGTTCAGCAACCCGTTCGCCCAACTCGATTTGATCCGCCAACCCGACCAGCCTCACGAGCCGCTGCAGGCTTTCGATGCGGCGGACGAGTACCTGCTCAACCATCTGCATGCACAAGGGATGACGAACGGCGCGCGGGTATTGGTGCTGAATGACAGCTTTGGCGCACTGGCGGCCAGTCTTGCCGGACATGCGCAGGTCACCAGCAGCGGCGACTCGCACCTCGGCCACCTGGGTTTGCAGGTCAATCTGCAGCGCAATCAGTTGTCGGCGGATGCCGTGACATTTGTCTCAGCGTCCGCCGTTGCGCAAGGGCCATTCGATGTGGTGTTGATCCGCGTGCCGAAAACCCTGGCGCTGCTGGAAGAGCAACTGATTCGCCTACACGGCCAGTTCGCGCCCGGCGCGCAAGTGATCGCAGCAGCGATGGTCAAACACCTGCCGCGCGCTGCCGGTGATCTGCTGGAGCAATATGTCGGCCCTGTGCAGGCCTCACTAGCAGTGAAAAAAGCCCGACTGCTGTTTGCCACACCGCAAATCAAAGCCGCGCCTGTATCGCCCTACCCCACGCGTTATCGCCTGGAAAAACCAGCCATCGAGCTGCGCAACCACGCCAATGTGTTCTGCCGCGAAGACCTGGATATCGGCACCCGCGCCTTCCTCCCGCATCTGCCCAAACACCTCAGCCGCATGCGCGTGGCCGATCTCGGTTGCGGCAATGGCGTGCTGGGGATTGCTTACGCTCTGGGCAGCCCGCAGGCCGAACTGACACTGGTGGATGAGTCGTATATGGCGGTGCAATCGGCCGAGGAAAACTGGCGAACGGCGCTAGGCGAGCGCGCGGTGGAAATTCGCGCGGGGGATGGCCTGGCCGAGCAGGCAGAGGATTCGCTGGACCTGGTGCTATGCAACCCGCCCTTTCACCAGCTGCAGGTAGTTGGCGACTTTCTCGCCTGGCGCATGTTCCAGCAGGCTCGCGCCGCGCTGGTGACCGGCGGCGAACTGTGGATAGTCGGCAACCGCCACCTGGGCTATCACGCCAAGCTGAAACGTCTGTTCCGCGGCGTAGAACAGGTAGCGGCCACACCGAAGTTTGTGGTGCTTAAAGCGATCAAATAAGCCCCGGACCGTAGGGTGGATCACGCGTCACCGATCCACCATGGCGTCGGCACGGTGGATGAAAAAAGGCGTCAGCTACGCGCCCCGATCCACCCTACAAAAGGGTCCGCCGTTACGGCGTGCCCATCCCTGCGGCCAGCATAAACAGGCGCAGCAGATAGGACACCGCGCCCAGGGCCAGCACGCTGCCGGTCCAGATAAGCACCAGCCAGCCAAGGCGCTGCCACAGCGGCTTTTTCTCTTCTACATCGTTCATCACTCGCACCTCAGTGATAGCCATCTTCTTCCGTCACCTTGCCGCGAAACACGTAATAGCTCCAGGCGGTGTAGATCAGGATCAGCGGGATGATCAGCAGCGCGCCGACCAGCATAAAACTCTGGCTTTGCGGCGGCGCGGCGGCGTCCCAGATCGATACCGACGGCGGGATGATATTCGGCCACAGGCTGATACCCAGGCCGCCGTAGCCGAGGAAGATCAGCGTCAGGGTCAGCAGAAATGGTGAGTAGTTGGCGTTGCGTTCGATCGCCCGCAACAGGGCGAAGGTGGCCGCCAGCACCAGCAGCGGCACTGGCATCAGCCAGAAAATATTCGGCACGCTGAACCAGCGCTCAGCGATGGCGCTATGCGCCAGAGGCGTCCAGAGGCTGACCGCACCAGTCACCCCGAGCACCACAAACACCAGCGGCCGGGCGATATCGTGCATCTGCCGCTGCAGGCGGCCCTGGGTCTTCATTATCAGCCAGGTGCAGCCAAGCAGCGCATAGGCGGCGATCAGCGCCAGGCCACAGAACAGCGAGAACGGCGTGAACCAGTCCAGCGAACCGCCGACGAACACTCTGTCCACCACCTCAAAACCATCAACATAGGCGCCCAACGCCACGCCCTGGAAGAAGGTCGCGGTGAGTGAACCGCCGATAAACGCCTTATCCCAGATATGCCGCTTTTCCGCCTTGGCCTTAAAGCGGAACTCGAACGCCACACCGCGAAAGATCAAGCCGAGCAGCATAAAGATCAGCGGCAGATAGAGCGCGCTCAGCACCACCGAATAGGCCAGCGGAAAGGCGCCGAACAAGCCGGCGCCACCGAGCACCAACCAGGTTTCGTTGCCATCCCAGACCGGCGCTACGGTGTTCATCATCACATCGCGCTCGCCTTCACTTTTCACAAAGGGAAAGAGGATGCCGATGCCCAGGTCGAAGCCATCCATCACCACATACATCATCACGCCAAAGGCGATGATGGCGGCCCACACCAGTGAAAGATCGAAGTCCATGATTAATTCCTCTCGCCCAGTTGGTCGCCGTGGCCTTCGTCCAAGCCCTCGTCCGCCGCGGACAGCGGCCGCGCTGGCGTGCGTTTCTGGCCAGGGCCGCCAGTGCCCTCTTCTTTGCCTTCGTGGGTAACCGGGCCTTTACGCACCAGGCGCATCACATAGCTGACACCCGCGCCGAACAGCGCGAAATACACCACCACGAACAGCACCAGCGTCAGGCTCATTTGCGCGAAGCTGTGCCCGGATGAAGCATCCGCGGTGCGCATCAGGCCATGAATAACCCAGGGCTGACGGCCGATTTCCGTGGTGTACCAACCCGCGAGGATGGCGATAACCCCCGACGGGCCCATCCACACTGCCAGATGCAGGAACGGCCGACTCTGGTACAGCTTGCCGCGCACGCGTAACCACAGACCCCAGAGACCAGTAACAATCATCAGCATGCCTAGGCCGACCATGATCCGAAAGGTCCAGAACACGATGGTCGAGTTGGGTCGGTCTTCCTTGGCGAACTCCTTGAGCGCCGGCACCTGTTTGTCCAGGCTGTGAGTCAGGATCAGGCTGCCGAGCGCAGGAATCTCAAGTTTGAAGCGGGTTTCCTCGGCTTCCATATCCGGCCAACCGAACAGGATCAGCGGAGTCGGTTCGGCGCCGTGGTTTTCCCAATGGCCTTCTATCGCAGCAATCTTCGCCGGCTGGTATTTGAGGGTGTTAAGCCCGTGGAAATCGCCAATTACTGCCTGGATCGGGGCCACGAGCAACGCCATCCACAGAGCCATCGAAAGCATCTTGCGGATCGCCGGATTATCGCGGCCGCGCAGCAGATGCCAGGCTGCCGAGGCGCCGACGAAGAATGCGGTGGCGAGGAAGGCCGCAACGGACATATGCGCCAAGCGGTAGGGGAACGATGGGTTAAACACCACGGCGAACCAGTCAACCGGGATCACCCGCCCGTCGATAATCTCGAAGCCCTGCGGGGTGTGCATCCAGCTGTTGGAAGCGAGAATCCAGAAGGTCGAAATCAGCGTGCCGACCGCCACCATCAGCGTGGAGAAGAAGTGCAGGCCCGGGCCTACGCGGTTCCAGCCGAACAGCATAACGCCGAGAAAACCTGCTTCGAGGAAAAACGCGGTGAGCACCTCATAGGTCAGCAGCGGCCCGGTGACTGCCCCGGCAAAATCGGAGAAGGCATTCCAGTTGGTGCCGAACTGATAAGCCATGACCAGGCCGGAGACCACGCCCATGCCGAAGTTGACCGCAAATATCTTCGACCAGAAGTGATACAGATCGCGGTAAACCTCCTGGTGGGTTTTCAGCCACAACCCTTCGAGCACTGCCAGGTAACTGGCCAAGCCGATGGTGATGGCCGGGAAGATAATGTGGAAGGAGATGGTGAAAGCGAACTGGATCCGAGCGAGGTCGAGAGCCTCCAATCCAAACATGACGTTTCCTCTGTCAGGTGATACGGGGCATGGTCGCGGGCGCACATGCCAGTCACGGGCAAATCAGTCGGGGAAATTATTGTTTTGGGTGGACCACTAGCGAGCCGAAAAAAAAGCCCTCACAACCACGCGCCGAAGGTGTTGACGCGAGTCAAGATATGTACAGAGAGTAGCGTTTGCCGGGGTAAGTTCAGCTGTGGTCGATTGTCGCGCGACCGGCTGCCACAAGGGCTGTTGACTTATAACAGCGCCTCGGGACGATCTACATCACGCAGTACACCAGGGTCATTTACCTCAACGCTGTGGCTGGCAACTGGATGAGCTTGCAGCAGCGCACGTGCACCTTGATCACCGTGCAAAGCCTGCAGTTGCGGCCAGAACGCACGACCAAACAGCACCGGATGGCCGCGCTGGCCGTCGTACTGCGGATAGACGATGCGCTCGGCCGTCGCTTGAGTAATGAGCTGGCGCAGGCTGTCGGCGGCAACCCAGGGCATATCACCAAGCAGCACGGCGATGGCCTCGGCGGGGTCCCCCGCTAAAGCCTGCACGCCAGCCGCCAGGCTATGGCCCATGCCCTGATCGGCCTCGCTGCAACGGATAATCCGGCACTCAGCCGGCAGCCCTAACGCCTGCGCATCGTCTTCATCGCGCAGCAACACATGCACCTCTGCAAACACCTGCAGCGCGCGCTCGGCGCTGGCCGCGAGCAGGCCGCGACCGTCCGGCAAACGGGCCAGGCGCTTGTCGCTGCCAAAACGCCGGCCGCGCCCAGCGGCCAATAACAGAGCCAAGACGCGCGGCATGCTAGAGCGCATCCCGCGCCAGGCCGTTGCGCACCCGCAGAATATCGGCGAGTACCGCCAGGGCGATTTCCGCCGGGGTCTTGCTGCCCAGGTTTAGGCCAATCGGCGCGATAATTCGCGCCAGCTGTGCATCATCCAGGCCGCCGACCCGGCGCAGGCGCTCGAAACGCTTGGCGCTGGTGGCCATCGAACCCATGACACCGATGTAGAACGCCTCAGTGCGCACGGCCTCGATCATCGCCAGATCGTCGATGCGCGGATCATGGGTCAGCGCCACCACGGCGGTGTCGGCATGGCAGCCGCCGAGACGGATCACCTCGGACGGCAGCTCACGGCGGATTTCCACCCCCGGCAAATCGACGCCCTGCAGCACCTCATCGCGCGGGTCGCAGAGCAGCACCTCGAAACCAAGGCCCTGGGCGAACTGCGCACAAACCTGCGCCACCGAGGAGTAACCCGCCAGCAGCAAGCGCTGGGCCGCCCCGACGCGCAAACGCAGCAGGCTCGGCTGGCGTTCAACTCTTGGCCCCTGTGTGTTGTCGGCCAGCAAGCGGCGCTCACCGTTTGGTAGCGCCACTTCGCGGATCAGCCGGCGCTGGCCCGCCAAAGCGCTTTCCAGCTCACGCAGGTGAGCTTGAACATCGCAGTCGGCCGGCAGGTTTTCCACTAGCACTTCCAGTACGCCGCCACAGGGCAGACTGATCTGCGAGTGCGGGTCGCTACCATCACCGTAACGCAGCAGATGCACAGGCTCAGGGAAGGCCCCGGCGATCAGGCATTCAAGGAACTCATCCTCGACGCAGCCGCCGGACAGCGAGCCGATCCACTCGCCATTGGCGGTAGCGGCAAGCAACGAGCCCGGCGCACGCGGCGTCGAGCCGTAGGTGGTCAGCACCGTGCACAGCCACACGCGCTGCCCCGCCGCCGACCATTGCAGCGCCTGGCGTACCACCTGCTGATCAAGGTGCTGCATCAGGGTTCACCCAGCCTCAATGGCCCTTCTCACTGCGCAACTGGCTAACCTGCTCGGCGGTCAATTGCGCGTCCAGGCCACCCCAGGTCTGGCGCAGGTAATGCAACAGATCGAGCATCTGCGAGTCATCCAACGTGTCGCTAAAGCCCGGCATCGGCTGCATACGCTCGAAGCCGGTGAACTGCTGCTCCTTGATACCGTCGTCGATTACCCGCAACAGGTTACGCGCGTCAGTCAGGCGCAGGGTGGTGTTGCCCTCCATGGCCACGGCCACATGAGGGATGCCCTCGCCCGCCACACCGTGACAACCGGCGCAGACGTTGAGGTAGTGCTGACGGCCCTGCTGAGCACTCTCGTCGAGCTGGTCCAGCGCTACGCTGGCGACCTTGCGCGGCTCTGGCGGCTGGTCGCCAAGCAGGTAGGTAGCCATCGCCTTGTGGTCGTCCTTGGGCAGGTACTGGGTGCTGTGGTGAAACACCGGGTACATCTCGTTGAACATCGAGCCCTGGGCACTGATGCCGTGTTTGAGGAAGGTCGCCAGGTCGTCTGTGCTCCAGCCGCGCGCGGCCAGGTCGTCGGCCAACAGGCTGGGGGCCTCATAACCGAGCATCACAGCGCCCTGCAGACGCTCGTCCTGCTGCAATGCGCCAATGACATTGCGCGGGGTATGGCACTCGCCACAGTGGCCGAGCACTTCGACCAGATACTGACCGCGCTGCCAGGGCTCACTTTTGCCTTCAGCCGGCTGCAACTGCACGCTGTCCTTGTAGAGCATGTTCCAGAAGCTCAGACCGAAGCGCAGATTGAACGGAAAGCTCAGGTCAGTCTGCGGGCTCGGCTTGGCGATCGGTTCCAGGCTCATCAGGTAGGCGTAGATGGCGTCGGAGTCTTCGCGCTTGAGCAGGTGATAGGAGGTATACGGCATCGCTGGGTAGAGGTTGCTGCCATCACGCCGCTCGCCCTCGGCCACCGCGCGGTAGAAGTCATCGGCACTGTACTCGCCAATGCCGTACTGCTTGTCTGGGGTGATATTGGTGCCGTAGATGGTGCCGAACGGCGACTCCAAAGGCAGGCCGCCAGCGTATTCGGCGCCGCCCTCGATGCTGTGGCAGGCCACGCAGTCGGCGGCGCGCGCCAAGTACTTGCCGCGCTCGATCAGTTGCTTATCGGCCGCCTGGGCAGCCAACGGCAGCAACAGGGCGGCAGCGATCAGAATGCTCTTCATGCTTAACCTTCCTTGACCAGGCCGAGGGACTCCACCACATCGCGCGCGGCGCTGTAGTAGCGCACGTAGCCAGTGCAGCGACAGATGTGCTTGCCCAAGGCGTCTTCGATCTCGCCCTCCAGCTCGCTGCGTTTGACCGGCTGACGCTGCAATTTCTCCACTAGCACGGTGGCGGCATTGACGTAGCCCGGCGTGCAGTAACTGCACTGGAAGGCAAACTGATCGACGAACTGCTGCTGGATCGGGTTGAGCTCGCTGACCTCGCCCTGAGCATCGCGCTTGGCATGGCCTTCAATGGTGCGCACACGCTTGCCGTCGAAGAAATGCGCGCCGGTGATGCAGGTGCGAATCTCCTCGCTGGTGCCATCGGCTTTGTCGAGGATCGCCACGCAGGCGTGACACACGCCCTGGCCGCAGCCCAGGCGCGAACCGGTGAGGTTCAGGTATTCGTGGAGAAAGTCGATCATCATCAGGTCGTCGGGCACTTCCATCGGGCCGACTGCCTGGCTGTTGATAATCATGCTGAGCAGGCGCTTAGCCATGGAGGGCCTCCTTGATGCGGGCCGGAGTCAGGGGAAGGTCGCGCAGGCGCTTGCCGGTGGCGTGCGCCACCGCGTTGACGATGGCGCCGACCACCGGAATCATCACCACCTCGGCGATACCCTTGGCTGGGTCGCTGGGTGATAGCGGCGGCAGAATCTCCGCGCTTTGCGACCACACCGCGCAATCCTTGGCGCGTGGCAGCTGGTAGCGGTTGAAGTTCCAGGTGCCGTCGCCGGGGCCGCCTTCATACAGTGGCATTTCCTCCAGCAGCGCGTGGCCGATGCCCATGGCGATACCGCCTTCGAGCTGACCGAGCACCAGCTCCTCGACTATCACCCGGCCGCATTCGAGCCAGGAGTGATGGTTGATCACCCGCGCCTCGCCGCTGCCTTTGTTGACCTTGACCTCGACCAGGGTGGCCACCGGGCTGTAGTAGGTGACCATGGCGTTGTTCAGCTGGGTGACCGGGTACTTGATGCTGACGCGATCGAGCAGGTGGAAGCCGTTGCGGCTCATCTGCGCTTTCTGCGCGGAGGTTGCACCGTCACCGTATTTCACCGCCAGGGCATCCAGCGGCACGCGCTCGCGCTGGCCGTTGATCTCGAACTCGCCCTCGGCCCAGCTCCAGCGGTTGAAGCCGTGCACGCTGACGCCAGTGACCAAACCCAGCTCATGGGCCTTGTGCGCCAGCAGTTTGAACGGAATCGGCGGCATGCCATCGGCCGTCAGCTTGCCTTCGACCCAATGCGCGTTCTCGCGGCGCACCACATAAGGGTTGGCCAGGCCGCCATGTTCGCCCCGGCCCCAGATGGCCAGGGCCGCCGGCCACAGGCCATGGATAAACAGCAGGCGCGCCGCCTCGCGGGTGGAGTGCCCGGTGTAGTAGGAGGAGTTGGTCGCCGACGACGGCGAAGCCAGCTTGCCGACCCAACGCGGGTTGCGCAGCGCGGCGTCCTGCTCGGCCTGGCTGATCATGTAAGGGTTGCCGCTGGTGGTCAGGGCCAGCTCGCTCCACTCGGTTTCGCCGGTCTTGATTTCGTCGGCGGGCTGGCCGAGGTAATCGGCGACCAGCAGGGCCTGCGAAGTGGCCATGCCGGTGCCCATGTCGATGGCGATCTGGCGCAGGCTGACGCGGCCGTCGGCGCTGAACTCCAGGCTGGCCATCGGCGCTTCGGAACCGGTACCGAAGTCCTTCTGGCAGATGGCGAAGCCAACGCCATAGAGGTTGTCCGGGTCCTCGGCATCGAAGCGTTGCTTGCGTGCCACGCGGTCCTTCCAGATCTCATGCTGCGCGGCCTTGTCGAGGATTTCATCGAGGCGCAGGGCACCGGCCGGGATCGCGCCCTGGGTGTTCTTCATGCCGGACTGAAACACGTTCTTCTTGCGCAGCTCAATGGCGTCGATGTTCAGCCGCCCGGCCACTTCGTCCACCATCATCTCGGTAGCTGCCATGGTTTGCAGGGTTCCGTAACCGCGCATTGAGCCAGCTTCCACGCCGCGCGAGTAATAGGCCGTGGCCGCCAGATCGCTGCGCGGCAGGTAGTAGATCGACTGCGCTGCAGTGGCGCCGACTGCAGCCACCGATGAGCTGTAGTTGGCGCGGCCGCCGCCATCGACATCCATATGCGCACGGAAGATCTGGAAGCTGTGATCCTGCTTGTTCACCGCCAGCTGGTAATGCATGTCGAAGGGATGGCGCTTGATCCCGCTCTGGAACTGCTCGTAGCGATCATTGGCCAGGCGCACCGGCACCCCGTCGCCGTACATAGCCGCAAGGGCGGCGTAGAACACGAAGATGTTGTTGTCCTTGGAGCCGTAACCAACGGTGTAACCGGGGTGCATGTTCAGCGTCTTTACGGCGAAACGTGACGGCGCAAGCATGTGCGCAGTCTGCTCGGCCACTTCGAACGGGCACTGGGTGGCGACCACGAAATGCAGGGTGCCGCTAGCCGGATCGAACCAGCCGTTGCCGTTGTCGGCTTCCAGCGCGGCCGGTTCGATGGATTGGGTAGTGAAACGCTCATCGAACACCAGCCAGTTGTCCGGCGGCGTTTGCAGTTGGTTGAGCATCTGCTCTGCGTGATACAGGCCCTGCTGGGTCAGGTCGCCACTGACCTTGCCCTCGCCCCAGGCCGGTTTGCGGTTGTGGATCAGCGGAAACAGCATGCTGTCCTTGAGGCTGGAGAAGGTGTCCGGATCAAACGGCGTGGTGCCGCCCACGCGCACGAAGCGGAAGCTGCCATAAGGGTCGCTCTGGAACGCCGGAGCTTGATCGCCATAGCGGATCACTTTGTCATTGAACTTGAGGATGTTCTTGGCTTGGCGGTAGCGCTCGAAGTCATGCCAAATCAACAGCGCCACCGGGTGCCCGATAAACATCGGCACCTGGCCTTCGGGCAACAGCGGATCGAGGTTATGACCATCAGGAAAGCTGATGCCGTCCTTGCGCAGATCGCTGGCGGTGACCACCCGCTGCGGTTGCAACTCGGCCGGCAACAGCGACAGGTCAAAACCCTGGTACAGCTGCTCGGTGCGCGTGGCCTTGAGCAACAGGGCATGACCTTGCTGCTGCGGCCAACCGGGCATGTCCTTGGCGCGGATATCGCGGGCAAACACCTTGCCGCCCACGGCTTTGGACACCCCATCAATACGCGCCACGGCCTTACCGCTGGCGTTGTACCAGGGCTGCGGCATGCGCGTAACACGCTCTTCAAACAGGGCGGCGAACGCCTTGCTGCCCAATGGCGCGAAGCTGATACCGATGCCGGCGATGACGCTGCCTTGCAGAAAGGCGCGGCGGGATAAATCAGGAGTGGACATGTCCGTTCCTCGGGGCCAGATCAGCTTGGCCATTTGCGTGAACAAAAGAGAGACAGGCGCGCCGCTTAACAAGCACGGAGCATTAATCAGCGTAGACGACAGATTTATTGACCTGAAAGTCAGATTCTACCCAAGTCATTGCTACAACAGAATAAAAACCTGTCTTTTAAGTCAGACAAATTTGTCATTGCTGCTCTAAACCGGCCTTCTGCGCACTGCTAACGCGGGCGCATGCTAGGCTGCGCCTCCCGCCAACCGTGCGAGCTCTTTCGGCCATGTCTCAGCTTTTACGTCACCAGCGCCCATTCCTGGCCTTCTGGTTCGCACGGGTATTCACCGCCAGCGGCTTCCAGATGATTACCGTGGCGATTGGCTGGCAGATGTATGCGCTGACCGGCAACGTGCTCGACCTCGGCCTGGTCGGGCTGATCGAATTTCTACCGAAGATCCTGTTTATCCTGCTCACCGGGCATGTGGCCGACCGCTTCGACCGGCGTAAGGTGGCCGCGCTCTGCCAGGGCGCGCAGGGGCTGATAGCCCTGGGCCTGTTGCTCGGCAGCAGCGCCGGCGGTATCAGCCGCGAAATGATCTTCGTGATTGCCTTTCTGCTTGGCACCGCTCGCGCCTTCGAGATGCCCACCACCCAGGCCTTGCTGCCAAATATCGTGCCGCCAGGGCTATTCCCAGCGGCTGTAGCTGCGTCGGCCTCGGCCATGCAGGCTGCCACCATCATTGCGCCAGCACTGGGCGGTTTGCTCTATGCCGTCGGCACGCAGTGGGTCTATGGTCCCGCGGTGCTGCTGTATGGCTGCGCCCTGAGCCTGATGCTCAGCCTGCCGGCGCGCCAGTTGCCACTGAAGCAGAAGGTCTCGCTGGATTCGCTACTGGCCGGCTTTCGCTTTATCCGCAGTCGCCCCGCCGTGTTCGGTGCGGTGTCGATGGACATGCTGGCGGTGCTGCTCAGCGGCGCCACTGCGCTGCTGCCGGTGTTTGCCAAGGACATCCTGCTCACCGGTCCCTGGGGCCTTGGCCTGTTACGCTCGGCGCCGGCCGTGGGCGCGCTGCTGATGTCGCTGTGGCTGGCGCGCTTTCCCATTGAGCGCCGGGTCGGCCCGGTGATGTTCACCTCGGTGGCGATCTTCGGCGTGGCGACCATCGGCTTCGGCTTGTCCACCTCACTCTGGTTTAGCCTGACCGCTCTCGTCGTACTGGGTGCGGCGGACATGATCAGCATGGTGATCCGTGGCGCCTTCGTGCAGCTGCAAACCCCGGACGAGATGCGCGGCCGCGTCGGCGCGGTCAACGGCCTGTTTATCGGCGCGTCCAATCAGCTCGGCGACTTCCGCGCCGGGGTCAGTGCCGCCTGGTTCGGCACGGTGCCGGCGGTGCTGATCGGCGGCGTAGGGGCGATTCTGGTCACCGGGATATGGATTCGTCTATTTCCCGAATTGGCCAAGCGCGACCATATGCACCCGCAAGGCCCAGAGCGAACCAACGACTGATGGGTTAGCCGACCAGCATGGCCTCGGCTACCTGCTTGCGCACCGCCTTGCCACACAGCTGCTCAACCAGCGTCAGGGCGAACGCCAGGGCGGTGCCGGGGCCCTGGCTGGTGATGCAGTTGCCATCGACCACCACCGGCTGATCGACAAACACACAGCCGCTCAGCCGATCACTGAACGCCGGATAACAGGTCATACGCCGCTGCTTGAGCACGCCATACTGCTGCAGGGCCACGGCGGGCGCTGCGCAAATGGCGGCAAACAGCTTGCCGGCCTTGGCCTGCTCGCGCACCTTTTCAGCCAGTGGCTGATGCTCGGCCAGGTGCTCGGCACCGGGCATGCCGCCGGGTAGCACGATCAGGTCAAAATCCTGGGCCAGCACATCCACCAACATGGTGTCGGCCGTCAGGCGTGTGCCGCGGGCGCAGGTGATCATCCGCCGCTCTTCGATGCTGGCTACCACCACTTCGATTTCGGCGCGCCGCAGCACGTCGATCAGGGTCACGCACTCGATGTCTTCATTGCCGTCAGCGACGCTGATCAGGGCTCGCGTGGTCATATTGGCCTCCTTCTTGCCTATACAAATAGCTGATGCAAGCTGACCATTTGGTCATAAATTCACCCCCTCGGGGCGAGCTGATATGATGCGCGCCTTTTCCCGGATCGCCAGCAAAAACACACGCACACGCGCCGATGTGCTTTGCTTTCGATTTGCATATTCACGGCACAAAAGCCGTTACGGAGTGTTGCAGATGCTGGAAAGATTGTTCCAACTCAAGGCACATAACACCACGGTGCGCACCGAAATGCTCGCCGGGCTGACCACCTTTCTGACCATGGCCTATATCCTCTTCGTCAACCCGGAGATGCTGGCCAAGACCGGTATGGACCATGGCGCGGTATTCGTCGCCACCTGCCTGGCAGCCGCCATCGGCTCGCTGATCATGGGCCTGTGGGCCAACTACCCGATTGCCCTGGCGCCCGGCATGGGCCTCAACGCCTTCTTCACCTACACCGTGGTAATGACCATGGGCCACACCTGGCAGGTGGCGCTGGGTGCGGTATTCCTCTCCGGGGTGATCTTCTTTCTGTTGTCGATCTTCAAGATTCGCGAGTGGATCATCAACAGCATCCCCCTGGCCCTGCGCGCCGGCATCGCCGCCGGTATCGGCCTGTTCCTGGCAATTATCGCGTTGAAAAATGCCGGTATCGTGGTCGATCACCCTGCCACCCTGGTGACCCTTGGCGACATGACTCAGGGCGGAGCACTGTTGGCCTGCCTGGGTTTTTTCGTGATCGCCGCGCTGGCGCAGCGCCGGGTCACCGGAGCAGTGATGATCGGCATCCTGCTGATCACCGCTCTGTCCATTCTGTTCGGGCTGTCCAAGCTGAATGGCGTGGTGTCCATGCCGCCATCCGTGATGCCGACTCTGATGCAACTGGACATCATGGGCGCGCTGGATATCGGCTTGGTCAGCGTGATTTTCGCCTTCCTCTTCGTTGACCTGTTCGACACCTCCGGCACCCTGGTCGGCGTTGCGCAGAAAGCCAACCTGCTGGACAAAGACGGCAAGATGCCCAAGCTCGGCCGTGCCCTGCTGGCCGACAGCACCGCGACCATGGCCGGCGCCGCACTCGGCACCTCGACCACCACCAGTTATATCGAATCCGCTGCTGGCATCAGTGCCGGTGGGCGTACCGGCCTGACCGCTTGCGTGGTGGCCGCGCTGTTCCTTCTGGCGCTGTTCTTCGCCCCGCTGGCTGGCGCCGTACCGGCCTATGCCACCGCACCAGCGCTGCTGTTCGTCGCGGTGCTGATGATGAGCAGCCTGGCGCAGATCGAATGGGACGACCTTACCGTCGCCGCCCCAGTAGTCGTTGCCGCCCTGGCCATGCCTCTGACCTTCTCGATTGCCAACGGCATCGCCTTCGGCTTTATCGCCTGGACCCTGATCAAGCTGCTGGCCGGCCGCTGGCGCGAACTCAACCCGGCGCTGGTGGTGCTCTCGGTGCTGTTTGCGATCAAACTGGCGTACTTCGCCTGATGACCTTGCGGGTGAGTCATCACTCACCCGCTTCTAATTTGAAAAGAGTCCCGCATGAGCCGTTCCCAGTTCGATCCCGCCAACTACGCCGCCCAGCTTGCTGACAAGCAGCAGCGCCTGATCGAGCTGCTGGCGCCGTTCAACGCCCCTGCACCCGAGGTATTCGAATCGCCGCGCGAGCACTATCGCCTGCGCGCGGAATTCCGCCTGTGGCGTGAAGGTGAGGATCGCCATTACGCGATGTTCGAGGCCGGCGATAACCTCAACCCGATCTTCTTCGAAGACTTCCCCATCGCCAGCGCGCAGATCAATGCGCTGATGCCGCGCCTGAAGGCCGCCTGGCAAGCCAGCAGCGCCCTGAGTTTCAAACTGTTCCAGGTCGAATTTCTTACCACCCTGGCCGGCGACGGACTGATTACCCTGTGCTATCACCGCCCGCTGGATGCCGCCTGGCAGGCCGAGGCCGAAAAGCTGGCTGCAGACCTGCAGGTCAGCATCATTGGCCGCTCCAAGGGCAAGCGCCACGTTATCGGCAAGGACTATGTCGAGGAAAAACTGCAGGTCGCTGGCCGCACCTTCAGCTATCGCCAGCCAGAGGGCGCGTTTACTCAGCCCAACGGCGAGGTGAACCAGAAGATGCTCACCTGGGCCTACGAAGCGCTGGGTGAACGCACGGACGACCTGCTGGAACTGTATTGCGGCAACGGCAACTTCACGCTGCCGCTGGCCACCCGCGTGCGCAAGGTGCTGGCTACCGAGATCAGCAAGTCCTCGGTGAATGCCGCCCTGGCTAACCTGGCCGACAACGGTGTGGACAACATCACGCTGGTACGCCTGTCTGCCGAAGAGCTGACCGAAGCGCTGAATGAGGTGCGGCCGTTCCGCCGCCTGGCTGACATCGACCTGAAGAGCTACGACTTCGGCTGCGTATTTGTCGACCCGCCGCGCGCCGGCATGGACCCGGACACCTGCGAGCTGACCCGACGCTTCGAGCGCATCCTCTATATCTCCTGCAACCCGGAAACCCTGGCCGCCAACATTGCCCAACTCAGCGACACCCACAAAGTGACGCGCTGCGCGCTGTTCGATCAGTTCCCCTACACCCACCATATGGAGTCGGGCGTACTGCTGGAGCGTCGCTAGCGTTACCGCGCCACCCACAGCTACACCGGGTGCAAGCAGCAGACCCATCGGCGGATTGGCGTAAGGTTGCACCACCCGGCCTAGACTGCGGTGGCCAGGTGCCTGGCAACCATCCGCCAAGGAGTCGTCGATGCGTCGTTATCTATTAGCCCTGCTGCTGCCCCTGCTGAGCGCCTGCACCAGCACGCCAGAACCGTCGATACAGGTGCTGCAGCCTGTGCAAACTGCGCCGTATGAGACCTTCAGCGTGCGGGCGGTCAGGGCCAGCGGTCATCGTATGGATCTGGAACAGCGCTTTAACCAGGCGGTGCAGAACGCACTCAGCGCCAAGGGTTACCGCTTCACTGAAACGCAGCCTGATATGCAAGTCATTTATGCCCTCGGCCTGGAACAGGAAACAGGCATTGAACTTGCCCCGGTGGCTGTCGGCGGCACGGTCTACACCCAGACCCGCGCCACCGAAGACGAGCGCGCGCGTCTGGCTCTGCGCATTCTCGATAGCGAGACCCAGGCGGTGCTGTTCCAGGCGCAGATCAACCGGCAACTGCACAACCCGGACATGAGCCAGGAAAACTTCGACCGTGGCGTAGCCGAGATCCTCGAAGACTTCCCCACCGCACGCTGACTCAGACGCGCGGCAAACCGCGCAGCGCCCAGAAGCTCAGCCCCGCAGAGACCACTTCCAGCAGCAACGCGTAGAGGTTAAAGGTCTGCTGCGCGCCGCCATCCAGCCACAGACCGCCGATGCGCGCCAATGCCAGGGCGCTGTAGAGCAGCACTAGCAGGGTCAGCGCCGCGCGGGTGAAGTCCAGCCGGCTTAGCGACAGACCGATAAACGCCGCCAGGCCCAGTTGCAAGCCACCATAGAAGGCCCGCACATCAGTAGCAGCGGCCGGCGACATAAGCAGCATGCCGCTGAGATTGGTCATTTCATGGGGTTGAACAAAATAGGCCAGGCCCAGGCCCGCCAATGCCAACAGTTGAATCACCAGTACTACGCGTGCAAACAACATGGACAGCATCCTTTTCTTGGAATTCGAGAGCCCAGAAATCGAGCACGCAGCATAAGCCCCAGCCACGCCTTTCGGAAATCGACGGTGGTTAGCCACGGCCGCCGGGCGCTATGCTCAGCCTTTCACCTGCCAGGAGTTACCCGATGCGCCAGTTGCTTGTTCTCGCTGGGCTGTTTGTCAGCAGCCTGAGTTTCGCCGCCGAGCCCTTGACTATAGACGTGCACCGCGACGCCAACTGCGGCTGCTGCAAGGCCTGGATCAGCCACCTGCAGGACAACGGTTTTAACGTAGTCGATCATGTCGAAACCAATATGAGCGCAGTCAAACAGCGCCTCGGCGTGCCGCCACGTCTGTCCTCCTGCCATACCGGGGTAATAGGCGGCCAATTTGTAGAAGGCCATGTGCCGGCGTCCGACATCCTCAGAATGCGCAAGCAGCCCGACCTGCTCGGCGCGGCCGTGCCGGGCATGCCAGCCGGCTCACCGGGTATGGAATACGGCAATGTGCGTGACGCCTATCAGGTCATTGGCCTGGATAAGCAAGGCGCAGAACGGGTGATCAGCGAATATCCGCGCATCGAATAGATAACACCTGCGCTGGCGTAGCTCAGGCCAGCGGACGACACTCAAGCTCGACATACACAGGACGATAGCGATGCGCTGGAAACGCGGAAGACGCAGTGACAACGTGGTGGATGCGCGCGGCAGCGGCTCACGCATGGGCGGCGGCAAGGGCCTGACCCTAGGCGGGGTGGCCATCGTGGTGATCGTCGGCCTGCTCAGCGGCCAGGACCCGATGCAGATTCTCGGCCAGCTGGCCGGGCAAGCCATGCAGGGCGGTTCAGTCAGCGCACCGCAAAGCTCCGCGCCTGCGGTCAATGACGAACAATCGGAGTTCGTCCGCGCAGTGCTCGGCGACACCGAGGACACCTGGCGGGAAATCTTCCAGGGAGCCAATCGGCAGTACAAGGACCCGACCCTGGTGCTGTTTCGCGGCGGGGTGAACTCCACCTGCGGCTTCGCCAACTCGGCAGTCGGGCCGTTTTATTGCCCCGGCGATCAGCGGGTGTATATCGACCTGGCGTTCTTCCGCGAGCTGGAACAGCGCTTTGGCGCGGCCGGCGATTTTGCCCAGGCCTATGTGATTGCCCATGAGGTCGGCCACCACGTGCAGACCCTGCTGGGCGTCTCGGCCAAGGTCAACGCCGCCCGCCAACGTGGCGAGCGGGTGGAGGGTGCAAGCGGGCTACTGGTACGTCAGGAGTTGCAGGCTGACTGTCTGGCAGGCGTGTGGGCCTACCACGGCCAGCAACGACATGGCTGGCTGGAGCCTGGAGACATTGAGGAGGCGCTAAACGCTGCCAACGCCATTGGCGATGACCGCTTGCAGAAACAGGCGCGTGGCCAGGTGGTGCCGGACTCTTTCACCCACGGCACTTCAGAGCAGCGCGTGCGCTGGTTCAAGACTGGCTTCGACGGTGGCAATGTCGGCCGCTGCGATACCTTCAAGGCCACACGGCTATAGCCCTAGGCTCATGGTGCGGCCCGTAGGGTGGATGTCGCTCCACCCATCCACCACCGCGCCTCCCGATGGTGGATGAAAAAACGTCATCCACCCTACAGACTGAAAGCTGCCCGTGATGGATTACTGACATAAAAAATGCCGCTGACCTGATCAGGTAAGCGGCATCATTTTGTCAGCAACGAGCTCTGTTTATTGCGCCCAGGGCGGTGGCGGCTCCTCACCCTTGGGCGCATCTTCGGCATTGAGCAGCGCCTGACGACGCTCTTCGTCGGCCAGGGCGGCCTTGATCTCGCGCATCACTGCGTCGATATCAGCTTCTTCTTCCGGGTCATCGAACTCGCCGGTCAGCGGGCTTTCCGGGGTCAGTTCACCGGCCTCATACAGCGCCCACATTTCCTTGGCGTACTTGGTGAACTTCAATTCCGGGGCGAACTGACCAAAATACGCCGACATGTTGCCGACATCCCGCTCAAGCATCTTGAACGCATGGTTGTTGCCGGCAGCGTCCACCGCCTGTGGCAGGTCGATGATCACCGGGCCGCCCGGATCAAGCAGCACGTTGAATTCCGACAGGTCGCCATGCACCAGCCCGGCGCAAAGCATTTTCACCACTTCATGAATCATAAAGGCGTGGAATTCGCGGGCATCGTCCGGATGCAGGTCGACATCGTTGAGGCGTGGAGCGGCATCGCCCTCGCCGTCATCGACCAGTTCCATCAGCAACACGCCTTCAAGGAAATCATACGGTTTGGGCACCCGCACTCCGGCGCTAGCCAGGCGGAACAGCGCCGCCACTTCGGCGTTCTGCCAGGCGTCTTCCTGACCCTTGCGACCATACTTCGAGCCTTTGGCCATGGCCCGAGCATCACGACTGTTACGCACCTTGCGGCCTTCCTGATACTCGGCGGCCTGACGGAAGCTGCGTTTGTTGGCCTCTTTATAGACCTTGGCGACGCGCAGTTCTTCGCCGCAGCGCACCACGTAGACCGCGGCTTCTTTACCGCTCATCAGCGGGCGTATCACTTCATCGACCAGCCCGGCTTCAACCAGGGGCTCAATACGTTTTGGCGTCTTCATCAGCTTTAATCAGGGGTCCTGTATTGCCCAAGTCGTATCTGCCGCCCGTTATACGGCAATCTTTACGCAGCGCCCACCCTCCTGTCAGCACGCCACCTATTACCGAAGCCCACCCAGACCTGCGCAACGTAACAAGATCCGCTCAATTACGCCGACTGGCGGCACGTATAACCGTCCAAGCGGAGCGAACCGGGCGTTACAAGCAAGCGACGGATGCAACCAAAGGGGATTAAAGACTGTCCCATGGGCTACATCTTCGCCAGGCAACCTATGCCTTACGCACCGGAACCTTACCTTGACTCCGCAAAGACGCTTTGCCCGAGCCTGCAGTGATTGGGAAATACAAGCATGAAACACGCCCTGTCTGGCATCGGTACCATTAACCAAAGTCCAGTCTTCAACCCGCGCACTGCACTGGACAAACTTGCAGCCCAGCGTCATGCCATCCCCAGCCGGTGCAACGGCATCAGTGCGCCCTGCATCGCCTCCAGCTATGTCGCCACGCCGACGCCGGCGCGCTATATCAGCCGCCTCTGCGAGCAGTTTGCCCACAAACTGACAGTCAGTTGCGATGAGCATCATGGCCGCATCGAATTCGACTTCGGCCTAACCCTTCTACAGGCGGAGCGAACCGGCCTGCATATCACGGCCCTGAGCAGCAACCTGCAAGACCTGGAAAAGCTCAAGCATCTGATCGCCGCACACTTCGAACGCTTCGCCTGGCAGGCCGAGCTGAGCCTCGATTGGCACTAACCGTCAGGGCGCCAGTAGATGCTGACGCAGCGCCTCGATGGCATAGCGCACCTTGGCCGGTTGCGCATCGCGGCGCGGCGTCACCAGGTAAATACCGAATGGTGGCATACGCCAGTTCGGTAGCAGTTCGCGCAGGCTGCCATTGGCCAATTCCTCCTGTACTTCCTGCTCCGGTTGCAGCGACACGCCCATACCGGCCAAAGTGAAATGGCGCACGGCGAGGATGTTGTTGCAGCCCACCCGGCTTTCCACCCGTAGTTTCTCCACCTGGGCATTTGGCCCGTGCAGTTCCAGCACGTTGAACGCGTTATCACCATGCAGGATTAGCCAGTCCAGGCCGATCAGATCTTGCGGCTGATTGACCGGCGGCTTGCGCAGCAGGTAGGCCGGCGCGGCGCATAGCAGCATGCGCGAGTCGCCGATATGCCGCGCCACCAGGCTCGAGTCGTCCAGATGGCCGACGCGGATGGCCAGGTCGATGCGCTGCTCAATCAGATCGATTTGCTCATCATGGAAAAACAACTTGAGGCTCAGGCCGCTGTGCGCCTGCAACAGCGGCGCCAGTGCTGCACTGAGCCGCCGCCCGGAAAAGCCCACGGGCGCGGCTATACGCAACTCCCCCACCGGTGCATCACGCAGCTCGGCCAGGCGCAGCTCGGCCTGCTGCGCCAGCGCCAGCACCTGAGCGCAACTTTGATAAAACGTCGCGCCTGCCTCGGTCAGGGTCAGCTTGCGCGTGGTGCGGTGCAGCAGGCTGACCTGGGTGCTGTCTTCCAGTTTGCGAATCTGCTGGCTGACCGCCGATGCGCTCATGCCCAACACCTCGGCCGCGGCCACCATGGAGCCACGGTCGACCACGGTGGCGAACACCGCCATGCGCTTTAACTGCTCCATTCGTAAGCCCTGCTTAATAGTTAAAGCCCTTTTAGCCTATTTTTCTGAGCTTTACCCAGCTGCGATTATCTCTCGCACTTAATCCCTCCTGGAGAAACCCATGAAACTCGCTCTGATCGGCGCCAGCGGCTTTGTTGGTGCAGCTGTTCTGCAAGAAGCCCTGGACCGTGGCCACCAGGTCACCGGCATCGTCCGTAATCCCGCGAAACTGCCACAGCACCCGGCGCTTAACGCCGTAGCTGGCGATGCCTACAACGCCGACGCCTTGGCCGCGCAGCTCAAGGGTCATGACGCGGTAATCCATGCATTCAACCCAGGCTGGGGCACGGCGGAAATTCGCCAGCGCTTTATCCAGGGCAGCCAGGCGATCATCGCTGCCAGCAAACAGGCCGGCGTACAGCGCCTGCTGGTGGTCGGCGGCGCAGGCAGCCTGTATGTCGCCCCAGGCCTGCAACTGATCGATACCCCGGACTTCCCCGCCGAATACAAGGAAGGTGCCGAAGGCGCGCGGCAGGCTCTCAACCTGCTGAAGACCGAAACCGATCTGGCCTGGAGCTTTATCTCACCGCCTGCACTACTGCAGCCAGGCGCGCGCAGCGGGCAGTTCCGCATTGGTGGCGACCAATTGCTGATGAATGGCGATGCCCCAGCGCAGATCTCGGTGGCTGACCTGGCCGTGGCCATCATCGATGAGCTGGAGCGCCCGCAACAACTGCGCCAACGCTTTACCGTCGGCTATTAAGCCGCCTCTCGATCAAGGAGAAAATCATGCAGTTAAACGCCAGTGCCTATGTCGTCACGGATACACCGGCCCGCTATATCAGCCGGTTGTGCAAACACTTCGCCCACAAGATTCCGGTGAGTTTCGATGAACAACAAGGACGTATTGAATTCGACAGCGGCTTGGCGCTGCTGCAGGCCGAAGCAGATGGCCTGCGCCTGAGCGTACAAAGCGCCAGCAGCGAAGGCCTGGAAAGCCTGAAAAAGGTCGTCACCAGCCATTTCGAACGCTTCGCCTGGCAGGCCGAGCTAAGCCTCGATTGGCAGTGATCAACCCGCCGGCAGGGTCAGCTCGATGCGTTCCCCCAGCGACTCGTCCAGGCGCTGCAGCTCGGCATGAATCGCCGCTGCGTCGTCGGCCAGCTGCTGGGCGATATTGGCGAAGTCATCGGCAGCCTCGATAAAGGCCAGCACCACCGAGGGATCGAAACGCGTACCGCTGGCCGCGCTGATCTGCCTAAGCGCATCGGCGTGACTGCAGGACGACCGGTACAGATGGTGACTGGTCAGCTCCTCATAGGTGCCGATCACCGCCATCAGCCTGGCTGTCAGCGGAATCTGTTCACCCAGCAAGCCTTGCGGATAACCGCTGCCGTCCCAGCATTCATGCTGGCTGTAGATGATATCGCGGGCATCGCGGAGAAAATCAGTGACGTTACCCAGCTTGGCTTCGGCGGCCAGCAAGGCATCACGCCCGGCTTCGGTGTGACGGTGCAGCAGTTGCAGATCATCGCCCTGCAGTTGCTGGTTCGGGTTGAGCAGTATGCGATCCGGCAGCACCAGTTTGCCGATGCCATGTAGCAGTGCCGACTTGCCCAGCTGGGTGATGCGCTCGCGATTCAGCTCATCGGTCAGCGCCGGCTGCTGATGGGCCAGCGCCGTGGCCAGGGTGGTCATATAAGGTTCGATGCGCGCCAGGTGCTTGCCACAGGGGTTGTCGCGCATGGCCGCGAGACTGGCCATGGCCTCGATGGTGACTTCCTGCAGGCGCTGCATATCGCGGGTGCGGCGGCGTACTTCCAGTTCCAGGTACTCACTTTTGTCACGCAAAAAATCCGCCCCGGCCTTGAGCTGCAGCTGCGCCTTTACCCGCGCCAGCACCAACGGCGGGCTAATCGGTTTGGTGATGTAATCCACCGCGCCCAGATCAAAGCCTTGCTGCTCATCAGCCACCTCAGTTTTGGCGGTGAGAAATATCACCGGAATATCCGCCGTGGCCGGGTTGAGCTTGAGCAGGCGGCAGACTTCGTAACCGTCCATCTCCGGCATCATGATGTCGAGCAGGATCAAGTCCGGCTGCTGGCTGCCAGCAGCGATGCGCAGCGCCTTGACGCCACTGCTGGCGACCTTGACCCGGTAATCATCGAGCAACAACGCGCTCAACAGCTCAAGGTTTTCCGGGGTATCGTCCACCACCAGCACCAATGGCTGATCCGGCCGGTCGAGTATGTTGTCCATCACCGCCCCCCACTCATAGTGTCAGTTGCCGTTGTGCGGCTGCGGCCTGCAGCAGCGCCAGCGCCTGTTCAAAGTCAAAACCACGCACCGCTGCAGCCAGCGCCGCGTATTCACTAGTAAAGGCGCTGCGCAGCAGTTCGGCCTGTTCATCGAAGAGTTTTCCAGCGCGCGGGTCATCCTCGGCAAACAGCCGCTGCAGCTGCCGGCACAGTTGCAGCAACTGCTCGGTATCCACCGCCAGCAATTCGTGCGGCGGCGCGGCAGGAAATTGTGCGTTGATCGCCGCCACCAGGGCTTCCAGGCTCTGCTGCAACTCGGCAAGCAGGCCATCCAGCTCATCGTGGCGAGCATCCTTGATCGCGCTCTCCAAAGTCGCCGCCTGGGCCGCCAGATCCATCGCGCCTAGGTTGCCCGCCAGCCCCTTAAGGCTGTGGGCCAGACGCTCGGCACTTTCCTGCTGATTAGCCGCCAGCGCGGCACGCAACTGCGCGGGAAAATTCCCCTGGCTGGCGACAAACTTGCCGAGCAGGCGCTGGTACAGCTCACGCTTACCGAGCACCCGGCGCAGGCCGCTGTCGATATCCACGCCCGGTAGCTGCCAGTCCACGGCCATGTCAGCTACACGGGGCGAATCAACCAGCGGCCCAGTCTGGATCGGCATCCAGCGCTCCAGGGTATGCCACAGCTCGTTCGGCTCAATCGGTTTGCCCAGGTGATCATTCATCCCCGCCGCCAAGCAGCGTTCGCGGTCGGCGGGCATGGCATTGGCGGTCATGGCGACGATTGGCAGCCCTGCAAAGCGCGGCTCGCGGCGGATCGCCTCGGTAGTAGCGATGCCGTCCAGCACCGGCATCTGCATGTCCATCAGCACCAGAGCGTAATAGCCGTCGGCATGGCTGCTCAGCAGCTCCAGAGCGACACCGCCGTGCTCGGCCTGATCGATCTGCAAGCCGCTTTCCTGCAGCAGGCCACAGGCCACTTCGCGGTTCAGCTCGTTGTCTTCCACCAACAGCACGCGCAAGGAGCTGAAATTGGCAACCCGCTCACCCACCGGCAAACGCGCTAATTTCTGCTCCGCACCCTCGCCAACCAGGATGCGGATCAGCGCATCGAACAGCAGCGAGGAATTGAGCGGCTTGAGCAGCACATCCTCGACACCGACTTTCTCCGCGCCCAGCAGCACCTCCTCACGACAATGGGCAGTAACCATCAGCAGGTGCGGCGGTGGTTGCAGATTGAGTTCGCGCACCCGGCGCAGGGTTTCAATGCCATCCATGCCAGGCATCTGCCAGTCGACCAGCAGTACCTCGAACGGCTCACGTTGCAGGCTGGCCTGTTGCACCTGCTGCACGGCGGCCATGCCCGAGGCCACGGCTTCGACGCGAAAGCTCATGCTTTCCAGCATGTCGTGCAGCACCTGGCGTGCGCTGTCGTTGTCATCCACCACCAGCACCTTGCGCCCGCGCAGATCGGCCTGCGGCAGCAGCCGTTGGGTTTGCTCGCGAGCGATACCCAGCGGCACCCGGCACCAGAACAGGCTGCCCTGCCCCGGCTGACTGTCGACCCCGACACTGCCACCCATGGCTTCAGCCAGGCTTTTGCAGATCGCCAGCCCTAGGCCCGTGCCGCCGTATTTGCGCGTGGTCGAGGTGTCGGCCTGCTGGAAGGATTCAAACAGCCGGCCCATCTGCTCGGGCGTCAGGCCGATACCCGTGTCACGCACGCCGAGATAGAGCAGCAGTTGCTCTGCGTCGCGCTGCTCGACGCGCAGGATCACCTCGACCTCGCCCTGCTCGGTGAACTTCACCGCGTTGTTGGCATAGTTGATCAGGATCTGCCCCAGGCGCAGCGGGTCGCCGACCAATTGCTGCGGCAGCTGCGGGTCGAGGTTGAACACCAGCTCCAGGCCCTTGGCAGCGACCTTGTCGCCGATCAGGTTGGCGAGGTTTTCCAGCACCTGTTGCAGGCCGAAATCGATGCGTTCGATGGTCAGCTTGCCGGCCTCAATCTTAGAGAAGTCGAGAATGTCGTTGATGATCCCCAGCAGGTGCTGGCCGGATTGCTGGATCTTGCCCAGATAATCGCGCTGGCGCGGGTTCAGCTCGGTTTTCAGGGCCAGGTGCGACATGCCGATAATCGCGTTCATCGGCGTGCGGATTTCGTGGCTCATATTGGCCAGGAAATCCGATTTCAAGCGCGCCGCCTCTTCGGCCAGCTCCTTGGCCTCGGCCATGGCCTGCTCAGCCTGCTTGCGCGCGGTGATGTCGCGGCTAATACCCACCAGGCCGAGCAACTGACCCTGCTCGTCATAGAAGGTGGTGCGCAGCGTATCGAAGATCACCCGCCGACCATCCGGGTAGACTGAATAGCCTTCGCTTTCAAACGGCTGTGCCTGACTTCTGGCGATGCGGTCATGCTCGGCGCGCGAGGCGGCCCAAGCCGGATCGAGCAGCGCCTCGTCATGCTGGCCCTGCACCGCCTCACTCGGCAGCCCAAACAGCGTGGCGCAGGCCTGGTTGATGCCGACATAACAACCATCGACATCCTTGAACCAGATCGGATCGGGAATCGCGTTGATCAACGCCAGCAAGGTGCTGCGCTGGCGGCTGGCTTCGGCCTCGGCGCGCTGGCGCTCGGCTATCTGCACGGTCAGGCGGCGATTCCACACCAGCACGAAAATTACCAACGCCAGCAGGCCGAGCAAGTAGGGCCAACCCACGGCCAGCAGGCGCCGCCAGTTGAATGCGGTCAGCGGCGGCAACCAGCGCTGCTTGATCGCCTCCCGTTCGGTGTCGCTCAGGTCGTCCAGGGCCAGGTTGAGCAGGTTCACCAGTTGCGGCCAGTCCGGGCGTACGGCAAAGCGAAACTCGCTGCTGGACAAGCCGGTTTCGCCGCGTAATTCGAGGTTGGTCAGGTTGAGTTCGCGAATCAGATGGCTGGCCACAATCATGTCGCCGACATAGGCATCCGCGCGTCCGGACGACACCGCGCGCAGAGCTGCTTCGGTGTCTGCCACTTCAAGCAAACGCACGCCCGCCACCCGCTCACGCAACGCCTGCTGTAAAACATAGCCGCGCTCGATGGCCACCTGTCTGCCAGCCAGATCCTTGACGCGCTGCACCGCCAGCTCGTTGCGGGTAAAGATCAGGCTGCTGCTGGTCAGATAGGGCTCACTGAACGCCATAAAGGCTTCGCGCTCGGCGGTCTTGGCCACCGAAGGCAGCAGATCGACCTGGCCGTTGCGCAAAGCCTTCAAGGCAGCCTCCCAGTCATCCAGCAGCACCGGTTCAACGCGCAGCCCCAGGCGCTGACCGAGCAGCGCCAGGTAGTCGCCACTCAGGCCGCTATGGCGGCCTTCCTTGTCCAGCACATCGAACGGAGGCCAGCCGCTGCGCTCAATACCGACCCGAACCACCCCATGCTCGGCAACCCAGGCGCGCTCCGCCTCACTCAGCGATACGGCCGCAGGCACGGCCAGTGGCAGCAGGCATAACAGCAACAGGCAATAGAGGCGCGGCATGCAGGCGTCCTTGCGGGCGAGCAGGTGTTCTTCAGCTTAGTCAGCAGTTTGAAAGTCAGATGTGGATTGGCAGACCGCCAGCCGCAGCTGACAATCAGCCCATGTTTATTGGAGGATCGCGCCATGCTCGATGCCAACCGCTGCTGGCAAGCCGTATGCGACCGTGATGCCGCGCGGGACGGTCAGTTTGTATTTGCCGTACGCAGCACCGGTATCTATTGCCGGCCTAGCTGCCCGGCGCGGCGGCCCAAGCGCGAAAACGTCAGTTTTCATGTCGATGCTGACGCAGCTTCGACAGCCGGCTTTCGCCCATGCAAACGCTGCTCGCCGCAGGGGCAGAGCCCGGCCGAACAACTGGATGCACTGGTGGTAGCCGCTTGCGAGCTGCTCAACACCAGCGAGCAGCCACTGCCCCTCACACAGCTGGCAGCGCGAATCGGCCTGTCCGCCTCGCACCTGGCGCGCGCCTTCAAGGCGCGTACCGGACTAACGCCAAAAGCCTGGAGCGAGGCGCAACGCCGCGCGCGGCTGGAACAACAGTTGCCGGCGGCAGGCAGCGTGCTGGATGCCGCGCTAAACGCGGGCTACTCAGGCACCCGTGCGCTGTATCAACAAGCGACCGCTCTGAGTCCGGCGCAACGGCGTAAACAGGCTGCGGGTGAACAACTGCGCTACAGCATTGCGCCCTGCCCGCTCGGCCACTTGCTGTTGGCCAGCAGCGCCAAGGGCATCTGCGCGCTGCTGTTTGGCGACGATCCGACGCTGCTGCTGAGTGAACTGCAGCAACGCTTTGCTGCCGCCGAGCTGCATGTGGATAACGCGGGCCTGGGTGACAGCTTGCGCCAGGTGCTGGCGCAAATAGGCGAACCGCAGCACGCCGCCCGGCTGCCACTGGATATTCGCGGCACGGCGTTTCAACAACAGGTGTGGCGCGCCCCACAGCAGATCCCGGTTGGACAGACGCGTAACTACGCCGAACTGGCCGCACAACTGGGCAGCCACCCACGCGCCATCGCCCGTGCCTGCGCCAGCAACCCGCTGGGCCTGTTGGTGCCCTGCCACCGGGTGATCGCCAGCAACGGCAGCCTCAGCGGTTACCGCTGGGGCCTGGCGCGCAAGGCGGCGCTGCTTGATGCCGAGAGGGATTAGGGCTGACTGCGGTAGTTCGGGTGGGTTAGGCCGCGCCCGCTCCCTGCGGGCTTGCGGCATTCACCCCATCCATGGGGATTGCGCACGGTCACGGACTATCTGTCGATACCCAAGCCAATTGCGCCGTAACCCACCAGCGTGGCCAACTCGATCACCGCTTGGTGGGTTACGTGGCGCACTGATCCCGCCATTGCGTCGCCCACCGGGCCCGCGCCACTAATCCACCCTACAAAACGGCCTGGCGCAGATGACGGGGCAGAACCTAAAAAAAGAGCGGCACCACCTACGGTGGGCCGCTCCAAATCACGGAGTTGCATACATCAGTACCCGCACAACATGCGGATACGGCTGTTTGATTACTTTTCCAAGATTGCAGTCACACCTTGACCGCCAGCGGCGCAGATCGAGATCAGCCCGCGGCCTTCCTGCGCCACCGAAAGCAACTTGGCCAGGTTGGCAACAATGCGCCCGCCGGTGGCCGCAAAGGGGTGGCCGGCAGCCAGGGAGCTGCCCTTGACGTTCATCTTGCTGCGGTCGATGGAACCCAGTGGCGCATCCAAGCCCAGGCGATCACGGCAGTAGTCGGCGTCTTCCCAGGCCTTGAGGGTGCAGAGCACCTGGGCGGCGAAGGCCTCGTGAATTTCGTAGTAGTCGAAGTCCTGCAGGCTCAGCTTGTTGCGCGCCAGCAGGCGCGGCACTGCATAGGCCGGGGCCATCAGCAGGCCTTCCTTGCCGCCGACAAAATCCACCGCCGCCGCTTCGCCGTCCTTCCAGTAGGCCAGAATCGGCAGCCCACGGGCCTTGGCCCAGTCCTCACTGGCCAGCAGCACCAGGGAGGCACCATCGGTCAGCGGCGTCGAGTTGGCGGCGGTCATGGTGCCGCGCGGGCTGCGCTCGAAACAGGGTTTGAGGGTGGCGAGTTTTTCCAGGCTGATATCGGCGCGCAGATTTTGGTCGCGGGTCAGGCCACGGAACGGCGTCAGCAGATCGTCGTGCCAGCCTTCGGCATAGGCGGCGGCGAGCTTCTGGTGGCTGGCCACGGCCAGTTGATCTTGCTCATCGCGGGGAATGGCCCAGGTCTGCGCCATCAGTTCGCAATGCTCGCCCATCGACAGCCCGGTACGCGGCTCGCCGTTACGCGGAATGGCCGGGGCCAGATGGCGCGGGCGAATCTGCAGTAGGCTCTTGATCTTCTCGCCGGTGCTCTTGCCGCGATTGGCCTGCAGCAGGATCTGCCGCAGTCCCTCGTTGACCCCGATCGGCGCGTCCGAGGTGGTGTCGACGCCGCCGGCGATGCCGCACTCGATCTGCCCCAAGGCGATCTTATTGGCCACCAGCAGCGCCGCCTCAAGACCGGTGCCACAAGCCTGCTGCAGATCATAGGCCGGAGTTTCCGGGGCCAGCCGCGAACCCAGCACGCACTCACGGGTCAGGTTGAAATCCCGTGAATGCTTGAGTACGGCACCGGCCACCACCTCACCGAGGCGCTCGCCGTGCAGGTTGAAACGCTCGACCAGGCCATCCAGCGCGCTGATCAGCATCTCCTGGTTGCTCGCAGTGGCGTAAACGGTGTTGGAGCGGGCGAACGGAATGCGGTTACCACCAACGATGGCGACGCGACGCGGCTGGGTCATGGAAGACTCCTGAGCAGGGATAGGTCTTAGAATCTGTTCAAAGTCTCGCGAGCTAGAGTCCTGCAAGGCAAAAACAGGCGAGGAAGCGGAGTGTACTTTTGTACATGAGCATTCCGAGCCTGTTTTTAACGCCGCAGGGCCAACGCGCAGCAGACATTGAACGGGTTCTAGTGAATGGCGCACAGGCTAACCTGTTACCGCAGTGTCGCATTGGCCGCCTTGCCAGTGCAGCAGGCGATGCGGTCAATTGCGCATTTCTGCTGCCTGCGTAGAGTGGGCGCACTTTTGATCTGTGTGCAGGAGCCGCCCCATGTCCGACCGTTATCTCGCCTTTGCCAACTCCACCTCCGGTCGCCGTCTGGTAAGCGCGCTCGGTCTGCCGGCCCCGCTACTGCTGGAGCGCTGGATGGCCGGGCGCAGCCGGCCGGTAGATGGCGCGCTGCTGATTGGCGGCGAAGGCAGCCTGGCCAGCGCCGTGCTGCCATTCGCCCACAAGCTAACCGACGCCCTGTTCGCCGCCCGCGAAGGCCAGCTTGAACTGCCGCGCTGGACCGCCGAGCATGGCCCCAAGCTCAAGGCTCTGGTATTTGACGCAAGCCACCTGAGCCGTTTCGAGCAGCTGATCGAGCTGCGCGACTTCTTCCAGCCGGCCTTCAAAGGCCTGGATAAATGCCCGCGCGTAGTGATCCTCGGCCGCGCTCCGGAAACATTGAAAGACCCGATTGCCGCCAGCGTGCAGCGCTCGCTGGAAGGCTTTAGCCGCTCCCTGGGCAAGGAAATCCGTCGCGGCGGTAACGTGCAGCTGATCTATGTAGGCAAAGGCGGCGAGACGCAGCTGGAAGGCGCGCTGCGCTTTTTCCTTTCACCGAAAAGCGCCTACATCTCCGGCCAGGTGCTGCGTTTGAACGCCTGCGGCGAACAGGTCAACGACTGGACCCGCCCGCTGGCCGGCAAAAAAGCGCTGGTCACCGGCGCCTCCCGTGGCATCGGCGCGGCCATTGCGGAAACCCTGGCCCGCGACGGTGCCGAAGTGGTGCTGCTGGACGTGCCACCGGCCAAGGACGCGCTTGATGCCCTGGCTGCACGCCTGGGTGGCCGTAGCCTGGCTCTGGATATCTGCGCCAGCGACGCCGCCGCGCAGCTGGTCGAGGCGCTGCCGGACGGCATCGATATCGTCGTGCACAACGCCGGCATCACCCGCGACAAGACCTTGGCGAAGATGAGCGACGAGTTCTGGAACTCGGTGATCAACGTCAACCTGAATGCCCCACAAGTGCTGACCCAAGCCCTGCTGGACGCCGGCAAGCTGCACGACAACGGCCGCGTGGTGCTGATCGCCTCAATCAGCGGCATCGCCGGCAATATGGGCCAGACCAACTATGCGGTGAGTAAGGCTGGCGTGATCGGCCTCGCCCAGGCCTGGGCGCCGACGCTGGCTAAACGCGGTATCAGCATCAACGCCGTGGCGCCCGGCTTTATCGAAACCCAGATGACCGCCGCCATCCCGCTGACCATCCGCGAAGCCGGCCGACGGATGAACTCCATGGGCCAGGGCGGCCTGCCGCAGGATGTCGCCGAAGCCGTGGCATGGTTCGCCCAGCCGGGCTCGGGCGCCGCCACCGCGCAAGTGCTACGTGTATGCGGGCAAAGCCTATTAGGGGCTTAATCGCCGTCAGCAGAATGCAAAAGGCCCCGCAGTGCGGGGCCTTTTGCATTCTGCGCGAACTTAGACCTACTCAAGATCTCGCGAGCTAGAGTCCTACAAGGCAAGAACAGGCGAGGAAGCGGAGTGTACTTTTGTACATGAGCATTCCGACTGGGCTCGCATCCGAGCCTGTTCTTAACGCAGTAGGGCCGACGCGCAGCAGATCGATTACGTCCTAGGACGACAGGTAGGACGAACGGGTCAACCCCAAACGCAACGCATCGAGGAACTGGGTGCGTTCGCGCGGGCTGATCTTGGCACTGGCGACCTTGTCGCGGTAGTGGGTCATCAACTCCTCCGGCGACAGGTGCACGTAGCGCAGCATGTCCTCGATGGTGTCGTGGGTCTCGATACCGGCGTGGTACACGCTGCCATCCTGGTTTTGGTAGATGTTCACCGAGTCGGTGTCGCCGAACAGGTTATGCATGTCGCCGAGAATTTCCTGGTAGGCACCGACCAGGAAGATCCCTAGCAGATAGTCCTCACCCTCGCGCACTTCGTGCACCGGCAGGCTGGTCTCGATGCTCTGCTCATCGACGTACTGGCGGATTTTGCCGTCGGAGTCGCAGGTCAGGTCTTGCAGCACCGCGCGGCGCAGCGGCTCTTCGTCCAGGCGATTGAGCGGCAAAATCGGCAGCACCTGGCCGATGGCCCAGGTGTCCGGCAGGCTCTGGAACACCGAGAAGTTGCAGATGTACTTGTCGGCCAGCTTGTCGTTCAGCTCATCCAGCACCTGACGGTGCGAACGCTGACGCGCCTTCAGCGAGTTATGCAGGCGCCGGCATACGGCGAAGTAGCACTGCTCGGCCAGGGCTTTTTCGGTCAGGCTGAGTTTGCCATCGGCGTACTGAGTGGCCACGTCGCTCATATAGTGCGTGGCGCGCCAGTAGGTCTCGGTGACCATCTCGATATCGGTTGGGCCGAGCAGCTCGACCAGATAACGCACGGTTTCCGGCAGGCTGGTGACGTCTTCGATCTTGGGGATCTCGTCGTTGTGCTTTTCCACATCGGTGACCTGCACCACCAGCATGGCGTGGTGCGCGGTCAGCGAGCGGCCGCTTTCCGAGAAGATGTGCGGATGCGGCAGTTCCTGGGCATCGCAGAACTCTTTGAGCATGCCGACCACGACACCGGCGTAGTCGTCCATGTCGTAGTTGATCGAGCTGGCATTGCGCGAGTGGGTACCGTCGTAATCCACCCCCAGGCCGCCGCCGACGTCGATATGATCGACCGGCAGGCCCAGGCCACGCAGCTCGCCGTAATAGCGGATGGCTTCCTTGAAGCCGTGCTGGTAGTCGGACAGGTTGGCGATCTGCGAGCCCATATGGAAGTGCAGCAGGCGGATGCCCTGATCCAGCTTGGCCGCACGGAAGCGCTCGACCACCGAAAGCAGCTGCGCGGCCGACAGGCCGAATTTGGATTTCTCGCCGCCGGTGTCCGCCCACTTGCTCGATGCCAGCGAGGACAGGCGCACGCGTAGGCCGATCTGCGGTGCGACCTTGAGTTCGGCCGCCTCGTCGATCACCAGCTGCACTTCGGACTCTTTCTCGATCACGATAAACACGTTGTGACCGAGCTTCTGCCCCATCAGCGCCAGCTTGATAAATTCGCGGTCCTTGTAGCCGTTGCAGACGATGGTGCCGCCTTTCGGCGCCAGCGCCAGTACCGCCATCAGCTCCGGCTTGGAGCCGGCTTCCAGGCCGATGGAGACGTTCTGCGTGGCGATGATATTTTCCACCACCGCTTCCTGCTGGTTGACCTTGATCGGGTACAGCGCGGTATACGGGCTCTGGTATTCCAGACGCGCGATATTGGCGTCGAAGGCGCCAGTCAGCTGACGTACGCGGTCTTGCAGGATGTCCGGGAAGCGCACCAACAACGGCAGCGACAGGCCGCTGGAACGCAGTTCGTCGATCTGCTCATAAAGGTCGATCGGCGTACTTTGCGGGCCATTCGGGCGCACCTCGACACGGCCCTGATCATTGATCGCGAAATAACCCGCGCCCCAATGGCGAATACCGTAAACGCTACGGCTGTCCGCTACGGTCCACTGGCTGCCGTCATCTTTGCGTGTGCGTCGTGCAGACATCGAAGTCTCCCTTGCTGGCGATAGTGGCCTTGGCACAGCCAAGACGCGTACAGATTAAAGTCTGGAAATGACGATTGCTCAGCTGTGACCAAGGCCCAGCTGAGGAAGTTTAGAAAAGACTGGCTTAGCCGCCGGATTTCTTGGCTTTAAAGCCGTGCTTGATCAGCTCGGCGATCAGCAGTTCGACGTGATCACCCTGAATCTCGATCACACCATCCTTGAGCGAACCGCCGCAGCCGCAGCGCTTTTTCAAAGCGCTGACGAGGTCCTTCAGCGGCTCTTCGGCCAGTGGCACACCGCTGATGGTGGTCACCGTCTTGCCGCCGCGACCTTTGGTTTCGCGGCGCACGCGGGCGATGCCATCACCCTCGGGGATCAGGGTTTGTTTACAGATGCAGGCGTCCACCGGCTGGCTGCAGCCTGGGCAATGCCGGCCGCTGTCGGTGGAATACACCAGGCCGCTGAGGGCGGCGAATGAGGAAGCTTTCTTGACCACCGGTTTGTCCTCGAAGGGGTCAGGATAGCGACTGGTCGACAGTGCAGCTAAGAACCTGTTTCGGATTTCGCGAGCTAGAGCGAGACAAGGCAAAAACAGCTGAGGAAGCGGAGCTTACGGGATGTAAATGAGCATTCCGAGGCTGTTTTTAACGCAGTATCGCCGAAGCGCAGCAAATCCAAGACGGTTCTAGGTGTCGACCGCGAAGCCCCACTCATGCAGGGGCGGCGCACCCTGGCATTACACGGCCAAGGCTTGAAGGCGGCGCAGTGTAACGGCAAAAACTGCAGCTGCTAAGTGTAAAAATGCGCCATTAATCGGTGGATTGGCGACGCTGTGCGGGATGCCGAACAAAACGTCCAGATATCCTGCACAAAGCTATAAATCACGCGGCTTTAGCGGGCCTGACGGTGACGGCCGGATATGGGTTGGCGAGCGATATTCATGCTGCCAAGGCGATGGGTTACGCCTACGGCTAACCCATCCTACGCAATAGCCGCCAGATAACGCTGCAGGGCGGCCAACGAATCAGGGCAATACGGCAGGTGCTGGGTCTCGTCCAAAGCTTCGTCAATGGAGATAAAGCGCGCCTCCAACACTTCTTCCGGCTGCAAACGCAACGGCGCATCGGACACCGCCGAATAGGCCATGCACCACAGGCGGCTTTCCGGGGCATCGTAGAGAAAATGCGCATGCTCAACCAGCGGCGCGTCTTCGATACCCAGCTCTTCAACCAGCTCACGTGCGGCAGATTCGGCGTAGCTTTCGCCTTCGAGCACCATGCCGCCGGCCGCCACATCCCAATAACCGGGATACAGCGCCTTGCTCAGGGTGCGCCGATGCACGCAGAGCAGGCCGGCACTGTTGAACAGCAGAATGTAGGTGCCGCGCCCGAGCAGATGCCGCGCGCGCAGCTCACTGCGCAACACACCGCCGAGCAGACGATCCTCCTCGTCGACCCAGGCGATGCGCTCGGCATCGGAGGCGGCACGGTGCGCCACCTCAGCGTCGGACCAAGCCACCGCTTAGCCCTGCGACAGCAGTTGGCGCAGGTCGATCAGCCCGGCATTGGCGCGCGAGATGTAGTTGGCCATCACCAGCGAGTGGTTAGCCAGCAGGCCATAACCGCTGCCATTGAGGATCATCGGGCTCCACAGGGTTTCCTGCGCGGCCTCAAGCTCACGGATGATCTGACGCACGCTGACAGTGGCGTTCTTCTTCGCCAGCACATCGGCGAAATCCACCTCGATAGCGCGCAGCAGGTGCGCCAGCGCCCATGCCTGACCACGAGCCTCGTAGAACACGTTGTCGATCTGCAGCCAAGGTGTTTCGTAGTCCACCCCTTCGACAAAATCGGCCTGCACCATACCCTCAGCCAGCACTGGATCGACCTCGTTGGTATTCAAGCGTACCCGCCCAACACTGGCCGACAGACGCTGCGACAGCGACCCCAGACGCGTGGCGGCATCGCCCAGCCAGTTGTTCAGGTTGTCGGCGCGGGTATAGAACTGCGCATTAGACTGGCTTGGATCAGCCAGGCGGGCCAGGTAGCGGTCCAGCGACTTGATGCCTTCCGCGTATTCAGCCTCGGAGGCCGGCAGCGCCCAGCTCTTGTTGTCGAAGTGAAAACGCGGCTCGGCCTTGGCCAGATCCGGGTCCTCGGTAGATTGCGACTGCGAACGGGTGAAGTCCTTGCGCAGCGCGCGGGACATATCACGCACCTGCACCAGCACGCCAAATTCCCAGCTCGGCATATTGTCGAGCCACAAGCCCGGTGGCGCGAGGTCGTTGGACAGGTAACCGCCCGGCTTGTCGAGCAAGGTGTTGGCCACCTGTTTGAGGGTTTCGGCGGTGGTGTAACCATTCACCAGCTTGTGCCCACGGGCCTGGGAAGCCGCCTCGGCGCGCTGCTGCACGGAGAATTGCGCCGGCTCCTGGCTCCAGTACCAGCCCACTACCAAGGCGACAACCAGGTAGAGCCCCAAAAGGCCACCGATCAGGCGCGTAGTCCGGTTTGCAGTGGATTTGCTTGGTGAGGTGTTGGCGGCGCCTGCCGCGTCAGCATGCGCTCCGGCAGTTCGATTCTTCCAATCCAGCATGGCAATGTCCTTTTGTTACCCAAGTAGCAAGCTGCGACCGGACTGCACAAACCGGTGACTGCTCATTCGACCACAACCCTCAAGCAGGGTTGCGCAACTGTCTTGCACTATAAGGGAAGCATGGCCGGCTGCGCAGCGGCGAAGGGCAAACTTAGCGCCGGTGAAGCCGATTACGTATCTGTGATGTCATAGACAGAAGGCCGACGCCAATAGATCGACGGCACTCGCAAATAATCAAACGGGTGTTAGCATTGCTAGCACTAAGCCATCACCTGCAGCTATGCGCCGCACTTACCGAAACCGGGCCATGAACGAGCAAGAAGACCCCAGCCGCGACCGCCTCAAGCAGCACTTCGCCCAGCGCGTGATCAATCAGGCGCGCCAGGTATTGGAAGTCTGGCAGCGTCTGCAGCGCAGTGAGTGGAACGAAGCCGGCATGGGCGAATTGCGCGAGGCCACGCAGCTGTTGCAGCGCTATGCCGAACGTTTCGATCAGGCCGAGCACAGCCAACTGGCCCAGGAAATCAATAGCTGCCTGCAACTGGTGGCCGACAATCGTGGCCGTCTCAACAGTCAGCTGATCAGTCAACTCAATGAGCTGTTGCAGCGTCTTTCACGCACCGGCCTGCGCCACGGCGACCGTTTCGAGCAAACTGTGCTGCCGCCGCTGCGCAAGCCGGTATACCTGGCCCTGCAGCACTTGGAACGCGCCGAACAGTTGGTCCAGCGCCTGGAATTCTTCGGCATGACTGCCATTGCTCTGGATAGCGCTAACGCGTTTCGCAACGCCATGCGCGAACGGCACCCGGCGGCAATCCTGATGGAAGTCGACTTCTCTGGCCCCGGTTGCGGCCTGCAACTGGCAAAAAGTGTGCAGGAAGGCCTGGAGCACCAGATCCCGCTGCTGTTCTTCAGCCAGGAAGACACCGACACCATGACCCGTCTGTCTGCGGTGCGCGCCGGTGGCCAGGAGTTCTTCACCGGTAGCCTGGATGCCTCGAACCTGTTCGAGCGCATCGAAGTGCTGACCCACGTTTCGCAGTACGAGCCCTACAAGGTGCTGATCATCGACGACTCGCGGGCCCAGGCCACGCACACCGAGCGCGTGCTCAACAGCGCCGGCATCGTCACCCGCACCCTGATCGAGCCGATCCAGGCCATGAGCCATCTGGCTGATTTCCAGCCGGACCTGATCATCCTCGACATGTACATGCCCGAGTGCAACGGCCCGGAACTGGCCCAGGTGATCCGCCACAACGACCGTTATGTCAGCGTGCCGATCATCTACCTGTCCGCCGAAGACGACCTCGACAAGCAGCTCGATGCGATGAGCGAAGGCGGCGATGACTTCCTCACCAAGCCGATCAAGCCACGCCATCTGATCGCTACCGTACGCAACCGCGCCGCCCGCGCGCGCAGCCTCAAGGCGCGCATGGTGCGTGACAGCCTGACTGGCCTGTATAACCACACCCATACCTTGCAACTGCTCGAAGATGCGCGCTTCCGTGCCGAACGCGACGGCCAGCCGCTGAGCTTTGCGATGATCGATATCGACTTCTTCAAAAAGGTCAACGACACCTACGGCCACCCCATGGGCGATCGGGTGATTAAAAGCCTGGCGCTGTTTCTCAAGCAGCGCCTGCGCAAGAGCGACCATATCGGCCGTTACGGCGGTGAAGAATTCGCCGTGGTGATGCCCGACACCGATGCCGAATCGGCGCGCCGGGTACTCGACGACATCCGCCAGCGCTTCGCCGAAATCCAGTACTCGGCGCAGCCGCATGACCTGTCCTGCACCTTCAGTTGCGGCATCGCCCAGCTGGCGCCGCAACTGGACGGCAAACTGCTCTCGCAACAAGCCGACGAAGCGCTGTATGTAGCCAAGCACGGCGGGCGCAACCAGGTGGCGATCTATCAGGGCGGCTGAGACTCGTCCCGACACATCTGAGCGTTCACCAACCACCCGACAGAAAACTGTGACGCAATCGGCGTCGTCATATTACGGTCACGAAAAAGCAATAAATTCTGAGGCTTAGCAGCCGCCCTGACGCGTCCGTCGGCGGCCGGAACCGTTCGTTGTCGGTCGAGCCCTATGCGCCTTAAATCCCTTACCAACCTCAATACTCTGCTGCTGGTCACCGTTTGCGTGGCCCTGGCCGTCACCCTCTGGTGGTCGCAGCGCGCCCTGGAACGCCCTTATCTGCTGATGGCGCGCTACCTGAGCCTGTCCCAGCAGTTCCAGGGCGAAGCCGCGCAGAACATCAGCGCCTACCTGGAAAGTGGTGACGCCCTGCGCCATAGCGCTGCTCTGCAATCGCTGGACAGCCTCGAGCAGGCCATGACGGAACTGCCAACGCAGCTGGCCGGTGATCTGCGCGATAGCCTCGCCGAGCTCAAAGCCTTTAGTGCTCACCAGCTATTGGCCGCGGGCAAGCTCTCCGCCGACCCGCAAGGCCTGCTGTTACAAGCAGAACGCGAGATGGACGCGACGCTGGAGCAGCTCGCGCAATACGCCGACAGCAGCGAAGCCAATGCCGCCGCGGCTTATCACAGCCCTCTGTTTAGCGCGGCACGCCACCTCACCCGCCTGGCCCATGCCCGCGACAAGCTGGTGCGCAGCGGCCGCAGTGAGCTGGCCAGCGAAGTCGAACGCGAGCTGACAGCCTTGGGCAAACAGGCGCAAACCCTCAGTGACCTGCCGTTGCTCGGCGTGGCCGATGCCAGCCAGTCGTCCAGCAATTCGTTTGCCGACATGCTGGGCTTGGACGCCAGCAGTGAGAGCAGCGAGGCCGAAGACCGTGGCATTGCCCTCAAACGCGACCTGGCCAGCCTGATCAGCCGCTACCCGGCCGAACTGCAACGCACCCGTAATCTGATCGAACAACGCAGCGCCCTGGCTACCAGCACGCGCACGCAGATCGACCAGGTGCAGCAGGCACTGGCCGCACTGGAACCTCTGGTACGCGCCGAGCACGGACGCATTCAGGGCGAGGTGCAGCTGATCCTCGGTCTGATGATCGGCCTGATTCTGTTGATCGCGCTGATCATCGACACTATCCAGCGGCGCCTCACCCGCGTGCTCACACGCCTGGTTCCAGCCCTCTCCGCCTGGGCCGCCGGCGACTTCGCCGATGATATCCAGCTCAATTCACGCACCCGCGAACTGCGCGATATTGAAGAGTCGCTAAATCGCCTGCGTGCCTATCTGGTCGACCTGGTCGGCACCATTCGCCGGCATGCCGAACAGGTGGTTGGCTCTAGCCGCACCCTGGCCGAGCTCAGCGGCGGTCTGCACGGTGGCGCTGAACGTCAGGCCGGCGACACCGCGCAGATCCGCGATGCCCTCGGCGAGCTGCAATCGACTATTCAGCAAGTAGCCGGCGACGCCAGCCAGGCCGCCGACGCCAGCCGCGACGCCAACCGCGCTTTGGAACAAGGCCAGCAGGTGATTGGCCACAGTCTTACCGGCCTGCACTCGCTGGTTGATGAAGTGCAGGGCAACGCCCAGGCCATCGAACGCCTGGCTGAAGAAACCGCAACCATCGGCAATGTGCTGACCGTCATTCGCGGCATCGCTGAACAGACCAACCTGCTCGCGCTCAACGCCGCCATCGAGGCCGCCCGAGCCGGCGAGCTGGGCCGCGGCTTTGCCGTGGTCGCCGATGAAGTGCGCTCACTGTCGCAACGCACCAGCGGCGCGACGGCGCAGATTCAGGAATTGATCGGGCGCCTGCAACAAGCCGCACTGCAATCGGTACAAGCCATGCGCACTCAGGTCGAACACGCTGAAGCCACCGCCAGTCAGGCCGAAGCCGCCGATGGCGCGCTGGATGAAATCGTCGTGGCGATCCGCACTATCGCCAGCATGGCCGAGCGAATTGCCGATGCCACTGCGCAGCAGAGCGATGCAGTCAGCGAGATTCGCGGCCACAGCGAGCGTATTCATCAACTTGGCGGTGACAACCTGCAGCGTATCGGCGAAGGCCGCAACCAAGGCGACCAGCTACTGCAGCTCGGCGGTCAGTTGCATACCGCCGTGCAGGCGTTCAGGGTTTAACCGACGGTTTACGGCCGCTGGCGCGGCAATCTGTCGCGCACCATCCAGCCTGTAGACAAGACCGCTTACAGGCTAAGGCATGCGCGCAGCCTTATGCCTCCGCTATGATGCGGCGATTCCCGCATCACGAGCCTGCCATGCACCGTCTACTCAGCCTGCTTCTGCTTCTGGTCGTACTGCCGGCCAGCGCCGGCCTGTTTGATAAAGCCCCCGCCCCTGCGCAACTCGGCGCCCCCCTGAACAACAGCGCGGACTTCCTGCCGGTACGCGAGGCGTTCAAGCTGAGCCTGATCAGCAGCTCCAGCGAGTCTGTGAAATTGCGCTTTGTCGCCGCCGAAGGTTATTACCTGTATCGGCACCGCTTCAGTTTCAGCAGCGAGCCAGCCGATATCAGCCTGGGCCAGGCCGTGCTGCCGCCCGGCCAGGCGAAGCATGATGAGTACTTCGGCGATGTCGAGGTGTATTACGAGGTGCTGGATGTCGAGGTGCCGGTCGACAACCCGGATAATCGTCCCTTCAACCTCAGCGTCAACTACCAGGGCTGCGCCGATAAAGGCCTGTGCTACCCGCCGGAAACCGAAGTGCTGGCGATTGGCGGCGGTGCAGCGGCCAGCAGCACTGCACCTGATGCGGCAACGCCGTGGAGCTGGACCGACCTGGCGCTTTTCTTCCTCGGCGGCCTGGCGCTTACCTTCACCCCGTGCGTACTGCCGATGCTGCCAATCCTCACTGGCGTGGTGCTGCGTGGCCAGCCGGGCGGCCTGCGCAGCCTAGTGTTGTCACTGGCCTATGTGCTGCCGATGGCCCTGAGCTTTGCCATCCTCGGCGCACTGATGGGCCTGTTCGGCGCGGAACTGAATCTGCAGGCGCGCCTGCAATCGCCCTGGGTGCTTGTGCCGTTTGCCATTTTCTTTGCCCTGTTCGGCGCGGCCAGCCTGGGCTTTCTCGAACTGCGCCTGCCAGCGGCAATCGACGGCCGCTTGCAGCGCCTGAGCCAGCGCCTGCACGGCGGCACGATTTTCAGCGCAGCAGCGCTCGGTGTGCTGTCCAGCGTACTGGTTTCACCCTGCGTATCCGCACCACTGGCCGGCGCGCTGCTGTATATCAGCGCCAGCGGTGACGCCCTCGGCGGCGGCCTCAAGCTGCTGGCACTGGGCCTGGGCATGGGCGCGCCATTGGTGCTGTTCGCCGTCGGCGGCGGTGCTCTATTGCCGAAATCCGGGCCATGGATGCTCACCGTGCGCAACCTGTTCGGCGCCTTGCTGATGGCCGTGGCGATCTGGCTGCTCGAGCGTGTGGTACCCGGCCCAGTCAGCCTGGCGCTGTGGGGCCTGCTGGCCGCAGGTATCGCACTGTGGCTCGGCGTGCTGGAACTGACGCCGAAAACCCATCACCAGAAACTCGCGCAACTGCTCGGCCTGCCACTGCTGGTCTACGCCCTGGTGGCCTGGGTCGGCGCGCTGCAAGGCCAGGATGACCCGCTGCGCCCGCTCGGCCGTATGCTCAGCAGCGCCGAAGCTACCCAGGTGCAATCCGGCCAATGGCAAACCATCAACACCCCCGCCGAGCTGGATGCCGCGCTGCTCGCCGCAAAGAACAACGGCAAGCCGCTGCTGCTCGACTGGTACGCCGACTGGTGCATCAGCTGCAAGGTGATCGAGCGTGAAGTGCTCAGCGCGCCGGAGGTCGGCCGCCAGCTGGGCGACTATCAGCTGGTGCGTTTCGACATCACCGAAAGCAACCCCGCCCAGCGCGCCCTGCTCGACCACTACCAGCTGTTCGGCCCGCCGGCCATTCTGCTGTTCGACGCCAAGGGTGACGAATGGCTGGATCTGCGTGTCGTAGGTGAGGTGGATGCAGCGACCTTTGCTGCGCGCCTGAGCACGGCGCGGGAACGTTTTTAACGCCCCGAGTCATATATTTGCCGCAATTTGCGGTCATCGTGTCGACTATTGCTGAGAACTGGACAGCCCCGCGCTGTCGCGGCATAGTCCTGCGCAGCATAGGGTCTGTTGACGCTTCAGCACGACCGCGCCGGAGCCTGTTTGAGCGCGAGGCCAGGCACGAGAAGCGAAGTTTGGTTGTTCCAAATAAGCGACGAGAAACGCAGCATCGCGCTCAAACAGGCCCGGCCCTATGGGTTGCGCGGAAAATCTCGCCATGCGGTGTTGGAGGACTTGGCAAGGGAATAGCATTACCTGCGTCCTCCGCCTAGCCTGGCGAGATTTTGCGCAGCAACGCGGTTTGCGCTGAAGCGTCAACAGACCCTACACACAAGGATTAAGGATCATGGCGACCTTACTGGTACTGCACGGCCCCAACCTCAACCTGCTCGGCACTCGCGAGCCAGGGGTTTACGGCGCCGTCACCCTGGAGCAGATCAACCTCGACCTGGAGCGCCGCGCGCGCGAGGCAGGCCACCATCTGCTGTACCTGCAAAGCAATGCCGAGTACGAGCTAATTGACCGTATTCACGCCGCAAAAGGCGAAGGTGTCGACTTTATCCTGATCAATCCTGCCGCTTTTACTCACACCAGCGTCGCATTACGTGACGCATTGCTGGCAGTGAGCATCCCATTCATCGAAGTGCATTTGTCCAACGTGCACAAACGCGAAGCTTTCCGCCATCACTCCTACTTTTCAGATGTTGCGGTGGGAGTGATCTGCGGCCTTGGCGCCAGCGGTTACCGACTGGCCCTGGAGGCTGCACTCGAACAACTTGAACTTAAGCGCCCCTGACCTCACCGGGAGTTAAACCACTATGGATATTCGTAAAGTCAAAAAACTGATCGAGCTGCTGGAAGAATCCGGTATCGACGAGCTGGAGATTCGCGAAGGCGAAGAATCCGTGCGGATCAGCCGTCACAGCAAGCAGCCGGCCTTTATGCAACAGCCGATGTACGCCCAGGCACCTGCGCCTGCAGCTGCACCAGTTGCAGCCCCTGCTGCTGCCGAAGCTGCTGCCCCGGCTGCCGCCAAACTGAACGGCACCGTGGTGCGCTCGCCGATGGTCGGCACCTTCTATCGCGCCTCCGGCCCAACCTCGGCGAACTTCGTCGAAGTCGGTTCGAGCGTGAAGAAAGGCGACATCCTCTGCATCGTTGAAGCGATGAAAATGATGAACCACATCGAGGCTGAAACTAGCGGCGTGATCGAATCCATCCTGGGCGAGAACGGTCAGCCGGTGGAATACGACCAGCCTCTGTTCACCATCGTTTGATCCACGGAGAGCCAGCGATGTTGGAAAAAGTTCTGATCGCCAACCGCGGCGAGATCGCCCTGCGCGTCTTGCGCGCCTGTAAAGAGCTGGGCATCAAGACCGTCGCGGTGCACTCCACCGCCGACCGCGAGTTGATGCACCTTGGTCTGGCCGACGAGTCGGTGTGCATCGGCCCGGCTTCTGGCGCGCTGTCTTATCTGCAGATTCCAGCGATTATCGCTGCCGCAGAAGTCACCGGTGCCACCGCCATTCACCCCGGCTACGGCTTCCTGGCGGAAAACGCCGACTTCGCCGAACAGGTGGAAAACTCCGGCTTCGCCTTTATCGGCCCTAAAGCCGAGACCATCCGCCTGATGGGCGACAAGGTTTCAGCCAAGGACGCCATGAAGCGCGCCGGTGTACCAGTCGTGCCTGGCTCCGACGGCCCTCTGCCGGAAGACGAAGAAACCGCCTTGGCGATTGCTCGCGAAGTCGGTTATCCAGTGATCATCAAGGCTGCAGGCGGCGGCGGTGGTCGCGGCATGCGCGTGGTGTACAAGGAAGAAGACCTGATCAAGTCGGCCAAGCTGACCCGCAGCGAAGCGGGCTCGGTATTCGGCAACCCGATGGTCTATCTGGAGAAGTTCCTCGGCAATCCGCGTCACGTGGAAGTCCAGGTGCTCTCCGACGGCCAGGGCAACGCCATCCACCTGGGTGACCGCGATTGTTCGCTGCAGCGCCGCCACCAGAAGGTACTGGAAGAAGCGCCGGCACCGGGCATCGATGAAAAAGCCCGCGCCGAAGTGCTGCAACGCTGCGTCGATGCCTGCATCGAAATCGGTTATCGCGGCGCTGGCACCTTCGAGTTCCTCTACGAAGATGGGCATTTCTACTTTATCGAGATGAACACCCGCGTACAGGTTGAGCACCCGGTTTCGGAAATGGTCACCGGCATCGACATCGTCAAGGAGATGCTCAGCATCGCCGCTGGCAACAAGCTGTCGTTCAAGCAGAGCGACGTAGTGATTCGCGGCCACTCGCTGGAATGTCGAATCAACGCCGAAGACCCGGACAACTTCATGCCCTGCCCCGGCAAGGTCAAGCACTTCCACGCCCCGGGCGGTAACGGCGTACGGGTCGACTCGCACCTGTACAGCGGCTACACCGTGCCGCCGCATTACGACTCACTGATCGGCAAGATCATCACCTACGGCGCCACCCGCGATGAGGCCATGGCCCGTATGCGCAACGCCCTGGACGAGATCGTGGTCGACGGCATCAAGACCAACGTGCCATTGCACCGCGACCTGGTCCGTGACAAGGGCTTCTGCAAAGGCGGCGTGAATATCCATTATCTGGAAAAGAAACTAGGTATGGATAAGCACTAAGCTTCGGCGTAGCGCACTGACAAGGGCTGCCATTCGGCGGCCCTTGTCGTTTCTGCCGACGGCAGGGTGGAAAACCGCGAAGCGTTTTCCAAGGCCTGACATCCACCACCTTCAGGTGGATGTAGACAGCGACATCCACCCTACACTGGCAGCACGCACGCCCGTTCAAGTAAGCTGCGCGCCAATTTGCGCCATCACGTCACAACGTTTACGAGGTTTGCCATGCCCTGGTTACAAGTCCGTCTCGCCATCACCCCGGAGCAGGCGGAAACCTACGAAGACGCGTTGCTGGAAGTCGGCGCCGTATCGGTAACCTTTATGGATGCCGAAGATCAGCCAATTTTCGAGCCAGACCTCGGCACCACGCCACTGTGGTCGCACACCCACCTACTCGCCTTGTTTGAAGCCGACACCGACGCCAACGCAGTATTCGCGCACCTGCAGCTGCTGACCGATGCTGAGTTGCCTGAACACCATGCCGAAGTAATCGCCGATCAGGACTGGGAGCGCAGCTGGATGGACGGTTTCCAGCCGATGCGTTTCGGTCAGCGCCTGTGGATCGTGCCGAGCTGGCACGCTGCCCCAGAGCCGGATGCAGTTAATCTGCTGCTCGATCCAGGCCTGGCCTTTGGCACCGGCACCCACCCAACCACGGCGCTGTGCCTGGAATGGCTGGACGGCCAAAGCCTGCAGGATTGCAGCGTGATCGACTTTGGTTGCGGCTCGGGCATCCTGGCGATTGCCGCCCTGCTGCTCGGCGCGCCGCAGGCAGTCGGCACCGATATTGATATCCAGGCCATCGAAGCTTCGCGCGACAATGCCGGACGCAACGGTATCGACCCGGCGCGTTTCCCGCTCTATCTGCCGGACGATATGCCGCAACAGCCGGCCGATGTGGTGGTGGCCAATATCCTCGCCGGCCCACTGGTGGCACTGGCGCCGCAGATTACCCGCCTGGTCAAGCCGGGCGGCCGCCTGGCGCTGTCGGGCATCCTTGCCGAGCAGGCCGACGAAGTGCGCGCCGCCTATGCCGACGCCTTTGCTCTGGATCCGACCGCCGATAAAGACGGCTGGGTGCGCATCAGTGGCGTACGCTGCTAACCGCCCCAACACGCACAGCTGCTGCATTAGCGAGCACTTGCGTTAGACTAGCCGCCTTGTTTAGCCGGATCGCCGCATGACCCAGAGCTTCGTCACCCAGTGCCCCCATTGCCGCACCAGCTTTCGCGTGAGCCTCACGCAGCTGGGTGCCGCCCATGGTGCCGTGCGCTGCGGAGCCTGCCTGCATGTGTTCAATGCCGCGCAACAGCTGCGTGAGCAGGGCCAGCAACTGCCCGGCTCGGCGACGGCGACGCCAGCAGCTGCGCCAACGCCGGCGCCACAACCCAGCAAAACGGCCGCGCCACCATCACCGCAGCCAGCCGTACACAGCGCGCGCCCTGCAGCACCAGCCGCACCTGCCAGCAACAAAGCCGGCGACACGCTGTGGATCCATGACGACCTGGACCTCGACAGCCTCGACCTGGATGAAGAACTGGCCAAGCTCGAAGCCCAGGAACAGCAGCTGTCCAAGCAGTTCCTGGCGATTGATAGCGCGCCCAAATACGCCGAAAACTTTCTGGCGCCAGAACCGATAGAGCACGACCCGCACGACGAGCGCTGGGCCGAAGCCCTGCTGCAGGATGAGCTGAGCAAGCCCACCGCCATCCTGAGCCCCAAACCTCAGCCGCTGACGCCCCCAGCACGCCCGGCCACGCCACCCGTAACACCCGAACCAGTCGACGAGCCCGATGACAAACCGTCGCTCGACCTCAACACCCTCGACCGCCGCCATCCCGAGCCAGAAATCGAGCACATTGAGCTGCACGCCGAGCGCGAGCCCTTTGGCGCTCTGACAGACAGCCCGGCCGATGAAGAGCCCGCCGTAAAAGCGCCGAAAAAGGCCCCGCGCAGCGAGCCCGAATTGCGTGACGAGCACCTGTTCGAACTGGATGACGAGCCGCTGCAACTGGACTGGCAACAGCCGAAGAAGCCCTGGGGCCGCTGGATCGGCTGGGGCCTGCTGAATTTTCTGGGTGCTACCGCGCTTGCCGGGCAGTACGTGATGTATCACTTCAATGAGTTGGCGCGCCAAGATCAATACCGCCCCTGGTTCGAGCAATTCTGCCCGGCGGTCGGCTGCCAGCTGCCGTCCAAAGTCGACATCACTCAGGTCAAGAGCAGCAACCTGGTGGTGCGCAGCCACCCGGAGTTCAGCGGCGCACTGGTGGTCGACGCCATCCTCTACAACCGCGCGGCGTTCTCCCAGCCCTTCCCGCTGCTGGAAATGCGCTTTGCCGACATTAACGGCCAGCTGCTCGCCAGCCGTCGCTTCAAACCCAGCGAATACCTTGCTGGAGAGCTGGCCGGCAACTCAGAAATGCCGCCGCAGACGCCTATTCACATCTCCCTGGACATCCTCGACCCAGGCACGCAGGCAGTGAACTACAGCCTGAGCTTCCATTCGCCGGAATAGCCTGCACCCAGTGGATTGCTTGAAAATCCACCGCAACCAAACCCTTCGCGATAAGCCCAGAGCTGTTCAGAATTTGTTCAAAACAGCCTTTCTCCGGTCATCCAGAGCGGGTATCATGCCCACCCTTTTTCGCACTCTCCTATTTGTTCAACAGCAGGTCTCTTGAGCAGGGAAGCCCTATGTCGGCGCTACGCATCGGCCCCTACACATTGCCAAACTCGCTGATCCTCGCCCCTATGGCGGGCGTCACTGACCAGCCGTTTCGACAGCTGTGCAAGCGTATGGGTGCGGGCCTGGTGGTGTCGGAAATGGTCACCAGCGATGTGCGCCTGTGGAATACCCGCAAGTCGAGCCTGCGCATGATGCACAGCGGTGATCCCGAGCCACGCTCGGTACAGATCGCCGGAGGTGATCCCGAGATGCTCGCGGAGGCTGCGCGACGCAACGTGGAAATGGGCGCACAGATTATCGACATCAATATGGGCTGCCCGGCCAAGAAGGTCTGCAACAAGGCTGCTGGTTCTGCCCTATTGAAAGACGAGACGCTGGTTCGCAAGATTCTTCAAGCCGTAGTCGCCGCCGTGGATGTGCCGGTGACCCTGAAAATCCGCACCGGCTGGGACCGTGAGAACAAGAACGGCATCGCTGTGGCAAAGATCGCCGAAGACGCCGGCATTGTCGCGCTGGCCGTGCATGGCCGCACTCGCGCCGACCTGTATATGGGCGAAGCCGAGTACGACACCATCGCCGCGATCAAGCAGGCGGTGTCGATTCCGGTGCTGGCTAATGGCGATATCGACTCGCCGCAAAAGGCCAAGGCCGTATTGGCCGCCACTGGCGCCGATGGCCTGTTGATCGGTCGCGCGGCACAGGGCCGGCCGTGGATATTCCGTGAGATCGAGCATTACCTGAGTACCGGTGAAGAACTCCCGGCACCCAACCTGTGTGAGGTGGAACGCATTCTGCTTGAACATCTGGCTGCACTGCACGCCTTCTACGGCGATGTAATGGGCGTACGTATTGCCCGCAAGCATGTCAGTTGGTATCTCGCAACCTTGCCGGGCGCCAGGGAGTTCCGCGCCCAATTCAATCGTCTGGACAGTACGGACGCGCAGTGCACCAACGTTCGCGAGTTCTTCAGCGAACGTCATAACAATGGAGAAGGGGTGGCCGCATGACGATGTTGACTGAGACCTTAGTGAGTGGAATGGCTCCCGTGAGAGACAACAGCAGTTTGAAGCAGCACCTCAATACGCCCAGCGAAGAGGGACAAACCCTGCGCGGCAGTGTTGAGAAGGCCCTGCACAATTATTTCGCCCATCTTGAGGGCGCAGACGTCAGTGACGTGTACAACCTGGTGCTCACCGAAGTGGAAGCGCCGCTGCTGGAAACCGTGATGAATTACGTCAAGGGCAACCAGACCAAGGCCTCCGAGCTGCTCGGCCTGAATCGTGGCACCCTGCGCAAGAAGCTCAAGCAATACGACCTGTTGTAACCCCGAACTCCCGAAAAGGGCGGCCCACATGAGCCGCCTTTTTTGCTGATAACGCCTTTGCCAATACTTCTGCTCTGATGGATTCTGAAATGACCGACCAGACCACCCGCCTCCCCGTTCGCCGTGCCTTGATCAGCGTTTCCGACAAGACCGGCATCCTTGAGTTTGCCCGCGAGCTCGTCGCCCTGAATGTGGAAATCCTTTCCACCGGCGGCACTTACAAGCTGCTCAAGGACAACGGCATCGCTGCTGTGGAAGTGGCCGACTACACCGGCTTCCCGGAAATGATGGACGGTCGCGTCAAGACCCTGCACCCGAAGATCCACGGCGGCATTCTTGGCCGTCGCGCCATTGACGGCGCAGTGATGGACGAGCACGGCATCAAGCCGATCGATCTGGTTGCAGTCAACCTCTACCCTTTCGCCGCCACTGTGGCCAAGCCTGGCTGTGACCTGGCCGACGCCATCGAAAACATCGATATCGGCGGCCCGACCATGGTCCGCAGCGCCGCGAAGAACCATAAAGATGTGGCCATCGTGGTCAACGCTGGCGACTACGCCCGCATCGTCGAGTCCCTGAAAGCCGGCGGCCTGAGCTACGCCCAACGCTTTGACCTGGCCCTGAAAGCCTTCGAGCACACCGCTGCCTACGACGGCATGATCGCCAACTACCTGGGCACCATCGACCAGAGCCGCGACAGCCTGTCCACCGAAGAGCGTGGCGCCTTCCCGCGCACCTTTAACAGCCAGTTCATCAAGGCCCAGGAAATGCGCTACGGCGAGAACCCGCACCAGAGCGCGGCGTTCTACGTGGAAGCCGGCGCCTTGAAGGGCGAAGGCGAAGCCAGCATCGCTACCGCCGTGCAGCTGCAAGGCAAGGAACTGTCGTTCAACAACGTGGCCGACACCGACGCCGCGCTGGAATGCGTGAAGAGCTTCGTCAAGCCAGCCTGCGTCATCGTCAAGCACGCCAACCCGTGCGGCGTGGCCGTGGCCCTGGACAGCGAAGGCGGCATCCGCCAGGCCTATGAGCTGGCCTACGCCACCGATACCGAATCGGCCTTTGGCGGCATCATCGCCTTCAACCGTGAGCTGGACGGTGCCACCGCCCAGGCCATCGTCGAGCGTCAGTTTGTCGAAGTAATCATCGCGCCGAAAATCTCCCAGGCCGCCCGCGACGTGGTTGCGGCCAAGGCCAATGTGCGCCTGCTGGAATGCGGCGAGTGGCCAGCCGAGCGCAGCGCTGGCTGGGACTTCAAGCGCGTCAACAGCGGCCTGCTGGTGCAGAGCCGTGATATCGGCATGATCAAGGCGGAAGACCTGAAGATCGTCACTAAGCGTGCGCCGACCGAGCAGGAAATCCATGATCTGATCTTCGCCTGGAAAGTGGCCAAGTTCGTCAAATCCAACGCCATCGTCTATGCCAAAGGCCGCCAGACCATCGGCGTCGGCGCCGGCCAGATGAGCCGCGTCAACTCCGCGCGTATTGCTGCAATCAAGGCCGAACACGCCGGCCTGCAGGTTGCCGGTTCGGTCATGGCCAGCGATGCCTTCTTCCCGTTCCGCGACGGCCTGGACAACGCTGCGGCCAATGGCATCACAGCGGTGATCCAGCCAGGTGGCTCGATGCGCGATGCGGAAGTCATCGCCGCCGCCGACGAAGCCAATATCGCCATGGTCTTCACCGGCATGCGTCACTTTAGGCACTAAAATCGGCCGCACTCGGACAGGCATCTGCGGCGTTGTCCGGCCCTCCCCCCATGCTCATTGCCAGAAGGCAACTCCGCTGGGTGAAGGGCCAGACGCCTTGCATCTACCAGCCCGATCGCGACCTCGAAATTTGTAGGGTGGATAACGCTTCGCTTATCCACCAAACGGCCATACGCCGGCCTCCATTGGGAGAGAAACATGAACGTATTGATCATCGGCAGCGGCGGTCGTGAACACGCCCTGGCCTGGAAAGTGGCGCAGGACAAGCGCGTCAACAAAGTCTTCGTCGCCCCGGGTAACGCCGGCACTGCGACTGAAGCCAAATGCGAAAACGTCGCCATCGACGTACTGGCCATCGAACAGCTGGCGGACTTCGCTGAAAAGAACGTGCAGCTGACCATCGTCGGCCCGGAAGCGCCGCTGGTTAAAGGCGTTGTTGATCTGTTCCGCACCCGCAAGCTGGACATCTTCGGCCCAACCGCCGCCGCCGCGCAGCTGGAAGGTTCCAAGGCCTTCACCAAAGACTTCCTCGCTCGTCACGCAATCCCTACCGCCGACTACCAGAACTTCACTGAAGTCGAGCCGGCCCTGGCCTACCTGCAAAAAGTCGGCGCGCCAATCGTGATCAAGGCCGACGGCCTGGCAGCGGGTAAAGGCGTGATCGTTGCCATGACCCTGCAAGAAGCCGAAGACGCCGTGCGCGATATGCTCGCTGGCAATGCCTTCGGCGACGCCGGTTCGCGCGTGGTAATCGAGGAATTCCTCGATGGCGAAGAAGCCAGCTTTATCGTCATGGTCGACGGTGAAAACGTGCTGCCAATGGCCACCAGCCAGGACCACAAGCGCGTTGGCGACGCTGATACCGGCCCGAACACCGGGGGTATGGGTGCTTACTCGCCGGCCCCGGTGGTCACCGCCGAGGTGCATCAGCGAGTGATGGACGAAGTTATCTACCCGACCGTGCGCGGCATGGCCAGCGAAGGCAACGTCTATACCGGCTTCCTCTACGCCGGGCTGATGATCGACAAGGCCGGCAAGCCGAAAGTTATTGAGTTCAACTGCCGCTTCGGCGACCCGGAAACCCAACCGATCATGTGCCGCCTGGAATCTTCCCTGGTGCTGCTGGTCGAAGCTGCACTGGCCAAGGCTCTGGACAAGGTTGAAGCTACCTGGGACCCGCGCCCGACAGTAGGCGTGGTGATTGCCGCCGGCGGATATCCGGCCGATTACGCCAAGGGTGATGTGATCGAAGGCCTGGAGGCCGCCGCGCAACTGGAAGGCAAGGTCTTCCATGCCGGCACCGCGCTGAAGGACGGTCAGATCGTCACCGCCGGCGGCCGCGTACTCTGTGCCACCGCCATTGGTCGCACGGTTGAGGAAGCCCAACAACAGGCCTATCGCCTGGCCGAAAAGATCAGCTGGAGCGGTAGCTTTTACCGCAACGATATCGGTTACCGCGCCATTGCCCGCGAACGCGGGGATAAGTGAAGGTAAATAGAAGGTAAAACCCGGCAAAGGTGACCAATTGGCCACCTTTGTCATATTTCCCTCGCGAACAGCTTGGCTATAATCCGACCACTTATTTCTGAAGGGACTTCAATGTGCGCCGGCTGAGGATTGCCACCCACCTGCTACTCAGCATTCTGCTGATGGCGCTCACCGTAGCGTCGGCTCAGGCAGCGCCGCAGGCATCCTGGTCAAGCCTCACCGACCCGACCGCCGAGCTGCAATTCAATGATGTCAGCAGCCCCGAGCGCCAGGCGCAGTTCCGTTCCACCGACCTTACCCAGCTTTACACCCCCGGCGGCAACAGCGCACTGTGGCTGCATCACCGTATGCCGGCCAACACTGACGCACAGATGCTGCGGGTATTCGCGCCCTACCTGGCTTATCTCGACCTGTATGTACTGCAAGGCGACACGCTGATCGAGCAGGCGCACACCGGCAGCAACCTGCCGTTTTCCAGCCGACCGCTGGCCAGCCGCGATTTCCTCCTGCCACTGCCCAAAGCCGAACAGCCGCTGGATATCTACCTGCGACTGGCCTCGGAACACTCGCTGCGGCCCAGCATTACCCTGCAGAGCGCGCAGGCAATGGTCGCTGATGACAATCGCCCACTGATGTTTGGCTTGCTGCTTGGCTGCCTCGGCATGCTAGTGGCTTACAACCTGGTGCGTTTTGCCTACACCCGTGCAGCCAGCGGTCTGTGGCTGGCAGCTACCCAGGTCTGTCAGCTGATTGCAGTGGTCAGCCTGCTCGGTATCAGCACGCCCTGGCTCAATGAGTGGCAAAGCCTGCAGCCACAGATCGCCAACCTGTCGATGCTGTTAGCCGCCCTCTGCGCCCTGTGTTTTACCGCCAGTTTCTTCCATAAAGTCTGCCCGAGCACGTCGCTGAACCATCTGCTCACCGGTGAAGTGGTGGTGATCGGCCTGGTCTGCGTGGCACTGCTGGTGGCGACCAATCTGCAGTTCAATCAACTGGTCTATCTGCTCAACGCCGTCGCCGGCCTGACTATCCTCATGGTATCGCTGACTCACTGGCGCCATGGCTACAAGCCGGCGCGGCTGTTCAGCCTGGCTGTGCTGCTGTTCTGTGTGGCCTTTATCTGCGCTCTGCCGATCCTCTTCGGCTACTGGGCGGTGCAGAGTGAGTGGATGGCCTACGGCCTGCTCGCTGTGACCACCGCCAGCGGTTTTATCCTCAGCATGGCGCTGAGTGAACGACAGCGACGCATCATGCAGGACCAGTTCAGCACCAGCCGCGCCCTCGCCGCCAGCTCCGCCGAATTGAAAGCCAAGGCGGAATTTCTCGCCAAGATCAGCCACGAAATCCGCACCCCCATGAATGGCGTACTGGGCATGACCGAACTGCTGCTCGGCACGCCGTTGTCGGCCAAGCAGCGCGACTACGTGCAGACCATCCATAGCTCGGGCAACGAGCTGCTCACCCTGATCAACGAAATTCTTGATATCTCCAAGCTCGAATCCGGGCAGATCGAGCTGGATGACGTGCAGTTCGACCTCAACGCGCTGATCGAAGACTGTCTGGATATCTTCCGCGCCAAGGCCGAGCAGCAGAAGGTCGAACTGATCAGTTTTATGCAGCCACAAGTGCCACGGGTGATCAGCGGCGACCCCACGCGCCTGCGCCAGACCCTGCTAAGCCTGCTGGACAACGCTTTTAAACAGACCGACGAAGGCGAAATTCTTCTGGTCGTGGCCCTCGACACTAATACCGAGCAGCCGCGCCTGAGGATTGCCGTGCAGGACAGCGGCAAGCCGCTGGATGCCAGCGAGCGCGACGCACTGCTAAATGCCGAACTGCACAGCAAGGACTTCCTCGCCGCGACCAAACTCGGCGGCCGCCTCGGCCTGATCATCGCCCGCCAGCTAGTGCGTTTGATGGAAGGCGAGTTCGGCATCCAGAGTGGCGGCAGCCAGGGTTCAACCCTGTGGCTGACCCTGCCACTGGACGCCACGCGCCTGGAACAACCCACCGCCGACCTGGACGCCTCGTTGCAAGGCGCGCGCCTGTTGGTAGTGGACGACAACGACACCTGCCGCAAGGTTCTGGTGCAACAATGCAGCGCCTGGGGCATGCAGGTCAGCGCCGTGCCGTCGGGCAAAGAAGCCATGGCCCTGTTGCGCACCAAAGCGCACCTGCACGAGTACTTCGATGCCGTACTGCTTGATCAGCATATGCCTGGTATGACCGGCATGCAGCTGGCGGCGCGGATCAAGGAAGATGCCAATCTCAATCACGACATTCTGGTGATCATGCTTACCGGCATCAGCAATGCACCGAGCAAGATCATCGCGCGCAACGCCGGGATCAAACGCATCCTGGCCAAGCCGGTGGCCGGCTACACGCTGAAAACCACCCTGGCCGATGAACTGGCGCAGCGCGGTAAAGGTGATTCGCCAATGTTCAATCCGGTGCCACAGAGCCCCCCGCTGAACGTGCCCAATGATTTCCGCATTCTGGTGGCCGAGGACAACACCATCTCCACCAAGGTGATCCGCGGCATGCTCGGCAAGCTCAACCTACAGCCCGACACCGCCAGCAATGGCGAAGAAGCCCTCAGCGCGATGAAGGCGCAGCAGTACGATCTGGTGCTGATGGACTGCGAAATGCCGGTGCTCGACGGCTTCTCCGCCACCGAGCAGCTGCGCGCCTGGGAAGCCGCCGAACAGCGCGCACGCACGCCTGTGGTCGCGCTCACCGCGCATATCCTCAACGAGCACAAGGAGCGCGCGCGCCAGGTCGGTATGGACGGGCATATGTCCAAGCCGGTGGAAATGTCGCAACTGCGTGAGTTGATCGAACACTGGGTCGTCGAACGGGAGATCCGCCGCCAACGTGACGCCCTGCCGTCCTGATCGACAGTCCGGGTTGCCCCTGGGCCATTACCCTCTTACCCTGCCTGTTCTTTTGCCAAGCGAGTCTTGTTCATGGCGTCCGCGCTGTTCAGCCTGTATTTGAAACTGCTGGTGCTCTATAGCCCGTTCTTCGTGCTGTCGTGCTTTATCGGCCTGAGCCGCGGCTACACGGTCAAGGAGCGCAAGCGCCTGGCCTGGAAGGTCGCCGCCGGCGTGCTGATCGCCAGCGTACTGCTGTACCTGTTCGGCAAACACATCTTCACCCTGTTCGGCATCACCATCGACGCCTTCCGCATCGGTGCCGGCAGCGTGCTGTTTATCTCGGCCCTCGGCATGGCCCAGGGCAAATCGGCGGTGCAGAGCGATAACGTGCAACAGGACGTGACCATCGTGCCGTTGACCATCCCGCTCACCGTCGGCCCCGGCACCATCGGTGCGCTGCTGCTGATGGGCGCCAGCCAACCCGACTGGGGCGATAAAGCCGTGGCCGTGCTGGGTATCGCCCTGGCCAGCCTTACGGTGGGCGTGGTGCTGTATATGTCCAACCAGTTCGAGCGCCTGCTCGGCGATCAGGGCCTACAGATCGTCAGCCGCCTGATGGGACTGTTTGTCTGCGCCCTGGCTGCGCAGATCATCTTTACCGGGGTAAAGAACTACCTCGCCCTCTGACACCGCCCGGATGCACTTCGGGCTGCACCATAAGCTGGCAATCGGCCCCGCCGCGGTGCACAAATCGTTCTGCGCCGCCCTCTGAAAAGCCGCAGCACGCGGCTAACTCATTGAAATAGATCAGTTTGATAAACCTGGCACCCGGCTTGCTCTAGGCATTCCATCACTTGGATACAAGATGGAATTCAGAGCATGTCCAGCGCGCCTATCGCCTTCACCCTCGCCGACTGGCAACAGACCTACCGCGACGGCCAATCACCCGCCGAACTGCTGCATAGCCTGCGCCTCGAACTCAGCACAGCGGATAACGCCTGGATCGCCCTGGCCAGCGAAGCGCAACTTAATGCCCAGCTCGATGCTTTGTCAGCGCTACTCGACACTGCTGGCGGCGAGCCAAGCAAGCTGCCGCTGTACGGCGTGCCCTTCGCCGTCAAGGACAATATCGACGCAGCTGGTTGGCCGACCACCGCCGCCTGCCCGGAGTTTGCCTACACCGCAGCCACCGACGCCACGGTGGTGGCCAAGCTGCGCGCCGCGGGTGCCATCCTGATCGGCAAGACCAACCTCGACCAGTTCGCCACCGGCCTGGTAGGTACCCGCTCGCCTTATGGCGCGGTGTGCAACAGCTTTAACCCGGACTACGTCAGCGGCGGTTCCAGCTCCGGCTCGGCCAGCGTGGTGGCGCGGGGCCTGGTGCCGTTCTCGCTCGGCACCGACACCGCCGGCTCCGGCCGCGTTCCAGCGGGCTTCAACAATATTGTCGGGCTCAAACCGAGCAAGGGCTGGCTATCCAACAGCGGCCTGGTGCCGGCCTGCAAGACCCTCGATTGCATCTCGGTCTTTGCCCTGACCGTCAGCGATGCCCTGAGCGTGGCGCAGATCGCCGGCGGCTATGACGCGACCGATCCCTACAGCCGCAAGAACCCCAATAGCGCCAAGGTCGGCATGCCAGCCAAGCCACGTTTGGCGGTGCCGAGCAACCCCGAGTTCTTTGGCGATACGCAGAACCAGGCAGTGTTTGAGCAGGCCCTGGGCACACTGCGCGAACTGGGCGCTGATCTGGTGGAAATCGATTTCACGCCATTCCAGCAACTGGCCGAGCAGCTCTACTACGGCAGCTGGGTCGCCGAACGCACGGTGGCGCTGGCAGGCGTTAATCCCGAGCATATCAACCCGGTAGTGCGCGGCATCGTCGAGAACGGCCATAAATACAGCGCCTGCGATGCCTACAAGGCCGAATATATCCGCGCCGAACTCAGCCGGAAGATCAACGACATCCTGGCCGGCTTCGATGCCTTGGTGGTACCGACTTCGCCGACCATTCGCAGCCTCGCTGAGATGGACGCAGAACCCGTGCTGTTTAACAGCCAATTCGGCACCTACACCAACTTCACCAACCTCGCCGATCTGTCGGCCCTGGCCGTACCCGCCGGTATGCGTGCCGACGGCCTGCCAGCCGGTATCACCCTGATCGCTCCGGCCTGGCACGACCAGGCACTCGCCGCCTTTGGCCAGCGCTGGCAGCAGGCGCTCAACCTGTCGTTGGGCGCCACTGGCAAAGCACTGCCCGCACAAACGCCGAGCGACAAACCAGCCCACGGCAGCGTGCGTGTCGCCGTAGTCGGCGCGCACCTGACCGGCATGCCGTTGAACTTCCAGCTCACCAGCCGCGACGCCGTATTGGTTGAGCAAACCACCAGCGCCGCGACGTATCGTCTGTATGCCCTACCGGGCACCGTGCCGCCGAAACCGGGCCTGGCGCGGGTGGCCGAGGACGGCGCGGCGATCATCGTTGAGCTGTGGGATATCCCCCAGGCGCGCTTTGGCGAATTTGTCGCGGAAATTCCCGCACCGCTAGGTATTGGCAACCTGCAGCTGGCCGACGGTCGCTGGGTCAAGGGCTTTATCTGCGAGCCGTACGCCCTGAACGGCGCGCGCGATATCACCAGCTTTGGCGGCTGGCGCGCATTTATCGCCAGCCAGCAGCAGGGCTGAATCCATGCAGCTGAGCGGCACACCCAGCACCGGCAAGGAGCGTCCGGAGAATCTCGCCGAGCGCATCTATCAACAGCTCAAGGACGACATCTTCGAGTTCCGCCTGTTGCCCGGTGATCGCTTCTCCGAAGGAGAGATCGCCGAGCGCATGGCGGTCAGCCGTACGCCGGTGCGCCAGGCTCTGTATCGGCTGCAGCGAGAGGATTATCTGCAGGTGTATTTCCGCAGCGGCTGGCAGGTCAAGCCGTTCGACTTCGCGCATTTCGAGGAGCTGTACGAGGTGCGCATCGTCCTCGAAATGGAAGCCGTGCGGCGTTTGTGCGAACGCCCCCAAGACGAGCAATCCGCTGTCCTTGAGCAACTCAAGCGCACCTGGTTGGTGCAACCCGAGCAACGCTTACAGGATGGCCGCGAGGTTTCACGCCTGGATGAGCGCTTTCATTGCCTGCTGGTGGAAGCCACTGGTAATCGCGAAATGGCCCGCCTGCACGCCGAGGTCAGCGAGAAGATCCGCATTATCAGGCGCTTGGACTTCACCCAGGGCCCACGGGTGACGGCCACTTACGAGGAACACGGACAAATTCTCGCGACAATCCTGTCGCGCCGATGCGAAGAGGCACAGCTATTGCTCAAGACCCATATAGAGGTCAGCAAGGCGGAAGTGCGCAAGATCACCCTGCACATGCTGCATAGCGCGCGTCAGCGCACCATGCCGGCACCAGAGGTGAGGACCTGAGGTGAAGACCCTAGGGGGCGGAACCTGTTTTAACTGCCAGACAAACAACTAAAAACCAGCAGCTCAAACACTTAAGTTCGTGAATGGAGATCGCACCATGCAACGTCGCAATCTGATCAAGGCCTTTACCCTATCCGCTTCCATCGCCGCCATGGGCATGACCTGGACCGTGCAGGCCGCCGAGACTATCAAGGTCGGCATCCTCCACTCGCTGTCCGGCACCATGGCCATTTCGGAAACCTCGCTGAAAGACATGGCGTTGATGACCATCGACGAAATCAACGCCAAGGGCGGCGTCAATGGCAAACAGCTGGAAGCCGTGGTGGTTGACCCGGCCTCCAACTGGCCACTGTTCGCCGAAAAAGGCCGTCAGCTGCTGACCCAGGACAAGGTCGATGTGGTGTTCGGCTGCTGGACCTCGGTGTCGCGCAAATCCGTGCTGCCGGTATTTGAAGAGCTCAACGGCCTGCTGTTCTACCCGGTGCAATACGAAGGCGAAGAGATGTCGCCGAACGTCTTCTACACCGGCGCGGCGCCTAACCAACAGGCCATTCCGGCGGTCGAGTACCTGATGAGCGAAGACGGCGGCGCGGCCAAGCGCTACTTCCTGCTCGGCACCGACTACGTCTATCCGCGCACCACCAACAAGATCCTGCGCGCCTTCCTGATCAGCAAAGGCGTGGCCGAGAAGGACATCGAAGAGGTCTACACCCCGTTCGGTCATAGCGACTATCAAACCATCGTCGCCAACATCAAGAAATTCTCCGCGGGCGGCAAAACTGCGGTGATCTCCACCGTCAACGGCGACTCCAACGTGCCGTTCTACAAGGAACTGGCCAACCAAGGCCTGGAAGCCACCGACGTGCCAGTCGTGGCCTTCTCCGTGGGTGAAGAAGAACTGCGCGGCATCGACACCAAGCCACTGGTCGGTCACCTGGCAGCATGGAACTACTTCCAATCCGTGGAAAACCCGGTCAACACCGAATTCGTCGCCAAGTGGAAGGCCTACGCTAAAGCCAAGAACCTGCCAGGCGCCGACAAGGCTGTGACCAACGACCCAATGGAGGCCACTTACGTCGGCATCCATATGTGGGCCCAGGCCGTGGAAAAAGCCGGCACCACCGATGTCGATGAAGTGCGCACTGCGCTCTATGGCCAGACCTTCGCTGCGCCAAGCGGCTACACCCTGACCATGGACAAGACCAATCATCACCTGCACAAGCCGGTGATGATCGGTGAAATCCAGGACGACGGTCAGTTTTCCGTGGTCTGGGAAACCAGCAGCCCGGTCCGCGCTCAGCCGTGGAGCCCGTATATCGAAGGCAACGACAAGAAGCCGGATTACGCGGTCAAGTCGAACTAAGGCAAAAGCCCTCTCTCCTGAATGTGGTGACGCGCTAAGCGTGTTTGCCTCCCCTCTCCCGATTGCGGGAGAGGGGGCGGGGGAGAGGGTCGCTGTAGCCCGGATGTAATCCGGGAAGACTGCTCCCGGATTACATCCGGGCTACGCCAAGGAAGCCCCATGCCCACTGCCTTTACCCGAATTCTGCTGAGCCTGCTGTTGTTGCTGCCCCTGGCTGCGCACGCCGGTGACGCCCAGGACTTTGTCGCCGCCAACCCGGCCAAGCAGGCCAACCTGCTGGAAAGCTGGTCCGCCGCACCGGATGCCGCGCGCCTGCCGCTGCTCGAAGCCCTGCAACAAGGCCGCGTCGCCGCCGACAGCAGCAAGACCGCCTTTATCAAAACCACCGGCAGCTATCAGCCCACCGAAGGCGATGCACAGCCACTCGAAACGCCGAAGAAGTTGCGCCTAAATAACCGCCTGCGCGGCCTGATCGCCACCGCCGTGGCCAGCCACCAGCTACTGGTCGATGACCCGGCGCTGCGCCTGGCTGCCGCCCAGCAACTGCAAAAGAGTGCCAAACCGGCGCAGCTGCAACTGCTCAACGCCCAGGTCGCCAGCGAAACCGATGATGCCGTGCGCGATGCCCTGACCCTGGCCCTGGCCAACCTGCAGCTGGTCGACAGCGACCTGGCCGTGCGTCTGGCCGCCGTGCGCCTGCTCGGTGAAACCGGCGACCCACTGGCCCGCACCCGCCTGGAAGCGCTACTCGACCCAAGCGTGGAAAGTGACCCGACAGTGCGTACCGCCGCGGAAACCAGCCTGGCCCAGGTCAAACGCAAACTGCTGATCGGTGAGATCCTTGGCCAGGCCTTTAGCGGCCTGTCGCTCGGCTCGATTCTGTTGCTGGCGGCGCTGGGCCTGGCCATCACCTTCGGCCTGCTCGGGGTGATCAATATGGCCCACGGCGAGATGCTGATGCTCGGCGCCTATTCCACCTATATGGTGCAGGTGCTGTTCCAGCGTTTCGCCCCGGAAGCTCTGGCGCTCTACCCGCTGGTGGCGCTGCCGGTGGCGTTCTTCGTCACTGCCGCCATTGGCATGGCGCTTGAGCGCACGGTGATTCGCCACCTCTACGGTCGCCCACTGGAAACCCTGCTCGCAACCTGGGGCATCAGCCTGATCCTGATCCAGCTGGTGCGGATGATCTTCGGCGCGCAGAACGTCGAAGTGGCCAACCCTTACTGGCTGTCTGGCGGTATTCAGGTGCTGCCGAATCTGGTGCTGCCGTACAACCGTATCGTGATCATCGGCTTCGCCCTGTTTGTGGTGGTGCTGACCTGGCTGCTGCTGAACAAGACCCGTCTCGGCCTTAACGTCCGTGCCGTGACGCAGAACCGCAATATGGCCGCCTGCTGCGGCGTGCCGACGGGCCGGGTGGATATGCTCGCCTTCGGCCTCGGCTCCGGTATCGCTGGCCTCGGCGGCGTGGCCCTGAGCCAGATCGGCAACGTCGGTCCCGATCTCGGCCAGAGCTATATCATCGACTCGTTCCTGGTGGTGGTGCTCGGCGGCGTCGGCCAACTGGCCGGTAGCGTGATGGCGGCCTTTGGTCTGGGTATCGCCAACAAGATTCTCGAACCGCAGATCGGTGCCGTACTCGGCAAGATCCTTATCCTCGCGCTAATCATTCTGTTTATTCAGAAACGCCCGCAAGGTCTGTTTGCTTTGAAAGGACGGGTGATCGATTGAGCCAGATTAGCTGCATTGAAACCGTAGGAGCTGGCCATGCCTGCGACCGCGTTGCCGCCATTGCTCGCGCGCATGGCGCGCTCCTACAGGCTGACGAACTCAGCCCAAACCAACAATCATTTGCTGCGACAGGATGGGTGATCAACTGATGACCATGCCACTCAACCAAACGCTATTGGCCCGCGCCAGCGCCAAGCTCGGCCCGCAAGTGTCGATCGGTATTGGCCTGTTGGTACTCACCCTGCTGATCGCCATGCCGCTGCTGCACCTGCTGCCGGCGGACAACGCCCTGCACGTCTCGGCCTATAGCCTGACCCTGGTCGGCAAAATCCTCTGCTACTGCATCGTCGCCCTGGCGCTCGATCTGGTCTGGGGTTACGCCGGCTTGCTGTCGCTCGGCCACGGCCTGTTCTTTGCCCTCGGCGGCTACGCCATGGGCATGTATCTGATGCGCGAAGCGGCCGGCGATGGCCTGCCGGCCTTTATGAGCTTCCTCGCCTGGACCGAGCTGCCCTGGTACTGGTACGGCACCAACAACTTCCTCTGGGCGTTGTGCCTGGTGGTGCTGGCCCCGGGATTGCTGGCGCTGGTGTTCGGCTTCTTCGCCTTCCGCTCGCGGATCAAAGGCGTGTATTTCTCGATCATGACCCAGGCGCTGACCTTCGCCGGCATGCTGCTGTTCTTTCGCAACGAAACCGGCTTTGGCGGTAACAACGGCTTTACCAACTTCCGCACCATTCTCGGCTTCGATATCACCTCGGCGCACACCCGTGCGGTGCTGTTCTTCGCCACCGTCGTGTTGCTGGTCGCCAGCCTGTACCTGGGCTGGACCCTGGCGCGTAGCAAGTTTGGCCGGGTGTTGACGGCGCTGCGCGATGCGGAAAACCGCCTGATGTTCTGCGGCTACGACCCACGCGGCTACAAGCTGTTTATCTGGGTGCTCAGTGCGGTGCTCTGTGGTCTGGCCGGCGCGCTGTATGTGCCACAAGTGGGCATCATCAACCCCAGCGAAATGTCGCCGACCAACTCCATCGAAGCCGCCGTGTGGGTCGCCCTCGGTGGGCGTGGCACGCTGATCGGCCCGCTGCTCGGCGCCGGCTTGGTCAACGGTATGAAGAGCTGGTTTACCGTGGCCTTCCCCGAGTATTGGCTGTTCGCCTTGGGCTTCTTATTCATTGTCGTAACCCTGTTCTTACCCAAGGGCGTGATCGGCCTATTGCGTAAAAAAGGAGAGCAGTGATGCGCGCCACTCCAGTACCCGAACTTATGCTCGAACCCGCCTTTGACCCCGCCGGCAGCGGCCGCGATGCGATTGGTGCAAGTACCCTGGCAAGCAAAGGCCTGAACGTGCGCCACGGCACCATCCTGACCTTGGAAGACATCAACGTCAGCTTCGATGGCTTCAAGGCGCTGACCAACCTGACGCTGTATATCGGCGTCGGTGAACTGCGCTGCATCATCGGCCCCAACGGCGCCGGCAAGACCACCATGATGGACGTGATCACCGGCAAGACCCGCCCGGACAACGGCGTCGCCTACTTCGGCGAAACCCTCGACCTGACCCAGATGAGCGAAGTCGAGATCGCCCAGTCCGGTATCGGCCGCAAGTTCCAGAAGCCCACGGTGTTCGAGGCGCTGAGCGTGTTCGAAAACCTGGAACTGGCGCAGAAGACCAACAAGTCGGTGTGGGCCAGCCTGCGCGCCAAACTCACCGGCGAGCAGAAGGACCGCATCGACGAAGTGCTGCACACCATCAAGCTCGACAGCTCACGCCAACGCCCGGCCGGTTTGCTCTCGCATGGCCAGAAGCAGTTTCTCGAGATCGGCATGCTGCTGGTGCAGGACCCGCAACTGTTGCTGCTGGATGAGCCGGTGGCGGGCATGACCGACGCCGAAACCGAGTTCACCGCCGAGTTGTTCAAGTCCCTGGCGCGCAAGCACTCGCTGATGGTGGTCGAGCACGACATGGGCTTTGTCGGCAGCATCGCCGACCACGTCACCGTGCTGCACCAAGGCAGCGTGCTGGCCGAAGGCTCGCTGGAGCAGGTGCAGAACGATGAGCGGGTGATCGAGGTGTACCTCGGCCGCTAGAACGTAGGGTGGATGACGCTTTTCTCATCCACCACAGCCACTGCACGGTGGATCGATAAAACGCGATCCACCCTACGCATAAACAAGGACATCCACATGCTGCAAGTTGAGCAACTGCATCAGTACTACGGCGGCAGCCATATCCTCCGTGGTCTGTCGTTCGACGTGAAGGTCGGCGAAGTCACCTGCCTGCTCGGGCGTAACGGTGTGGGCAAGACCACCCTGCTGAAATGCCTGATGGGCCTGATCCCGTCCAAGGAAGGCGCAGTCAACTGGGAAGGTAAAGCCATCACCGGCTTCAAGCCGCACCAGCGCGTGCACGCCGGCATCGCCTATGTGCCCCAGGGCCGGGAAATCTTCGGCCGCCTGACCGTGGAAGAGAACCTGTTAATGGGGCTTTCCCGTTTCGGCGCAAAGGAAGCCAAGGTGGTGCCGGAGTTTATCTACGAGCTGTTCCCGGTGCTGCGCGAGATGAAGCAACGCCGCGGCGGCGATCTCTCCGGCGGCCAGCAACAACAGCTGGCCATCGGCCGCGCACTGGCAAGCAAACCGCGCCTGCTGATTCTCGACGAGCCCACTGAAGGTATCCAACCTTCGGTGATCAAGGAGATCGGCGTAGTGATCAAGAAGCTCGCCGAGCGCGGCGATATGGCCATCCTGCTGGTCGAACAGTTCTATGATTTTGCCGCCGAGCTGGCCGACCAGTACCTGGTAATGAGCCGTGGTGAGATCGTCCAGCAGGGCCGTGGCGAAACCATGGAAGCCGATGGCGTGCGCGGACTGGTGGCAATCTGAATGGCGACGCCGCACCTGCACTTTGCGCATAATCAGGCTTTCGCTCATGGACTCGAGGCCCCAATGCCACCCTTGCGTACACTCCTGCTCCCGCTTATCGCACTGGTCGGTATGGCACTGGTGATCTGGGCCGGCAGCCTGCCGGATTACTGGATGCTGCGCGCCATGCCGGTTGGCAGCGAGGCGGTCTACCCGCTCAAGCCGGTGCTGATTTTCTGCGCCATTGTTATTGCCGAATGCGCCCTGTTGCTGGGGCTGCTGCGCCCGCGCTCCTATTGCCGCTCTTGGGGCCGCGCGCTGTGCGCCAGCCTGCTGGCGCTGGGCCTGGCGCTGTTCTGGCTGCAAGGCGCGCTGCACGCGCCGCCCTACTACGGCATGCACCTGCAATGGTGGCTGGCGGTCTGCCTGGGGCTATTGCTGCTTACTGCGTGCTCCGCCGTGCAGGCCTGGCTAGCCAGCCGCCGCAAGGTGGCAGCGTGAACGCGCCCGCAAGCGTATTTACCCCCAGCTGGCATGCCGAGCTGGAGCTGGGCTATGGCCGCGATGGCGATTGCACAAGGCCGACGTTACGCCGGCACAAAGGCCCACTGCGGGTGCAGAAGCATCTGTATGCAGAAGGGCCGCACGTTTGCCAGCACATCATCGTCCATCCTCCTGGCGGCATTGCCGGCGGCGATCGCTTGGATATTTCGGCCAGCGTCGGCGCCAACGCCTGGGCCCAGTTGACCAGCCCCGGCGCCGCCAAGTGGTACCGCGCCGCCGGCCCGGCTTACCAGCGCCTCACACTGCGGGTCGAAGCCGGTGCCACCCTGGAATGGCTGCCGCAGGAAACCATCGTCTACGCCGCCGCCCAGGCTGAACTGACCACCGATATCGAACTGCACGGCGATGCCAAGCTGCTCTATTGGGACATCGTTGCCCTCGGCCGCCCAGCCAGTGGTGAACGCTTCGAGGCCGGCCACTTTCAAGCGCAGCTGAATATCCGTCGCGACGGCCAACTACTCTGGCACGAACGCCAGCGCGTGGTCGGCGGCGATGGCCTGCTCGACTCGCCCATCGGCCTGGACGGCAAACCGGTCTTCGCCACCCTGCTGATCAGCGGTGAAATCGACAGCGAACTGCTTGAACACTGCCGCAGCCTGGACACCCCGGTGCGCGGTGACCTGACCCAATTACCCGGCCTGCTGGTGGCCCGCTGCCTGGCGAGCGAGGCCCTGCACGCCCGCGCCTGGCTGATTGCACTCTGGCAGCTGCTGCGCCCGGCGCTGCTCGGCCGCACGGCAGTACCCCCACGAATTTGGAGCACGTAGGGCGGACAAGCGCGCAGCGTTGTCCACCCGCAACAGGTGGATGTGAAAAACGACATCCACCCTATGAACGGAGCAAAACGATGGACCTTACACCGAGAGAAAAAGACAAACTGCTGATCTTCACCGCCGGCCTGGTGGCTGAGCGGCGCCTGGCCCGTGGGGCAAAGCTCAACTACCCGGAAGCCATGGCCTATATCTCCGCCGCGCTGCTGGAAGGCGCCCGCGACGGCCAGACCGTGGCCGAGCTGATGCACTTCGGCACCACACTGCTGAGCCGTGATCAGGTGATGGAAGGCATCGCGGAAATGATCCCGGAGATTCAGGTCGAGGCCACCTTCCCCGACGGCACCAAGCTTGTAACCGTCCACCAGCCCATCGCCTGAGGAAATCGCCCAATGCCTACTGCGCTTGCCCATGCTGCGCTCGCTACTGCCTTGGACGATTTCCTGGAGACACGAAGAATGATTATTCGCGATGCCCGCGACGACGATCTGGAAGCCATCCGCGCCATCTTCAATGAGGCCGTGCTCAACACCACGGCAATCTGGATGGACGATATCGTTGACCTGGCCAACCGCCAGGCATGGCTAGCCGCTCGCCGCCAGCAAGGCTACCCGGTGCTGGTGGCGGTAGACGCCGACGACAGCGTACTCGGCTATGCCGCCTACGGCGACTGGCGGCCCTTCGACGGTTTCTGCAACACCGTGGAAAACTCCCTGTACGTACGCGCCGACCAACGCGGCCGTGGCCTCGGCGTGCTGCTGCTCGGCGCATTGATCGAACGCGGCAAGGCCGGCGGTAAACACGTGATGGTCGCCGCCATCGAGAGCGGTAACCTCGCATCCATCGGCCTGCACCAGCGCTTCGGCTTCAGCATCACCGGGCAAATGCCCCAGGTCGGTCGCAAGTTCGGCCGCTGGCTGGACCTGACCTTTATGCAGCTGATGCTTAGCCCCGAACGAAGCGCGCCCTGATGCTGAGCATCGCGCGCCTCGCGGCAGCAGATTTTGAGTCGTATCGCCAAGGCCTGGGGAGCCTGCTGCTGGACTGCGTGGCACATGGCGCCTCGGTGGGTTTTCTCGCCGATCTCGATATTGACGCGGCCAACATCTATTTCGACCAAGTCCTCGCTGGCATGCGCGACGGCACTCACCTGCTCTGGCTGGCCCATGACCAGGGCGAAGTGCTGGGTAGCGTGCAGCTGGTGCTGTGCCAGAAACCCAACGGCCTCAACCGCGCCGAAGTGCAGAAGCTTCTGGTACACAGCAACAGCCGCCGCCGCGGCATCGCCAACAGCTTGATGCAGTGCCTGGAAGGCGAAGCGGCCGAGCTACAACGCGGCTTGCTGTACCTGGACACCGAAGCCGGCAGCGACGCCGAAGCCTTCTACCAGGCCCTGGGTTACACCTGCATTGGCGGGCTACCTGACTACGCTTGCGGCCCTGACGGGCAGTACCGCGCCAACGCCATCTACTACAAAACCTTGTCGAGACCCCAACCATGATCCCCGGCGAATACCAGATCCAGGACGGCGAGATTGAGCTCAATAGCGGCCGTCGCACCCTCAGCCTGACCGTGGCCAACAGCGGTGATCGGCCGATCCAGGTCGGCTCGCACTACCACTTCTTCGAAACCAACGATGCGCTGACCTTCGATCGTGCGCGCGCCCGCGGCATGCGCCTGAATATCCCGGCCGGCACCGCGGTGCGCTTCGAGCCCGGGCAGAGCCGCGAGGTGGAATTGGTCGACCTAGCCGGCCATCGCCGCGTGTTCGGCTTTGCCGGGCGAGTGATGGGCGACCTGTAGTCGCAGCTGATACGTAGGGTGGAGATGCCGAAGTCGTTTCCACCGGAACCCAATCGCGGTGGACAAGCTTCGCGTTGTCCACCCTACGAAAGATCGAGTCGATGAAGATTTCCCGCCAAGCCTATGCCGACATGTTCGGCCCCACCGTCGGCGACAAAGTGCGCCTGGCCGACACCGAGCTGTGGATTGAAGTGGAAAAAGACTTCACCACCTACGGCGAAGAAGTGAAGTTCGGCGGCGGCAAAGTCATCCGCGACGGCATGGGTCAGGGCCAGCTGTGCGCCGCCGATGTGGTCGATACGCTGATCACCAACGCCTTGATCATCGATCACTGGGGCATCGTCAAGGCTGACGTGGGCCTCAAGGATGGTCGTATCGCCGCCATCGGCAAAGCCGGCAACCCGGATATCCAGCCTGATGTGACCATCGCCATCGGTGCCGGCACAGAAGTCATCGCCGGCGAAGGCATGATCCTTACCGCGGGCGGTATCGACAGCCATATCCACTTTATCTGCCCGCAGCAGATCGAAGAGGCGCTGATGAGCGGCGTCACAACCATGATTGGCGGCGGCACCGGGCCGGCCACCGGCACCAACGCCACCACCTGCACGCCGGGCCCGTGGCATATGGCGCGCATGCTACAAGCGGCCGATGCCTTCCCGATGAACCTGGGCTTTACCGGCAAAGGCAACGCCTCGCTGCCCGAGCCGTTGATCGAGCAGGTCAAGGCCGGTGCCATCGGCCTCAAGCTGCATGAAGACTGGGGCACTACCCCGGCGGCCATCGACAACTGCCTGAGCGTGGCCGACCAGTTTGATGTGCAAGTGGCGATCCACACCGACACCCTCAACGAGTCCGGTTTTGTTGAAACCACCTTGGCCGCCTTCAAGGGTCGCACCATCCACACCTATCACACTGAAGGTGCTGGTGGCGGCCATGCGCCGGACATTATCAAGGCCTGCGGCTTCCCCAATGTGCTGCCCAGTTCGACCAACCCGACCCGGCCGTTTACCCGCAACACCATCGACGAACACCTGGACATGCTGATGGTCTGCCACCACCTCGACCCGAGCATCGCCGAGGACGTGGCCTTCGCCGAAAGCCGCATCCGCCGCGAAACCATCGCCGCCGAGGACATCCTGCATGACCTCGGCGCGTTCAGCATGATCAGCTCAGACAGCCAGGCCATGGGCCGTGTCGGCGAGGTAATCACCCGCACCTGGCAGACCGCCGACAAGATGCACAAACAACGCGGCCCGCTGGAGGGCGACGGCCCCGGCAACAGCAACTTCCGGGTTAAACGCTATATCGCCAAATACACCATCAACCCGGCGATCACCCATGGCATCAGCCATGAAGTCGGCTCGATTGAAGTGGGAAAATGGGCCGACCTGGTGCTCTGGCGCCCGGCGTTCTTCGGCGTCAAACCGACGCTGATTCTCAAAGGCGGGGCGATTGCCGCCAGCCTGATGGGCGACGCCAACGCCTCGATCCCCACACCGCAGCCGGTGCACTACCGGCCGATGTTCGCCAGCTACGGCGGCAGCCGCCACGCCACCAGCATCACCTTTATCAGCCAGGCAGCCTTCGATGCCGGGGTGCCCGAACAGCTCGGACTGAAGAAGCGGATCGGCGTGGTCAAGGGTTGTCGCGAGGTACAGAAGACCGACCTGATCCACAACGACTATCTGCCAAATATCGAGGTGGACGCGCAGAACTATCAGGTCAAAGCCGACGGCCAGTTGCTCTGGTGCGAACCGGCCGACGTACTGCCGATGGCGCAGCGCTATTTCCTGTTCTGACGCCTGTTGGTGCTACAGGTGGCCTTACGGGGAATACACCAGGGCAAGCGCGCCGTAATACCTGACTGCTAGTGATTGTTGCCACCTCGCTACCGCCAGCCAGACAGGGCGCGCTCGCAGCGCCATGACGAGAACATCCACACTCGCGCGGAGGGCTATAGTAAAAACTCCACCCTTCGGGAGACATGGATCATGCGTCCGATAGCCCTTTCTTATCGCCTGCTCGGCGCGCTGTTGCTGCTCGGCTTAGCGCTCGCCCACGCGGAGACACTGACGCCTCTGCAAGGCCAAAGCTCGGAACAGATTCAAAGTGATACCGCCGCCTGTCAGGCGCAATCTGGCAGTAGCCAACAACAAACTGACAGCAACTCCGTAGGCGGTGAGCGGCTACGCGGTGCAGCCAAGGGCGCCGCCGTCGGCGCAACGGCCGCACAGATCCGCGGCAATCAACATGACGAGATCTATGACCGCGTGGATGACGACGTAAAACAACAATATCGGCAAAACAGGGCACGTGATGCGGCGGCTGTTGGTGCGGCCGTGGGCGGCTCGCGCCAGCGCCAGGACCGCCGCGAGAATCGTCGTAACGCCGACAACAGCGCCGACTCACAGCAGGCTTACATCAATTGCATGAGCGGGCGCGGTTACTCCGTCGTGCCCTAACCGTATGCACCCGGTCATGCGCGAGCTGGCAACCCAAGCTGGCAAACAGTGCGTGTTTAAACGGCAAAGCCCGTACGCTACGCACGGGCCACGCGGGGCTCAGTTTGCCGCGACTTTCTGTTCGTCATAGGTGCTGAGGTATGCGCCAGACAGTTGCTTCTTTTGCGCCTCACTCAGCAGCTTGCCGGCCATCTGGAAAAACTTCTGCTCCTCCTCATGCAGATGGTGGTGCACCTTCTCCGACAAGGCCTTGGCCTGGGCCAACCAGCTCGGGCTGCTGAGATCGGTTTCTTCCAGTTCCTCAATCATCTCATCCATTTCATGATGCTCGGCAATGGCATGACGTGAAAGGTCGACGCCCAGATCATCCTGCATCAGCGGAATATAGAAGTGTCGTTCCTCTGCCACCGAGTGTGCAGCCAACTCGTCTTTAAGCTCGGCAAACAGGGCCTCGCGCTCTGGGCTATCACCGCTGGTCGCCACCATTTTTTCGGCCAATTCACGCTGGCGGTCATGGCTGATGCGCAGGGCTTCGAAAATTGTCATGGGTTACCTCTTCCGTGATCATCGATACACCCCGCTATGACCGCCATAACCAGCAAAAAGTGCCGCACCGCGTACTCAGCGCAGTTGGCTGTCCTTGCTGCCCCGGCGGTTATAACCGCTGAATTTGGCTTGTTCCTTGTCGTGCTCGGTCTGGCAGGCCACGCACAGGTGCACGCCAGGGATGGCTTTGCGCCGCGCCTCGGGAATGGCGGCCTCACACTCTTCGCAATGGCTCAGGCTTTCGCCGCTCGGCAGCTGGCTGCGGACGCGCTGGATGGCGTCTTCAATGCTGCTGTCGATCTGCTCCTGTACCGCGCCGTCATTTGCCCAGCCACCGGCCATCAGCCTCGTCCTCCGTTGCGTGCTCCTGTAGATATGCGCCGTCTGCCGGCGAATCTCAAGAGCACGCGGTCGCCCTATTCCTTGACCTGCATAAACTCGCGCGCCCAGACGATGTAGTCTTCGGGCTGGGTGTAGGTATGGGTCAGCTCAGTAGCGCTAAGGTCACCTGCATTGATGCCGCGCTGCTCACGCAAACAGTCGTAGGTAGCCTTGACCGCCGCGAAGTAGGCCGCGTGACCGTTGACCACGATGCGCACGCCCAGGCTGGCCAGGCGGACGTTGTCGCGCAGCTTGGGGTTGCCGTAGGTGACCAGCATCAGCGGAATACTCAGGGCGGCGGCAATCTGTTCCAAGTGGGCAAAATCCTCGACACCGACCAGGCAGATGGCATCAGCACCGGCCGCTTGATAGGCCTGGGTCCGGCGAATCACCTCGCTGACCTCCAGCACCCCGGCATGGGTGCGGGCGATGATTGCCAGAGCCGGATCAACCCGCGCTTCCAGGGCCGCGCGGATTTTGCCAACACCTTCATCAATGCTAATCAGGTCGGTGGACTTACGGCCGAATTGCGCGGGCAACAGGGTGTCTTCGATAGTCAGCGCGGCAATCCCGGCACGCTCTAACTCGACAACGGTGCGCATCACGTTGAGTGCATTGCCATAGCCGTGGTCGGCGTCGGCGATCACCGGCAAGCGGCTGACTCGGCCAATGCGCGTGGCCTGCTCGACGAATTCGCTGAGGGTAATCAGGGCGAAATCCGGGGCAGCCAGTACTTGTAGTGAAGCTACAGAACCACCCAGAATTCCGACTTCAAAGCCTAAATCAGCAGCAATCCGAGCGGCCATGGGATCGAACACAGAAGCCGTGTGATAACAGCTATTTGCCGCAAGAAGCGCGCGAAATTGCGCGCGAAGGTCGTGATGCGAGGCTCTTTGCATAAAATGCACCATCGGTCATAGTCGGTTTAGGGCAAGCAATTATGTAGTAAAACTACATTATCAACCAGCAACCTTGCGCTTGCCTTTCAGTAGCCGACAACACCGTGCTACTGCAGTTCGACCGGCAGTCGCGGGCCAAAGCCGACACCAGTAAGCAGCCCATAAGCCATCCACAGCATCACACCGGCGTACAGTAGACGCGGCAGCCAGGTGGCCAGCTGCTCGGCCAGGCTATCCAGCTTCTGGGTTTCCACCCCGGCGTAGTTGAGCAGGCTGGCTGGTAGAGTGCCGCTGGCCTCTGCGCTGCGGATCAGTCCAAGGGCCAGCCCCTGCCCAGGAAAATCGACAGACGCCAGTGCCTGAGCCAGACCCTGGCCGCGCTGAATAGCCATCTGTACGTTGCTAAAGCGTTTGCGCAGCGGCGCATGGCTGATCACCGCGCAGGCCTTCGGCAAGGCTTCAAGCATCGGCATGCCGGCCTCCAACATCAGTCCCAGGCTGTCGAAGAAGTCACGCAAATTACGCCGCAGCAGCGCCGAGCCAAGGATCGGCATACTTGCCAACAGACTATCGAAAGGCGAGACCGCGCCAGCGGGGGCGTGCTCACGGCGCCGATAAAGCCCACGCCCCAGAACATAGAGCGCGCCCAGCACCAGCAACGGCCAGAGCGCGCCCCACAGATAACCGGCGATGCTCAACTGACCACCGACCAACGCCGGCAGCGGCTGGATAAACAGCGCGAGCACCAGCACCGCCGCAGGCATCAGCAGGCGTGATTTCACAGCAGCGGCCTGTTGCGCCCGATGGCTGTAACGTTCGGCCAGACGCTGATAAACCGCCGCCAAGCAGCCACTGACCTGAGCGGCGTGTAGCAAGGTGCTGTCCAGCTGGGTGAACAAGCCGCTGCGCAGCCCGGCACTGGCCATATCGCCGCCGCCTGCGATCTGTGTTTGCAGGTTGGCTAGCGCCGTTCTCGCACGCGCCGGCACTTGCACACTGAGCAGCGCCCGCTCGACCGGCACACCGGCTTTCTCCATGGCCGCCAGGTGGCCAAAAAACTGCGCGCGCGCAGCAAGATCAAGCAGGGCAGGACGTGAGGTGGGCATAGGCAGGCTCAGCGAGTAGAGAACGACGCAACCGACACCAGATTAACAGGCCGCGTGGCGCGGAGCAGCGGACTATTCGGTGGTCGTCGGTAACTCCGCATGGGGCAGCCAGCGACGGAATATCTGCGCGAAACTGCCGTCCTGATGCATTTCATCGAGGGCGCGACGCCAACGCGCGACCAGTGCGGCATCGGTCTGCCGGGAGAAGGCAATGTAATAAGTCGAGCGCATAAAGGGCAGGTGCGCCTGCACCTGCTCTGGGCGCAAACCGCCGCTGGCCAACTCGTCCTTGAGGGTCAGATCTTCAGTGGCGATCAACTGCACCCGCTTATGTTTGAGCATGGTCACCATATTCTTCGAGCTGGTGACCCCATAGATATTCTTGAAGCCACGCGCATTCAGGGTTTCAAAGGTGTACCACTGTTTCGGCACCGCCAGTGGGCCGCTTTCGGCCGCCTGCTGCAGACTGTCAAAATGCAGATTGCGCGATTTCAGCGAGTAGAAGCTGGTGGTGCCAATCAGTAGTGGGCCAACCCACTGGAACTTGGCCTCACGCTCCGGCGTGCGCACGGTGGAGAAGATCGCCGTATCTGGCTTGTGCTGAGCCAGGTGATAGGCCCGCGTCCAAGGCAGCAACTCAATCTCACCGGAGTCGCCGGTACGTTCGATCAACGCACGCACTACTTCTACGGCCAAACCGTGCAGCTCACCATCGCGGCTAAAGCTGGTCGGCGGTGCGTCCTCGGTGAGCAAATGCAAATCGGCAAGCGCAGGCCCGGCCAAACAGGCCAGGAGCAAAAGCAACAGCGCGCCGCATGATTTCAGCACAGTAGGTTCTCCCGGTACTGGCTTCAGACTAGCCTAGAGCCGGGCAAGTTCGCATTAATGCGCCAAAGGCTCGCCAGACGCAGGTATGGAGAAGGGCTGGGCAAACCAGCGTTGATGTATGCGTTCCAGGCTGCCGTCGCGCATTAATTCATCGAGGGCCTGCTGCCATTGCCGAACCAGGGCTGGGTCGGTGCTTTTGGAAAAGGCGATATAGGAATTGTTGTCCATCAGCGTGAACTGCCACTCGACTTCATCACGGCGCATGCCTTGCTGCGCAAGCATGTCCTCTAGGGCCAGGTTGTTGGCCAGCAGCAACTCGATACGGCCGTGCTTGAACATTTTCATCATGTGCTGAGGCGTAGGCACGCCATAGAGGTTCTTTAGGCCATGGTCACTGAGGTATTCATAGGAATACCACTGCTTGGGTACGGCCAGGGTGTTGAAGCGTTCAACATCCTGCAACGTACGCACATTTAACCCGGCACCACGCCGCGCATAGAAGCTGGTGTGTCCACGGGCAATGGGGCCAACCCACTGGAACAACGCCTCGCGCCGGGCGGTGCGCACCGTGGAGAACAAACCGCTGTTGGCCTCGTGTTGCACCTGATGATAACCCCGAGTCCAGGGTACCAATTCGATGCGCGTCTCCTGGCCGGTACGCTGAACCAGCAGTTCGACCACTTCCACAGCCATGCCAGTCAGCTTGCCATCCTTGATATAGCTCAGCGGCCGGTATTCCTCGGTATACAGACGCAACTCAGTTGCCAAAGCCGGTGTACCGCAACCAAGCAATAACACGCTGAGCCAGAACTTCAACCGCATTGGGGAATACCTGAAAAACATAAGAATCACGGGGCAAGAGACTGAATGATAAACAGCCATCAGCCCACCAGCCAGCCCAGTTATGCGGCGAAGCAGCACAAGGGCTAGGGGTTTGCGGACAGCTCTAAATCGAGCATCCGCTGCCATTGCGCAAGGTTATCGCGATTAACCCGTTTGGCCTGCAAGGCGACGTTCACAGGTTGCAACGGCAGCTCACCACGCAAACTTTTTGCCGCCAACTGGACGGCCTGGTAACCAATAGCATGGGCCTGCTGAACCATCAGGCTGTGAATCTCGCCTTTGCTCAACGCATCGATTAGCAGCGGATCAGCATCGAAGCCAACATGCAGCAACGCTCCCGCCTTGCCGAGCCGACGCAGCGCTGCCAGAGCGGCGCGCGAACTGGTGCTGTTGGGGGTAAATACGCCAACCAACTGTGGCAGTTGTTCACGCAACGCCTCCACCGCAGCCTGGCTGTCGTCGCCAATATAGCGATCAACCAGAATACTCAGCCCACCGGCTTCCGCCCCTTGGCGAAAGCCTCGCTCGCGCTCACTGGTTGAAGGCACACCGACCTGCAAGCGCAGCAGCGCCACCTGACCTTGCCCACCCAGCGCTGTTGCCAATGCTTGACCGGCCTGCTCGCCAGCGCGAAAGTTATCGGTGGCAACCACACCGCGCACCTCACTGCCTGGCAGATTGCGATCAAAGTAGATGGTGTCGATTCCATTTCGGGCCAACTGCCGTACCCGCAGCGCAATCTCGGGGCCGCTAGGCGCGATAACCAATGCCTTGCAGCCATGCTCCAGCACCCAGTTGATCATCTGTAATTGCGTTTCCACCCGCCCTTCACGGTTTGGTCCACGGATATGCACATCCAGCTCAAGCGCTTGGCCGGCCTGCCGCGCACCGGCCTCTACTTGCATCCAAAAGGGCGTGGCACCCGCCGCTACCACGCCGATACAGTCCTTTGCCAACGCCTGGATGGTCCAACTGCTTAACACAAGAAATAGCAGTAAATAGTTCGATTGGCTTCGGCTGTACATCTGCCTCACTCCTAGATCAAGCCACGCCATGGACCATTTAGAACAGGCGTAGGCGTTACCGTAGAATGTCTAATAGCACTTTAGCATCAGGCTATTAGCCGCGCCGTGCACGAGACTAGCGGTCATCCGCCAGAAAACCGTAAGTCAAAACAGTAGCAGCCAATTCGCACAACTTTTTTATGAGCAGCCATTTTTCTGGGCGCCTCCTGGACTGCTGTTGCGCAACGCGAAATGCGTGTCGGCAATTATTTTTCACACTCCAGGCGACGGCTGGGCTGGCAGCCGCCGCCCAAGCAGGCGATGATCGCGTCTCTTTCCTGCACCTTGAATAACATGACCGATACCACGCAAAGCACTCAGCCAACGCACAAGCCCCGTCCGCTGATCGATTTACTGGTTAGCATCCTGATTCCCTCACTGATTCTGATGAAGCTCAGCAGCGAGACCAAGCTCGGCGCCGATGGCGCACTGATGCTGGCGCTAGCCTTCCCGCTTACCTGGGGCAGTTTCGAGCTGATCAAGTACCGCAAATTCAACTTTATTGCCCTGCTCGGCCTGGTCAGCGTGCTGCTTACCGGTGGTATTGGCTTACTCAAGCTGGACAACCAGTGGCTGGCGATCAAGGAAGCCGCGATACCCGGCATTATTGGCATCGCGGTACTGGTATCGACCCGCACCCGTTTCCCGTTGATCCGTACCATGCTGTTCAACAAGACCGTGCTCAACGTCGACAAAATTCATGAGCGCCTGGAACAAGCCGGTAATACCGAGCTGTTTGAAGCGCGCCTGCTCCGCGCCACCTACTGGCTGAGCGGTACCTTCTTCTTTTCCTCGGCGATGAATTACGTGCTGGCCAAGTGGATCGTCATCAGCCCAGCCGGCAGCGAAGCCTTCAACGCCGAACTGGGGCGGATGAACCTGCTCAGTTACCCGATGATCGCGATCCCGTCGATGATCATGCTGATGGCCATCTTCTATTACCTGTGGCGCACCATCCATGGTCTCACCGGGCTCAAGCTGGAAGACGTGATGGCCAATGCCGAGCAGGAAAAGCAGCCTTAAACGACACAGCGCGGCGTACCAAGGATGCTGACGTTTTCCGCCTACCTCGGCCTGTTTATTTCGGCCCTGGGCGCCGCCACCCTGCTACCGCTGCAATCGGAAAGCGTGTTGGTGGCGCTGCTAATCAGCAGCGCCTATTCACCTTGGGCGCTGCTAGCGGTGGCCAGCGTTGGCAATATCCTCGGCTCGCTGCTCAACTGGCTGCTCGGCCGCTACCTGGAACACTTTCGCCATAAGTCCTGGTTCCCGGTTAGCGAAGCACGCCTGCAGCAGGCACAGCACGGCTACGCACGTTATGGCCGCTGGTCACTGCTGCTGAGCTGGGTGCCGGTGATCGGCGACCCACTGACTCTGGTGGCCGGGGTGATGCGCGAACGCCTGTGGGTGTTCCTGCTGATCGTCAGCCTGGCAAAAACCGCCCGCTACGCTGTATTGGCAGCACTGACCCTGGGCTGGAGCTAAGTTAACCTAGATGCGACATAGGCCGTAACCTCAACCCCCAGCACGCGGTTGAGCATCGGCGAGACCTCCGCGATACTGCGCAGCCTTCGCACCGGTCGTGTGCGGGCACCACAGAGCGAAGGAGTGAACTCAGTGGAACGACACACGTGATGAAAAGGAACGACCTGATCTGGACCCTGGTGGGCCTCGGAGCCGTGCTGCTGTCGTGCTACTTGCTCTATCACCAGGTACGTACTATTTCGCTGGATGAAATCGCCGACAGTTTGCACGCCATTCCTCTCCTGAATTGGCTGCTGGCCGCAGGCGCCACCCTCGGGGCTTACAGCGCCCTGGCCTGGTACGACCGCATCGCCCTGGCTCACCTGGGCAAAAAGATTTCCTGGCGCTTTATCAGCCTGTGCTCCTTCACCACCTACGCGCTGGCTCACAACATCGGCGCCTCGGTGTTTTCCGGCGCCCTAGTGCGCTATCGCGCTTACCGCAGCAAAGGCATGACGCCCCAGGAAATCGGCATCCTGATCGTCTTCTGCTCCTTCACCTTCGTCCTCGGTACCATCCTGGCCAGTGGCTGTGTGCTGGTGCTGCAACCGGACCTGATCCACCGCGTGGGCAAGGTCTCCCCCCTGGTCGCCGAAGTCATCGGCGTGTTTTTGCTGCTGTTGGTCGCCTTGTATGTACTCGGCTCCTGGCGGCGCTTCCAACCCTGGCACTGGGGCAAACTGCATATTGAGTACCCGCGCCTGGGGATTGTCGCTCGCCAGTTATTGGCAGGCCCGCTGGAGCTGGCCTGCGCCGCAGCGATCATCTACTTCGCCCTACCAGCTGAGAACAACCCTGGCTATCTGGTGGTGTTCGGCGTGTTTCTCGCCTCATTCTCGCTGGCGCTGCTGTCTCATGCCCCAGGCGGTCTTGGCGTACTCGAAGTGACCTTCCTTGCGGCGATGCCCGAACTGCCGGCAGTAAATGTACTCGCCGCGCTGATCGTATTCCGCTGTTTTTACCTGCTGCTGCCATTCGCCCTGTCGCTGCTGGTGGTGCTCGGCTTCGAGTGGACACAGTGGCAAAGCCGACGCACGCCACCGAGTAATACACCACTGCCTTAAACCGGACCAACAGTGGAGCGCCGGGGCAGCATTGCGCTGCGCACTCGCATAGAATGCGCGGCCGTTTTTGGGCTCACGCTCGCGATGGCGAACATTCTCAGGCCGTCGCTGGACGATGCCTAAAACCTCTTGGTAATTATTCAGGAACAGCGCGTCGCATGACCTTTTCTACGCCCGCCCGCGCCTGCGGCATCGACTTCGGCACCTCCAACTCCACCGTCGGCTGGCTGCGCCCGGACGCCGAGCCCCTGATTGAGCTGGAAGACGGCAAGATCACCCTGCCCTCGGTGGTGTTCTTCAACCTTGAGGAACGCCGCCCGGTCTATGGTCGCCTGGCCCTGCAGGAATACCTGGAAGGCTACGAAGGCCGCCTGATGCGCTCGCTGAAAAGCCTCTTGGGCAGCAAGCTGCTGAAAAGCGAAACCACGGTGCTGGGCAGCGCATTGCCGTTCAAGGACCTGCTCGGCTTCTTTATCGGCGAGCTGAAAACCCGCGCCGAGGCCACCGCCGGCCGATCCTTTGAAGAAGTGGTGCTGGGCCGCCCGGTGTTCTTCGTCGACGACGACCCGGTGGCCGATTTGGAAGCACAAAACACCCTGGTGGCCGTGGCGCACAAGCTCGGTTTCAAGGATGTGTCGTTCCAGTACGAGCCGATTGCCGCGGCCTTCGACTATGAGTCCGGCATTAGCCAGGAAGAGTTGGTGCTGATCGTCGATATCGGCGGCGGTACTTCAGACTTTTCCCTGGTGCGCCTGTCGCCGGAGCGGCGCAGCGTGGCCGACCGGCATGCCGACATCCTCGCCACCGGCGGCGTGCATATCGGCGGCACCGATTTCGACAAACAGCTCTCGCTGGCCGGGGTAATGCCACTGTTTGGCTACGGCAGCAAGATGAAGAGCGATGCACCGATGCCCACCAGCACCCACCTGAACCTGGCCACCTGGCACACCATCAACGCGGTGTACTCAGCGCAATCGCAGCGCCAACTGCAGAGCATGCGCTATGACATCGTCGACCCCACCGGCATCGACCGCCTGTTCCAACTGATCGAGCGCCGCGACGGCCACTGGCTGGCCATGCAGGTGGAGGAAAGCAAGATCGCCCTCACCGAGCAGGATGCACGGCCCATCGACCTCAGCCGCCTGGAAGACGGCCTGGTCGCCGAGCTGACCCGCGAGCTGTTTGAAAACGCCATTGAGCCGCTGCTGGAGCGCGTGCGCGCCAGCGTCACCCAACTGCTCGGCGATGCCGGCGTCAGTGTTGAGCAGGTCGATACGGTGTTTTTTACCGGCGGCTCCAGCGGTATTCCGGCGCTGCGCCAGAGCGTCGCGGCAATGCTGCCGAATGCCCAGCACGTGGAAGGCAATACCTTCGGCAGCATCGGCAGCGGCCTGGCCATTGAAGCGCACAAGCGTTACGGCTAAAACGTAGGGTGGATGGCGCATTATCCATCCACCACTCGTGGCACTGTGGTGGATGAGAAAAGCGTCATCCAGCCTACAGAACTGATCAGCAGCCCTACCTCCACCCTAAAAAACGCCAGCTCAACGCTGGCGTTTTGTATGGCTGCAGTTCGTAGGATGGGTTGAGCGCAGCGATACCCATCAAGCAGCCGAAACCGATTTGATGGGTTACGCCGCTGCGCGGCTAACCCATCCTACGGCCGATCACGCCCGAGTCAGCGCGGCACGGCCGGCTTCTTCACCGGCTTCTTGCCTTTGCCTTTGGCGGCGTCGGCGCGCTCCTTGGCCGCCTGCTGGTTACGCAGCTGCGCGGCCGCCTTGGCCTGCTCTCGCTTGTCCCAGGGGTTACCACCCGCAGCACCGGTGTCACGCGGCGGCAAGCCGGTATGCTGAGTCAGCATCGGCTTGCTCTTGGTGGTGTCCTTGGCGACCTTATGACTACCAGCCGGCGTCGAGTTCTTGCGGCGCGCGCTCTGATAGCTGTCAGTAGCCGGCTGATGCAGCGGAATCAGCTGGTTCTTGCCAGGCCCGATCAGGTCGGCACGGCCCATGCGCTCCAGTGCCTCGCGCAACATCGGCCAGCCTTTTGGGTCGTGGTAACGCAGAAAGGCCTTGTGCAGGCGGCGCTGCGCCTCGCTCTTGACGATGGTCACGCCGTCACTCTTGTAGCTGACCTTACGCAACGGATTCTTACCGGAGTGGTACATGGCGGTGGCGGTGGCCATCGGCGACGGGTAGAAGGCCTGCACCTGGTCGGCGCGGAAGCCATTGCCCTTGAGCCACAGGGCCAGGTTCATCATGTCTTCGTCGGTGGTGCCTGGGTGCGCGGCGATAAAGTACGGGATCAGGTACTGCTCTTTGCCCGCCTCTTTCGAGTACTTCTCGAACATGCGCTTGAACTTGTCGTAGCTGCCAATGCCCGGCTTCATCATCTGATTTAGCGGGCCTTCCTCGGTGTGTTCCGGGGCGATCTTCAGGTAGCCGCCGACGTGGTGGGTGACCAGCTCCTTCACATACTCCGGCGACTCGACCGCGAGGTCGTAGCGCAAGCCGGAGGCAATCAGAATCTTCTTCACACCCGGCAACGCCCGCGCACTGCGATACAGCTGAATCAGGCTGGAGTGGTCGGTGTTCAGGTTCGGGCAGATGCCGGGGAACACGCAGGACGGCTTGCGGCACGCGGATTCGATTTCCGGGCTCTTGCAGGCGATGCGGTACATGTTCGCGGTCGGCCCGCCGAGGTCGGAAATTACCCCGGTGAAGCCTGGAACCTTGTCGCGTATCTCTTCGATCTCGCGGATGATCGACTCTTCCGAACGGTTCTGGATGATCCGCCCTTCGTGCTCGGTAATGGAGCAGAAGGTGCAGCCACCGAAGCAGCCACGCATGATGTTTACCGAGAAACGGATCATGTCGTAAGCCGGGATTTTCTCCTTGCCATAGACAGGGTGCGGGATGCGCGCGTAGGGCATGCCAAACACGTAGTCCATCTCTTCAGTGGTCATCGGGATGGGTGGCGGGTTGAACCACACATCCACTTCGCCGTGCTTCTGCACCAGCGCGCGAGCGTTGCCTGGATTGGTTTCCAAATGCAGCACGCGGTTGGCGTGGGCATACAGAACCGGGTCGTTACGCACCTTTTCCATCGATGGCAGACGGATCACCGTCTTGTCGCGGGTCATGCGCGGGCTGGCGAGCAGCTGCACAACCTTCGGCTCGTTCGGGTCTTCCTGCGGGCCTTTCTCCTGCTCAATAGCGCAGGCCTGGGTGTCCTGGGTGTTCACATACGGGTTGATGATCTTGTCGACCTTGCCCGGCCGGTCGATGCGCGTGGAATCGACTTCGTACCAGCCCTGCGGCGTATCACGGCGGATAAACGCGGTGCCGCGCACGTCGGTGATGTCTTCGATCTTGTGGCCATAGGACAGGCGCTGGGCCACTTCGACGATGGCGCGCTCGGCGTTGCCGTACAACAGGATGTCGGCGCTGGCGTCGATCAGGATCGAGTTGCGCACGCGGTCCTGCCAGTAATCGTAGTGGGCGATACGGCGCAGCGAGGCTTCGATGCCGCCGAGGACGATCGGCACGTTTTTATAGGCTTCTTTGCAGCGCTGGCTATACACCAGGCTGGCGCGGTCCGGACGCTTACCGGCCATGCCACCGGGGGTGTAGGCGTCGTCGGAGCGAATTTTCTTGTCGGCGGTGTAGCGATTGATCATCGAATCCATATTGCCGGCCGCGACGCCGAAGAACAGGTTCGGCTCGCCGAGCTTCATAAAGTCGTCTTTCGACTGCCAGTTCGGCTGGGCAATGATGCCCACGCGAAAGCCTTGCGACTCCAGCAGGCGGCCGATGATGGCCATGCCGAACGAGGGATGGTCCACATAAGCGTCACCGGTGACGATGATGATGTCGCAGCTGTCCCAGCCAAGCTGATCCATCTCTTCCCGGCTCATCGGCAGGAAAGGCGCGGGCCCGAAACACTCGGCCCAGTACTTTGGATAATCGAATAACGGCTTGGCGGCTTGCATGGACATGGAAAGTGACCGGCGTTGGCGAACAGGGATGGAAAATCGCGGGCGCGGAATATAGCACAAATTTTAACCAACCCCGACTTAGACGCTAGGTTAAATGGCTGAAATAGCTACCACGCTGTAGCAGCAGCGTAGTGGCTTACGGCTATACTCGGGCGCATAACATCGGCGGCCAGCAGCCGGGACAAGGGGTGAACGTGGTGCAACGCTTAGCTTTCTCAATCTTCTTCACGCTAAGCCTGGCACTCGCGAGTGGCCTGGCGCATGCAGCTATCGAGCTGACGGCGGCTAGCAGCGGGGCCTCCCTGAATGAGCACATCGAACTTCTTGAAGATATCGGCGGGCAACTGAGCATCGCCGATATGGCCGACCCGGCCGTGCAAAGCCGCTTCAAACCCGCCAATGGCCGCGCCAGCGTTGGCCAGAGCCGCAACCCCTGGTGGATCAAGCTCACCCTACAGCACAGCGCAGACGCCCCCAGCCAGTGGTGGCTAGAAGTCCGTTCCGTCACCCAGCTCGACCTGCGCCTGTATCTACCAGAACAGAACGGCAACTGGCAGGCACGCCAATCCGGCGAGTTGGTCAGCCACCGCGAAGGCCGTGACCACGAATTCCGCCATATGCTGTTCAAACTGCCGGAACTCGATCAGCGCCCGCTGACCCTCTATATGCGCACTTACGACCCTGCCGGCAACTCATTCCCAATGCGTGCCTGGCAGCTGGACGACCTGATCCAAGGGGCCGCAGAAGAGAATCTCGCCCTCGGCGTGGTCTACGGCATCATCGCCGCCCTGCTGCTGTACAACCTGTTTATCTTCTTCAGCCTGCGCGACTCGGCCTACTTCTGGTACGTGTTGACCACCGCCGGCGCCCTGTTGATGATCCTCAGCATGAGCGGCCATGGTTTCCAGTACCTATGGCCAAACAGCCCCGTGCCTTTCTGGCTGGACCGCATCACCCTGCCGTCGCTGTGGGGCTTCTGCGCCTGCCGCTTCACCCAAGTGTTGCTGCAAACCCGTAGTCATGTGCGCTGGGCCCACCATCTGCTGAGCCTGGCCTGCGTCTGCTATGTGATTGCGGTTGCTCTGGAAGGCCTGGGACAACGTCATAGCGCAGCCTGGATCATCGCCCTGCTGTCATTGACCAGCATCCCGGCGGCGCTGGGCTCGGCGCTGATCCGCTGGCGTCAGGGCTACTTCCCGGCCTTTCTCTATCTCTGCGGCTACGGCCTGATCCTCGGCAGCATCAGCCTGGCCCTGATGCGCGCCACCGGCCTGGTACAGCCGGCTACCTGGAATGCCTATGTATTTCCACTGGCGGTGGCGGCCGAGTCGATTCTGTTCTCTTTCGCTCTGGCGTATCGCATCCAGACGCTCAAGCAGGAAAAAGCCAAAGCCCTGGAACAGGCCGACCGCGAAAAAACCGCACGCTTGGCGCAGATGCAAGGCAGCGCCGATGAGCTGCAAAGTGCCGTCAAACTGCGCACTGCGGAGCTGGCCCTGGCCAACCAGCAGCTCAGCGAACGCGAGCGCGAACTGCAGCACGCCGCCTTCCACGATCCGCTAACCGAGCTGCCCAACCGCCGCTTTCTGGTCGAACGCTGCGAAGCGGCACTGGCCAATGCCCGCCGGCACAGCGAAGCCACGGCCCTGCTGCTGATCGACCTCGACCACTTCAAGCCGATCAACGACAAATACGGCCATGACGCCGGCGACCTGATGCTGCAAAGCATCGCCCAGCGCCTGCGCGAGCATGTGCGTTCGGGGGATGCGGTGGCGCGCCTGGGCGGCGATGAGTTTGCCGTGCTGATCTGCGGTGAAGATGCCGAGCAGCATGCCCGCGACATCGCTCGCCGCCTGCTGGATGAGCTGGCTAAGCCGGTGGCCTACGGCGCTGACCGCCTCACCGTGACGATTAGCATCGGCGTGGCGCTGTACCCGCGCCACGCGAGCAACTTCACCACGCTGTACAAGGCCGCTGATGAGATGCTCTACAAGGTCAAGAGCCGTGGCCGCTCAGGCTCGGCCGTCTGCGGGGAAGACGGCGAACTGAGCAGCAGCGCTAGGCTGCAACTGGATGTACTGAATGTACCCAGCGGCCTGAGTTGATCAGCAAAGACCCTGCCGCCCATTTATCGCCAAACCAAGGTCCAGCAGGTAACTTCTGTGACCGCCTGAACAGCTGTGCCTATACTCGCGGAAAACGCCACTCGACATTGGGAAGTCCGCAGTGCAGCGCCTAAACCTAGCCCTATTTCTACTACTGAGCCTGACCAGCGGCCTGGCCGGCGCCAGCCCGATACTATTGAGTGCGCCGAGCAGTAGCAGCGTGCTCAATGGCCAGATCCAACTACTGGAAGATGTCGGCGGCCAATTGAGCATTGCCGATATGGCCGATCCCGCCGTGCAAAGTCGCTTTCAACCAGCCGCCGGACGCACCAGCGTCGGTCAGAGCAGCAACCCCTGGTGGATCAAACTCAGCCTGCAACGCAGCAGTGATGCGCCTGCTCAGTGGTGGCTGGAAGTCGGCGCGGTCACCCTGCTCGACCTGCAAGTTTTTCTACCCAACGCCGCAGGCCAATGGCAGCTGCGCCAGGCCGGTGAGCGCGTAGGCTTTGCCGAAGGCCGCGATCACGATTATCGCCGCGCGGTATTCAGACTGCCGCCGCTGAGCGAGCAGCCACAAACCCTTTACCTACGCACCTATGATCCGGCAGGAAACTCCTTCCCGCTGCGTATCTGGCAGCTGCACGACCTTGAGCAGTTGGCCAAGCGCGAGCATCTGGTGCTCGGCCTGATCTACGGGGTGATCCTCGCCCTGCTGCTGTACAACCTGTTTATCCTGCTGGCCCTGCGTGACCCGGCGTACCTCTGGTACGTACTGACCATGGCGGCGTCGCTGGTATTTATCGCCAGCATGAGCGGCCACGGCTTCCAGTACCTCTGGCCCGACGGCCCAGTACCCGCCTGGCTGGACCGCATCACCCTGCCGATTCTGGTCAGCCTGGGCATCCTGCGCTTTGCTCAGGAACTGCTGTCCACCCGTACCACCCTGCGCATTGCCCACACCATTCTCAATGGCTGTATCACGGTCTACCTGCTGGCCCTGGCGGTCAATCTGGCCGGCTATCGCAGTGAAACGGGCCTGCTGATCGGGCTGATCCCGATTGTCACCGTGCCTACGCTGCTGCTCAGCGCAGCCATCCGCTGGAAACAGGGCTTTACCCCTGCGCTGTTCTACCTGCTGGGCTACGGCAGTGTGCTGCTGAGCTTTGTGATTCTGGTGCTCCGCGCCGCTGGCGTGGTGCAACCCGGCGAGTCCACCGCTTACCTGTTTCCGCTGGCGGTGGCTGCAGAAGCGATCCTGTTCTCCTTTGCCTTGGCTTATCGCATCCAGATTCTCAAACAGGAAAAGGCCGACGCGATCCTGCAGGCCGACCGCGAAAAAACCGCGCGCCTGGCCCAGTCCCAGGCCAATGCGGCCGAACTGCAGCACTCGGTCGACCTGCGCACCGCTGAACTGGCCGCCACCAATGAGCGCCTGCGCCAGCGTGAACAAGCCTTGCAGCACGCGGCGTTTCACGACCCGCTGACCGAGCTGCCAAACCGCCGCCACCTGGTCGAACGCTGCGAAACCGCCCTGGCCAACGCCCGCCGGCATAGTGAAGCTATTGCCCTGCTGCTGATCGACCTCGACCACTTCAAGCCGATTAACGACAAACACGGCCATGATGCCGGCGACCTGATGCTGCAGCAGATCGCTCTGCGCCTACGCGAACATGTGCGCGCAGGCGATGCCGTGGCACGTCTGGGTGGCGACGAGTTTGCCGTACTGGTATGCGGCTCGGATGCCGAAGAACATGCACGGGAGATCGCCAACCGCCTGCTCGCCGAGCTGGCCAAACCCGTGATGTACGGGGCCGAACGGCTGATCGTGACCATCAGCATCGGCGTGGCGCTGTATCCGCAACACGCAGGCACCTTTACCGCGCTGTACAAGGCGGCCGACGAGATGCTCTATCGGGTCAAAACTCGCGGTCGCTCGGGTTCGGCCGTGTGCGGCGAAGACGGTGAGCTGAGCAACAGCGCGCGCCTGCACCTGGATGTACTCAGCGTGCCCAGCGGCCTGCTCTGACTCAGCTGTTACGGTAGCGCCGTGGCACCCGCGCGGTGACCTTGCTCAGCAACTCGTAGCCAATGGTGCCGGCCGCCTGCGCCACCTCATCCACCGGTAACTGTGCACCCCACAGCTCGACGGCATCACCCACAGCGGCATCGGGTAGATCCGTCAGATCGACTGTCAGCATATCCATGGACACCCGCCCTACCAGTACCACTCGCTGGCCACGGACGATAACCGGCGTGCCTGCCGGCGCATGGCGCGGATAGCCATCGGCATAACCGCAACTCACGGTGCCGATACGCGATGGCCGTTCGGCGCGCCAGGCGCCGCCATAGCCAACCATTTCACCCGCTGCCACCTCACGGCAGGCAATCAACTGCGCGGTCAGGCTCATGGCCGGGCGCAGGCCCAGCTCAGCGATGCCCAGATCAGCACAGGGCGTCGCGCCATAGAGCATGATGCCCGGACGCAACCAATCCATATGCGCAGCCGGAATGGTCAGGATCGCCGCCGAGTTGGCCAGCGAGCGCCGGGTGAAATCCAGATCCAGCAAGTCGAGAAATTGCTCAAGTTGCAGCTCGGCGGCATCGCTGCCGCGCTCATCTGCGCAGGCGAAGTGGCTGATCAGGTTAAGCTCGGCTACTGACGCTGCACCCTGTAAACGGCCGTGCCATTCACGCACGGCAGCGGCGCTGAAACCGAGGCGATGCATGCCGCTGTCCAGCTTCAGCCATATATTCAGCGGCCGTGCCAAGCTGGCGGAAAGCAGCTGCTGCGCCTGTTGCTCACTGTGCAGCACCACATCCAGCCCAAGCTGCTCGGCGAACTGGTATTCGTCCGCCTCGAAGCAGCCTTCGAGCAACAGAATCCGCGCGTCACCGTGCAGCGCGCGCACCTCGGCGGCCTCTTCCAGGCTAGCCACGGCAAAACCGTCGGCAACATCGTGCAGGGCCGTCACCACCTCGCGTACACCATGCCCATAGGCATTTGCCTTAACCACCGCAAACGCCTGTCGCCCCGGCGCACAGCGCTTGGCCACCGCATAGTTATGGGTGATGGCTGACAGGTCGATAGTGGCAACAAGAGGACGCATGAAAGGGCTCCACGGCAGGCTAAAGCCGAGCATCTTAACCCTCAGCTCTTGGGCTGCAAGCGCCAGGTCGCTCAGCATCAGCACATGCCACATACCTGCGCCGCTGCGGTTAGCGCCTGATATTTAATTGCCCCGAAGCAAAAGCTACTGACAATAAGCTGTCAGTAGCACTCCTCTAGAGTGGGTTCCACAGGCTAGAACGCGCCGTCAGATACTGCCGCTGCCTGTCGCCCACAATCATCAAGGAGAGAGAACATGAATGCGATCAACTGGTTCGAGCTATTTGTCAGCAACTTCGAGCGTGCCCGTGGCTTTTATGAGCGCACCCTGGCCACGCCGCTGGAGGTAATGGAAGGCATGGGCGGGCGCATGGCCCTGTTCCCTCATGCACAGGACAGCGGTGTAGGTGGCTGCCTGAGCGAGTCCGCCGAGCAACAGAGTGGTATTGGCGGTACCCGAGTCTACCTAAACGTCGAGGGCCAACTGGATGCCGTGGTAAACCGAGTGCCCTCGGCCGGAGGCGTGATTATCCACAGCAAGATGTCGATCGCGCCGCATGGCTTTATCGCTGTGATAAAAGACAGCGAAGGTAATGAGGTGGGCCTGCACAGCATGTCCTAAACCCAGCATGCCGGGGCGCGTCAGCGCGCCCTGGTAATCCAAAGAGAACACCCGAGGCAACATGAGGCGCGCCGACCGTCTATTCCAAATCGTGCAATTTCTGCGCAGCCGTCGCCTGACCACCGCCCAGTGGTTGGCCGAGCGCCTGCAGGTATCGGTGCGCACGATTTATCGCGATATTCAGGATCTATCCCTTTCTGGAGTACCGCTGGAAGGCGAGGCCGGTGTCGGCTACGTGCTACGCCAACCGATGGATTTGCCGCCCCTGATGTTCGAGCGCGAGGAGATTGAGGCATTGCTGGTGGGCGCACGCATGGTCAAGGCCTGGGCGGACCCACAACTGCAAAGGGCCGCCGAATCGGCACTGGCGAAGATCCACAGCGTGCTGCCCAACGAGCTGCGTGCTGAGCTCAACCGCAACCAGCTGTTTGCCCCCGAAACCAATCCGTACCCTGTGCACTGGCTCGGCCAGCTGCGCCAGGCCATTCGCCAGCACCATAAACTGCTGATCAGTTACCGCGATGAACGCGGCGAAACCAGCCAACGCTGCGTCTGGCCGCTAGGGCTGTTCTTCTGGGGGCAAACCTGGACCCTGTGCAGCTGGTGTGAGCTGCGCAACGACTTTCGCAACTTCCGCATCGACCGCGTGGAGCAGCTGTATGACCTTGCGCAGACCTTTGACGCGGTAGAAGGTCAACGCTTGGAGGACTACCTCAAACCCTATCTAGGCGAGCACGCCATCGCGCCGTTGTACAAAAGCTAAACGCCTGAAGCCCGCGCGCCAGATCACTCATCGTCGAACTGGTAGCTACCTGGCGCCAGGTTCTCGAAACGCGAGAATTTGCCGAGAAACGCCAGCCGCGCCGTCCCCAGCGGACCGTTACGCTGCTTGCCGATAATGATTTCAGCGACGCCCTTGTACTCGGTCTCGGGGTGATACACCTCGTCACGGTAGACGAACATGATGATGTCGGCGTCCTGCTCGATCGCCCCGGACTCACGCAAGTCGGAGTTGATCGGGCGCTTGTTCGGGCGTTGTTCGAGGCCACGGTTAAGCTGCGACAGAGCGATAACCGGGCAATTGAACTCCTTGGCCAGGGCCTTCAGCGAGCGGGAGATTTCAGAAATCTCGTTGACTCGACTGTCGCCGCTGGAGCCAGGAATCTGCATCAGCTGCAGGTAGTCGACCATGATCAGGCCAATCTCACCGTGCTCACGGGCCAGGCGGCGAGTACGCGCGCGCATCTCCGAGGGCGAGATACCGGCGGTGTCGTCGATAAACAGCTTGCGGTCATTGAGCAGATTGACCGCCGAGGTCAACCGCGGCCAATCGTCGTCGTCCAGACGACCAGCACGCACCTTGGTCTGATCGATGCGCCCGAGGGAGGCGAGCATACGCATCACGATGGAGTCGGAAGGCATCTCCAGCGAGTACACCATCACCACCTTATCGCTGCGCATCAGCGCGTTTTCCACCAAGTTCATGGCGAAGGTGGTCTTACCCATCGACGGACGGCCGGCGACGATGATCAGGTCGGCCGGCTGCAGGCCGCTGGTCAGGTCATCCAGATCGGTAAAGCCGGTGGACAGACCGGTGATCGCGTCGCCGGCATTGAACAGGGTGTCGATACGGTCGATGGCCTTGACCAGAATATCGTTGATCCCCACCGGACCACCGGTCTTCGGCCGTGCTTCGGCGATCTGAAAAATCAGCCGTTCCGCCTCATCGAGAATCTCGGCGCCGGTACGGCCTTGTGGCATGTAAGCGCTGTCGGCGATTTCACCGCTGATGCCGATCAACTGGCGCAACGTGGCGCGCTCACGAATGATCTGTGCATAGGCCTTGATGTTGGCCACCGACGGCGTGTTTTTCGCCAGCTCGCCGAGATAGGCCAGGCCGCCGACTTGCGACAACTGCCCTTCCTGGTCCAGCTGCTCGGATACAGTCACCACATCGAAGGGGTGGTTACGCTCGGCCAGCTTGAAGATCGCGCGGAAGATCAGGCGGTGATCGTGACGATAGAAGTCGCCATCGGACACCGCATCGAGCACGCGCTCCCAGGCATTGTTATCGAGCATCAGGCCGCCCAGCACCGCTTGCTCCGCCTCGATCGAGTGCGGCGGCACCTTCAGGGCGGAGGTTTGCAGGTCGTACTGTTCGGGCAGGCTGATGTCGTTCATAAGGCTCTGGGCAAAATTCTGTGTTCACAAAACAAAAGGCACGACACCGCTTGCGCAATGTCGTGCCTGATTGTTAGCGGCCAGGCACCTGAGTGCAAGTCCACTTAGTCGCGAGCCTATTAGGCTGCTACTACGACAACCTTAACGGTTGCTTCAACGTCGCTGTGCAGGTGCACGGCTACGTCGTATTCGCCGAGTTGACGAATGGTGCCGTTCGGCAGACGCACTTCAGCTTTGGCCACTTCAACGCCGGAGGCGGTCAGGGCTTCAGCGATGTCGTGAGTACCGATGGAGCCGAACAGTTTGCCCTCATCGCCCGCGGTAGCGGTGATGGTGACTTCCAGTTCAGCCAACTGAGCAGCGCGAGATTCAGCGTAAGCTTTCTTCTCGGCAGCCAGTTTTTCCAGCTCGGCACGACGTGCTTCAAACGCAGCCACGTTGGCTGGGGTTGCAGCAGTTGCTTTGCCGAATGGCAGCAGGAAGTTGCGACCGTAACCGGCCTTAACATTCACTTTATCGCCCAGGTTGCCCAGGTTGGCGACTTTTTCCAGCAGGATCAGTTCCATTTGGTAATAACCTCTTAACTTTTAACCTTCACCGTTCGCGGGGCCCGAGCCAACATCACTTTTGCGTGCAAGGCGACCGCGAAAATCAAACAGACCATCAACTACAGCCAAGAGACAGATCAGGTTCCCAAGCATAAACACTGCTACGTACATCCCTATCAGCCAAAAGCTGGAGAGACGCTTCATTTCAATGAGCCCATGACCTAAAGCGAGCCCAGCGAACAGCAGTGGAACGGTGCAAATAGGTGCAAATACGGCTGCTTGCATACCCAGCTTTGGCATTACCAAAAAACCGAGCAACAACGCCACCGCAACAGGCCACTTTAAACGCACCGCGCGAAACTCTCGGCCGAAGCCACCCTGGTTGTACAACACGCCTTGCCAGTATCGAGCTAGAACTAGACAGAGCAGACAAGCCACTTGCAGCGAGGAAGCCAAAAGCCCTGTAACGACCGGGATCAGCGACTCATGCAAGTTTGCAAGCTGCTCGACCGACATTTGGCTTTCATCCGCAAACTGCTGCAGCATCTTGCGGATCGTGTCCGCCAATACTTCGATCAGCTCTGCGGATGTAGCAGCCAAAATCAGCGCAAACATCCCACCCAGCACAACACTGGCCAACAACGCATTGGTCCAAGACCCTGTCAAACGCAGTACCTGCGCTAAAACCAAGGTCCCTAGCATGATCAGAAGAATGCTCGGATCACCGAGAAAACACCAAACAAGCGCAGGCAACAATGCCCAAACCAAGATACCGAAAGCATCATTCATACCGCGCCGGAGTAAAACAAGACTGCCCGACGCAGCGCATAGCCAGAACAACAGCGGTAACACCGCAGAACCTACAACCACCAAAGTGGCCTGCATACGGCCGCGCATAATGAATTCAGCTATGGCGCGCATGCGATCTATCCCTTACTTCTAGTCGAACATCCGGTCTCAGCGGCCGTGGCTGTCGGTGTAAGGCAGCAGGGCCAGGAAGCGGGCGCGCTTGATAGCGGTAGCCAGCTGACGCTGATAACGAGCCTTAGTACCGGTGATACGGCTAGGAACGATCTTGCCGGTTTCCGAGATGTAAGCTTTCAGCGTGTTGAGATCTTTGAAATCGATCTCTTTCACTTCTTCTGCAGTAAAACGGCAGAATTTACGACGACGGAAGAAACGTGCCATGAGAGTGGCTCCTCAATAGATCCGTGGATTACTCGTCAGCGTTGTCGCTGTCGTTATTGTCGCTGTCATCGCCATCGTTAGAATCGGCGTTGTCAGGACGGTCACGACGCTCACGGCGCTCACTGCGGTTTTCTTCGGCCTTGAGCATCTCGGACTGGTCAGTAACGGCCTCGTCGCGACGGATGACCAGGTTACGGATCACGGCATCGTTGTAACGGAAGTTGTCTTCCAGCTCAGCCAGGGCTTTACCGGTGCACTCAACGTTAAGCATCACGTAGTGAGCTTTGTGGACGTTGTTGATGGCGTAAGCCAGCTGACGACGGCCCCAATCTTCCAGGCGGTGAATCTTGCCGCCGTCTTCTTCGATCAGCTTGGTGTAACGCTCAACCATGCCGCCGACTTGCTCGCTCTGGTCCGGGTGAACCAGAAAGATGATTTCGTAATGACGCATAAATGCTCCTTACGGGTTGTAGCCTGCCGCTAAATACGGTCAGGCAAGGAGTGAAGTTCACTTGTTTGTCTTGCTGAAACAGAAAGGCGCAAAAGCACCTGCCGTCGCGGCAAGGGGCGACATTCTAGTGAAGCCCCCTGCCGCACGCAAGGTGAACTGGTGATTATTTGAACAACTCGGCGCGAGTGCCTGAGCAAAAAAGGTGCAATTAGAGCTCAACAGTAGCGGGCGCCTTGCGGGCGCCCGCACCGGATTACTTCTTGCCGCCAGCCTTGCGCTGACGCAATGCCTCGAACAGGCACACACCGGTTGCTACTGACACGTTGAGGCTGCTGACGCTACCCGCCATCGGCAACTTGACCAAGTAATCGCAGTGTTCACGGGTCAGCCGACGCATACCTTTGCCTTCAGCCCCCATGATCAGCACGGTCGGCCCGGTCAGATCATGTTCGTACAACTCCATCTCAGCCTCGCCGGCAGTGCCAACCACCCACAGCCCGCGCTGCTGGAGCTTCTCCAGGCTGCGCGCCAGATTAGTCACGGCCACCAGTGGAATCACTTCAGCCGCACCGCAGGCAACTTTGCGCACCGTAGCGTTGAGCGTTGCGGATTTGTCCTTCGGCACAATTACGGCTAGCGCGCCAGCCGCATCGGCAGTACGCAGACAAGCGCCAAGGTTGTGCGGATCAGTCACACCGTCGAGCACCAGCAACAAGGGCGCTCCCTCAGTGCGGTCAAGCAGCTCATCGAGCATCGCCTCGCCCCACACCTGACTAGGGCTGACATCAGCCACCACACCCTGATGCACGCCCTCGACCCAGGCATCCATCTCGCGGCGCTCGCACTGGCCAACAGCAACCCGCGCATCCGCCGCCAGCGCCAGCAGCACCTGCACCCGCGGATCATTACGGCCTTCGGCCAACCAGATCTGCTTAACCCGTTTTGGGTGATGACGCAGCAGCGCCTCTACGGCATGCACACCGTAGATTTTTTCCAGCTGGCTCATGACTTCGCCTTACGCTTGCGTGGACCGCCAGACGCCGGCGCACCACCTGCAGGAGCCCCCTTACGATGCGCGCCCGACTTGCCAGCTTTGCTGGCCGGTTTGGCCGACTCGCCCTTGGCCGCGCCTTTGCTGGTTTTGCCCTTCGAATCACTGAGCAGCGACTTCTTCAGTGCACGGCTCTTCTCTACATCGGTATTACCGGGCGCAGCACGCTCGCTACGACGACCGGTTTTACCCGCTGCCGATTCAAAACCACCACGGCGCTGACCGGCCGGCACTGCCGTTTTGCCTTCAGCCAGCTCGAAGTCAATCTTGCGCTCGTCCAGATCAACGCGCATGACCTTGACCTCAATGCTATCGCCAAGACGGAAACTACGACCACTGCGCTCACCCGCCAAACGGTGATGCACTGGGTCAAAGTGGTAGTAGTCTCCTGGCAAGGCGGTGACATGCACCAGCCCCTCGACGTAGATGTCCTTCAGCTCGACGAACAGACCGAAACCAGTCACCGCAGTGATCACGCCCGGGAAGGTTTCACCGACGCGATCTTTCATAAACTCGCACTTGAGCCAGTTCACTACATCGCGAGTGGCCTCATCGGCGCGGCGCTCAGACATCGAGCACTGCTCACCAAGCTGCTCAAGAATTGCATCGTCGTACGGGTAGATACGCGCTCGCGGCATGATCGCCGCACCGGCACGCTTGACGTGCGGCGTGTCGAGCTTGGAGCGAACCACGCTGCGAATCGCCCGATGGATCAACAAATCCGGATAGCGACGAATCGGCGAGGTGAAGTGCGCATACGCGTCGTAATTCAGGCCGAAGTGGCCCTGGTTATCGGCGCTGTACACCGCCTGGCTGAGCGAGCGCAGCATTACGGTCTGGATCAGGTGGTAATCCGGGCGCTCGCGGATGCTTTCCAGTAGCAACTGGTAATCCTTGGGCGACGGACCGTCCTTCGATTTGCCGCGGTGCAGCGACAGTCCCAGCTCGGTGAGGAACGCTTTGAGTTTCTCTACGCGCTCCGGCGGTGGACAGTCGTGCACGCGATATAACGCCGGGATTTCATGCTTCTGCATAAACGCAGCCGTGGCCACGTTGGCGGCCAGCATGCACTCTTCGATCAACTTGTGCGCATCGTTACGCTGGGTTGGACGAATCTCGGCGATCTTGCGCCCTGCCCCGAAGATGATCCGCGTTTCCTGGGTTTCAAAATCGATGGCACCACGCTCATGGCGCGCAGCCAACAGCACCTGATACAGCGAATACAGCTGCTTGAGGTGCGGCAGCACTTCTTTGTACTCGCCACGCAACGCCTTGCCTTCACTGCCCTTGGGCTGCTCAAGCATGGCGCTGACCTTGTTATAGGTCAGCCGCGCATGGGAATGGATCACCGCTTCATAGAACTGGTAATCGGTCATCTTGCCGGTTTTCGAGATACTGATCTCGCAAACCATCGCCAGACGATCAACATGCGGGTTCAGAGAACAAAGGCCATTCGACAACTCTTCCGGCAACATCGGGATAACCCGTTCCGGGAAGTACACCGAATTGCCACGCACCTGAGCCTCGGCATCCAGTGCCGAATCGATCTTCACATAATGGGAAACGTCGGCGATGGCGACATAAAGCTTCCAGCCGCCGGAGAACAGCCGCCAGTTGCTGCCGTTCTTCTCGCAATACACCGCATCGTCAAAGTCGCGGGCATCTTCACCATCAATGGTGACGAACGGCAGATGACGCAGATCGATGCGTTTCTCCTTGTCCTTCTCCTCAACTTCCGGCTTGAGCTTACGCGCCTCTTTGACTACGGCCTCGGGCCAGACGTGAGGAATATCGTAGCTGCGCAAGGCAACGTCGATTTCCATACCCGGGGCCATATAATTGCCTACTACTTCAACAACATCACCCTGGGGCTGGAAGCGCGTAGTCGGCCAGTGGGTGATTTTCACCTCAACGAACTGGCCCTGCTTGGCACCGGCGTTACGCCCTGGCGTTACCAGCACTTCCTGCTGAATCTTCGGGTTGTCGGCAACAACAAAGCCGACGCCACTTTCTTCGTAGTAACGACCGACGATGCTTTCGTGGGCACGGGAGATCACTTCAACCACGGCACCTTCGCGGCGACCACGACGATCGAGGCCGGAAACCCGCGCCAATGCACGGTCGCCATCGAACACCAGGCGCATTTGCGCAGGGCTCAGGAACAGATCATCGCTGCCGTCATCCGGCACCAGAAAGCCAAAGCCATCGCGGTGCCCGCTGACGCGGCCCAGGATCAGGTCAAGCTTGTCGACCGGGGCATAAGTGCCGCGACGGGTATAGATCAGTTGGCCATCGCGCTCCATGGCGCGTAGACGGCGACGCAGCGCTTCGAGCTGCTCTTCAGTGGCCATGCCAAACTCATCGGCCAGCTCTTCGCGAGCTGCTGGAGAGCCGCGCTCATCCAAATGCTTCAGAATCAGCTCGCGACTTGGAATGGGATTTTCGTATTTTTCCGCTTCACGAGCGGCCTCGGGATCGAGGGATTGCCAATCGGCCATTAGAGGTAATTCACCTTATCTACACAAATTCGGTTTGCCATGTGCCTATTGAAGCGCGAAACCACTGTCCAGGTCAGCCCGGCACACAGAATAAAATTTTTTAACAACAGGGGTTTACAAGTAAAAACACGGTCCGTATTATGCGCGCCACAACGACGGGAAACGAAGTTAACCGCGTTGTAGTTGATAGCAAATAAGCAAGTTTTGCAATCAATGCCCAGGTGGTGAAATTGGTAGACACGCCAGCTTCAGGTGCTGGTGACCTTACGGTCGTGGAAGTTCGAGTCTTCTCCTGGGCACCAATTCAAAAAAACCGAGCCACTGGCTCGGTTTTTTATTGCCTGCGATTTAACCCGGCAAGCTGCGAGCAACTGGACAGGCACTAGACGCGCCCGCCCTGAATCGGTTTAAACGCGAAACTGTCCCAGGCTGGCCTTGAGCTTCTTCGCCAAGCCATCCAGCACCCGACCGCTATTCGCCGTCGCCGCCACCGCCTCCGCCGCACGCTGCGCCTCGACATGAATCACCTCGACACGCCCACGCACTGCGTCCGCCCCCTCAGCCTGGTGCGCGGCGGCCTCGGTAGCAGTGTTGATCGCACCATGCACCTCCTCCACCGCCTCACGCACCGATTGCTGCACTCGCGCACTTTCGCGCAATGCCGCCAGACCTTGATCCGCCTGCTTGCCAGCCTGCCCAATCGCCTCAACCGCTTCGCGCGCACCCTGCTGCAGCGCACCGATATGGGTTTGGATATCACCGGTTGACTGCTGCGTCTTGCTGGCCAGTGCGCGCACTTCATCCGCGACCACAGCAAAACCGCGACCACTCTCCCCGGCACGCGCCGCCTCAATTGCCGCATTCAGGGCGAGCAAGTTGGTCTGCTCGGCGATTGAGCGAATCACCGTCAGCACCACCTCAATTTGCTCACTCTGCTTGGCCAGCCGCTCGATTACCGCCGAGCCGGTTTCCACACGCCGCACCAACTCTTCAATCGAGCCACCTACGCGCAGCGCAATTGCGGCATTCTCATCCGCCGCCTGGCGAATCGCGCCGACGCGCTGCAACGCCTCGCGCATGGCATGGCTTTCCGCCTGCGCCTCACCGGCCATTTCCGCCAACGCTTGCAGACTGCCCGCCACCTCATCACGCTGACGCTCAGCAGCCGACTCGGCAGCGGCACTGCGCGAGGCCAGATTGCCAATTTCTTGCCCGGTAAGCGATGCCACCTCACCCGCCTCGCGCACAATCGGCTGCAGCTTGGCAACAAAGCGATTGACCGCTGCCGCCATATCGCCAATTTCATCACGGCTATTGAGCTCGACCCGGCGCGTCAGATCCCCCTCACCCGCCGCCCAGTCATTGAGTACCGCAATCAAGGTGTGCAGCTTGCTGACCACTCGCCGTCCCAACACCAGCGCCAACACCAAGAGAATCACCAGCGCCACCACAGCCAGCCCCAAGCTGATATTCCAGCGCAAACCGGCCGCAGCCTCCTGCACCACCTTGCGACTGCTCTGCTCCATGCCGCCGGCCGACTCACGCGCCGCGCTCAAACGCGCCGCCAGGGCATCCGCACTGCTGGTGGCTGCACCACTCAAACTGTCGGAAACCAACTGCCCACTGCTATCGATCAGGCTGACAAAACGCTGATCCAGCTTCGCCAACTCCTCATCCACCGACGCAGTCGAAACCCCCAACAAAACCTTGCCGATATCCGAACCCATCGGACTGATAGCCGCCTCGGCGATATAAACGCCTGAATCATTGGCGGCAGCCTGCAGCACTTTATCCAATGCGCCACCACCCTCACCCTTAGCCATCAGCGCGCGCACGCGGGAATCTTGTCGATTGAGGTGACGCGTCAAGCGCTCGCCTTGCGCATCAAGGTACACCGCAAACAACACTGCCGGATTGCGGTGAGCGCCGCGCACCAACTCAGTTAGCGCAGGTACATCAGCGTCCCAGATTGCCTTGGGCGCAACCGCCGAAAGCAACTGCGCCAACTCGTCCGCCGACCGCTTGAGATTGCTGTCCAGCACATTGCGGATCTGCGCCTGCTCTTCAGCCAGCCGCGCGGAAAGGCCTTTGGCCAACTGCGCCTGAGTACTGGCAGAAAGACTGTCCAGACCACCGCGCACTTCATCACCAGCCTTGGCCAACTCATCCACCAGACGCGCCGTATCGGCCTGCATGCCTTTGGCCAAATCCGCCTCAAGCGTCGCCACCGTGGTTCGCGTCAGTGCCACGGCCACAACCACCTGCACCAACAGGGCCACGCCCAACGCCAGAAACACCGGCAACAGCAGGCGACTGCGCAACACAGAAATAATGGCAAACACGGCAGACACTCCTGACAACAGTAATGCCTATAGCGGCGGGGAAGCTGATTTATAAAGGCTAGCTCGGATATTTTTACGTGGACCATAAATGACAAAGGGCCGCCAAATTGGCGACCCCCTGTGCACTGCCTGTGACTATCAGGCAAACGGATGGCGCAACACAATAGTCTCGTTGCGGTCCGGGCCAGTGGAAACGATATCAATCGGCGCACCAACCAACTCTTCCACGCGCTTGATGTAAGTACGCGCTGCCGCTGGCAGCTCTTCCAGGGTTTTCGCCCCCAGGGTCGACTCGCTCCAACCTGGCAGTTCTTCGTACACCGGCTGCAGGCCTAGGTAGCTATCAGCATCGGTCGGTGCATCTACCAATACATCGCCATTCTGGTCTTTGTAGCCGACGCAGATACGAATGGTTTCCAGGCCGTCGAGCACATCCAGCTTGGTCAAGCACAGACCGGAGATGCTGTTGATCTCGATGGCGCGACGCAGGATCACCGCATCAAACCAACCGCAACGACGGGCACGGCCAGTGGTGGAACCAAACTCATGGCCACGCTTGGCGAGGAACGCGCCAGTTTCATCAAACAGCTCAGTAGGGAACGGACCCGAACCTACCCGGGTGGTGTAGGCCTTGGTGATACCGAGGATGTAATCCAGGTACATCGGACCAAAACCGGAACCGGTGGCAATACCGCCGGCTGTGGTATTGGAACTGGTGACGTAGGGGTAGGTGCCGTGGTCGATATCCAGAAGGGAGCCCTGGGCGCCTTCGAACATGATGTCCTTACCCTCACGACGCATGTCGTGCAGCACGGCGGTCACGTCGGTCATCATCGGCTTGAGCAACTCGGCGTATTCCATGCACTCGTCGAGCGTTTTCTGGAAATCGATTGCCTGCTCTTTGTAGTAATTGACAAGTACGAAGTTGTGGTAGTCCAGCAACTCGCCAAGCTTGGCAGCAAAACGCTCACGATGGTAAAGGTCACCAATGCGCAGACCGCGACGCGCCACCTTGTCTTCGTATGCCGGGCCGATGCCACGGCCAGTGGTGCCGATCTTGGCATCGCCACGGGCTTTCTCACGGGCCTGATCGAGGGCCACGTGGTACGGCAGAATCAGCGGGCAGGACGGGCTGATACGCAGACGCTCGCGCACCGGCACGCCCTTCTCTTCCAGCTTGATGATTTCACGCATCAGCGCATCGGGAGCAACCACCACGCCGTTGCCGATCAGGCACTGCACGTTTTCGCGCAGAATGCCGGAGGGGATCAGGTGCAGAACGGTTTTCTCGCCATCGATCACCAGAGTGTGGCCGGCATTATGACCGCCCTGGTAGCGCACGACGGCTGCAGCCTGTTCGGTCAGCAGGTCAACGATCTTGCCCTTGCCCTCATCGCCCCATTGGGTACCCAGGACTACGACATTCTTACCCATAACACTAACCCTCTTCGCAAACTTGATACCGGCCATAGCCGACGGAAACTTTTCGCACGACCACTCAGGCAGTCAGCTCAGCCAACTGCCAACGACCATCACGCAACAGCAGCTGACGATCACAACCTACCGCCTCGGCGTCCGCCGTGACCTGCCCAGGCAACGCCTGAACCACGCGCTGACCGTCCTGGCGCAAGCGCACAATCGCCTGCCACAAAAACACATCATGGCTATCCGGGACCCAGATACCGGCGGGCTCTTCACCCAGCTGCATCTGCCCAAGGCTGACTAGGGTTTTCAGGTCGGTGGAGAAGCCTGTCGCCGGCCGCGCACGGCCGAAATCGGCACCGATGTCGTCATAGCGCCCGCCCTGGGCGATGGCATAGCCCACCCCCGGGACAAAGGCCGCGAACACTACGCCAGTGTGGTAGTGATAGCCGCGCAGCTCGCCCAGATCGAAGTACAGCGGTAATTCCGGGTAGCGCAAACTCAGCGCATCGGCAATCGCCATCAAGTCATCCAGCGCGGCATGCACATCGTCCGGCGCATCGACCAGGCAAGCCTGAGCCAGATCCAGCACCTCACGACCACCGCACAGCTCGCTGAGCGCTCGCAGCATCTTGCGCAGGTCATCCGGCAGGGTTTCGGTCAGTTCAACGACCTCATCCAGCGCCTTGCGCTGCAGCGCATCGAAGAGCTGCTGTTCGACCTCGCCAGACAGCTCGGCGGCGCGCGCCAGACCGCGATAGATGCCGACATGGCCAAGGTCCATGTGCACATCCGGCACCGCCGCCAGTTCAAGCGTGTTGACCAGCAGGCTGATCACTTCCACATCGCTGGCCGGACTGGCGTCGCCATACAGCTCAGCGCCCAGCTGAATCGGGCTGCGCGAGGTGGTCAGCGCACGCGGCTGGGCGTGCACGACGCTACCGGCGTAGCACAGACGGCTCGGCCCTTCGCGACGCAGGGTATGCGCATCGATGCGCGCCACCTGCGGCGTGATGTCGGCACGAAAGCCCATCTGCCGACCGGACAGCGGATCGGTCACCTTGAAGGTGCGTAGATCCAGGTCCTGGCCCGCGCCAGTCAGCAGCGATTCCAGGTACTCGATATGCGGGGTAACCACAAATTCATAGCCCCAGCGCTGGAACAGATCCAGCACCTGGCGGCGTGCCACTTCAATACGCCCTGCGTACGGTGGCAGTACTTCTTCGATGCCATCTGGCAGCAGCCAGCGGTCTACCGTTGCCATTTCGCCATTCCCCTCTTGAACCGGGCGGCACAAGCCTTCAGTGAAGCCAATAAAGGACAGTTGTTCCCAGCAGCATGCTGGCCAACCCCAGCAGACGCAGCTGCCTGTCAGACAACTGCATCAGTTGTAAAAGCGTGTCACGCCAATGGCGCGGACACAGGAAGGGCAGGATGCCTTCCAGCACCAGCACGAGACACAACGCGATGCCTAATTCCTGCCACATGCTTCCCACAGACGCAAAAAAGCCGGGATTTTCCCGGCTGCCGCATGATACCACGTTTTCCACAAGGATCACCCCGACGGCTGCCCGCCGGGGTAATGCTTTAAGGCTTGGACTTCTCGAGATAACGGAAGAAGTCGCTCTTCGGATCCAGCACCAGCACGTCACGCTTGTCCGCGAAACTTTCGCGGTAAGCCCTCAAGCTGCGATAGAACGAGTAGAACTCCTGGTCCATGCCGTAGGCCTTGGAATAGATCGCAGCAGCTTGGGCATCCCCCTCACCACGCAGCTCTTCCGCCTGACGGTAGGCATCGGCGAGCAAGACACGGCGCTGACGGTCGGCATCAGCACGAATGCCTTCAGCCAGCTCTCTACCCTTGGCGCGGTGCTCACGAGCCTCACGCTCACGCTCGGAACTCATGCGATCAAACACGCTACGGTTAACTTCCTTCGGCAGATCGATGGCCTTGACGCGAACATCCACCACCTCAATACCTAGCTCACGCTGCGCGGCACGGTTCAGCGATGCAGTAACATCAGCCATCAGCGCATCACGCTCACCGGACACCGACTCATGCAGAGTGCGCTTACCGAACTGGTCACGCAGCGATGCTTCTAGACGACGCGCCAAGCGCTCGTCGGCTATCTGCTTCATGCCGGAAGTTGCGGTGTAAAAACGCTCAGCATCCAGCACTCGCCACTTGGCGAAGGCATCAACCATCAACGCCTTCTTTTCCAAGGTCAAGAAGCGCGAGCTGGTGGAGTCCAGGGTCAGCAGGCGCGCATCAAACTTGCGCACCTGGTTGACGTACGGAATCTTCACATGCAGGCCCGGCTGCACATCCGGCTGGACGATACGACCGAACTGCAACAGCACCGCGCGCTCAGTTTGCGCAACGATGTAAAAACTGTTCCAGGCGACCAGCGCCAACACCACGCCAACAATAAGGGCGATCAGCGATTTATTGCTCATCAACGGCTCTCCCTTGTACGCAGCTCCACCTGACGCGGATCGGTAGTGACCCGCGAACCAGCATCCGCGCTATTCGCAGCTCCGGATATCGAGCTAGGTGAAGACGTGTTGCGACCATCGATCATCTTATCCAGCGGCAGGTAAAGCAGGTTGTTCTGCCCCTTGTCACCAGTCACCAGCACCTTGCTGGTATTGGTCATCAGCTCTTGCATGGTGTCCAGATACAGACGCTCGCGAGTCACCTCTGGCGCCTTGCGGTACTCAGTCACCAATGCAGTAAAGCGATCCGCCTCACCCTGTGCGCGGGAAACCACCTCATCACGGTAACCGTTGGCGTCCTCAATCAGACGCTGCGCCTGACCACGGGCTTCCGGTACCACGCCATTGGCGTAGGTTTCCGCCTGATTCTTCTCACGCTGCTCGTCTTCACGGGCGCGGATCACGTCATCGAAGGCTTCCTGCACTTCGCGCGGTGCGGCTGCACTCTGCAGGTTGACCTGGGTCACGGCGATCCCGGTGCGGTAGTTGTCGAGGAAGCGCTGCAAACGGTCCTTGACCTCGCTGGCCATCAGCTCACGACCTTCGGTCAGCACCTGGTCCATCTCGGTGGAGCCCACGACATGGCGCACGGCGCTGTCAGTCGCATGCTGCAGGCTGACTTCCGGCTGATCGACGTTGAGTACGAAATCCTGCAAATTGCTGATTTTGTACTGCACGGTCAGCGGCACTTCGATGATGTTCTCGTCCTCGGTCAACATCTGCCCCTGCTTGCTATAAGCACGCTCGCGGGTGACGTTTTCCTGGAACTTGCGGTCAATCGGCGGGAAATAGATGTTTAGGCCCGGGCCAACTGTTTCGTAGTACTTGCCGAAGCGCAGCACCACGGCCTGCTCCTGCTCATCAACGACATAGATCGCGCTGTACAGCCAGACTGCAGCCAGCAGCCCCAGACCCACGAACAGCAAGCCGAAGCCGCCGCCATTGCCCGAGCCCGTCTCACCGCCTCGTTTCTTGCCGCCACCGAACAGCCCATTCAGGCTCTCCTGCAGCTTGCGGAAGGCCTCATCGATATCTGGCGGCCCCTTGCGATCACCGTTCTTACGGCCGCCCCATGGGTCCTGATTATTCGAGTTGCCACCCGGCTCATTCCAAGCCATAGCGCTCTCCATCTGATAAAGCAAAGACGCGCCCGCGGCGCGTCCGCCAATGCTACAGAATGCATGCAACCAGCGGCAAAGCCACTGATGCAGGCTTTATTGCAAAGTGTGTTGCTCGATAAATTCCTGCGGTTTCAGCCCCTCGCGACTGACCAGCCGATTCAGCTCGATGCGCGGCAAACGCACAGCCAACAGACTGCTACCGTCCTCGGCATGCGACTCGCTCTGCACTGCGCCCAAGGCAAAGAACTGCGCACGCAAACGCCCCAGGCGCTGCGGCAACTGCAATGTAGCGACAAACAGGTCATCACCCAACAGCTCGGCGATAGCCTGACGCAGCAACGGCAAGCCCCGCCCATCACGCGCCGACAGCCAGACCCGCTGTGGCTTGCCATCGGCATCGCGCTGAATCTGCGGCTCCACACCCTCGAGCAGGTCAAGCTTGTTATACACCTCAAGCATCGGCAACTCATGGGCACCGATCTCACCCAGTACCGCCAACACCTGCTCGATCTGCTGGTCACGCTCGGGCTCGTGGGAGTCGATTACGTGCAGCAGCAGGTCGGAATTGCTCGACTCCTCAAGCGTCGCACGGAAAGCCTCAACCAGCTTGTGCGGCAAATGCCGGATAAAGCCCACGGTATCAGCCAGCACAATCGGCCCCAGATCATCCAGCTCCAGACGACGCAGAGTGGGATCGAGGGTCGCGAACAGCTGATCGGCCGCGTAAACGTCCGAGGTGGTGAGGGTATTGAACAGGGTCGACTTGCCGGCGTTGGTGTAGCCCACCAGCGATACCGAAGGGATATCCGCACGCTGGCGGCCGCGCCTAGCTTGCTCACGCTGACTGCGCACCTTCTCGAGCTTCTGCTTGATCTGGCGAATCCGCACGCGCAACAGGCGGCGGTCGGTTTCCAGCTGAGTCTCACCCGGACCGCGCAGACCGATACCACCCTTCTGCCGCTCAAGGTGAGTCCAGCCGCGCACCAACCGGGTGCTCATGTGATCGAGCTGGGCCAACTCGACCTGCAACTTGCCTTCATGGGTACGCGCGCGCTGAGCAAAAATGTCGAGGATCAGGCCTGTACGGTCCAATACTCGACACTCAAAAGCACGCTCAAGGTTGCGTTCCTGGCTCGGCGTAAGCACGTGATTGAAGATGACCAGATCAGCCTCGGCGGCCTTGACCTGGTCACGCAACTCTTCAACCTTACCGCTGCCGATCAGGTACTTGGCCGTCAGCCGATTACTCGGAACACTGAGGAACGCGATGGTTTCAGCACCAGCCGAGATCGCCAGCTCCTGAAACTCCTGCGGGTCCTCGCGCGCCTCGGAATTTTGGCCGTCCAGATGTACCAGAATGGCCCGCTCTCCACCTTCATGGCGCTCGAAGAACAATGCAGCCTCCTAAATCAGGCGTTACCAGGCTCAGCTTCAGCTTGCTCGGTTTCGCTGGCGCTCGGCAGACGCACCGGACGGCTAGGCACCACAGTGGAAATGGCGTGTTTATAGACCATCTGGCTGACAGTGTTTTTCAGCAAAATCACGAACTGGTCAAAAGATTCGATTTGGCCTTGCAGCTTGATGCCGTTAACCAAATAAATAGAAACCGGGACGCGTTCCTTACGCAAGGTATTCAGGTAAGGGTCTTGTAGCGAATGCCCTTTTGACATGTGCCGCACTCCTTTAAGGATCAATTTTCAATAATTTTAGTAAACCAACGAACGGCTTAAAGCCGTCATACCCCCAAGGATAGACGGCCAACGGCAAGGTCTCAGGTCAATATGGAGACCGCTGCCAGGTATTTCAAGGCACGCGGCAGATTGTCGCAGTCGGCGCTATCGAGCCAGTGCACATCCTGCTGCCAACCACGTAACCAGGTGAACTGTCGCTTGGCCAGCTGTCGCGTGGCGATAATGCCGCGCTCCTGCATTTGCTCGGCATCGAGATTGCCGTCCAGATAATCCCAAACTTGGCGATAACCCACCGCCCGTATAGACGGTAGACCAACGTGCAAGTCACTTCGCTGGCGCAGGCGTTCGACCTCGGCAACCAGTCCCTGTTCCAGCATCAGGTGAAATCGCAGGGCAATTCGCTCATGCAACAGCTGCCTTTGCGCAGGCGCAATGGCCAATTGCGCCACAGTATAGGGGAATTGCCGCGCCGCCGATGCGCCACCGGCAGTATTTTCTGTCGCCTGGCGCTGGCGATGAACGGTCATGCTTTGCCCGCTCAGGTGATAGACCTCAAGGGCACGAATCAAGCGCTGCGGGTCATTGGGGTGAATACGCGCAGCAGACTCTGGGTCGACCGCACGCAGCTCGGCGTGCAGCACCTCCCAACCTTCGGCCTGGGCACGCGCCTCCAGCTCGGCGCGCAACGCCGCGTCGGCACTGGGCATTTCGGCCAGGCCTTCGAGCAACGCCTTGAAATACAACATGGTGCCGCCCACCAGCAGCGGAATACGTCCGCGCGCGGTGATATCTGCCATGGCTGCCAAGGCGTCGACACGGAACTCGGCAGCCGAATAGCTTTCGACGGGGTCACGGATATCGATCAGGCGGTGAGGAAACTCAGCCAGCGTGGCCTTATCCGGCTTGGCCGTGCCGATGTCCATATCGCGGTAGATCAACGCGGAATCAACGCTGATCAACTCGCACGGCAACACCCGCGCCAGTTCAATGGCCAGATCGGTCTTGCCGGCCGCAGTTGGCCCCATGAGGAAAATCGCCGGAGGCAGGCGCTCGGACATGCTTAAAAACTCTCTAAATGGCGCGACGACTAACGGCCGCGCAGGAACAGCTTGTCCAGATCGTCCATGCCCATCTGCGTCCAGGTCGGACGCCCATGGTTGCACTGGCCACTGCGCTCGGTGTGCTCCATATCGCGCAGCAAGGCATTCATTTCCGGCAGGGTCAGCCGCCGATTGGCGCGCACAGCGCCGTGGCAGGCCATGGTGCCGAGCAGCTCGTTGAGGTGCGCCTGGATGCGGTCGGTGGTGCCATATTCAAGCAGGTCACCGAGCACATCTTGCACCAGGCGAGTGGCCTCGGCCTGCTTGAGCAATGCAGGAATCTGCCGGATAGCCAGGGTTTCCGAGCCCAAGCGCTGTAGCTCAAAGCCAAGCCTCTGGAACCATTCATCGTGCTCTTCGGCGCAGTCCGCTCCACGCTGACTTACGGCAATCGACTCCGGCACCAGCAGCGGCTGGCCGCGCAGGCCTTCGCTGGCCATGGCAACTTTAAGCCGCTCGTAGGTAATGCGTTCGTGGGCCGCATGCATATCCACCACCACCAGACCCTGGACGTTCTCGGCGAGGATATAGATGCCCTTGAGCTGAGCGATGGCATAGCCGAGAGGCGGGATATCACCCTGCGCATCCGGCAGCCCAGTAGGGACTGGCGCAGTGGCCATCGGCGAGAAAAACTCTCGATAGGCGCCCTGGGCTTCGGCTGCCGGCAATGCCGCTTCTGGACGAGAGCCTTGATAGCCGGCGCCCGGCGAACGCCATACCGAGGTGTTGGGCGCAGGCTGCAGTAGGCTGGCGGCCAAGCCAATCTCACCCTGCGGGCCAAACTCGCCCGCCGCCTGGCCGGTAGGGCGCAGCATCTCGTTAGCCGTCGCCGGGGCCGCCAGCTGATCTTCCGGGCGTACCTCGCCAAGCGCACGGTGCAGCGTGCCATAGAGAAAGTCATGCACCATACGCCCATCACGGAAGCGCACTTCGTGCTTGGTTGGGTGCACATTGACATCGACTACAGAGGGATCGATTTCGAGAAACAGCACAAAGGTCGGATGGCGACCATTGAACAGCACATCGCGGTAGGCCTGGCGCACCGCGTGGGCGACCAATTTGTCGCGCACCATGCGCCCGTTCACATAGAAATACTGCAGATCAGCCTGGCTACGGGAAAAGGTCGGCAAACCAACCCAGCCCCACAGATGCAGGCCATTACGTTCGATGTCGATAGGCAGCGCCTGCTCCAAAAAAGCTGGACCACAGACTGAGGCCACTCGCCGCGCGCGACTCTGCTCATCCGGTGCTTCGTGTAATCCGAGCACGGTCTTGCCATTGTGGCGCAGATGAAAGGCCACATCGAAGCGCGCCAGAGCCAAGCGCTTGATCACTTCCTGCAGGTGATCGAATTCGGTTTTTTCGGTCTTGAGAAACTTGCGACGCGCCGGCGTGTTGAAGAACAGGTCACGTACTTCCACCGAAGTGCCGACCGGATGTGCCGCAGGCTGTACCCGCGGCTGCATATCACGGCCTTCGGTCTCGACCTGCCAGGCCTGTTCGGCATCAGCGGTACGCGAGGTCAGGGTCAGGCGTGCCACCGAGCTGATCGACGCCAGCGCCTCGCCGCGAAAGCCCAGGCTCAACACCTGTTCAAGGTCTTCCAGTTCGCGAATCTTGCTGGTGGCGTGGCGGGCCAACGCCAGGGGCAGATCATCCGGAGAGATGCCGCTGCCGTTGTCACGCACTTTAAGCAGCTTGACGCCACCCTGCTCGACATCCACCTCGATACGTTTGGCGCCGGAATCGAGGCTGTTTTCCAACAGCTCCTTGATCACCGAGGCCGGGCGCTCGACCACCTCACCGGCAGCAATCTGGTTCGCCAGCCGCGGACTGAGCAGCTGGATACGCGCCGCATCACTCATGGCTGCCCAGCCAGAGCAGTCGCGGGGACCTGCAGACGCTGACCGACCTTGATCACATCGCTTTTCAGCGAGTTGCTACTGCGCAGCACGGCCAGACTGACCTGATAACGCTGCGCAATCAGCGCCAGACTCTCGCCGGAGCTAACCACATGCTCGCGCGGGCCGAGGGCAATCTTGCCGTTATCGCGCAGCCAGGCCACGTGAGTGCCAGGCGGCGGGTTTTCATGGAAGAACTGCCGCACACCCGTGACGATTGAACGCGCCAGGGCCTGCTGATGGCTGGCGCTGGAAAGCTTGCGGGCTTCGTTTGGGTTGGAGATAAACCCGGTTTCCACCAAGATCGACGGAATATCTGGTGATTTCAACACCATAAAGCCGGCCTGCTCAACACGCCGCTTATGCAGGGGGGTGACCCGGCCCATATTGCCCAGCACCTTGTTACCGACATTCAGGCTGGATGACAGTGAGGCGGTCATCGACAGATCGAGCAACACCCCAGCGAGCATCTTGTCCTTATCGTCCAGGCTGACGTTGCCAGCGCCACCGATCAGGTCAGACTGGTTTTCCGCATCAGCCAGCCAGCGCGCGGTCTCCGAGGTGGCACCACGATCCGATAGGGCATACACCGAGGCACCGAATGCAGCCGCCCGCGGCGCAGCGTCAGCATGGATGGAAACAAACAGGTCGGCACCCTTCTTGCGGGCAATATCGGTGCGTTTGCGCAGCGGAATAAAATAATCGCCAGTACGCACCAGCTCGGCGCGGAAGCCTTTCTCGGCATTAATCTGCCGCTGCAGCTCTTTGGCAATCGCCAAGGTCACGTGCTTTTCGTACTGGCCCTTGACCGGCGACAGCGCACCCGGGTCTTCACCGCCATGGCCTGCATCAATGGCAATCACGATATCGCGCTTACCATTAGGTATTGGCGTCAGCTTCGGCGGAGCCTGGGTTGGCGTCACCGGCACCTGGGGCGCAGTGGCTACAGTAGTGGTTGGCAGACTAGGTGCAGCACCACTTTCCTGGTCAAACAGGTCAACCACCAGACGATGGCCGTACTGCTGATTGGGAGCCAGGGTAAAGCTCTTAGGCGTTACCGCGGCCGACAGATCAATGACCACGCGCAGGTCTTGCGGAGTACGCTGCGCCGAGCGCACGCCGGTGATTGGGGTGTTGCTCAGCGCTAGTTGATCGAAGCTGGTGGCCAGCTTGGCACCGCTAACATCAATGACGATGCGATTGGGCGCCGACAGCAGAAACACGCTGTGCTGCACCGGGCCGGACAGATCAAACACCAGACGGGTGTTATCCGGCGCACGCCATAACCGCACACTGCGCACATCCGAAGCGGCCATTACATCGGCGGCCAAGCCAATCAATGCCACTCCTATTGCGATGAAACGCGCGCCTATGCGCATAGCCAACCCCATAATTGATTCATGCCCTGACGGCCAAAGCGGCGCACCAGGCGGTGCCGCGTTCGCCTTGCGCCCGCAAACGCAGCGCCCGGCCAGCCCCATGCGGGCTAATGGTAATGTCCATGTCAGCCTTTGGCAAAACGCCTGCACCGCGCTGCGGCCACTCGACCAGGCACAATGCGTCGCCTTCGAAGTAATCACGAATCCCCAGGTACTCCAGCTCCTCGGCATCCACCAGGCGGTAAAGGTCGAAGTGAAAGGCGCGCAACGCGCCAATCTCGTAGGGCTCCACCAGGGTAAAGGTCGGACTTTTTACCGCACCAACATGCCCTAAGCCGCGAATGATCCCGCGCGACAGGGTGGTTTTGCCGGCACCAAGATCGCCATGCAGATAGATCACACCAATACCGCCGGTAACCCCGGCGATACGTGCGCCCAGCGCCAGCATCGCCTCTTCATCGGCGGCAAACAGTTCTAGCTCAGACACGCAGACTGCTCCTGCAACAATTCACGAATAACCGCACACAAATCACTGGCCGCCAGGCCTCGGCCCTGCAGCGCCAGCCGCTCGCCGGCGCAGGCATGCAGATAGACCGCCAATTGAGCCGCCTCCAGCGCCGGCAGCCCTTGGGCCAGCAGCGCACCGATCAATCCTGCCAGTACATCGCCCAAGCCGGCACCGGCCATGACCGGATGGCCGCGATCACACAGCCACAAACCTCCGCCTGGCACAGCAATCAGGCTGCCGGCACCTTTCAGCACACACACTGCCTGGTAACGCACAGCCAAGGTACGGGCCGCCGCCGGACGATCAGCCTGCACCTCGACCGTACTGATACCCAGCAAGCGCGCTGCCTCGCCGGGGTGCGGCGTCAACACGGCACCTGCTGGTAACTGGAGCTGCCCGTGCGCCAACAGGTTCAGCGCATCAGCATCCCACACCTGCGCAGCGCGGCTGACGGAAGCCACCGACAGCAGGCTGCGCCCCCACGCTTCCTGCCCCAGCCCCGGCCCGACCACCCAGACGCTGACATTCGCACCCAGCGCCAGCAGCTGATTGGCAGATGCTACGCCGACGGCCATCACCTCGGGCAGGCGCGCCTGCGCGGCCGGCAGATGCTCACTGCGTGTCGCCAAACTGACCAACCCGGCACCCGCGCGCAGTGCGCTTTGCGCCGCCAACAGGCCGGCTCCGGCAAAACCACGATCCCCGCCGACCACCAGCACATGACCCAACTGGCCCTTATGCACGCTGCGCGAGCGCGCCGGCAACTGCGGCAGGCAGGTCTGCGCCAGACGCTGCGCGCTAAAGGCCTGAGCCGCGACCAGGGCCGCGTCGGCCTGCAGATCATCAAACTGCAACTTGCCTAAATAATCTGCCGACTGCCCGGTAAACAGGCCCAGCTTCAGGCCGATCAGGGTGACCGTCAGCTGGGCACGCACGGCAATACCCAGCACCTGACCGCTATCGGCGCAGAGCCCGGACGGAATATCCACTGCCAGCACCGGCAGATCACTGGCATTCAACAGGCGGATAGCCTGGGCATACGGCTCGCGCACTGCGCCCTGTAAGCCCGTACCGAGCAGAGCATCAAGCACCACGCCCTGCAGCTCGGCGCATTCGCTCCAGGGCTGCATCGACACACCAGCAGCAATCGCATGGTCACGTGCCAACGCGGCATCGCCCTGCAACAGCGCCGCATCGCCGACCGCCAGCACCTGCACCCGCCAACCCGCACGCAGCGCCAGGGCCGCCACCAGATAGCCGTCACCAGCGTTATTACCGCGCCCGGCCAACACCGTCAGCACACCCGCATCCGGCCAGCGACGGCGCAGGGCACGCCAGATGGCATGCGCGGCGCGACTCATCAGCCCGAATCCGGGCGTGCCGGCAGCGATCAGCCGCGCATCCAGCTCGCGCACTTGGGCGGCGCTGTATAGCGGCAGAGGAAGATTGTCAGGCGAATGCAGCATGCGTCGGCTCCGATGTCTGGCAGAATTATACCCACCTGTGCCCCGGTTACCCTCCCTCATATGAACACTGACACCCTTGACCTTGTTGCCCTCGCCCAGTCGATCAAAGACTGGGGCCGCGAGCTGGGCTTTCAACAGGTCGGGATTGCCGATGTACAACTGGGTGAACACGAGGCACACCTGCAGCGCTGGCTGGATGCTGGTTACCAAGGCGAGATGGACTATATGGCCGCCCACGGCAGCAAACGTTCCCATCCGGACGAACTGGTGCCCGGTACCCTGCGTGTGGTATCGCTGCGGATGGACTACCTGCCCGGCAACACGCAGATGGCTCAGCGCCTCGCCCAGCCAGAGAAGGCCTACGTGTCGCGCTACGCCCTGGGCCGCGATTATCACAAGCTGATCCGCAAACGCCTGCAACAACTGGCCGAACGCATCCAGCAGCAGATCGGCCCGTTCGGCTTTCGCGCCTTTGTCGACAGCGCGCCAGTGCTGGAGAAGGCCATCGCCGAACAGGCCGGGCTCGGCTGGATCGGCAAGAACACCCTGGTGCTCAACCGCAAGGCCGGCAGCTACTTCTTTCTCGGCGAACTGTTTGTCGACCTGCCACTACCGGTGGACCCGCCTCACGCCAGCGAACATTGCGGACGCTGCACGGCCTGTATGGATATCTGCCCCACTGCGGCCTTTGTCGGCCCCTATGTGCTGGATGCGCGACGCTGCATTTCCTACCTGACCATCGAACTCAAGGGCTCCATCCCTGAGGAGCTGCGCGCACCGATCGGCAACCGAGTATTCGGCTGCGATGACTGCCAGATGGTCTGTCCGTGGAACCGCTTTGCCAAACCCACCGAGCAGAGCGACTTCCAGCCGCGCCACAGCCTGGACAATGCCGAGCTAGCCGAGCTGTTCTGCTGGAGCGAAGAGGAATTTCTCAGCCGCACCGAGGGCTCGCCGCTGCGCCGCGCCGGCTACGAGCGCTGGCTGCGCAACCTGGCCGTCGGCCTGGGTAACGCGCCATCAAGCATCCCGGTACTGGAAGCACTAAAAGCGCGCCGCGAGCATCCATCGGAGCTGGTACGCGAGCATGTCGAATGGGCCCTGGCCCGCCACGGCCTGTAGCCGAATACATCTGAACGCGCATAAAAAAGCCCGCAGTAGCGGGCTTTTTTATGCGTCAGACTTTGAGGAAGTGCTGGCGGTAGTGCTTCAGCTCGGCGATGGACTCGCGGATATCGTCCAGCGCCTGGTGCGTGCCCTGCTTCTGGAACGACTCCTTGACCTGCGGCGCCCACAGCCCTGCAAGGATTTTCAGGGTCGAAACATCCAGATAGCGGTAGTGGAAGTAGGCTTCCAGGTTCTGCATGTACTTATAGAGGAAGCGCCGATCCTGGCCGATGCTGTTGCCGCAGATCGGCGATTTGCCCTTCGGCACCCACTGTTCAAGAAAGGCGATGGTCATGGCTTCCGCTTCAGCCGGGCCAATCTTGCTTTCCCGCACGCGCTGGGTCAGCCCGCTCTGGCCGTGGGTGCGGGTATTCCACTCATCCATGCCGGCGAGCAGTTCATCACTCTGGTGCACGGCAATCACCGGGCCTTCGGCGAGGATGTTCAGATCGCTGTCGGTAACGATGGTGGCCATCTCGATGATGACGTCCGTTTCGGGTTCCAGACCGGTCATTTCCAGGTCGATCCAGATCAGGTTCTGCGGGTTCTGCATGCGGGGCTCCTCAACTAAGGCCGACAGTTTAACAGGCCACCGAAAAACTACTGCGTTCGACTGTACCGCATTGAATTCAAGCCGCGCCGCGCATGCGCCACAACAGCAGACGGGACTTGCGCCAGTCATGCAGCTCGACCTGCTGATCCGCCGGCTGCCCCGCCACCTCAAAGGTGTTGCTAATCAACAGACTGCCCGCCGGCATCTGCGCACAGGCCTTGGCCCACAATTCCGGCATCGGTGCAGGCGAAAGAAAGCAATACACCACATCAAACGCCGACAGATCGCTGCGCCAGAGGTTTTCATAACGGATCTGGCAATTGCTCTGGAGCAAGGCGCGCAACCAGGCGATGGCAAAGGACAGCGGTGCGGTCTCCACCCCGACAAACTGCGCCTGCGGATAGTGGCGAGCCAAACTCAGCAACGTGCCGGCCGGACCACAACCCAGATCGATAAAGCGAAACGTTGCGGGATACTGGTCAAGCACCGACCGCAGATGCTGACGCGTACCGGCAGCAGTCAGGTACAGCGGCACGCGCTCGCCAAAGCTGTTCCAGTTAAGCAGCAACAGCAGAACAAATCCGCCAAGAAACACCCAGGACGGCAGCGGCGCACCATTGGCCAACAACAGCGCAGGAACAAACAGCAGGTTTAATCCGCACCACCAGCGCGACAGCCCCAGGTAGTGCGCCAGAGTGGCAGCCAGCAAGCCCTGCAGCAGGCCGGCGGCCAGCCAGGTTGGACGCCAGGGTGACAGCTGAGCGACCAGATACAGCGCCAGACCAATCAGCACAGTCGCGCCCAACTGGGCAGACAAGGCCAGTAGCGCCGGATATTGGCGGGCAACACGCAGCATGCAAACTCCTCAACCGTCCGACCGATGATGCGCCGCAGTTTAGCCGCGCCAGCGGCTCAATAGGCAGCCCGTGCTAGACTCGCGGCCGTTTATTGCGCAATTCAACTCTCGGAAGACCCATGGCCAAACGCCAACTCAATCGCCGGCAAAACTGGCGTATCGAAAAAATCCAGGGCGAGCGTGCCTCCCGCGCTGCCAAGCGCGAATCGCAGGCTGTACAGATCCTTGAAGGCGGCGACCTAGGCCCGGAACAGACCGGCCTGGTGATCGCTCATTTCGGTGTACAGATCGAAGTTGAAGCACTGGAGGGCGAATTGGCCGGCCAGGTATTCCGCTGCCACCTGCGTGCGAACCTGCCGACCATGGTCACCGGAGACCAGGTGGTGTGGCGCGCCGGCAACCAGGGCATTGGCGTAATCGTTGCCCAATTGCCGCGCAGCACCGAACTTTGCCGTCCGGACACCCGCGGCCAGCTCAAGCCGGTAGCCGCCAACGTCGACCTGATCGTGATCGTTTTCGCGCCACTGCCCGAGCCCCATGCCAACCTGATCGACCGCTACCTGGTGGCAGCCGAGCACGCTGGCATTCGCCCACTGCTGCTACTGAACAAAACCGACCTGTTGGATGAGCAGAACGCCGTGGCGCTCAATCGCATGCTCGGCGTTTACCGCGAACTGGGTTATCCGCTGCTGGAAGTGTCTGCCCATGGCGGCGACGGCATGCAACAGCTGCAGCAGCAACTCGACGGCCATGTCAGTGTGTTCGTCGGTCAGTCCGGGGTGGGCAAATCGTCACTGGTCAACAGCCTGCTGCCGGAAGTCGATACTCGCGTCGGGCCGCTCTCCGAGCTGACTGGTAAGGGCACCCACACCACGACCACCGCGCGGCTGTTCCACTTTCCAGGCGGCGGCGAGCTGATCGACTCCCCGGGGATTCGTGAATTCGGCCTGGTGCATGTCAGCCGTGATGACGTCGAAGCCGGTTTTATCGAGTTTCACGACCTAATCGGCCAATGCCGCTTCCGCGACTGCAAGCACGACCGTGAACCTGGCTGCGCCTTGCTCAAAGCGTTGGAAGATGGCCGCCTGCACCCGCAGCGCATGGCCAGTTACCGGCATATTCTGGCCAGCCTGCCAGAAGCCGAGTACTGAAAAAATCGCCGGAGGCGAGCTATAACGTCGCGCCGCGACGGCGCGCAGGGTGCGCCGCCTGGGATAACAGGCCATCAACAAAAAAGGCCGCGACATGTCGCGGCCTTTCATTCACAGCCAGCGGTTATTCGGCGGGCTGATCGAACTGCAACACGCCTTCCTCGAAGATATTCAAGCGCTCACGTAACTGCCCACCGGGCAACGGATCACCGGGCACGACAGGTGGTGTGATGGCAGGCGCATCCGAAGGGCTTCCCGCCTCAGCAGGTGAATCAGTCGAATCACTTTGCGAGCCCTCAATGGCCCGCTGGGCTTTCTTGGTCAGCACCACGATATCGATACGTCGGTTGACCGGATTAAGTGGCTTCTCCCGATCAAACAAGGCCGAGGAGGCATAACCCACCACCCGCGCTACCTGCTCGTCGTCATAGCCGCCCGCAATCAACACACGCCGCGCGGCATTGGCGCGGTCAGAAGACAGCTCCCAGTTCCCGTAACCGCCGCGCCCGACAAAGGGCGCGGCATCGGTATGACCACTGACGCTGATCTTGTTCGGCACTGCGGCGATGGTGTCGGTCATGGCCAGCAAAATGTCTTCGAAATAGGGCTGCAAGCGCGCACTACCGGAAGCGAACATCGGCCGATTCTCAGCATCCATGATCTGGATACGCAGACCGTCCTGGGTGATTTCGAAAAGGATCTGATCCTTGAAGTTCTGCAGCTGAGGGTTTTCCTCAACCTTGTTCTGCAATTCCTGCAGCAACAACTCCAACCGCTCGCGCTCGACTTCTTCGGCTATCGACTCGGCCTGCAGTTTGTCCACGTCAGCCTGGGCATCCTCGGCCGGGCTCTGCTCTTCCTGCGGTTCCGGGTTCAGGGTGCGATCAGGGGCCGGCGTCGGCGTGCCGCCCAGATCAATCACATAAGGACTGGCACTTTCCGAGAACCCCACAGGGTCCTGAAAGTAGCCAGAAATCAGCTTCTTCTGCTCGGGCGTAGCCACAGACATCAGCCACATCACCAGAAAGAACGCCATCATCGCCGTGGCAAAGTCGGCGAAGGCGATTTTCCAGGCCCCCCCGTGGTGGCCACCGGCAACCTTCTTGACCCGTTTGACGATAATCGGCTGGTTGTTTTCCATGCTATGCCTTAGCCCCCACGCATGGCCTGTTCAAGCTCAGTAAAGCTCGGACGATGCGCAGGCAATAACACCTTGCGGGAAAACTCCACGGCCAGCGATGGCGGCATGCCCGAGGCCGAAGCCACCAGACCGGCCTTGATCGCCTCATAGACGTTCAGCTCTTCCTTAGCATCGTGCTCCAACGCACCCGAGAGCGGGCCGAAGAAGCCGTAGGAAGCCAAAATCCCGAGGAAGGTACCCACCAACGCGGTACCAACCTTCTGGCCGATCTCCGCGTTATCCGCCTCGGCGAGGATCGACATGGTGATCACGATGCCCAGCACCGCCGCTACGATCCCCATGGCCGGCATACCGTCGGCCACCTTGGCTACAGCATGCGCCGGGTGTTCGAGCTCTTCCTTGAGGCTGGCGATTTCCATGTCGAACAGGCCTTCCAGCTCGTGCGGGGCCATGTTGCCGGAGGACATGATGCGCAGGTAATCGCAGATGAAAGAGGTCATCTGCTGATCTTTGAGGATGCCGGGGTACTTGCTGAAAATCGGGCTGGCGGCCGGGTCTTCGACGTCGGCTTCGATGGCCATCATGCCTTCACGGCGGCTCTTGTTGAGAATCTCGTACAGCAGTTTGAGCACATCGAGGTAGTAAGCATGGGTGAAGCGCGAGCTAAACATGCTCAGCGACTTTTTGAACACATGCATAAAAGCGCTACCTGGGTTGGCCTGTAGGAAAGCACCCAGCGCCGCACCACCGATGATCATCACCTCAAAGGGATGCACCAACGCCATAAACTGGCCACCGGAAAGGATAAAGCCGCCCAATACGCTGGCGAATACAACAATGATGCCGATGATTTTTGCCATAGAAAGAGACTTGCCAGAGAGGGTAGAAAGGGGCTTTGCAAAACAACCCTTCTATTTATCGGAAGTTTTGCGCGAGACTATAGCCAGTTAAGGTCAAAAGCCAGCTTGTCTCAACCCGCATGCCAAAGCCCGTCCACTATCCGCGCACCCTGACCGACTGGCTCAAGCAGCTGGACAGCCGGCTATTGCCTGCATCCATCGACAGCCAACAAAAACTGCGCCGCGCCCTGGCGGATAGCAATCGTTCGATGCGCGAGCTGGCGGACTTGATGCAGGACTGCCCGGCGCTGGCGCTCAGCGTCTTGCGCGAAGCCAACCGCAAAAGCAGTGGGCTCAGCGAGCAAACCGAAAGCCTCGAAGCAGCCATCAGCCGTCTCGGCATCAAGCGCACCGAAGACCTGCTCACTGCCCTGCCCGCCCTCCCCGAGCAGGAGTTACCCAAAGCGCTGCGGCAGATTCAGCTGATCAGCCAGCATGCCAGCCACCAGGCCAACGGCCTGTTCGCCGGCCGTCTGGCGCGGCTGTGGCAAGAAGTTCACTGGGGCAGCCTGCTGTTTCTCGCACCGATCTGGACCTTGCTCGCCGCTCACCCTGAGCTGTTCGAGGTCTGGGAGCAGCGTGTGCTGGTCAAGGGCGAAGCCGCGAGCAAGGTGGAGCAGGAGTTGCTGGGCGTGCCGCTGCTGAAGCTCTGCCTGGCCATGAGTGAGCAATGGCATTTACCGGAGTGGGTTACTCAGGGCTATCGGCTGCTGGTCAGCGATCGACGCCTGCTGGTCAAGGCACTGCATATCGCCCGCGACAATGAACATCCACTGCATCAGCAACAAATTCTCGACGCCGACAGCAACCTGCGCCGCTGGCTGACACAACCGGCCAACAGCATTCTGCTGGCCAACGGTCTGGCGCTCTCCGCGCATTATGCCTGGAACAGCCCACACAGCCTGCGCTGGCAGCGTCTGACCGGTTTATTCCTGCAACTGCCGCTCGAAAACGTGCAGCAACTGTTGCATCAGAACGCCGTCAGCAGCGCCCGACAGATGCCCGGTACCGACCTCTGGCACCCGGCCGAAGCGCTGCTCTGGCCATGGCAGGCGCGGCACCTGCAAACCATAGTCGAACAGCCCAAGCCCGCAGTTGTCAGCGAGTGGCGCCAGCAATGCGCGCACCTGCTCGCCCTGCCCAGCGCGTTCAGCAATGTGTTGCAGCTGACCGCCTGCGCCAATCAGGCAATCCAGGCCTGCGGCATGCAACGAGTACTGATTTTACTGGCCGACCGCAACCACACACGCCTGATCGCCCAGCAGCAGAGCGGCCTGGACAAAGCCGCCGCCAGCCTCAGCCTTGACCCACAGCAAAGCCAGGTGCTGCGCCGCCTGCTCAGTGCCCCAGCGCAACTAAAACTGAGCCCGGCCAACATCGCGCAGTTTTCCGCCATGCTGCCTGGTTCGCTGAAAAGCCTGTTCCCCAGCGAGCATTTGCTGATTCGCTCAATCGCTAGCAACAACCGCGTGGTTATGCTGATCTTTGCCGATCAGGGCGGCCCTGCACTAAGCGATGCCAGCGTGCAGGGCTTCGGCAAAACCGTGCAATGCATTGAGCGCGCGCTGGCCAGCTTTGCCAACCGCGGGCGCTAGGCTTTCCGCTACAATCCGTCCCTTTCCTGCAAAAAGAGGCCCGGCATGACCGCCTTCGCTGAGTTGCCCTTGCTGATCGAACCCGCGCAACTGGCCAGCCGCCTGAATGCGCCCGAGCTGATCCTGGTCGACCTGACCAGCAACGCCCGCTACACCGCCGGCCATATCCCTGGCGCACACTTTGTCGACCCCAAGCGCACCCAGTTGGGCCAACCGCCAGCACCCGGCTTGCTGCCTGAGCAGGCTCAGCTTGAGCAATTGTTCGGCGAACTCGGGCACAACCCCGATGCCGTCTATGTGGTGTATGACGATGAAGGCGGCGGCTGGGCCGGACGCTTTATCTGGTTGCTGGATGTAATTGGCCACCCGCGTTATCACTACCTGGATGGCGGCCTACAGGCCTGGCTGGCAGAAGAGCGCGAGCTCAGCACCACAGTGCCAACCGCCGGCACACAAGCTGTTGAACTGCAGCTGGATGCAACGCCAACCGCTACCCGTGAATACCTGCAAAGCCGCCTTGGTGCGGCCGACCTGGCCGTCTGGGATGCCCGCGCGCCCAGTGAATACAACGGCGAAAAGGCCCTGGCGCAAAAAGCCGGGCATATCCCCGGCGCCATCAATTTCGAATGGACTGCGGGCATGGACCCAGCACGTGCGCTGCGCGTTCGCCAGGATATCCAGGCCCAGCTCAATAGCCTCGGCATTACTGCCGACAAAGAAATCATCACCCACTGCCAGACCCACCACCGCTCTGGCTTTACCTACCTGGTCGCCAAGCTCCTCCGCTATCCACGGGTAAAAGCCTATGCCGGCTCCTGGGGCGAGTGGGGCAATCATCCAGATACCCCGGTCGAGCGTTAAGCACCCACCAGACCGCCAGCCATTTCGAAGGAATAGCAATGAAAGATCGACTGTTTATCCTCAGCCAATACCTGCTGCCGCACCACCTGCTCTCGCGCCTGATCGGCTGCGCAGCCGAATACCGCGCTGGCTGGTTCAAGAACCGCCTGATCGGCTGGTTTGCCAAGCAGTACCAAGTCAACATGAGCGAAGCTCAGGTCGAAGACCTGAGCGCCTTTGCTCACTTCAACGACTTCTTTACCCGTGCCCTAAAAGACGGCGCTCGTCCGCTCGACAACAGCCCTGGCGCAGTACTAAGCCCAGCAGACGGCGCGGTCAGCCAGCTTGGCAAAATCGAACAAGGCCGGGTCTTTCAGGCCAAGGGCCACAGCTTCAGCGTGATCGAGCTGCTGGGCGGCGACAGCGAGCGTGCTGCCGCCTTTATGGGCGGCGATTTCGCCACCATCTACCTCTCGCCCAAGGACTACCACCGCGTGCACATGCCGCTGGCTGGCACCCTGAAAGAAATGGTCTACGTGCCGGGCCGGCTGTTTTCGGTGAATCAGACCACGGCGGAAAATGTGCCAGAGCTGTTTGCCCGTAACGAGCGCGTAGTGTGCCTGTTCGACACCGAACGCGGCCCGATGGCCGTGGTGCTGGTCGGCGCGATGATCGTGGCGTCAATTGAAACCGTCTGGGCGGGCCTGGTCACACCACCGAAACGCACACTGAAAACATTCAGTTACGACGACGCTGCGCGCGCACCGATCATGCTGGAAAAAGGCGCAGAGCTCGGGCGCTTCAAGCTGGGCTCCACGGCCATCGTGCTGTTTGGTCCAGAACAGGTGCAGTGGGCCGAAGAGCTGACCGCCAACAGCCCAGTCAGGATGGGCCAGCGTCTCGCCGCAGCACGCGGCTAAATCGCCCAAGCCGGCACTGTCAGCGCGCGCAGACAGTGCCGGGGCAATAGACCAGAGTGAACCTCTGCCAGCGAAAACCAGTCACAACAATGACTTCCAGATGATTTGTGCGTCGCGCCAGCTTGGTAACCCAGCCAAGGACATGGCTGCGGGAGGCGCGAGATGCTGCTAGAGTCGAAACATAATTCCTAGACTCACCTGCCTTGCCCGTGCGCTGGAGTATCCGATTTAGATGGATAAACAGAATTCTCACTTGCTACTGCGCGTCACCACGCCGGATAAGCAAAGCCTGTCATTCTGCGAAGCCAGCCCTCGTGATCTGAAGAAATGGGTCGATGGCCTGCCCAAAGCCAACATTGGTGAAACCGCACGCCAGCTTTACCAGGCACTGGTCGAACTCAATCAGCTGCTGACACCCTCAGAAAACCGCCTGCAGCTGCTGGAAATCCTCCGTCCGGAAATCTATTTCGTCTGCAAGCAACTGGAAAAACACTTCCTTAACCAGGCCATCGTTCTCGATGAACGGCCGCGCAAGGTTGCCAACCTCTGTCAGGCCCTGCAAAACCACCTCGCCATTGGTTATAAATTGATCGTGTCGCGCCTGGCGGCACAACCTGGGCGCGAACGCCATCAACTGCTCGCCGTCGCTCTGCAGCGCGCCACTCACAGCCTATGTGGCCCATTGATTCGCGCCAGCCAGCTGTACTGCCCGGTCCCTGAAGGTCTCTGGCTAGAGCTGCATCAGCTCTATCAGATTGCCCTGACGCGTGGCCTGCACAAGACTATGATTCGTGACAACCAAGCGCTGCGCACACAAGGCCTGAGCACTGAACAAAGCTACCTAGTCGCCCTGTTGCTCGGTTGTGCACGCTGCAATCAGATGCGCCAAAGCGCTATCGCGCGCTTGGCTGAAGTGCTCGAGCCCTGGAGCGCACTGGTCACCCTACAGTCCGGCAATGAGCCCTCCAGCCTGTTCGCGGTTGCCCCGCAACTGGATGGTCCGCCTCGCTACATCTCGCTGTTCCAGCAAAACGAACTGCACAGAGCAATAGGGATCGATCCCAGCCAGTTAGTGGACGCCATCAAGGAGCATCTGCTGCTGCCTGCCGAGAGCATTGCTCAATCGCGCCTGACTGTGCCCGAAGGGTTCAGCCACGACATGCTGCAGCATCTGGCTGCTGCCTGGGGCGATATCGCAGAGCGCACCTTCCAGCGCAGCCAAGGCCAAGGCGCCCTGACGCTATGCATTGGCATGAGCGCGCTGCATTTTTATCTGGCTGGCAAGCGCCCATTCAACGAAGTGCTACAGCTACCGGTTACGACCAATACAGCGGTATTCAAGGCTGACACCGGCGCGCCAGATGTCTGGTCAAATGCTTTCGATGCACAGAAGAGCAACCTCTGGGAAAACGGTCTGCCTTTCGAGGAAATCCAGTACAACCAACCGGAAAGCACGACTCAGAGCACCGACAATAACAGCACGGACAGCTATCCAGTGTTCGAAGTAGCCATTGTCAATATCAGCCCTGGCGGCTATTGCTTGTCGTGGCCGAAGGATGTGCCCAGCCAACTCCAGGCGGGCGAACTGCTCGGCGTACAAAGTCTGCCGCAACAAGGCTGGAGCATTGCCGTGGTGCGCTGGATTCGCCAGGTACGTGGCGGCGGCACCCAGATGGGCATCGAGCTAATTGCTCCGCATGCACAAGCCTGTGGCCTGCAACTGGTGCGCAAGGCCGAACAGAATAGCCAGTACCTACGCGCCCTGCTGCTGCCGGAAATCAGCGCCATTTCAAGGCCGGCCAGCCTGATCACTGCGCGCCTGCCATTTCAGGAGGGTAACAAGGTCAGCATCAACCTGAATGGCAACGAGCATCGCGCAGTACTCAGCCGCCGACAAACCAGCACCGGTAGCTTCAACCAGTTCGAATACCGCGGCGTCGAGCAGATCAGCAGTGAGCACGGGAAGCCTGTCACAGCGCCGAAAGGCCGCACGCCAGGCGGGGAGGAAGACTTTGACTCCCTCTGGAAGTCGCTGTAGATTGCCGACGCACTCCCTTTTGTCGCCTTTTCGCGCCCGTTCGGCGCAGATTTGATACCACACCATGGCCATCGAAAAAAAAACCATTCGGCTACTGATACTCGAAGACTCGCAGAACGAGGCCGAGCGCCTCGTCAGCCTGTTCCGTAATGCCGGGCGGGCAACGCGTGTGCATCGCCTGAGCTCCAGCGAAGACCTCAACGAAGCCCTGCAGCAAAGCTGGGACCTGCTGATCTGCGCACCAAGCAGCGAACAGCTGGCACCGAGTGAAGCGATTGGCGCGATCCGTCGTCAGGCCAAGGATATTCCGGTTATCCAGCTGCTCGCTGACAATGACTCCGACAGCATCACCGAAGCCTTGATGCTCGGCGCCCAGGACGCATTGCCACAAGGTGAAGACGAGCGCCTGGTATTGGTCGCCAAACGCGAGCTGGCCAATCTGGAAGAACGCCGCGCCCGCCGCGCCTCAGAAGTGGCGCTACGCGAGACGGAAAAGCGCTGCCAGCTGCTGCTCGACAGCTCCGTCGATGCCATTACCTACGTGCATGACGGCATGCATATCTACGCCAACCGCGCCTACCTGGAGCTGTTCGCCTACGAAGATGCCGATGAGCTGGAAGGCATGCCGATGATCGACCTGATCGCTGGCTGTGACCAAGTCAACTTCAAAGACTTCCTGAAAAACTACCAAAGTGCCGAAGGCAGCGCCGAGCTCAACTGTACCGGGATCAAGGCCAACGGCCAGAGCTTCCCAGCGCAGATGAGTTTCTCCCCGGCCACCTACGATGGCGAGCCCTGCATCCAGGTGGTGATTCGCGCCGAAACCAGCAATGCCGAGCTGGAAGAGAAACTGCGCGAAATCAGCAGCCAGGACCTAGTCACCGGCCTGTTCAATCGCATCCATTTCATCGAATTGATGGATGGCGCGGCTGAGCGGGCGGTAAATGCCGGACAACCATCTACCCTGGCTTATATCCAAGTCGACAGCTATGCCAGCCTGCTTGCCGATATCGGCCTGGCAGGTATCGATATTCTGCTGACCGATCTGGCCAACCTGCTGCGCGCGCACTTTAGCTCTGACGCACAGCTGGCGCGTTTTGGCGATGACGTATTTGCTGTGTTGCAGCCTGGCGTCAGCCCAGAACGAACTCTAGAGAACCTGAACAGCCTGCTGAAAAAGGTCGAAAGCCATTTGTTCGACGTCAGCGGCCGCACCGTACAAACCACCTTGTCGATTGGTGTGGCCGGGCTCAACGAAAGAACCGCCAAGGCCCAGGAAGTGGTCGATCGTGCTCACCGCTGCGCCGATGAGCTAAGCGATGGCAACGCCATCAAGGTGTTCAACCCGGCGGAAGAGCTGGCCGCAGCGGCGAGCCGCGGCAACATCGTCGCGATGATTCAACAGGCCCTGGAGAAGAACAGTTTCCGCCTGCTGTTCCAGCCGATCATCAGCCTGCGCGGCGATAGCTTTGAGCACTATGAAGCGCTACTGCGCCTGATCAACCCACAGGGCGAGGAAATCCCGCCCGTGGAGCTGTTCAACGCCGCCAAGGATGCCGGACTGGCCGAGAAAATTGATCGCTGGGTTATTCTCAACTCGATCAAGTTGCTCGCAGACCACCGCAGCAAAGGCCACAACACTCGCCTGTTCGTGCACTTGTCGAACGCCAGCGTGCAGGACCAGACCCTGCTGCCATGGCTTAGCGTAGCCCTGAAAGCCGCACGCCTGCCGTCAGACTCGCTGGTGTTCCAGTTCAGCGAACCAGACGCAATTGCCTACCTGAAACAGGCCAAAGTCATCACTCAGGGCCTCAACGAACTGCACTGCAAGACGGCATTGACCCAGTTCGGCTGCTCGTTGAATCCGTTCAACACGCTTAAGCACCTGCATATCGACTTCGTCAAAGTCGACAGCTCCTTTTCCCAAGACCTGAGCAATGCCGAAAGCCAGGAGGCACTGAAAACCCTGCTGGCCAGCCTGCACTCCCAGGCCAAGCTGACCATCGTGCCCTTTGTAGAGAGCGCCAGCGTGCTAGCTACTCTCTGGCAGGCCGGGGTTAACTATATCCAGGGGCATTACCTACAGGGCCCGAGTCAGTCGATGGATTACGACTTCTCGGCTGGCGACGAGTAAGCCAGCACGGACAAAGAAAAGGCTATGTCCCAAGACCGTGTTGCAAGGACTACGCTTTAAGGCAGACATCCGCTTGTGAGGTCAGCCCACCATGGATACTCAAGCCTTTCAGCGCTGGTTGGCCCAGGTGAGCCAGCTCAGTG
>NZ_CAXAOW010000009.1:0-165874 GCF_963970805.1 Pseudomonas sp. EA_35y_Pfl2_R5 | reverse complement strand
TGGCACTGAGCTGGCTCACCTGGGCCAACCAGCGCTGAAAGGCTTGAGTATCCATGGTGGGCTGACCTCACAAGCGGATGTCTGCCTTAAAGCGTAGTCCTTGCAACACGGTCTTGGGACATAGCCAATAAAAAGGGGCTGAACGCTTAAGCGACAGCCCCTTTTTCATCATACAAGCGGAATCAGCTACCCGCCACCGTCATCCGCTCGATCAAAACCGAACCGGTGCGGATATTACTGCGCAGCTCCAGATCATTACCGACTGCAACAATCTGCTTGAACATGTCGCGCAGGTTACCGGCGATCGTGACTTCCTGCACCGGGAACTGGATTTCGCCATTCTCAACCCAGTAGCCACCGGCACCGCGCGAATAATCACCGGTGACCATATTCAGGCCCTGCCCCATCAACTCGGTGACCAACAACCCGCGCCCCATACGCTTGAGTAGCGCCTTCTGGTCTTCATTGCCATGACTAACAAACAAGTTATGCACACCGCCAGAGTTGGCCGTGCTGGGCATGCCCAGTTTGCGCCCGGAATAGGTGCCGAGCACATAGGATAAAAGCTCGCCGCGCTCGACGAAGGACTTGGCGTAGGTCGCCAGACCGTCACCATCGAAGGCAGCACTGCCCAAGGCACGAGGAATATGCGGGCGCTCGTCGATCGTCAGCCACTCGGGGAACAGCTGCTGGCCGAGGGAGCCTTCGAGAAAGGATGACTTACGGTACAGGTTGCCGCCGGAAATGGCCGCGAGAAAACTGCCAAACAGCCCCGTCGCCAGCTCGGCAGCAAACAGCACCGGCACTTCGCAGGTCGGTACCGGGCGCGCGCCCAAACGGCTTACCGCACGCTCGGCGGCGCGGCGACCAATGCTGCCGGCATCGGCCAGCAACTCGCCCTGACGATTGACGTCATACCAGTAGTCGCGCTGCATCGACCCGCCGTCTTCGGCGATCATCACGCAACTCAGGCTGTGCCGCGTGCTGGCATAGCCACTGATAAAGCCATGGCTGTTGCCGTAGACCCGGCAGCCCTGGTGAGTATTCAGCGTGGTGCCATCGGCGTTCTTGATCCGCTGATCGGCCGCAAAGGCCGCTGCCTCGCAGCTCAGGGCCTGCTCGATGGCCTGTTCTGGAGTAATCGACCAGGCGTGATACAGATCCAGCTGCGGCAGCTCGCGGGCCATCAGTGCGGCATCGGCCAAACCTGCGCATTCATCTTCAGAGGCATGCTTGGCAATCGCCAAGGCCGCCGCGACGGTTTCGCGGATCGCCGCCTCACCACTGGCCGAGGTGCTGGCCGAGCCCTTACGCTGACCGACGTACAGGGTGATGCCAAAGCCCTGGTCGCGGTTGAATTCGACCGTTTCCACTTCACCCTGGCGCACCGTGGTGGACAGGCCCTGCTCCACCGACACGGCTACTTCGCAGGCGCTTGCCCCCTGCGTTCTGGCCTCGGCAATAATCTGCTCCACCTGCGCCTGCAATTGCGGCACGGCCTGGGGCCCGACGATGTCTACTGAACTCATAACAACTCCTGAACGATAAGCCGTAGAGCGCGGCTACACAGGCCAGACGCTTACAGCTGGAAACTTGCTGCTATCATGTCGGCGTTTTCCACTGGACCGCCACCATGTCTGAATACCTTGACGACTTCTCCGGCGAGAAGAGCAAAACCCAGGTCAAGCGCGAGCTACATGCGCTACAGGATCTGGGGCAACGCCTGACCACCCTGAAACTCGACCTGCTTAACAAGCTGCCGCTGACCGACGAGCTGCGCCGCGCGCTGGCCGAAGCGCCCAAGCACACCGCCAACTCCGCGAAGAAGCGCCATGTGCAGTTTATCGGCCGATTGATGCGCGACCAGGATATTGCAGCCATCCTGACGCTGCTGGATCAGCTCGACGCCTCGACGCGCCAGTACAACGAACGCTTTCACAACCTTGAGCGCTGGCGCGACCGCTTGCTCAACGGCGACGACGACACTCTGGAAAAATTCGTCGGCGAATACCCTGACGCCGACCGCCAGCACCTGCGTCAGCTGATCCGTCAGGGCCAGCACGAACTGGCGCAGAACAAAGCGCCGGCCGCTTCACGCAAAATTTTCAAATACATCCGCGAGCTGGACGAAACCCAGCGCGGCTTGCGCTAGGTCTCCCGACCATCGTGGGTTACGCCTTCGGCTAACCCACCCCACATCCTTGTAGCAGCCGTCAGGCTCCCGTCCCGCCCACTGTAATCGCATCAATCTTCAGTGTCGGCTGGCCCACGCCAACTGGCACCGACTGACCATCTTTGCCACAGGTCCCAACACCACTGTCCAGCGCCAGGTCGTTGCCAACCATCGACACCTTGCTCATGGCTTCCGGGCCATTACCGATCAGGGTTGCACCTTTGACCGGCGCGGTGATCTTGCCATCCTCGATCAGGTAAGCCTCGCTGGTGGAAAACACGAATTTGCCGCTGGTGATATCGACCTGACCGCCGCCAAGGTTGGCGCAATAGATGCCCTTCTTCACCGAACGAATGATTTCTTCCGGGTCACTTTCACCAGCCAACATGTAGGTATTGGTCATGCGCGGCATCGGCAGGTGCGCGTAGGACTCACGGCGACCGTTACCCGTGCATGCCACGCCCATCAGGCGGGCATTCAGTTTGTCCTGCATATAACCTTTAAGCACGCCATTCTCGATCAGCGTGGTGCATTGGGTCTGCGTGCCCTCATCGTCCATGCTCAGCGAGCCGCGACGCTCAGCCAGGGTGCCGTCATCGACGATGGTGCACAGACTGGAAGCCACCTGCTCGCCCATCCGACCACTGTAGGCCGAGCTGCCCTTGCGGTTGAAGTCGCCCTCCAGGCCATGGCCGACGGCCTCGTGTAGAAGCACGCCGGACCAGCCTGCGCCCATCACCACCGGCATCGTGCCAGCCGGAGCCGGGATGGCTTCGAGGTTGACCAGCGCCTGGCGCAAGGCTTCACGGGCATAGCCCATGGCGCGCTCTTCGTTATTGCTGGTCTGCTCGAGGAAGTAGCGGTAATCGGTACGCCCGCCGCCGCCATGGCTGCCGCGCTCGCGGCGACCATTCTGCTCAACGATCACGCTGACGTTGAAGCGCACCAGCGGGCGGATATCCGCGCCAAGGCTGCCGTCGTTGGCGGCCACTAGAATGCGATCCCAAACCCCAGCGAGGCTAACGGAAACCTGCTTGATTCGTGGATCAAGAGCGCGAGTGGCGACGTCGATGCGCTTGAGCAGCTCGACCTTTTCCGCCCGGCCCAGCACATCCAGCGGATTTTCCTGCGCATATAGCGGCTTGACCAACGGGTTGTTGAACGCTTGTACACGGCCATTCTGTCCGGCGCGAGCAATTGAACGGGCCGCGCGCGCGGCCTGACTCAGGGCATCGGCAGTGATCGCATTGCTGTAGGCAAAACCGGTTTTCTCACCGGACTGGGCACGCACGCCGACACCTTGATCGAGGTTGAAGCTGCCCTCTTTGACAATTCCATCCTCCAGCGCCCAGGTTTCCGACACCTGACTCTGGAAGTACAGATCGGCCGCATCGATTCCCGGCCCGGCCAAGTCAGCCAGGACTGCCGGCAGATGCTCAATGGTCAAACCGCCCGGCCCGAGCAAATGCTCGCTAACCGATAGCAACATAGTGTTCATAACTACTCCAAACTTGGCAGCCGCATTTCGGCCGCTGCAAAAAATCGTTTATGCCGCGCCACCGGCATGCGCTGACGGATCGCCGCTTGTTCTGCCCCATCGCGCTCGGCCAGCAATATGCCAGGCCCCTGCGGCAGTTCGGCGAGCACGCGCCCCCAGGGATCGACAAGCGCCGAATGACCAAAGGTCTCGCGCCCACCTGGATGGGTGCCGCCCTGCCCAGCCGCCAGCACATAGCACTGGGTTTCGATGGCCCGCGCGCGGGTCAATATCTGCCAATGCGCCGCACCGGTAACCGCAGTAAAGGCCGCCGGCACGCTGATCAACTCGGCTCCAGCGGCGCGCAAGGCGCTGTATAGCTCAGGAAAGCGCAGGTCATAACAGACTGTCATGCCCAACCGCCCAACCGGGGTATCGGCTACCACCACCTGGCTGCCGAAGGCGTAATCGTCAGACTCGCGGTAACGGCCGTGGCTGTCGCTGACATCCACATCAAACAGATGCAGCTTGTCATAGCGTGCCACACGCTGGCCGACATTATCGATCAGCAGCGAGCAGGCATGAGCCTTGGCTTCGGGCTGGCCATCCGACGGTAAGGGCAAGGTGCCGGCGACTATCCACAGGCCAAGATCGCGGGCGGCCTGTTGCAGCCAGGGCAGAATCGGCCCCTCACCCAGTGCTTCGGCACGCCCCAGCGCGGCCTGATCACGCCGCCCCATGGCCGCAAAATTTTCCGGCAGCACCGCCAATCGCGCACCTTGCGCAGCGGCCTGTTCGAGCAACTGCCGCGCCTGCGCCAGATTGGCCAGGACATCGGCCTGACTGACCATTTGAATGACTGCGAAGGTCATGACTGCCTTTATCTCAATGCCGGTATGGCTTCAGCTTACAAGCCATACCGGCAGACTGCACGGCTGCATCTCAGCCGTGTGGGGATTACTGGGGTTTCTCGAATGGCTTGTCGAAGCTGATATCCGGATTTTGCCAGGAGCCCTTGACGTCGTACTGCACACTGGCAAAGCGCGCAACGCGGTCACCCAGCAGCTTATCAGCGATAAACAGCGCCCCGCCGATGGCCGGTGCACCGACTATCAGTGCGGCCAAAGGCAGGTTATTGGTCACCGGCAAGGTCACCAATAACTTGGCATCGATCCGATCATTGGCCATATCCAGGGTGCCATTGAGCTCCAGGTTGCTCGATGGCCCGGTCAGGGTGATCGGCTCGCGGGTCACAAATACGCCGTTATCCGCCACTAGCAGACCTTTGACCCGGTCATAACTGAGGCCTTTACCGAGCAGATCAGAGAAGTCCAGACGCAGGCGCCGGCCAATCGAGTTGAAGTTCAGCAGCCCAAACACGCGTAGCGCCGACGCAGGACCTTCCACCTCGGAGAATTGACCTTTGCGCAACGAAGCATCCAAGGTGCCACTGAAACGCTTCAGGCCGAACCAGGCCGGCGAGCCAGGCCAGTTACCATCAACATCCATATGGAAATCGCGGCTGCTGGCGGTCGGCGCAAAGCCCCAGGCAATCAGCACATCGGCCAAATCGGCACCACCCATACGCCCCTTGTAACTCGTGCGCACGCCGCTTGCAGTGTTTAGCCAGCTGGCCCGACCGCCAATTTTCAAGCCTTTGAGATTGAGATCCAGCTCGCTGAAATGCACCCCTGTAGCAACCGGGCGTGCCTTGAGCGACCAGCTGCCCAGCGGTTCAATGCCCTGAAAAACCTCGGCGATACGTACGTCCAGCGCCGGAAAGCTGCTCGGATCAACGCTCGCCAGCGGGTCAGGTGCATCCACCGCAGTGTCTTCTGCAGTCCTCTTCTCTGCTGCTGGGAAATGCAGATAGTCGAGCGCCAGGACAATCGGCAACTCACGGGCATCCGGCAAGCCCACCTGGCCTTTCAACTGAGGACTGTCGAGGCTAACCGCCCAGGTTGCGGCATCGCGCTTAACCGCTACTTCCAGCGCATCCAGGCTGATGCCAAACCCCGTGAAGCGGCCAATGCGCAGCTGCGCATCCTTGAACAGCCGCTGCGCATCACCGATTGGCACGCTGGCATAGGGCTGCAACACTTGTTGCCAGTCCGACCAATTCAGTTCCGCCACGCGGCCGCGCACACGCAAGCCCTGGCTGGTGGGCAGGCTGGCCGCACCGTCAGCCAGGCGAATCTCGCCACGGCCCTGGTTGAACTGGCCAGGGCTAGCGGCAAAGGTCAGGCTCAGCAAATCAGCGTAATCCAGCCAATAGCGCTGTTCACGACCGCCTAGGGTCATGCGCCACTGCGTCGCGAGCTCCTCAGCAGCCGTCTTGCCGAACGGTGCCGGCAGCGCCACCGTCGCGCCTTTGAGGGTAGAACTGACGCGCAGCTGGCTGTCGGCGCCGTCCAGGATCAGATTGAGGCTATAAGGCAGATTGCCGCTGACGGGCAGCGGCTGGGTCACGCCCAGCCAGGTGCTCAGTTCCTTGACTGCGATCTGCCCGCTGGCCTCGATGCGGCTACGCGCCTTGCCGCGCGCGCCCTCGGCCAGAGCCTTGCCGCGCACCGCATGGCCAAGTACCTGAGCACGAATATCCGGGGCGCTGAGGCCGCTGGCCGTGTTGTAACGAAATGAGCCCTGCAGCTGGCTGAACTGCAAGGGTGGGGTGGGCAGGCTGAGCTGCGCGCCTTTAGTAGCGAAATCCACCACCACCGCCGGGGCCAAGCCCTTGCGTAGCGGCAGGTCGAGCTTGAGCTTGCCGGCCAGCGCCCCTGCGCCAGTCCAGCCAGCGAAGGTTTCTGCGGTGCCTATCGGCGCTTGCTGCAGGATATGCAGGGCGTCATCCACGTTGCTGCTCAACTCACTGGTCAACAACAAACGCGGCGGCTGGCCGGGCAATGAGGTCGCGATCAACGCCGTGGCATTACTCACCTGGCTATCGAGGATGCGCCCTTCAGCCAGTTCGACCCGCACGCCGCTGTCTTCGATCAACACCTTGCCGCGCCCCTCGCGCAGCGACGGCCAACCAGGCTGAAAGGCCAGTTCGGCATCATGCACGGCGAAGAACAGACTGATGCTACGCGCTGCATTCTCCGCGCCCTTGTTCAGCGAACCCTGGTACTGGAAATAGCCTTCATCGACCGCGCCGCCGCGGATGGCGCTTTTCAGCCAGGCATCCAGCTCAGCACCCATGCCCGGCGCGAGGCTCGGTAGGTATTTCTCGGTATAGCGCGCATCGCCGTTACGCAGGCCGACGCGCAGGTCCATGTAGTCTTCCAGCTCCGGATCGAAACGCAGGCGAATTAAAAAATCGCCTGCAGCCGGCCCCTCCTCACCTACCACTTGCAGATACGGACTGCGCAGGGTGAACGCCTGCTCATCGATCTGCCAGGTCAGTAAGGCATTGGCCTTTTGGTAGTGCCAAGGTTTGGGGAATAGAGTATCGAGGTGCAGGGAAAAGTTTTCGCTATCGACCCGCAGCTCACCCTGGCCCAGGTCGCCACTGATACTGCCACTGACATTCTCTGCAGCAGGCGAACCGTGCCATGCCGCAAAGCCAATACGCTCCAGATTGGCCGAGAATTGCAGGCGCTTGCTGTCGGTCAGCAGCGGCCGGTAGTCGAGTTGAATATTACGCAGGGCACCATGCGGCTTGAGCTGCTCAAGCAGTGCCAGGCCTTTATCTGGCAATGGCGCAAGCCCCGCTATCAGCGGTTGCAGCGGCGCCAGGTCGAGACGATCGGCACTCAGCAACCACTGCTCCTGCACCTCTGTACTTTCCGCCTGCTGAGTAAGCGCCAAACGCACTTCACCCCAGCGCAGCTCACCACGGCTGAAGGCCAGGTCATCCAATACCAACGTAAAACCTAGATCGGTACGGGTGAAGTAAGCATTCAGCGCCAGGTTATTCAGCGCCACCGGCTCACGCTTGGCATAGCCAGCCTTGAGCTGCGGCACATGCAGACGGCTGACGGCACGCTGCACGCCGCCTTTGGCCCAGCTCAGCCAGACCTCCCCACCCAACTGCAGCTGCTCAAGACGCCATTGTGCAAGCAGGCTCGCCGGCACCCAAGCCGCCCAGTCGCTCTGTGGCAGGCTCAGGTACAGGTCGGCCTCGGCGTCTTTCCAGCGCTCGGCACGCATCCGCGTGCGCAGTTGCAAGGCCAGAGGTTGGCCATCAGGTAACAGCAGGCGACCGTCCAAGCGCTGACGCGCGCTGCCGTTGCGCAGGGTGAGGTTTACATAGGTCAGGGTCCGCGCCGGCTGATCGAAGGCCTGTATGGTGACCTGGCTGTTGAACAACGACAGGCGCTTGAGCATCTGCGACTGGTTCAACACCTGAGCCAGATCGAGTGGTGCGGGATCGCGGCGTTGCGGCAATCCCTTGAGCGACCAGCTACCGTCTTCAGCCTGCTGCACCACCAGTTGCACACCATCCAGCTCAAGCCGGGCGATACGCAACTGCCGCGCCAACAAGCTGGCCAGCACATCCGGCACCACGCGTACCTGATCCAGCTGCAAGGCGCCCGCCCCCTCACCGACCGCCACATCGTGAGCGGTCAGTACCGGCGAGAAGCCTTGCCAGAGCCCTTCCAGCGCACCGATTTGCACCGGCATGGCCAACGCTTCACGGGCTTTGTCTTCGGCTTCCAGGCGGTATTCGGCAACCAGCGGCACCAGCTCGCGGCCGAGGCTGACATACAGCGCGGCTAATACCAGCGCCAAGGCGCACAGCCCCAATGCCGTACGCAGCAACAGGGCAGTCCAGCGCGCCAACGCCTGCATTCAGTTCACGCCCGAGCGGTAAGCGCGCATATCAGAGCAGCACCACATCGTATTGCTCCTGGGAATACATGGTCTCGACCTGGAACTTTATGGTGCGGCCGATAAAGGCTTCGAGATCGGCGACATTGCCCGACTCTTCATCGAGCAAGCGGTCGACCACCTTCTGATTGGCCAGCACCCGATAACCTTCCGGCTGATAGGCGCGCGCTTCGCGCAGAATCTCGCGGAAAATCTCGTAGCAGGTGGTTTCGGCAGTTTTCAGCTTGCCGCGCCCCTGACAGGCGCTGCATGGTTCGCATAGCACCTGTTCGAGGCTTTCGCGGGTGCGTTTGCGGGTCATCTGCACCAGGCCCAGCTCGGTGATGCCAATGATGTTGGTCTTGGCGTGGTCGCGCTCCAGCTGCTTCTCCAGGGTGCGCAGCACCTGGCGCTGGTGCTCCTCATCTTCCATGTCGATAAAGTCGATGATGATGATCCCGCCGATATTGCGCAGGCGCAGCTGCCGGGCAATCGCTGTAGCGGCTTCCAGATTGGTCTTGAAGATGGTCTCTTCCAACGTGCGGTGGCCGACGAACGCGCCAGTATTCACATCAATGGTGCTCATCGCCTCGGCCGGATCGATGATCAGGTAACCGCCAGACTTGAGCGGCACCTTGCGCTCCAGCGCCTTCTGGATTTCGTCCTCGACGCCATACAGATCGAAGATCGGCCGCTCGCCGGGGTAGTGCTCTAGGCGGTCGGCGATTTCCGGCATCAGCTCATCGACGAACTGGGTAATCTTGCCGAAGGTCTCGCGCGAGTCGACGCGGATTTTCTCGATCTTCGGGTTGACCAGATCGCGCAGGGTGCGCAGTGCCAGACTGAGATCTTCATAGATCACCAACGGCGTCGGGCCGACCTTCATCTGTGTAGCGATTTGTTCCCACAGGCGGCGCAGGTAACGGATATCGGCGAGAATTTCGTCAGCGCCGGCACCATCGGCGGCGGTGCGCAGGATAAAACCGCCGGCTTCCTCGATACCTTCGGCGGCCACGCAGTCGGCGACTACCTGCTTAAGACGCTCACGCTCGGCTTCGTCTTCGATCTTCAGCGAGATTCCAACGTGGGCGGTGCGCGGCATATACACCAGGTAGCGCGAAGGGATCGACAACTGAGTGGTCAGGCGAGCACCCTTGCTGCCGATCGGGTCCTTGGTGACCTGCACCACCAGGCTCTGGCCTTCGTGCACCAGGGCGCTGATGCTTTCCACGGCCGGACCTTCGCGGCTGGAAATTTCCGCGGCATGAATAAACGCCGCACGCTCCAGACCGATATCGATAAAGGCCGCCTGCATACCCGGCAGCACGCGCACCACTTTGCCTTTGTAGATATTGCCGACGATGCCACGCTTCTGTGTGCGTTCGACGTGCACTTCCTGCAGTACGCCGTTTTCCACCACCGCCACGCGCGACTCCATCGGCGTGATGTTGATCAGGATCTCTTCACTCATGCGCTCATCTCTTCTGAGATAAAGCTGAAAGCCCAGGGACTGCGCCGATAACGGCGGTCACTCACCCACGACCCGCAACCTCTTGACTGTGATCTGGCAACGACTGCCAGCACGGAATAGCAAATTCTGCGAGTAACGCAGCAGTCTCACACAACGGCAACCCCACCACCGCCGAATAACTGCCCTGCAACTGGCTGACAAACACTGCCGCCAGGCCCTGAATACCGTAGCACCCGGCCTTGTCCTGCGGCTCGCCACTGGCCCAGTAGGCCTCGATTTCGGCCTGACTCAATGGGCGGAAGGTTACCTGGCTTGTGACCACCCGCGACTCCAACCGTTCGCGGCTGACCAGCGCCACGGCGGTGAGCACCTGATGGCTACGCCCAGACAGGGCACTCAAGGTCGCCAACGCATCGTCACGATCGACAGGCTTGCCGAGAATCCGCCCATCGAGCACCACCGCGGTATCAGCACCGAGCACCACGGCATCCGCCGTATCGGACAGGACAGCAAGCCCAGCCTGCGCTTTTGCGCGAGCCAGACGCTCTACATAGGCGATTGGCGACTCACCTGGCAATGCATTTTCATCGATGGGGACGATTTGCGTGAGGAAGGGCACAGCAATTTGCGTCAGCAGTTCACGCCGACGCGGCGATCCGGAGGCGAGATAGAGGGTGGCCATGCTGACTTCTCCCTGTCGGATAAACGCAAGGCCGAGCGGCCTTGCTTAATTGACGCCCAGACGCTGATGCAACCCGCGCAACAAGGTACAGACCCAGGGCCAGAGCAAGGCGCTGACCAAGGCCGGCAAGACGAACGCCAGGGTTGGCGGGCGACTACCAGTCAAGGCGTTCAGCCACAGCTGCACCAGCTGCGCCAGACCAAACACCACCAGCAGCACGGTGCTTTGCTGCCACATGGGGAACATGCGCAAACGCTGATGCAGGGTCAACACCAGAAAGGTAATCAGGGTCAGGATCAGCGCATTTTGCCCCAGCAAACTGCCGTTCAGCACATCGGCCAACAAGCCGATGACCCAGGCCGTGGTCATACCCACGCGATGCGGCAAAGCCAGCACCCAATAGGTCAGAAACAGCGCCAACCATAGCGGCCGGCCCAGCTCCATAAACTTGGGCATGCTCGACACGCTAAGCAGCAGCGCCAGGGCGAATGTCAGCCAGACCACCCAGATATTGCTTGAACGTGCGGCCATTATTGCGCTGCCTCCGGCGAATTGGCGGGCGCTGCTGGCGCGTCAGCAGCAGGTTGCGCCTGCTGCTGAATTTCACGGTCCAGGGCTTCCTGAGCTTGCGCCGACTCGGTGGCGCGCTGCTCTGGCGTACGCGGGTCGGTAAACACCAGCAGCATATAGCGACTGCGGTTCAGCGTAGCCGTGGGCACCGCACGCACAATCGCAAAGGGCTGACCGGAGTCATGGATCACTTCGCTGACCATGGCCACCGGATAACCGGCAGGGAAGCGCTGACCGAGCCCGGAACTGACCAGCAGATCGCCCTCCTTGATATCCGCCGTATCGGCGACATGGCGCAACTCCAGGCGCTCCGGGTTACCGGTGCCACTGGCGATGGCGCGCAGGCCATTGCGATTGACCTGCACTGGAATACTGTGGGTGGTATCGGTGAGCAGCAAAACACGCGAGGTGTAGGGCATGACCTCGACCACTTGCCCCATCAGACCGCGAGCGTCTAGAACCGGCTGCCCCAGGACCACACCGTCCTTCTCACCCTTGTCGATCAGGATGCGATGGGTAAAGGGGTTGGGGTCGATACCGATCAGCTCGGTGGCCAGCACCTCGTCGTCGACCAGGGCGGCCGAGTTGAGCAACTCGCGCAAGCGCACGTTCTGCTCGGTCAGCGCGGCGAGCTTTTGCAAGCGGCGCTGCATCATCAACTGCTCGGCCTTGAGCTTTTCATTCTCGGCGGTCAGTTCGCTGCGGCTACTTAGTTCTTGCGTGGCACCTTCCCACACCCGCACCGGTAGACGACCCACCCAATAAACCGGCTCGACAATCAATCCGAGCTGCGCACGTAGCGGCTGCAGCAAGGTAAAGCGTGCGTCGACCACCATCAGCGCAGCCGACAGCACGGTGAACACCAACAGGCGCACACCCAGCGAAGGACCTTTGGCAAATAGCGGTTTGATCGGCAGCTCCTCACGGCGTCAGGCAGCAAACAAAAAGCTGCAAGCGAGTAGAACCCGGTTGCAGCTTAGGACGTGGAACAGTGGCGCCTTACTCCGAGGACAGCAAGTCCATGGTGTGGCGATCCATCATTTCCAGCGCCTTGCCACCACCGCGGGCAACACAGGTCAGCGGGTCTTCGGCGACAATCACCGGCAGGCCGGTTTCCTGCGACAGCAGTTTGTCCAGATCACGCAGCAATGCGCCACCGCCGGTCAGCACCAGGCCACGCTCGGCAATGTCGGAAGCCAGTTCTGGCGGCGATTGCTCCAGCGCGCTTTTCACCGCCTGAACGATGGTCGCCAGGGATTCCTGCAGCGCTTCGAGCACTTCGTTGGAGTTCAGGGTAAAGCTGCGCGGCACGCCTTCGGCCAGGTTGCGGCCACGTACGTCTACTTCTCGCAGTTCGCCACCGGCGTAAGCGGTACCGATTTCCTGCTTGATCCGCTCAGCGGTGGATTCACCGATCAGCGAACCGTAGTTGCGGCGCACGTATGTGATGATCGCTTCGTCGAAACGGTCGCCACCGACGCGCACAGACTCTGCGTATACGACACCATTAAGGGAGATCAGGGCGATTTCAGTGGTACCACCGCCGATATCGACGACCATCGAACCGCGAGCTTCTTCAACCGGCAGGCCGGCACCAATGGCAGCCGCCATCGGCTCTTCGATCAAGAACACTTCGCGGGCACCGGCACCGAGGGCCGATTCACGGATGGCGCGGCGCTCCACCTGGGTGGACTTGCACGGCACGCAGATCAGCACGCGCGGCGACGGCTGCAGGAAGCTATTTTCGTGAACCTTGTTGATGAAGTATTGCAGCATCTTTTCGCAGACGCTGAAGTCGGCAATCACGCCGTCTTTCATCGGACGGATGGCGGCAATGTTGCCAGGGGTACGGCCGAGCATGCGCTTAGCTTCGGTTCCGACCGCCACTACGCTCTTCTGGTTACCGTGGGTACGGATAGCGACGACCGACGGCTCGTTCAGGACGATGCCGCGCTCGCGAACATAAATCAGGGTATTGGCAGTGCCCAGGTCAATCGACAGATCGCTGGAAAACATGCCACGCAGTTTTTTGAACATGGGATAGGGACCCTAGGCAACGCGTGGGTAAAGGCGAAGCGCGGTAAAGGCGCTGCTAAAAAGTGCGGCAAACTCTAACAACGGCAGGGATTTTGAGCAAGGCACCAATATGGTAGATTGCCGGTTTTTCAGGGCTTTAAGACCCATCATCGCGGCCTTTGACCACCACCTGTCACTATCTGTTCCCTGCGCACCTGTGCATGGCGACTCGTTCACATTTCCAAAGGCGGCCAGCAAATGCGCTGCTTTATATAGGGAGAAACCAATGGCGCTTGAACGCTCCGACGTGGAGAAAATCGCTCATCTGGCTCGACTGGGCTTGAATGAAGCCGATATTCCGGGAACCACTGAGACCCTCAATAACATTCTCGGCCTGATTGACCAGATGCAGGCGGTCAATACCGACGGCATCGAGCCGCTGGCCCACCCCCTGGAAGCGACCCAGCGCCTGCGCGCCGACCAAGTCACCGAACGCAACCAGCGCGATGCCTACCAGGCTATCGCCCCGGCCGTGGAAAACGGCCTGTATCTGGTTCCGAAAGTCATCGAGTAAGGGAAAGCACCTAGCCATGTATCAATTGACCCTGGCCGAGATCGCCCGCGGACTCGCCGACAAGCAATTCTCCGCCGAAGAACTGACCCGCAGCCTGCTGGCGCGTATTCAGCAACTCGACCCGCAGCTCAATAGCTTTATCAGCGTCACCGAGGAGCTTGCCCTGGAGCAAGCTAAAGCCGCCGACGTCCGTCGCGCGGGCGGCGAGAGCGGCGCCCTGCTCGGCGCGCCCATCGGGCACAAGGATCTGTTCTGCACCCAGGACGTACTCACTAGCTGCGGCTCGAAAATCCTTACCGACTTCAAAGCCCCGTATAACGCCAGCGTGGTCGAAAAACTCGCCTCCGCCGGCAGCGTGACCCTGGGCAAGCTGAACATGGACGAATTCGCCATGGGTTCAGCCAACGAATCCAGCCACTACGGCGCGGTGAAAAACCCTTGGGACCTGACCCGCGTACCCGGCGGTTCTTCCGGCGGTTCGGCTGCGGCCGTGGCCGCTCGCCTGCTGCCGGCCGCGACCGGCACCGATACCGGCGGTTCGATTCGCCAACCCGCCGCACTGACCAACCTAACCGGCATCAAGCCGACCTACGGCCGCGTCTCGCGTTGGGGCATGATCGCTTACGCCTCCAGCCTCGATCAGGGCGGCCCACTGGCCCGCACAGCCGAGGACTGCGCGCTGATGCTGCAGGCCATGGCCGGTTTCGACCCAAAAGACTCGACCAGCGTCGATCAGCCGGTTGATGACTACCTGGCAGCACTGACTCAGCCGCTCGCAGGCCTGCGCATTGGCCTGCCGAAGGAATACTTCGACGCCGGCCTCGATGCGCGCATCGGCGAGAAGGTGATGGCCGTGGTCGAGGAGCTGAAAAAGCTTGGCGCCACGGTCAAAGAAATCAGCCTGCCAAATATGCAACATGCGATTCCTGCCTACTACGTGATCGCGCCAGCAGAGGCCAGTTCCAACCTGTCGCGCTTCGACGGCGTGCGCTTCGGCTATCGCTGCGAGAACCCGGCGAATCTGGAAGACTTGTACAAGCGTTCGCGCGGTGAGGGCTTCGGCGCGGAAGTGAAGCGCCGCATCATGGTCGGCACTTATGCACTCTCCGCCGGTTACTACGACGCCTACTACCTCAAAGCGCAGAAGATCCGCCGCCTGATCAAGAATGACTTCGTCGCCGCCTTCAACGACGTTGACGTGATCCTCGGCCCAACCACGCCAAACCTGGCCTGGAAACTCGGCGAGAAGAACAACGATCCGGTCGCCGCCTACCTGGAAGACATCTACACCATCACCGCCAACCTCGCCGGCATCCCCGGCCTGTCGATGCCTGCGGGCTTCGTCGATGGTTTGCCGGTCGGTGTGCAACTGCTCGCCCCTTACTTCCAGGAAGGCCGCCTGCTCAACGTCGCCCATCAGTACCAACAGGTTACTGACTGGCACACACAAGCTCCGGCTGGATTCTGAGGACGACACGCATGCAATGGAAAACCGTGGACCGTGGTCTGCCTGGAAATTCACGCCCAGCTCAACGCCAGCAAATCACTGACTGGCACCAACCAGTCCTGAGCGGATTCTAAGGAGCACTGACATGCAATGGGAAACCGTAATCGGGCTGGAAATTCACGCCCAGCTCAGCACCCAATCGAAGATTTTCTCCGCCAGCGCTATCGCCTTTGGCGCCGAGCCCAACACCCAGGCCAGCCTGGTTGACCTCGGCATGCCCGGTACTCTGCCGGTGCTGAATGCTGAAGCGGTGCGCATGGCCTGCAAGTTCGGCCTGGCAATCGATGCCGAAATCGCCGGCAAGAACATCTTCGCCCGTAAAAACTACTTCTACCCAGACCTGCCCAAGGGCTACCAAACCAGCCAGATGGATGACCCCATCGTCGGCAAGGGTTTCCTCGATATCACTCTGGAAGACGGCAGCCAGAAGCGCATCGGCATCACCCGCGCGCACTTGGAAGAAGACGCCGGCAAAAGCCTGCACGAAGACTTCCACGGCATGAGCGGCATCGATCTAAACCGTGCCGGTACGCCGCTGCTGGAGATCGTTTCCGAGCCAGACATCCGCTCGGCCAAGGAAGCCGTGGCCTACGTCAAGGCGATCCACGCCCTGGTGCGCTATCTGGGCATCTGCGACGGCAACATGGCCGAAGGCTCGCTGCGCTGCGACTGCAACGTTTCGGTACGCCCCAAGGGCCAAGCCGAGTTCGGCACCCGCGCCGAGATCAAGAACGTCAACTCGTTCCGCTTTATCGAAAAAGCCATCAACCACGAAGTGCAGCGGCAGATCGAACTGATCGAAGACGGCGGCAAGGTGGTGCAGGAAACCCGCCTGTACGACCCGAACAAGGACCAGACGCGCTCCATGCGCAGCAAGGAAGAAGCCAACGACTACCGTTACTTCCCCTGCCCGGATCTGCTGCCGGTGGTAATCGAGCAGAGCTTCCTCGATGAAATCCGCGCCAGCCTGCCAGAACTGCCGGTCGAGAAGCGCGCACGTTTCGAGCGTGAGTTCGGCCTGAGCACCTATGACGCAGACGTACTGGCCGCCAGCCGCGAACTGGCCAACTACTTCGAAGCCGTGAATGCCGTGTGCGGCGACGCCAAATTGGCCGCCAACTGGGTGATGGGCGAGCTTTCCAGCCTGCTCAACAAGGACAACCTGGAGATCGACCAGTCGCCGGTTTCCGCCGAGCAGTTGGGCGGGATGATTCTGCGTATCAAGGACAACACCATCAGCGGCAAGATCGCCAAGATGGTCTTCGAGGCCCTGGCTGCAGGTGAAGGCGCAACGGCCGACGAAGTGATCGAGAAGAAGGGCCTTAAGCAGGTCACCGACTCGGGCGCCATCGAAAGCATGCTGGACGAAGTGCTGGCGGCCAACGCCGAGCAGGTCGAACAGTACCGCGCCAGCGACGAAGCCAAGCGCGGCAAGATGTTCGGCTTCTTCGTAGGCCAGGCCATGAAGGCCTCGAAAGGCAAGGCCAACCCGGGCCAGGTGAACGAACTGCTGAAGAAAAAGCTCGAAGGGTAAGACGGGGCAGCCAACGCATGCCTTGGCCCGGCGAACGACCCGCCATGGCCGGGTCGGGTCGGGTCGGGTCGGGTCGGGTCGGAGCTCCCTATAAGCCAAGGATGGCTTGCTATATCAACGCCGGGTCAGCCCGGCGTTGTTTTGTCCGCCGCCAACTGCCAGGAACTACCATGCGCCTGTTATTGATTGCCATCACCAGCTTGCTGCTCAGCGCCTGTGCCAGCCAGGGCCAGGTCGATCCGCATGGTTACCACGCCGAAGGTCAGGCGTCCTATTACGGCGCGCGCCACCACGGCAACAAGACCGCCAGCGGTGAACGCTTCGACCAGAACGCCCTGACCGCCGCGCACCGCAGCCTGCCGTTTGGCAGCCGGGTACAGGTGACCAACCTACGCAACGGCAAAAGCGTGGTGGTGCGTATCAACGACCGTGGCCCTTACGCGAAGAAACGCATTATCGACCTGTCGCAGAAGGCCGCCGAACAGCTGGATATGCTGCGCGACGGCGTCGTGCCGGTGCGCGTGGAGCAGCTGGCCGAGTAAACATAGCTGTTTACAAAGAAGCCCTAGACGACCCCGCTCAGCCTCTGGCGCAACGCAAGCCGATGATTAAACTAGCGCCACTTTTCTGGAGCCCCTTGCAATGACCCTGATGACCTTTGTTTATCTGATCGCCGGCCTGGTGCTGCTGGTAGCCGGCGCAGAAGTGCTGGTGCGCGGCGCGGCCAAACTCGCTGCGCAATTCGGTATTCCGCCACTGGTGATCGGCCTGACCGTGGTGGCCTTCGGCACCAGCGCACCGGAAACCGCCGTCAGCGTGCAAGCTGCACTGAACGGCAGCGGCGACCTGGCGATTGGTAACGTGATCGGCAGCAATATCGCCAACGTACTGTTGGTGCTGGGGGCAACCGCTCTGGTCGCTCCGCTGATCGTCTCGCGCCAGCTGATCCGCCTGGATGTGCCGATTATGATTGGTGCCAGCTTGGTGGTGTACGCCTTGGCCTGGGACGGCAGCCTTAGCCGCCTTGAAGGTGCACTGTTGTTTGCCGGGGTGCTCAGCTATACCGCCTTCCTGATCATCAGCTCGCGCCGCGACCAGACGATCGCCAGCGAGGATGATGAGTTCGTCAAGGAGTTCGGCCTGGATCAACCGAGCAAGCCCTATGCTTGGGCAATCAATCTGGGCCTGCTGATCGCCGGACTGGTGCTGTTGGTGGCGGGGTCGAACTTTCTGGTTGAGGGCGCGGTCAGCCTGGCCCGGGCTCTCGGCCTGTCGGAGCTGGTGATCGGCCTGACAGTGATTGCCATTGGCACCTCGCTGCCGGAGCTAGCCACTTCGATTATTGCCGCCTTCAAGGGCGAACGCGATATCGCTGTGGGCAATATCGTCGGCAGTAATATCTTCAACCTGCTTTGCGTACTGGGCCTGGCATCGCTGGTATCGCCGAGCGCCATCCCGGTGGCCGCCAACGCCCTGGCCTTCGACTTCCCGGTAATGATTGCAGTGGCCGTGGCTTGTCTACCGATCTTCTTCTCCGGTTACCGCATCAACCGCTGGGAAGGCCTACTGTTCGTCGCCTACTACCTGGCGTATACCGCCTACCTGCTGCTGTCCTCGGCCGGTCGCCCGTTCGCCGAGGTATTCGGCGATGCCCTGCTGGGTTATGCGCTGCCGTTGACTGCGGTGACCCTGGTGATCATTGCTGGTCGCGCCTGGCACAAGCAGAAAGCCTGACGGCCCATCGGGAGGAAAGCTGCATGAGTGACAATCACGAACAAGGCCTGAAAGTCCGCCGTGAGGTGATGGGTGACGCCTTTGTCGACCGCGCTTTGGGTAACGCCACTGACTTTACCCAGCCGCTGCAGGACTTCGTCAATGAGCACGCCTGGGGCGGCGTGTGGACCCGTGACGGGCTGGATCGCAAAACCCGCAGCCTGATCACCCTGTCGGCACTGACCGCGCTGAAATGTCCGCAGGAGCTCAAGGGCCACGTGCGCGGCGCGTTGAACAACGGCTGCACAGTCGAGGAAATCCGCGAAACCCTGCTGCACTGCGCGGTGTATGCCGGCGTACCAGCGGCCATCGATGCCTTTCGCGCAGCGCAGGAAGTGATCGACGACCATCAGCAAGCCTGAGCGCCGCAAAACAGAAAGCCGGGCACTGCCCGGCTTTTTTATGCGCGCTGAGTAGCTATATCCAACCGCCCCACTGCAACAGCAATAGCCCAACGTTGGTGGTCACTACCGCTATCAGGGTGGTGATCACGATAATCGCCGCCGCCAGCTCATAATTGGCACCTACCGCGCGGGCCATGACGAAGCTGGCTGCCGCCGTGGGACTGGCGAAATACAGAAAGAGAATCGCCAGGTCCGCTTCACGAAAGCCATAGAGCCAGGCGCCATAGGTAGCAAGCAGCGGCAACCAGACCATCTTCATCAAACTCGCGCTAAGCGCCGTGCCGCTACCCTGGCGCAGCGAAGCCAGGCTGAGAGTGCCGCCAATGCAGATCAGCGCCAGTGGCAGGGTCATCTGCGCAAAATACTCGGCTGAGGTCATCAACCAGACAGGCACAGGAATCTGCCAGTAGGCGAAGGGAATCGCGAGCAGCACACCAATGATCAATGGATTGACCAGAATGCTCTTACCGATGGCCAGCGGCCCGGTCTTGACGCCAGGGCTGTAAATAGCCAGGACGATGGCCGAGAGGACGTTGTAGCAAAGGATCACCACTCCGCCGAGCACCGCGCCCAGGGACAGACCGTAGTCGCCGTAAAGGCTGGTGGCCAACGCCAGGCCGATAATGCCGTTGTTACCGCGAAACGCGCCCTGGGTGTAGATGCCGCGATCCTCGCGGGGGATGCGCCAGATCGCCCAGACCCAGGCCAGGGAAAAACAGACCAGGGTGGCAAGCACAAAGAACAGCAGCAGCGCCGGCTGCAGGGCCGCACTCAAGTCGGCTTTGACAATACCGAGAAATAGCAACGTCGGCATGGTGCCGCGAAACACCAGACTCGATGCCGTGTTGATAAATGCCGTGTCGATCCAGTGCAGGCGCTTGAGCACCACGCCGAGAAACAGCATGGCAAATACCGGTGCAGTGATGGCGAGGGTTTGCTGGACGACGGCAAGCATGAAAGCACCAGAGGGGTTGTCTGACAACCTATGTTAGCTGGCTAACCATTGCCTTGCTACCGTCGCCTGCATAGCACGCAGCCCTCTTCAGCGACGCACCGGGCGCTTCTGCAGTTTGCGCTGCAAGGTGCGCCGGTGCATCCCCAAGGCGCGAGCGGTGGCGGAGATATTGCCTTCATGCTCGCTGAGTACGCGCTGGATGTGCTCCCACTGCAGACGGTCAACCGACATCGGGTTTTCCGGCACCAGCGTATCCAGGTCGGCATGCTGGGTCAGTAGCGCGGCCAGCACGTCATCAGCATCGGCTGGCTTGCACAGGTAGTTGCAAGCACCGCGCTTGATCGCCTCCACCGCAGTGGCAATGCTCGAATAACCGGTGAGGATGACCACACGCATTTCGGCGTCCAGCTCCAGCAGTTTGGGCAGCAGCACCAGACCGGAGTCGCCTTCCATCTTCAGGTCGACCACGGCGTAGTCCGGCAGATCCTGCTCGGCCAGGGCCAAACCTTCTTCAGCCGAGCCTGCCGTGGATACGCGCAAGCCACGACGGCTCATGGCGCGCGCCATGACGCGGGTGAAGGTCGGATCGTCATCAACCAGCAGCAGGTGCGGTTGTTCTTCACCTTCGAACAGCACTTCATCGCTCATTCGGGTATTTCCTTAAGCTCGGCCATAGGCGCGCGGCAACTTCAGCTCGGTGAGCGTGCCGCCTTCTTCGTGGTTATACAGTTTAACCGTGCCACCGGCACGGGTGACGCTGGCCTGGCTAAGGAACAGCCCAAGGCCAAAGCCCTTACCCTTGGTGGTAAAAAACGGTCGTCCAAGCTGCTCGGCGATCGCCAACGGCACACCGTCGCCGAAGTCACGAATGCTCAGGCGCAGCCATTGGTGATCCCAGTCCAGACGGACATCCAGCTTGTCTGGGCAGGCATCAGCTGCATTGTTCAGCAGATTGAGCAGCGCCTGGGTCAGGTCGGCGGGCGGCATCAGCCGAGGCGGCGTACCGCGCCCCAGGCACTGGTAGCGATAGCTGGCCTCTGGGCGCATCAGGTGCCAGCGATTGAGGGCCGCCTCCAGCCACTCCACCGACGACAACTCGACCACCGCCTGACGGCGATCCGCCTCGGCGGCACGCACCAGATGCTGCAGGGTTTCCTTGCACAGTTTGACCTGCTCCTGCAGCACGGCCAGGTCCTCCTGTAATGTCGGCTCCTGATGCTCGCGGCGCAGTTCTTTGATCAGCACGCTCATGGTCGCCAGCGGCGTTCCCAACTCATGTGCAGCACCAGCAGCCTGGGTCGCCACGGCGAGCAACTGCTGGTCGCGCAAACCTTCTTCACGGCGTTCGGCGCGCAGCTCTTCCTGATGGCGCAGCTCTTCGGCCATCTTTGCCACGAAGAAGGTGATCAGTCCGGCGGCCAGGGCAAAGCTCAGCCACATGCCATAGATCAGCAGGCTCTCCCGTGGCCCTGCCGGCAATGCCAGCGGATGCGACCAGACCAGCAAAAAGGTGTAACCGCCCAGCGCCAGGCCGGACAGGGTGATGGTGTAGAGCCAAGGCAAGGTGGCCGCCGCAATAGTCAGCGGCACCAGGTAATAGGACACGAAGGGATTAGTCGAGCCGCCCGAGTAGTACAGCAGCAGGCTGTGGATGATCAGGTCACAGCCCAGCTGCACCGCATACTCCTGCTCGGTCACCGGCCATGGGCCGCGCAAGCGCAACGCGGTCAGCAGGCACAGCACCAGGGAAATACCGAGGGTGACGCTTAGCTCCAGCCAGGGCAGCGGCAAAGCGCCAGACTTGTAGGCCAGGCCCACGGACCCCGCCTGCGCCGCCAGCACCAGAATGCGGATCAGGGTCAGTCGCCAGAGGTTTTGCCGACTCGCCGACAGTAGCTGCACAGGTGCGAGCATAGAATCTCCAAGATGCCCATTTAACGAGCCGCAGGAGTATAACCAAGCACCCGGCCACACAACTGCGGCAACACGCCGCAGCAGGCCGCCTGGATGACCAGAGATAAAAGTGAACTGGGTTTAACCCGTTCAGTCTGATCGCTACGTCTACCCTCTGGAAAGCCGCGCATATCCCCATGCGCCCAACATACAAAGGAATCGTCATGCTGCCATTGTCCCGCCTCGCCACCGCTCTGCTGCTGAGCACCACCCTGTTGAGCACCACCGCTATGGCCGAAGAAGCGCGTTACAACCAGGTCGCGCTGCGCGCCGAGGTCACTCAGGAAATCGCCCACGACCTGATGCACGTCACCCTCTACAGCGAAGCCCAGGACAGCGACCCAGCCGCCCTCGCCGCGCAGATCAGCAAAACCCTCAACGCCGGCATTGCTCAGGCGCGCAAGGTTAAAGGCGTCAGCGTCGCCTCCGGCAGCCGTAACAGCTACCCGGTTTACGATGACAAGGGCCAAAAAATCACCGCCTGGCGCGAGCGCGCCGAGCTGCGCCTGGAAAGCGCCGACTTCAGCGCCCTGTCCACGCTCACCGGGGAAATGCTGCAAACCCTGAAAATGGGCGGAATGAACTTCAGCATTGCCGACGACACCCGCAAGACCCACGAAGATGCGCTGCTCAAGGACGCCGTAGCCGCCTTCAAAGCCCGCGCCCAGCTTGCGACTGAAGCGTTGGGCGGCAGCGGGTACAAACTGGTTAGCTTGAACCTCAACAGCGGTGGTTTCCAACGCCCTATGCCGATGCGCATGGAGGCGATGAAAGGCGCGGCGATGATGGATGCGGTGACGCCAGAGATCGAGGCCGGCACCAGCCAGGTCAATATCAACGCCGATGGCGTAATTGAAGTGCAGATGCCCTGAGGACCAGCGCAAAGTTTGCTGCGCGTCGGCCCTGCTGCGTTAAAAACAGGCTCGGAAGCCGCTTGCGGCTAACGCGCTTCAGCGCGACCCCGAAGGGGCGAGTGAAACGAGTAATGCTCATGTACAGCTCGTACACTCCGCTTCCTCGCCTGTTTTTGCCTTGCATGACTCTAGCTCGCAAGACTTTGAGCAGGCCCTAAAGAGTTGCAGCGCCGTTATCCGACGATAGCGGCGCTTTGCCATGTTTTACCCGCGCTTTTATAGAAATGCGACACCAACATACAGCTGCGTCGTCATTCCTGTTCTCTCCGCGACATGCCACTTGCCTACGGCATACGCCCTGCATAGCTTCATCCAAGGTCTCCATAAGAGGCCCCTCAGGATCACAACCACAATAACCATGAGGTCACTATGCGTAAGAACGCCGTCATCCAGGCTTTACTCGCCGCTGGGCTGATCGCCAGCTCGCCACTTGCCAGCGCCGCTGGCAACTTGGTGTTTTGCTCCGAAGGCAGCCCCGCCGGGTTCGACCCTGGCCTGTACACCACCGGCACCGATTTCGATGCTGCAGCGGAAACCGTGTTCAACCGTCTGAGCCAGTTTGAACGTGGCGGCACCAAAGTGATCCCCGGCCTGGCCGAGAAGTGGGACATTAGTGAAGACGGCCTGAGCTACACCTTTCACCTGCGCCCGAAGGTGAAATTCCACACCACCGAATACTTCACGCCGAGCCGCGACTTCAACGCCGATGACGTGCTGTTCACCTTCCAGCGCATGCTCGATAAGGATCATCCGTTCCGCAAAGCCTACCCGTCGGAATTCCCCTACTTCACCGACATGGGCATGGACGCGAATATCGCCAAGATCGAAAAACTCGACGACATGACCGTCAAGTTCAGCCTCAACGAAGTCGACGCCGCCTTTATCCAGAACCTGGCGATGAGCTTTGCCTCGATCCAGTCCGCCGAGTATGCCGATAGCCTGCTCAAGGCCGGCAAGGCCGCCGACATCAACCAGAAGCCCATTGGCACCGGCCCATTCGTCTTTAGCCGCTACCAGAAGGACGCGGTGATCCGTTTCAAGGGCAACAAGGAATACTGGCAACCGGATGAGGTGAAGATCGACAACCTGATCTTCGCCATCAACACCGACGCCTCCGTACGCATGCAGAAGCTCAAGGCAGGCGAATGCCAGGTCACCCTGTTCCCGCGCCCGGCGGATCTGGACGCGCTGAAGAAAGACCCTAGCCTGAACATGCCCGAACAGGCCGGGTTTAACGTCGGCTATATCGCCTACAACGTCACCCACCCGCCATTCGACAAACTCGAAGTGCGCCAGGCCTTGGACATGGCCGTGAACAAGCAAGGCATTATCGACGCGGTGTACCAGAGCGCCGGCCAGTTGGCAGTCAATGGCATGCCGCCGACCCAGTGGTCCTACAACGACAGCATCAAAGACCCCGCCTACAACCCGGAAAAAGCCAAGGAGCTGCTCAAGGCCGCCGGCATCAAGGAAGGCACCGAGATCACCCTATGGGCCATGCCGGTGCAGCGCCCGTACAACCCCAACGCCAAACTGATGGCCGAGATGCTGCAAAGCGACTGGGCCAAGGTCGGCATCAAGGCCAAGATCGTCAGCTATGAGTGGGGCGAGTACCTCAAACGCGCCAAGGCCGGCGAACACGATGCCATGCTGATCGGCTGGAGCGGCGACAACGGTGACCCGGACAACTGGCTGGGCACCCTGTACGGCTGCGACGCAGTGGACGGCAACAACTTCTCCAAGTGGTGCCACGCCGACTACGACAAGCTGGTCAAGGCCGCCAAGCGCGTGACCGACACCGCCAAGCGCACCGAGCTGTACAAGCAGGCTCAGGTGATTCTCAAGCGCGAAGTGCCGATCACCCCGATCGCCCACTCCACGGTCTATCAGCCAATGAGCAAGAAGGTTGAGGACTTCCGCATCAGCCCGTTCGCGCTGAACTCCTTCTACGGTGTCGGCGTCAAGTAACCACCCTGGCAGTAAATAAAACGGCGGCCAATGGCCGCCGTTTTATTTACTGCAACAACACTTACCCCAGACCGAACGGATCATCCAGCGAATGGCTCGGCGCAGTGAACCAGCGCGGCCCATCGGCGCTCATGTAGAAGTGATCCTCCAGACGCACGCCGAACTCGCCCGGCACGCAAATCATCGGCTCATTACTAAAGCACATGCCCTCGTCCAGCGGCGTCAGATCGCCGCGCACCAGATAGGGGCCTTCATGGATATCCAGACCGATACCATGGCCGGTGCGGTGCGGCAGACCCGGCAACTTGTAATCCGGCCCCAGTCCCGCCGCCTCCAGCGTACGCCGCGCCGCAGCATCCACCGCCTGACAGGGCTGGCCGAGCTGCGCGGCCTCGAATGCAGCCAACTGCGCGGCCTTCTCGATATTCCAGAAGTCGCGCTGACGCTGGCTGGGCTCGCCGAAGACATAGCTGCGGGTGATGTCCGACAGATAGCCATGCACTTGGCAACCGGTGTCGATCAGCACCATGTCGCCCTGCTTGAGGATCTGCGCGTGTTTGACGCCATGGGGGAAAGCACTGGCCGGGCCAAACAGCACGATGCAGAACGTCGAGCCCGCGGCCCCAACGGCGCGATGCGCCTGCTGAATAAACTCAGCGGCTGCCGTGGTGCTGATGCCCTCGTGCAGCACACTAGCAACGGCCTTGTGCACTTCCAGAGTCATGTCCTTGGCGCGCTGCATCAGGGCCAGCTCGGCAGATGACTTGCGCTGCCGGCAGTAAGCACTGATCACCGCGCCATCGACAAACTCGTAGCCTCTGGCCAGGCGACGTATGCCATCGACCATAAAAAACGCCAAGGTAGGACACAGGCCAATTTTCACTGGCCGCTCGGGATCAGCCGCGATGCCCATCCGCTGCAGGGTATCGAGCAGCAGTTGATAAGGGCTTTCGTGTTCATGCCAGGTATTGATGGCGCCTGCGAGCACTTGGAAATCGCGGATCGTACCGACCTCGAACGCCGGCGCCAGGTATTCCAGCGGCCCCTCGGCCGGGAGAATGGCACCCACCATGCGCTCACTGGGATGCCAGCGCACGCCGGTGAAATACTGCAGATTGCTGCCGGCATTGATAAATATCGCGGCAATACCTTCAGCCTGCATCCGCGCCTGGGCGCGACCCACCCGTGCCTGGTACTCGGCGAGTTCGATAGGCTGCGCACCATCCATCATGTTGTGTAGCCCGGCAAGCGCCTGTTGCGGCGTACAACCTCCGACACCGAGAGTCATCTCGCGCTCCTTTGTATGATCTGTATGTTGACCGAGCGAAATTTAAGTCTGACTTAAATAGAGCGCAACGATTATTTTAGTGTCACTTAAATGCACGGCTACTGGCCGACACTTTTATGCGCGACGCCGAACGGTATACTGGCGCTCTTTCAGCATGAGCCAGGGTTATGACCGCAGATCGCATCGGAGAACGTTTGCGCCGCTATCGGCGGGCCGCGAAGAAGACCCTGAATGAAGTCGCGAGCGAGTCGGGGCTTACCGCCAGCTTTCTCTCCCAGGCCGAGCGCAACCTGACCGGTATCTCGATTTCCTCATTGGCCAGCATCGCCAAGTCACTCGATATTCCGCTCAATGTGCTGTTCGACCAACCGCCGCAGCCAGAACCCGACTCACACCAGGGCGAGCGGGTGCGCTACACCATCGAAGGCCAGCCCCTGGCCTATGAGCGACTGTCCAGCAGCTTTCCGGGCAACCAGTTGAACGCGGTGAAAATGAGCATGCCGGTCGGCTATCAATCCGAATTGATCGCCCATGAAGGCGCCGAATTTGCCTACGTATTATCCGGCAAGATTCTCTACACCATCGACGGCCGCCAATACCCATTGAGCGTCGGCGACTCGGTGCACTTCGATGCAGGCAAAGCCCACCGCCTGGCCAATGTCGGCAGCGAAGTAGCGGAAATGCTGGCCATCACTACCCTAAGCTTGTTCGACGACCACAGCACGCCCTGACCTCTCACACTGCTACTGCTCTAGCACAATGTCGCGACAACCAATGTTAGTAGCGCTTAATTTTTGTTGACCTCAATTTCAGCATGACTTAATTTCGAGCGCGACAGGTTGCTGAGCGATTTCGCTCCACCGCAGCTCTGGGCCGGCCTCTTCACCCGATAGGCCGGAACGCAGCGGTGCTGATCACAGCCCACGAGGCTGACCCTCAATGACGCCCAAAAAAAGAATAAATGAGGTATTCATGCGCACTCACACGTCCATCCAGGCCATGCTCGTTGCCGGACTGTTACTCAGCACCACCTACGCATCCGCCAGCAACCTGGTGTACTGCTCCGAAGGCAGTCCCGGTGGTTTCGATCCAGGCCAATACACCACCGGCACCGACTTCGACGCTGCATCGGAAACCCTATTCAACCGCCTCGCCCAGTTCGAGCGCGGCAGCACCCTGGCCGTGCCGGCCCTGGCGACCGAGTGGCAGGCCAGTGAAGACGGCCTGAGCTACACCTTCAAGCTGCGTCCTGGGGTGAAATTCCACAGCACCGAGTACTTCACCCCCAGCCGCACCTTCAACGCTGATGACGTGGTGTTCACCTTCCAGCGCATGCTCGACAAAGATCACCCGTTCCGTAAGGCCTACCCGACCGAGTTCCCCTACTTCACCGATATGGGCCTGGATAAGAACATCGCCAAGGTGGAGAAGGTCGACGACCTCAGCGTGCGCTTCACCCTCAATAGCGTGGACGCGGCCTTTATCCAGAACTTGGCGATGAACTTCGCCGCCATCCACTCCGCCGAATACGCAGACCAGCTGCTCAAGACCGGTAAAGCCGCCGACATCAACCAGAAGCCAATCGGCACCGGCCCGTTTGTGTTCAACCGCTACCAGAAAGATGCGCAAATTCGCTTCAAGGGCAACAAGGACTACTGGCTGCCGGAAGATGTGCAGATCGACAACCTGATCTTCGCCATCAACACCGACGCCTCGGTGCGCGCGCAAAAGCTCAAGGCCGGCGAGTGCCAGCTCACCCTGAACCCACGCCCGGCTGATCTCACCGCACTGCAGAAAGACCCTAACCTGCAGGTGCCCAGCCAGCCTGGCTTCAACCTGGGTTACATCGCCTACAACGTGACCCGCGCGCCATTCGACAAAGTCGAAGTGCGTCAGGCGCTGGACATGGCCATCGATAAACCGGCGATCATCAGCGCGGTCTACCAGGGCGCCGGGCAACTGGCGGTCAACGCCATGCCGCCAACCCAGTGGTCCTATGACGAAAGCATCAGCGCCATCCCGCAAGACATCGAGAAAGCCAAGGCGCTGCTCAAGCAGGCTGGCGTTGCCGAAGGCACCAAGATCACCCTGTGGGCCATGCCCGTGCAGCGCCCGTATAACCCCAACGCCAAACTGATGGCCGAAATGCTCCAGGCCGACTGGGCCAAGGTCGGCATTCAGGCTGAGATCGTCAGCTACGAGTGGGGCGAGTACATCAAGCGCGCCCATGCCGGCGAGCACGACGCCATGCTGATCGGCTGGACCGGCGACAATGGCGACCCGGACAACTGGCTGGGCACCCTGTACGGCTGCGACTCGGTCAACGGCAACAACTTCTCCAAGTGGTGCGATGCCGGCTACGACAAGATCGTCAAACAGGCCAAGGCGATTACTGATCGCGATGCCCGCAGCGAGCTGTATCAGCAGGCGCAGCAGATCATCCAGCAACAGCTGCCGATCTCCCCGATCGCGCACTCAACGGTCTACCAGCCCATGCGCAACAGCGTAAAAGGCTTCGAGATCAGCCCCTTCGGGCGCAACAGCTTCTACGGCGTTAGCAACGCACGCTGAGAGAGGCATCAACGGCGGGCCTGAGCGCCCGCCGAACACCTAATAAAAACGACTGTATTCCTCCTCCGGCAACCTCCGGCTGAGTGTTTCGTAGCTGCCAAAACGTTAGCAAGAGTGCGCTCCCCTAGCGTTGCCGAGGCTGTTTCGCCCCGGCGACAGATAGTCCGCAAAGCACTCCTTGCCTGATAAAAAGCCGTTACAGGAGCCAACAGATGACATTCGCCCTTCGCGCCAGCATTGTTTTGAGCCTCGCCTTCGCCTGCGCGGCCATCCAGGCAAAACCATTGGTGGTGTGCACCGAGGCAGCGCCGGAAGGCTTCGATATCGTGCAATACACCACGGCGGTAACCGCCGATGCGACGTCTGAAGCGCTGTTTGATCGCCTGGTGCGCTTCAAGCCCGGCACCACCGAAATCGAACCGGCCCTGGCCGAGCGCTGGGACATCAGCCCGGATGGACTGAGCTACACCTTCTACCTGCGCAAAGGGGTGAAATTCCACAGCACGCCCTGGTTTACCCCCAGCCGCGAGATGAATGCCGATGATGTGCTGTGGAGCATCCAGCGCCAGCATGACCCCAAGCACCCTTGGCATGCCCAGCCTGGCCGCGGCTTTCCGTATTTCGAGGCCATGGAGTTCAGCAAGCTGATTGACCGCATCGAAAAACTCGACGAGCACCGCGTGCGCTTCGTGCTCAACCAGCCGCAGGCGCCCTTCCTCGCCGATCTGGCCATGGGCTTTACCTCGATCTATTCCGCCGAATATGCCGAGCAGCTGCTCAAAGCCGGCAAGCAGGAACTGCTCAACAGCCAACCAATCGGCACCGGGCCATTCGTCCTGCAGCGCTACGCCAAGGATGCTCAAGTGCGCTACACCAGCCATCCGAACTACTGGGATGGCGAGCCGGCATCGGAAAAACTGCTGTTTGCCATTACCACCGATCCCAATGTGCGTATCCAGAAACTGCGCTCCGGAGCCTGCAACATTGCCCTGTATCCACGCCCCTTCGATATTTCGGCGCTCAAGGCCGATGACAATCTGAAGGTGCTGGAACTCGACTCGCTGCTGACCGCCTACGTAGCCCTCAACGTGCGCCACAAACCACTGGACGATGTGCGCGTGCGCCAGGCGATCAACCTGGCCTTCGACAAGCAGGCCTACCTCGGCGCGCAATTCGGCGCCGAGGGTGCCAGCCCGGCCATCGCGCCCTATCCGTCGACACTGCTTGGCTATGACAATCAGCTTGAGGGCTGGCCCCATGATCCTCAGCGCGCCCGTCAGCTGCTCGCCGAGGCTGGCCACGCGGATGGCATCACTCTGTCGATCTGGACCCGCCCAGGCGGCGGCCCCACCAACCCCAACCCATCACTCGGCGCGCAGATGCTGCAAGCCGACCTGGCAGCGGTCGGCATCAAAACCGACATCCGCGTGATGGAGTGGGGCGAGCTGATCAAACGGGCGAAGAACGGCGAACATGACCTGGTGTTTATGGGCTGGGCCGGCGACAACGGCGACCCGGACAACTTCCTCACGCCCAACCTGTCCTGCGCCGCCGCGCAGAGCGGCGAGAACCAGGCCGGCTGGTGTGATGCCGAGTTCGACCGGCTGATCATCCAGGCCCGGGAAACCACCGAGCCGCAGCAGCGCGCCGCGCTCTACCGCCAGGCACTGGCGATTTTCCACCAACAAGCACCGTGGATTCCCCAGGCCCACCCCAAGCAATTCAGCGCGGTCAGCCGTGATGTCGAGGGTTTTACCCTCAGCCCCATGGGCTCGAATAATTACGCCAAGGTAAAGCGGCACTGATTCTGCAAGCTGCACTCAAAACAGGGCTACTGGCGCGCCCCAGCCGCGCGCCAGTGGCAGATCGACACAATATGTCAACGGCCCACGTAGCCGTTGGCGCGAATGAACTGATGCGGAGTAACAAAACCCCATGTTTGCTTTTATTGCACGCCGCCTGGGATTGCTGATTCCCACCTTCTTCGGCGTTACCTTGCTGACCTTCGCGCTGATCCGCATGATCCCCGGCGATCCGGTGGAAGTCATGATGGGCGAACGCCGCGTCGACCCGGAAATGCACGCCCAGGCCATGGAGCGCCTGGGGTTGAACAAGCCGCTGTATGCACAGTATTTCGACTATATCGGCAAGCTGGCCCAGGGCGATCTGGGTGAGTCGCTGCGCACCCGCACCAGCGTCTGGAATGAGTTCACCACGCTGTTTCCCGCCACCCTGGAGCTGTCCCTCGCCGCCCTGCTGTTCGCCGGCACCCTGGGGCTGATCGCCGGCGTGATCGCTGCACTGAAACGGGGCTCGCTGTTCGACCATGGGGTAATGGGCATTTCGCTGGCCGGCTACTCGATGCCGATTTTCTGGTGGGGCCTGCTGCTGATCATGTTCTTTTCGGTGTGGCTGGGCTGGACGCCAGTGTCCGGGCGTATCGATCTGCTCTACGACATCCCGCCAGTCACCGGTTTTATGCTGATCGACACCCTGCTCAGCGACGAAGAGGGCGCATTTGTCGACGCCCTGCGCCATCTGATCCTGCCGGCCATCGTGCTTGGCACCATTCCACTCGCAGTCATCGCGCGGATGACTCGCTCAGCGATGCTCGAAGTGCTGCGCGAGGACTATGTGCGCACCGCCCGTGCCAAGGGCCTGTCACCGGCCCGCGTGGTGTTCGTGCATGGCTTGCGCAATGCACTGATCCCGGTACTCACGGTGTTCGGCCTGCAGGTCGGCACGCTGCTGGCAGGCGCCGTACTGACCGAAACCATTTTCTCCTGGCCGGGCATCGGCAAATGGCTGATCGAGTCGATCGGCGCACGTGACTACCCGGTGGTGCAAAACGGCATCTTGCTGATCGCCTGCCTGGTAATTCTGGTCAACTTCGTGGTGGACATCCTCTACGGCCTGGCCAATCCACGCATTCGCCATCAGCGCTAAGGAGAGCCCAATGACCACGCAAGCCACACTCGATCCATCGTTGTTCTACCCTTCGCCGCTCAAGGAATTCTGGCAGGCCTTCGCCCACAACAAGGGCGCCGTTGCCGGACTGGCATTTATGATTCTGCTGGTGATCTGCGCGCTGTTTGCGCCGTGGATCGCCCCGCACGACCCCAGCGAGCAATACCGCGAGTTTCTGCTCACCCCACCGGCCTGGCTGGAAGGTGGCCAGCTGCAATTTCTGCTCGGCACCGATGAAGTGGGGCGCGACCTGCTGTCACGGTTGATCCATGGCGCGCGGCTGTCGCTGCTGATCGGTCTGGCGTCGGTGCTGATGTCGCTGATCCCCGGCATCCTTCTGGGGCTGGTCGCCGGCTTCTTTCCGCGCCTGCTCGGCCCGTCGATCATGCGCCTGATGGACATCATGCTGGCCCTGCCCTCGCTGCTGCTGGCAGTGGCCATCGTCGCCATCCTCGGCCCAGGGCTGATCAACACCATCTTCGCCATCGCCATCGTCTCACTGCCGTCCTATGTGCGCCTGACCCGCGCCGCGGTGATGGGCGAGCTGAACCGCGACTACGTAACTGCCGCACGCCTGGCCGGCGCCAGCTTGCCGCGGCTGATGTTTATCACCGTGCTACCCAACTGCATGGCGCCGCTGATTGTGCAGGCCACCCTGAGTTTTTCCTCGGCAATTCTCGATGCTGCGGCCCTGGGTTTTCTCGGCCTCGGCGTACAACCGCCAACCCCCGAGTGGGGCACCATGCTGGCCTCGGCGCGCGACTATATCGAGCGCGCCTGGTGGGTGGTCAGCCTGCCGGGCCTGACCATTCTGCTCAGCGTGCTGGCAATCAATCTGATGGGCGACGGGCTGCGCGATGCGCTCGACCCGAAACTCAAGAATGCGCAGTGAGGAGCCCCGTATGAGCCTGTTGGATATCAAAAACCTCAGCGTGCGCTTCGGCGACGCCACTGCAATCCCGGTGGTCGACGGCCTCGACCTGTGTGTGGAAAAGGGTGAAGTGCTGGCGATTGTTGGCGAGTCCGGCTCCGGTAAATCGGTGACCATGATGGCGCTGATGGGCCTGATCGACGCCCCCGGCATCGTCACGGCCGACAGCCTGCAGTTTGACGGCACCGACATGCTGCGCCTCAAGGGCCGCCAGCGTCGGCATATCGTCGGTAAGGACCTGTCGATGGTCTTTCAGGACCCGATGACCGCCCTCAACCCCAGCTTTACCGTGGGTTTCCAGATCGAGGAAGTGCTGCGCCAGCATCTTAATCTCAAGGGCCAGGCCGCCCGCCAACGCGCATTGCAGCTGCTCGACCGGGTGGAAATCCCTGCCGCCGCCAGCCGCCTGAATGCCTACCCGCACCAGCTATCCGGCGGTATGAGCCAACGGGTGGCGATTGCCATGGCGATTGCCGCCGAGCCCAAACTGCTGATCGCTGACGAACCGACTACGGCGCTGGATGTGACCATTCAGGCGCAGATCATGGACCTGCTGGTCCACCTGCAACGCGAAGAGGATATGGGCTTGGTGCTGATCACCCACGACCTGGCCGTGGTCGCCGAAACCGCGCAACGGGTCTGCGTGATGTATGCCGGCCAGGCGGTGGAAATCGGCAGCGTGCCGCAGCTGTTCAATGCACCCACGCACCCTTACACCGAAGCATTGCTCAAGGCGATCCCCGAACACAGCCAGGGCCAGCGCCGCTTGACCACCCTGCCCGGCATTGTCCCAGGTCGTTACGACCGGCCAGTGGGTTGTCTGCTGTCACCACGCTGCCCTTACGCCCAGGCGCACTGCCGTGAACAACGGCCAACCCTGGACGCCCATGAACGTGGCGCAGCGCGCTGCTTCTACCCGCTCAACCTGACTGCGGAGGTGGCCTGATGAGCGCCGTCCTAACTGCTCGCGACCTCACCCGCCACTACGAAATCTCCCGCGGCCTGTTTCAGCCCAACGCCCAGGTGCAGGCGCTGAATGGCGTGTCCTTTGAATTACAGGCGGGCAAGACCCTGGCGGTGGTCGGCGAGTCCGGCTGCGGCAAATCCACCCTGGCCCGTGCGCTGACGCTGATTGAGCAGCCCAGTTCCGGCAGCCTGCAGATCGCCGGGCAGGAAGTGACTGGCGCCAACAAGGCGCAGCGCAAGCAGCTGCGCCGTGATGTGCAGATGGTCTTTCAAAACCCCTACGCCTCGCTCAACCCAAGGCAGAAGGTCGGCGACCAGCTAGGCGAGCCGCTGCTGATCAATACTCAGCTGTCGCAGCCGGAACGGCGCGAGCGGGTGCAGGCAATGATGCAGCAGGTCGGCCTGCGCCCCGAGCATTACCAGCGCTACCCGCATATGTTCTCCGGCGGCCAGCGCCAGCGCATCGCCCTGGCCCGCGCGATGATGCTGCAACCCAAAGTGCTGGTGGCGGACGAGCCGACATCGGCGCTGGACGTGTCGATCCAGGCCCAGGTGCTCAACCTGTTTATGGACCTGCAGGAGCAGTTCAATACCGGCTATGTGTTTATCTCGCACAACCTCTCAGTAGTGCGCCATGTCGCCGATGATGTATTGGTGATGTACCTCGGCCGCCCGGTGGAAATGGGCCCCAGCGAGCGAATCTATGACCGCCCGCTGCATCCTTACACTCAGGCGCTGCTGTCGGCGACGCCGACCATCCGTCCTGACCCAAGCAAAGCGAAGATCAAGATCAGTGGCGAACTGCCCAACCCGCTGTCGCCACCTAGCGGTTGCGCCTTTCACCAACGCTGCCCGCATGCCAGCGAACGCTGCCAGGTTGAACAACCGGCGCTGCGCCTGCTGGATGCGCGGCAAGTGGCTTGCCACCATGCCGAGTTGATCAATAGTTGAAGTATGCAAGCCCCGGCCAGCCGGGGCTTATTCCTGCGCAGCCCGGTAGAACAACCGATAAGCCAGCAAGCCAATAGCCTCGTTAAGCAGCAGGCCGTTCTGCCAGACGGCCTTACTTTCCGGCAACCAGCCGCCAGCAGGTCGGCCGTTGGGTATGCCGAGAAAACCCATCGGTGCGCTGACCACCTGTAAACCTGCCTGCTCGAAGCTCCAGCGCGACCTCGGCATATGCCAGGCCTGGGTCACCAGCACCACGCGGGTAATCCCCGCTTGCTTAAGCAGTTCAGCACTGTGGGTCGCATTCTCCCAAGTGGTGCGGCTCAAGCCTTCCTGCCAACGCACCGGCAAGGCGTAATCGCGCGCCAGCACCTCGGCCATCAAGGCCGCTTCACTGGGCGGTGCGCCAAAGTGCAACCCGCCACTGGTGAGCAGTGGCAAACCTGAGGCCTTAGCCAGGCGAGCAGCGAAACGCACGCGCTCCAACGCCAGCAAGCTGGGCTGATCAGCGCCCCAACCGGGGTCAGCCAGCTCACGCCCGCCACCCAGAACCACAATCACGTCAGCCTGCCGAGCTAGCGCGGCCCATTGCCGCTCATCCAATGCCGGCTCGCTTTCCAACACTCGCGCCGAGAACTCAACCACCACCGGCAGACTGAACAGCCACATACCGCCCACCCCAACGACCAGGCAAGCCGCCGCCAAGCGCGGGAAGCGACGACGCAGCCACCAGGCGACCAGCAGCAACAGCAGGAACAGGCCTGGCGGCAGAAAGAACTGTTTGAGAATGTAGCGAATCGGCATTGGGCACCTCCATGGGTGCGCGCAGCCTACCGATGATTACTCGCCCGAAACAACTGCGAGCCGCAGGCCTTGCACGCCTGTACGCCATTGCCGGACTGCCAGCCCGCCAGAGTGCCGCACAGCGCGCAGCACAGCTGTAAACGGCGTTTGAGCAGCGGTTTGATCTTGCCAGGCAACGCGGCGGTGGCTTTGTGGCCGGAGCGGCCGACCTTGCGTGCACTTGGTAGCTGCTCGATCTGTGCCATTTCCTGAGCGGCCGCATGCCAGCCGCGTAGCCAGTTCAGGTCACGATCCAGGTAGGCGCGAATCAGCTCCATTTCCGCCACCGTCAAGCCGCGCAACTCCAGTTCCAGTGGCGGCTGCGCAGACAGAGCACTCAGGTTGTCTGCCTCATCCAAGGCCATGGCAAGGCGTTGCAGCAGCCGCTCATAGAGCCCGCCCCCAGCTGCACCACGCCGAAACTCCGCCATCCTTCACCTCGCCCCGGAGCAGATTGCCGCTCCATATAGCAAGCTTAGCGTTCGCGCTTTAACCAGCGGTGCCTGGCGACAAACGGCGCAGGCCGCTGGGCGTGGCCAGGCCGCCGTAGCTGGAGCGCGGCGCAATCAGGGTTTCCCTGAATAAGCGGGGCTCATGTATGCTACGGCGTTTTCCGCAAGCCCTTATTCCCAGCGCCGGTAGCCATGCAAGAACAGTACTCGCCCCGTGAAATCGAAGCCGCCGCGCAGTCCCTTTGGGACGCGCAGAAATCCTTTGTAGTGAGCGAACAGCCTGGCAAGGAGACCTTCTACTGCCTGTCGATGTTCCCTTACCCAAGCGGCAAGCTGCACATGGGCCATGTGCGCAACTACACCATCGGTGACGTGATCGCCCGCTACCAGCGCATGCTCGGCAAGAACGTGCTGCAGCCGATGGGCTGGGACGCTTTTGGCATGCCGGCGGAAAACGCCGCGATGAAGAACCAGGTCGCTCCTGCGAAGTGGACCTACGAAAACATCGAGTACATGAAGACCCAGCTGAAATCGCTGGGCTTGGCCGTGGACTGGACACGCGAAGTCACCACCTGCAAGCCGGATTACTACCGTTGGGAACAGTGGCTGTTTACCCGCCTGTTCGAAAAAGGCGTGATCTACCGTAAAAACGGCAGCGTTAACTGGGACCCGGTGGACCAGACCGTACTGGCCAACGAGCAAGTTATCGACGGCCGTGGCTGGCGCTCCGGCGCGCTGATCGAGAAGCGCGAAATCCCCATGTACTACTTCAAGATCACCGCCTACGCGGAAGAGCTGCTGAGTAGCCTGGATGAACTGGATGGCTGGCCGGAACAGGTCAAGACCATGCAGCGCAACTGGATCGGCAAGAGCTTCGGCGCCGACGTGGTGTTCGACTATGACCAGACCAGCGTCGGTATCGACGGCCAGCTCAAGGTCTACACCACCCGCCCCGACACCCTGATGGGCGCGACCTACGTCGCCGTGGCGGCTGAGCATCCACTGGCGCAGCGCGCCGCCGAGAGCAACCCAGCTATCGCGGCCTTTATAGCCGAATGCAAAGCCGGCTCCGTGGCCGAGGCCGATATGGCCACCATGGAGAAGAAGGGTGTTGCCACCGGCCAGTTCGTGATTCACCCACTGAGCGGCGACAAGTTGCCAGTGTTCGTCGCCAACTACGTGTTGTGGGGCTACGGCGAAGGCGCGGTCATGGCCGTACCGGCGCACGATGAGCGCGATTTCGAATTCGCTACTAAATATGGCCTACCCATCACTCAGGTCTATGCCGGCGAAGGCAAAGACTACGACGCCAGCCAATGGCAAGACTGGTATGGCGACAAAACCGGGCTGACCACGATCAATTCCGGCAAGTACGACAACCTCGACTTCAGCGCAGCCTTCGACGCTATCGTTGCTGATCTGGAAGCCAATGAGCATGGCGCGCGCAAGACCCAGTTCCGTCTGCGTGACTGGGGCATCAGCCGTCAGCGTTACTGGGGCTGCCCGATCCCAATCATTCATTGCGACAGCTGTGGCGACGTACCCGTGCCCGAAGACCAGCTGCCCGTTGTGCTGCCAGAAGACGTAGTGCCAGATGGCGCCGGCAGCCCGCTGGCACGCATGCCCGAGTTCTACGAATGCAGCTGTCCGAAATGCGGCGCACCGGCCAAGCGCGAAACCGACACTATGGACACCTTCGTCGAATCGTCCTGGTATTACGCGCGTTACGCCTCGCCGCATTACACCGGTGGCATGGTCGACCCAGCGGCAGCCAACCACTGGCTGCCGGTGGACCAGTACATCGGCGGTATCGAACACGCGATTTTGCACCTGCTGTATGCGCGCTTCTTCCACAAGCTGATGCGTGACGAAGGCCTTGTAAGCTCCAATGAGCCATTCAAGAACCTGCTGACCCAGGGCATGGTGGTCGCCGAGACCTACTACCGCACGCTGGATAACGGCGGCAAGGACTGGTTCAACCCGGCCGATGTCGAGCTGGAGCGCGACAGCAAAGCCAAGGTCATCAGCGCCAAGCTTAAAAGCGATGGTTTGCCAGTGGAAATCGGCGGCACCGAGAAGATGTCCAAGTCGAAAAACAACGGCGTCGACCCACAGTCGATGATCGATCAGTTCGGCGCCGACACCTGCCGCCTGTTTATGATGTTCGCTTCGCCGCCGGACATGAGCTGCGAATGGTCCGATTCCGGCGTTGAAGGCGCCAATCGCTTCCTGCGCCGCGTCTGGCGCCTGGCGCAAAGCCACGTCAACCAGGGCATCGCCGGTGCGCTCGACCTGGATAGCCTGGATGACGGCCAGAAAGCCATACGCCGTGCGATTCATCTGGCAATCAAACAGTCCAGTTTCGATATTGGCCAGCACCACAAATTCAACACTGCCATCGCCCAAGTGATGACGCTGATGAACGTGCTGGAGAAAGCGGCACAAACCACAGTTCAAGATCGCGCCCTGCTACAAGAAGGCCTGGAAGCCGTGGCCCTGCTCCTGGCGCCGATCACACCGCACATCAGCCATCAGCTGTGGCAGGAACTGGGCCACGACGAAGCTATCATCGACGCATCCTGGCCTCAGGTGGATGAGTCTGCTCTGGTACAGGACAGCCTGACCTTGGTGATCCAGGTAAACGGCAAGCTGCGTGGACAAATTGAAGTACCGGCATCAGCCTCTCGCGAGGAGGTGGAAGCAGCTGCACGTGGCAATGAGAGCGTGCTGCGCTTTACCGAAGGCCTAAGCATTCGCAAGGTCATCGTAGTGCCAGGCAAACTTGTGAATATTGTTGCCAACTGATTAAGCTTGGCGCGCCCGCACAGCGGCGCGCCGCAAGACACGCCAAGGGGATAAAAGATGATCAAACGGAATCTGTTGGTAATTGGCCTGGCTACTCTGCTTAGCGCTTGCGGCTTCCAGCTGCGCGGCACTGGTGACGTGCAATTCGCCCTCAAGGAATTGGATGTCAGCGCACGTAACGCCTATGGCGAAACCGTCAACGACGTGCGCGACGTGCTGCAGAACAACGGCGTACGGGTCTACGCAGGCGCACCATACCGCCTGGTACTGAGCAAGGAAAAGGAAGAACGCCGCGCCGCAAGCTTCACCAGCGCGGCCCGCACTGCGGAGTACGAGATGACTAAAACACTCGACTACGAAATCCGCGGCAGCAAAGATTTGCTGCTGATCAGCGACAAAGTTGAAATGCAGCGCTTCTACAACCACGACGGCAACAACCTGACGGGTGGTGACCAAGAAGCCGCTCAGGTACGCCGGGAAATGAACCGCGAACTGGTTCAGCAGCTGGTTCAGCGCCTACAACAGGTCGACCCTGTGCAACTGGACCAATTGCAGCAAGCTGCAGAAGCCAAAGCCAAGGCAGAAGCCGATGCGCTGGAAGCCGCTCGCCAGCAACAGGCCGCGCAACCTCAGCAGTCGCCAATTCAGCTGCCGACTCCGGCCCAGTAGATTTTGCCGGGCCGCGCCAGCGGCCCCGCTCTGCGACCCCATGAAGCTTAACTCTGCACAACTCGGCAAACACCTGCAGGGCAACCTGAGTCCGGTGTATGTGGTCAGTGGCGATGAACCTCTGCTCTGCCAGGAAACCGCCGACGCTATTCGCGCCGCCACCCGCCAACAGGGCTTTAGCGAGCGCCAGGTGTTTAACGCCGACAACAATTTCGACTGGGGCAACCTGCTGCAAGCAGGTGCCAGCCTGTCGCTGTTTGCCGACAAGCGCCTGCTGGAACTGCGCCTACCCAACGGCAAACCCGGCGACAAAGGCGCTGCTGCGCTGATCGAATACCTCGCCCGCCCCGCCGAAGACACCGTGCTGCTGATCAGCCTGCCGAAACTCGACGGCAGCGCGCAGAAGACCAAATGGGCCAAGGCGCTGATCGAAGGCGCGCAGACGCAGTTTGTGCAGATCTGGCCGGTCGATGCCCACCAGCTACCGCAGTGGATTCGCCAGCGCCTCGCACAATCGGGCCTCAGCGCCAGCGCCGAAGCCGTGGATATGATTGCTGTACGTGTCGAAGGCAACCTGCTCGCTGCCGCCCAGGAAATCGAAAAACTCAAACTGCTCGCCGAAGGCACGCAGATCGACGTCGACACCGTACATGCCTCGGTCGCCGACAGCGCACGCTTCGATGTATTTGGCCTGATCGATGCCGCCCTCAATGGCGAAGCCGCCCACGCCCTGCGCATGCTCGAAGGGCTGCGCGGGGAAGGTGTTGAGCCACCGGTAATTCTCTGGGCCCTGGCCCGGGAAATCCGCCTGCTGGCCACCATCGCCCAGCAGTACGGCCAGGGTATGCCGCTGGAAAAAGCCTTCAGCTCGGCGCGCCCTCCAGTCTGGGAGAAGCGACGGCCGCTGGTCAGCAAAGCCTTACAACGCCTCTCCGCCGCCCGCTGGGCCGCGCTGCTGCAGGATGCCCAGCAGATCGATGCGCAGATCAAAGGCCAGGCGGCCGGCGATCCCTGGAGCGGCCTAAGCCTGTTGACGCTAAACATCTGCGGTCAACGCCTGGGTATATCCCGCTAGCCACAGACTCTGGACTTTTAGCGGCGTGCGGATCATGCTTCGCACGCCTGCGACTTGCAGGTCATTTACCGAGGAAAGGTCATGGCGAAGAAAGCCAAACGCGGCCCGAACAAGGCCAAATCTCTGATAGCTCAGCCACTGTTTCGCTCACGCCAGGAAACGCCGAGCAAAGGCAAAGGTAGCTACCGCCGCGAAGCCTCCCAGCAAAACTGGGAGGCTTCATACGTTCTGGCTGCCTGAAAAGCCCGTCACAGCCCGCCAGCACCCGCACACCAGCTCAATCATGCTAAGGTTACGGCCTGCAAAATGTGCCGAGACCACCATGCCTTACCTGCTTCTTCGGGGCCTATCTCATAGCGCTACCGCCTGCATCCTGTTGTTTCTGACCGCCTGTGCCGAAGCACCGGCCCAGCCGCTTGCCGCCACACCAGTTACAACCAGCACAGCGCCTGCAAGCCCAGCCGCTAGCGTTGCCAGCAGCCCAACCCCGCTACTCAGCTTCGATGAATGGCGCATGCTGTTGCGCAGCGATGCCATCGCCGCCGGTATTGATGCCGCACTGTTCGATCGCACATTCGCCGGTATCACCCTGGACCCCAGAGTTGTCACCTCCGATAACAGCCAGCCGGAGTTCACCCGCCCGGTGTGGGACTACATTGATGGTGCCGTTTCCGTTCCGCGTATTGCACAGGGACGCCTGCTCAAGGCGCAGCATCGACCAACCCTGAAAGCTATCCGCAGCACCTACGCCGTCGACCATGAAGTGCTGATCGCGATCTGGGGCATGGAAAGCAATTACGGCAGCAATATCGGCAGCCATAACGTCATTCGCTCCCTCGCCACCCTGGCCTACGATGGCCGCCGCCAGGTGTTCTGGCGCAGCCAACTGCTGGCCGCGCTGCAAATCTTGCAAGCTGGCGATGCCCCAGCACAGGGGTTGATCGGTTCATGGGCGGGCGCTATGGGGCAAACCCAATTTATGCCGACCACCTTCAATCAGCATGCCGTGGATTTTGATGGCGATGGCAAGCGTGACCTGTGGACCTCAACTCCCGACGCCCTCGCTTCTGCCGCGCATTACCTGCAAGCCTCAGGCTGGGAGAACGGCCAACCCTGGGGTTTTGAAGTGAACCTGCCGCAGGGCTTCGATTACGCTCTGGCCGATCCAGAAGTACGCCGCAGCCTGGCGCAGTGGCGCATCCTCGGGATCAACCCGGTCAGAGCCATTGATGCCAATGAACAAAGCCAGGCCTCGCTGTTTCTGCCTGCAGGTCATCGCGGCCCGGCGTTCCTACTGCTGAACAACTTCCGCAGCATCCTCAAGTACAACAATTCCACCGCCTACGCCCTGGCCATCGGCCTGCTGAGTGATGCACTGGACGGTAATCCTGGCGTACAAGCCGCCTGGCCGCGCAATGATCGCCAGCTGGGCCGCAGCGAGCGGATCGAACTGCAAGAGTTGCTGGCCAACAAAGGCTACGAGCCAGGCCCGGCTGATGGCATCATCGGTGCCAACACGCGCAAGGCCGTACGTGCCTTTCAGCAATCCCAAGGGCAACCTGCCGATGGCTATCCCAGCCATAAGTTGCTGCAGCAACTCAGGTAAGCAATCGCGCAGCGCGTGGCGGCAGAACCGCACGGCGCCCGCCGGACTGAACGGTCAGCTTCTATGATAAGCTGCGCGGCGGCCACAAGCCGCCTCGTTCACGGAGCCTCTAGCGGAGCCCAGATTGTCGATGTCCGATACCTCCACGCCTAAAACCGTCGCCAGTGGCGAAAAATTCCGTACCACCCAAGGCATCACCGCGATCAAGGACGGGCAAAAGCGCCGCGCCTCCAGCGAGCCTCAGGTGTTCGAGCCCAAACCCAAGTGGCTACGAGTCAAGGCGCCTGGCGGCAGCCGCTTCGAGGCGGTCAAACGCAACGTCAGCGAACACCGCCTGAGCACCGTGTGCCAGGAATCCCACTGCCCAAACATGGGCGAGTGCTGGTCCAACGGCACCGCGACCATCATGCTGATGGGTTCGGTGTGTACCCGCGCCTGCCGTTTCTGTGCAGTGGACACCGGCAACCCCAACGGCTGGCTGGACTTGGAAGAGCCGCAGAACACTGCCAAGTCTGTGGAGCTAATGGCCCTGCGCTATATCGTGCTGACCTCAGTGGACCGCGACGATCTGGATGACGGTGGCGCCAGCCACTACGCGGCCTGCGTGCGGGCGATTAAGGACAATACCCCGCACGTGGTGGTGGAAGCCCTAACCCCGGACTTCGACGGCGACCTGCAAGCAATCGAGCGCGTGGTGGATTCCGGTCTTGAGGTGTTCGCGCAGAACGTTGAGACGGTCAAACGCCTGACTTATGAAGTGCGCGACCCGCGTGCCGGCTACGAGAAGACCCTGCGCGCGCTGGAACACGCCAAGCGCCACCGCCCGGACGTGCTGACCAAGACCAGCCTGATGCTCGGCCTGGGCGAGACGGATGAAGAGATCATCCAGACCATGGATGACCTGCGCGCTATCAACGTCGACATCCTCACCCTCGGCCAGTACCTGCAACCGACACGCAACCACCTGAAGGTGCAGCGCTGGGTCAGCCCGGAAGAGTTCAATCGCTTGCGCGAAATTGGTCTGCAGAAAGGCTTTATGGAGGTCGCCGCCGGCCCGCTGGTACGTTCCAGCTACCGTGCCGACAAGGTGTTCGAGAAGAACAACCTGGGCCTGGCCGCCCCGGTACCCGTACCGGGTCAACAGCTCGACAACAGTCTGATTCCTGCCCTCAATCTAAACTGATTGAGCCACACAGCGCCTGACCTTGCGGCTTTGCCTGGGGTCAGGCGTTTGTGTATCTGCTCTGCCCGCTCTAGCAGTCTATTGCGCCCGCCAGGCTCTGCTGCTGCGCGTAGTCGAGGTGCTTGACCAGTTGCTCACGTAGCCGCGCACTGACTTCGGATAGCTTTATCGGCTCTGCCACCAGATCGGCCAACTGCGTCATGGCCATGCCGGCATAGCCGCAGGGGTTGATGCGCTGGAACGGCTGCAGATCCATGTCCACATTCAGCGCCAGACCATGAAAGGAACGGCCGTTGCGGATACGCAGACCGAGCGAGGCGATCTTCGCGCCACCCACATAAACCCCTGGCGCATCCGGCTTGGCGCTGGCGCTGACACCATAACTGGCAAGCAGATCGATCAGACTGCGCTCGATACGACTCACCAGTTCGCGCACACCAATGCCGCTACGGCGCACATCCAGCAGCAGGTAAGCCACCAACTGGCCCGGACCGTGATAAGTCACCTGGCCGCCGCGATCCACCTGCACCACCGGAATATCACCCGGAAACAGCACATGCTCGGCCTTGCCAGCTTGGCCCTGGGTAAATACGGGCGCGTGTTCGAGCAGCCAGATCTCATCAGGCGTGCTCACGCCACGGGCATCGGTAAACCGCTGCATGGCATGCCAGGTAGGCTCGTAGTCAACCTGGCCCAGCTCACGAAAGCCGAGCGGTAGGCTCATCACAGCACCATATGCACGATACCGGTCGCGCGCAGGGCGCTGTTGATATCGCGTAGCTGATCTTCGCTGGTGGCTTCGATATGCAGCTGCACAGTGGTGTATTTGCCGTTGCTGCTCTGGCGCTCGGCCAGGGTACTGAGATCGACCTTGGCGTGCTGGCTAAGGATCTCGATCACCGTACTCTTGTAGTTGTCGCCACTGTCGCCGACGACCTTGATCGGGTAGTCCGCGCAGGGGAATTCGATTTTGTGCGATTTGACGTCTGGTTGAGTCATGGCAGTAACGGCCTCGTAAGCCGTGGCAGCAACAACGCCCCTGCGGGTCGGCAGGGGCGTTATTGGTCACGCTATCAGTTGAACAATCCGTAGAAGAACAGGCTGATGCTATCCCACAGGCGACGGAAGAAACTACCTTCCTCAACGGCCTCAAGAGCGATCAGATCGGCGCTGTGTACCACTTCTTCGCCCAGTTTCACTTCAACCTTGCCGATCACATCACCCTGGGCAATCGGGGCCGTCAGCTGCGGGTTGAGGATCATGCCGGCCTGCAGTTTTTCCAGCTGGCCTTTCGGCAGCGTCAGGCTCAGATCAGCGCCGAGGCCGGCTTTGACCTGGCGCACAGCGCCTTTCCAAACTTGGGCCTGAGCCAGCTCCTGACCTTGCTTGTAGAAGGTGCGGGTTTCGAAGAAGCGGAAACCATAGGTCAGCAGCTTCTGGGTTTCCGCAGCACGGGCCGACTCGCTGACGGTGCCGAATACCGAGGTGATCATCCGCGCGCCATCACGTACGGCGGAAGCAACCAGGCAGTAGCCCGCTTCTTCGGTGTGGCCGGTCTTCAGACCGTCAACAGTCTTGTCACGCCACAGCAGCAGGTTGCGGTTGCCCTGCTTGATGTTGTTCCAGAGGAACTCCTTTTGCGCGTAGATCGCATAGTGCTGCTGGTCTTCATTGATGATCGCGCGAGCCAGAACGGCCATGTCATGGGCACTGGAGTAATGCTCCGGATGTGGCAAACCGGTCGCATTCATAAAGTGGCTATTGCTCATACCCAGGCGCGCGGCGGTCTCGTTCATCATGTCGGCGAAGGCATCTTCGCTACCGGCGATGTACTCGGCCAGGGCAATGCTGGCATCGTTGCCGGACTGGATGATCACACCGTGAAGCAGGTCATCCACAGTGGCCTGGCTATTCAGCGGCAGGAACATGGTCGATCCACCGGATGCAGCGCCACCGGTGCGCCAAGCGTGCTCGCTGACTGGCACCAGATCCTGCTCGCCAATCTTGCCCTTACGGATTTCCAGGGTGGCGATGTAGGCCGTCATCAGCTTGGTCAGGCTGGCCGGCGGCAGACGCTGATCACCATTGTTTTCCACCAGCACCTTGCCGCTGGCGGCATCCAGCAGCACATAAGATTTGGCAGCCAATTGCGGCGCCGAAGGAATTGCTGGCTGATCGGCCCAGGCGGTCGATGCACTGAGTAGGCAAAGTGAAAGGAAAACGCGTTGCGTAAAGCTGGTGATATTCATCCGTCTCTCTAGATTGCTGATGGTGAACAGGCCCAGTGGGCATAAGGTGCTGATCCCCCCGGCTAACCGTTGGCTGGCCAGAGTTGTTTGTTTAGTCCCGCAGAAGAACCATAAGTGCCCTGTCAGTCTGCCTTGACCAGGGTCGGTTCACCGAGATTGGCTAGGCGCACGCTGCTCTGCAACTGCTCAGCCTCGCTTTGGCTGCTCACTGGCCCCAGGCGCACGCGGTGCAATATCTGCTGGTTGCGCACCACTGAGCTGACGAACACTGGCGCAGCCACTGTCTCGCTCAGCTTCGACCGGAGTAGCTCCGCAGCGTCCGGATTGGCGAAGGCGGCCACTTGGAGATACAGGCCAGAGGCTCCGACTGAAGCGTTTTTTTTTGCGTCAATCTGCACGGGGAGCACCGCGGCGGCATGCTGCTGCGGTGGCGGTGAATATTGTTCAACCGGCTGCGCGATAGGCTGCGCAATGGGCTGAGCCTGTGCCACTTGCTGCGGCGCAGCCAACACCATCGGCACCGGACGGCCCTGCTGAGCCCACCACTCGTGCGGGTCGATGCCTTCGACCTTGACCCGCGCGGTACCGCTTTCGGCATAGCCGAGCTTCTTCGCTGCGGCGAAGGACAGGTCGATAATCCGGTCGGAATAGAACGGCCCACGATCATTGACCCGCAGAATCGCGGTTTTGCCGTTTTCCAGGTTGGTCACCCGCACATAGCTGGGTAGCGGCAGGGTCTTGTGCGCTGCAGTCATGCCGTACAGGTCGTAGGTTTCACCGTTTGCGGTGGCCTGACCATGGAACTTGGTGCCATACCAGGACGCCGGACCCACCGCCTGATAACGACGGGCATCGGGAATCGGGTAGTACTGTTTGCCGAATACGGTGTAGGGGCTGGCCTTGACTCGGCCGTAATGTGGCATCGGCACCGCATCGGGAATCCGCGACACGTCGACATCCCACCAGGGCGCGCCATCCTTGTGTGGACGGTTGAAATCACCCGGGCCGGAAATCGCCCCACCTGGCTGCACTGGCGCAACCGGTTGCGGCGCACGGGTGGATGAGCAGCTGGCCAGCAGCAGCGCCAGGCTGCCATAGGCAGCCAATTTGAAAGACAAACGCGACATCAATTCTTACCCCGTGCATCAACCAGCAACTCGGCCAGCTGATTGACCGCCATGGCATACATCACACTGCGATTGTAGCGGGTGATCACAAAGAAGTTAGGCAGGCCCAACCAGTACTCGGCGCCATCAGCACCTTCCAGAAGGAAGGCCGTCACCGGCAAATCGTCAGCCAGCGGGTCGGCACTGGCCCAGCCCAACGCACGCAGCTCACCGACATTCTTCACCGGGTCCAGGCCAACAGTGAGGCCTTGCTCAGCCTGCTCACCCTTGATGGTGGCAGCGCTGACCACCGGCTGCCCCGGCTGCCAGTGGTGACGTTTGAAGTAACTGGCGACGCTGCCGATGGCATCGGTCGGATTGCTCCAGATATTGATATGACCATCGCCATCGAAGTCCACTGCATAGGCGCGAAAGCTGCTCGGCATAAACTGCGGCAAACCCATGGCGCCGGCGTAGGAGCCGGTCATGTTTAGCGGCTCGACCTGTTCTTCGCGGGCTAGCAGGAGGAACTCGCGCAGCTCTTTGCGGAAGAATGGCGCGCGCGGCGGGTAGTCGAAGGCCAGAGTCGACAAAGCATCCATCACCCGCCAGCTGCCTGTATTGCCGCCGTAGAAGGTTTCCACACCGATGATCGCCACGATCACCTGGGCCGGTACACCGTACTCAGCCTCCGCGCGGGCCAGGGTTTCCTCGTGCCGCTTCCAGAACTCGACACCCTTGCTGATGCGCTTGTCGGTGATAAAGATCGGCCGGTAATCCTTCCACGGCTTGGCCTTTTCTGCCGGACGCGAAATGGCATCGAGGATCGCCTGTTTGCGCTCGACCTGGGCGAACAGCTCGACCAGTTGCTCACCGGCAAAGCCATAGTCGCGGGTCATCTCGCCGACGAACTCAGCCACCTGCGGCGATTGCTGGTAATCCCCGGCCAATGCGGGCTGAGCCACTGCGCACACCCCGGCCAACGCCAACCAAGGTGCAGTACGTACCATCCAACCACGCGCGTTTTGCATTGAATTCATAATCCCAATCAAGCCTGTGTCATCCACTTACGATGAGTGTGGATCGACATCAAAATTCCAAATCCCGCCAGCAGGGTGATCAGCGAAGTGCCGCCATAGCTGATAAATGGCAGCGGCACGCCCACCACCGGCAGCAGGCCGCTAACCATACCGATATTAACGAAGACATAAACGAAGAAAGTCATGGTCAGCGCGCCGGCGAGAAGCTTACCGAACAGCGTCTGCGCTTGCACGGTAATCACCAGGCCGCGCGCGATCAACAGCATGTACACCAGCAGTAACAAACACACCCCGACCAGACCGAACTCTTCGGCCAGTACGGCGATGATAAAGTCGGTGTGACTCTCCGGCAGAAAATCCAGGTGCGACTGAGTGCCTTGCAGCCAGCCCTTGCCCAGCACGCCCCCCGAACCGATGGCCGCCTTGGACTGGATGATGTTCCAGCCACTGCCCAGCGGGTCGCTTTCCGGATTGAGGAAGGTCAGTACACGCTGTTTCTGATAGTCACGCAGCACGAATAACCACATGCCAATAGCGATCGGCACTACCGCGGTGACGGCACTGAGAATCCAGCGCCACTGCAAGCCGGCAATAAACAGCACGAAACCGCCCGAGGCGATGATCAACAACGAAGTACCCAGGTCCGGCTGCAACAGAATCAGCACAAAGGGCACGATGATCATCGCCAGACTGACCGCAATATGCTTGAGCCGCGGTGGCAGGCTGCGGCTGGACAGATACCAGGCAATAGTCGCCGGCATGATGATCTTCATAAATTCAGAAGGCTGGAAACGGATCACCCCGGGAATATTGATCCAGCGCGTGGCGCCCATGGCGTTATGCCCCATCACATCCACCGCCACCAGTAAGGCCACGCCGCCGACATAGGCCAACGGCACCCAGCGCGCCATAAAGCGCGGCTCAAACTGGGCGATGATAAACATGCCGACCAAGCCAATACCAAAGGACGTGGCCTGTTTCATTAGCAGGTCGACGTTTTTGCCACTGGCTGAATAGAGGATAAACAGGCTGCCGGTGGCCAGCACCAGCAGCAGCAACAGCAGGATGCCGTCGATGTGTAGACGCTGTAGCAAGGTGGCACGGCGGCGCAGCAAGTCTTCGGTGGATAAGTTTCGGTCGAAGCTATTACTCATGGCGCGGCAACCTCGGCTGCCACAGGCGGCGCATATTCGGCTTTTAACTGACCGTTTTCATCCAGCAGCCAGGCATCGATTACCTGCTTGACCACTGGCGCGGCCACTCCGGAGCCGGATTCGCCGTTTTCCACCATTACCGACACGGCAATTTGCGGGTTATTCGCTGGCGCAAAAGCGACGAACAGGGCGTGGTCACGATGGCGCTCGGCGACTTTGCTGCGATCGTACTTCTCGCCTTGCTTGATCGCCACCACCTGGGCGGTACCGCTCTTGCCGGCCATTCGGTACAGCGCCGCATCGCCCACCTTGCGCGCGGTACCGCGCGGGCCGTGCATCACCTGCTCCATGCCATGTCGACCGTTATCCCAGAACGACGGATCGCGCAGCACAATATCGGGGACGGGGTTGGGGTCAACCGGCACCTGGCCTTGGATGGTCTTGGCCAGGTGCGGGCGAATCCACTTGCCACGCGTGGCCATCAGCGCCGTGGCCTGAGCCAGTTGCAGCGGCGTGGTCTGCATATAGCCCTGTCCGATACCGAGAATCAGCGTTTCGCCCGGATACCAGGCCTGACGGTAACGCGCGCGCTTCCAGTCCCGCGACGGCATCAGCCCGGCGGTTTCTTCGAACATGTCCAGCGACACGCGCTGACCTAGCCCGAAGCGAGTCATGTAGTCATGCATGCGGTCGATGCCCATCTTGTGCGCCAGCGAGTAAAAGTAGGTGTCGTTGGAGCGGGCGATAGCCAGGTCCATATCCACCCAGCCATCACCGGTGCGGTTCCAGTTACGGTATTTGTGACTGTGATTGGGCAACTGATAGAAGCCGGGGTCGAACACCCGGGTTTGCGGCGTCACTACGCCAGCATCCAGCCCCGCCACCGCGACCATCGGCTTAATGGTCGAGCCAGGCGGGTAGAGACCGCGCAATATGCGGTTGTACAGCGGCCGGTCAATGGAATCGCGCAGGTCAGCATAGGCCTTGAAGCCGATACCGGTCACGAAGGGGTTGGGGTCGAAGCTTGGCTGGCTGACCATCGCCAATACTTCACCAGTCTGCGGCTGAATCGCCACAATCGCCCCACGACGACCAGCCAGGGCCTTTTCAGCGGCCTCCTGCAAGCGGATATCGAGGCTCAGCACAATATCCTTGCCGGGCAGCGGGTCAGTACGCTTAAGCACGCGCAACACGCGGCCACGGGCGTTGGTTTCCACTTCCTCGTACCCCACCTCACCGTGCAGCTCGTCTTCATAGAAGCGCTCGATACCAGTCTTGCCGATATGGTGTGTGCCGCTGTAGGCCACCGGATCGAGCTCTTTCAGCTCTTTCTCGTTGATTCGCCCGACATAGCCCACCGAATGGGCAAAATGCTCGCCCAGCGGGTAATGCCGCACCAGTTGCGCGGCGACTTCCACACCCGGCAGCCGGAACTGATTGATCGCCACACGGGCGATCTGCTCCTCGCTCAACTCGAACAACACCGGTACCGGCTCGAAGGGGCGCCGCCCCTGACGCACGCGACGCTCGAACAGCGCGCGTTCATCCGGGCCCAGCTCTAGCACCTCGACAATCACATCGAGCACCTGCGCCCAGTCACCGGCGCGCTCACGGGTCAGGGTCAAGCTGAAGCTGGGGCGGTTATCGGCGATGATTACTCCGTTGCGGTCGTAGATCAGCCCACGGTTCGGTGGAATCGGCTGCACGTGGATGCGGTTGTTTTCCGCCAGGGTGGTGTGATGCTCGAACTGCACCACCTGCAAGTAATACATGCGTGCCACCAGCACCGAGGTCAGCAACAGAACCACCACAGCACCGACCACCGCGCGTTTGCGGATCAGGCGGCCGTCTTTCTCGTGGTCTTTGAGGCGAATTGGTTGCGGCATCGGTGGCTGCTGGTTACTTATGAAAAATCATTTGTGGTAAGGGTGGCCGGATAATACGGTCCAGGCACGATACATCTGTTCGCCGATCAGAATGCGTACCAACGGATGCGGCAAGGTCAGCGGCGATAACGACCAACGCTGCTCACTGCGCGCCTGCACCTCAGGCGCCAGCCCCTCCGGGCCACCGACCATCAGGTTGACGGTGCGCGCATCCAGGCGCCACTTGTCCAGTTCGACCGCCAGCTGCTCGGTACTCCAAGGTCGCCCTTCGACTTCCAGGGTGACAATGCGTTCCCCCGGTGCAACCTTGGCCAGCATGGCCTCGCCTTCCTGGCGGATCATCCGCGCCACGTCGGCATTCTTGCCGCGTGTGGTCAGCGGAATTTCCACCAGTTCCAGGGACAACTCGCTGGGCATGCGCTTGGCATATTCCTGCCAGCCCTCTTCCACCCAACGTGGCATCCGCGAGCCGACGGCGATCAGTTTGATCCGCACCGCTGCGCGTCCTTATTTCTGCTCGCCACTCGATTGTTCTGCGCCCGGCTCGGCGCTGAACTGCGCACGGCTCTGCTCGGCACCCTGCCACAGACGCTCAAGGTCATAGAACTGACGGGCAGTCGGCAGCATCACGTGAACTACGATGTCGCCGAGGTCGAGCAGTGCCCACTCGCCAGTGTCCATGCCTTCAGTACCGATCGGGCGCACGCCCTGCTCTTTGACCTTCTCCAGCACGTTGTCGACCAGCGACTTGACGTGACGGCTGGAGGTGCCGCTGGCGATCAGCATGAAGTCGGTGATGCTGGTCTTGCCGCGCACATCGATGGTGGTGATGTCCTGCGCCTTGATCTCTTCCAGAGCGCTGATGGCCAACTTGACCAGGTCTTCGCTCTGCATTTTGCTTGCGTTTGTCATAACTAACTCGTTTGCCTCGTGTTCAATTCGCGCCACGGTACAGTCCGTGCGCATGGATATAGGCCAGTACCGCGTCAGGCACCAGAAAACGTGCCGACTTTCCGTTCGCCAGTAGCGAACGGATCTGGGTAGCCGACACCGCCAGCGGTGTCTGCCAGATAAAAGCAATCTGCCCACTCGGCCCACTCAGGGCCGAAGGATCACTCACACTGCGCGCCGCCAACAGATTACGCAGCGCCTCGGGCGCCTCACTGTCGGCATCCGGCCGCTGCAACACCAGAATATGGCAGTGCTGCAGCAATTCATCCCAGCGTTGCCAACTGGGTAAACCGCAGAAGGCATCCCAGCCCAGCAGCAGAAACAGTTGATCGTCCACTGCCAACTCACTGCGCAACGACTCCAGGGTGTCGATGCTGTAGGACGGCTTGTCGCGCAGCAGCTCACGATCATCCACCTGCAACACCCCGGCCTCAGGCAGCGCCAGCCTGACCATGGCCAGACGATCCGCCGCGCTGACCTGTGGCGTCACGCGGTGTGGCGGCCGTGCGCTGGGAATCAGGCGCAGCTGATCAAGCTGCAACGCCTCAGCCACTTCCACGGCGCTGCGCAGATGGCCGATATGCACCGGATCAAAGGTGCCTCCGAGCAAGCCAATGCGTCGGGCGTCGCTACGTCGGGCCATCAGGTACGGATGTGTCCGTCGCCGAACACCACGTACTTCTCGCTGGTCAGCCCCTCCAGGCCGACCGGACCGCGCGCGTGCAGCTTGTCGGTGGAAATACCGATCTCCGCGCCCAAGCCGTATTCAAAGCCATCGGCGAAGCGAGTCGACGCATTGACCATCACCGAGGCGGAATCCACTTCGGTGAGGAAGCGCCGCGCATCACTGAAGTTCTCGGTGATGATCGCGTCGGTGTGCTGCGAGCCGTAAAGGTTGATGTGCTCGATGGCCGCTTCCAGCGAATCGACGATACGAATCGCCAGAATCGGCGCGTTGTACTCGGCAAACCAGTCGTCCTCGCTCGCTTCCAACACGTCGCTGCCGAGCAGCGCGCGGGTCGCGGCATCGCCACGCAGTTCAACGCCTTTGTCGCGGTAGATCGCCGCCAGCGGTGGCAGCACCTGGTCGGCCACAGCCGTATGCACCAGCAGGGTTTCCATGGCATTGCACGGCGAGTAGCGCTGGGTTTTGGCGTTATCGGCAACGCGAATCGCCTTGTCGAGGTCGGCGGCGACGTCGATATAGACATGGCACACACCATCCAGGTGTTTGATCACCGGCACCTTGGCGTCACGGCTGATGCGTTCGATCAGGCCCTTGCCGCCACGCGGCACGATCACATCGACAAATTCAGGCATGGTGATCAGCGCACCAACGGCGGCGCGATCGGTGGTTTCCACCACTTGCACGGCACTGGCAGGCAAGCCGGCTTCGGCCAGACCGAGCTGAATGCAACGAGCAATCGCCTGATTGGAATGAATCGCCTCGGAGCCGCCACGCAGGATGGTGGCGTTACCGGATTTCAGGCACAGGCTGGCGGCGTCGATGGTCACGTTCGGCCGCGACTCATAGATGATGCCGATCACGCCCAGTGGCACGCGCATCTTGCCGACCTGAATACCCGACGGCAGGTAACGCATATCGCGGATCTCGCCGATTGGATCGGGCAAGGTGGCGACCTGACGCAGACCTTCGATCATCGAGTCGATCACTGCCGGCGTCAGCGCCAGACGGTCAACCATGGCCGGCTCCAGACCACCCGCGCGAGCGGCGGCCAGGTCCAGTTCGTTGGCGGTAGTCAAATCGCTGCGGGCCGCATCCAGCGCGGCCGCAGCGGCCTGCAGGGCACGGTTTTTCTGCGCGGTACTGGCACGCGCCAGCACACGCGAAGCGCTGCGGGCGGCCTGTCCCAGGCGGGTCATATAGTCGAGCACGGACTCAGTCATGGTCTTGGCAGGTCTGGCGATTGAAAAAAGTCGCTGAGTATAACGGTCGCGCCGCTCCACGCCCAGCGCTGCGCGGCGGACGGTATACAGCGCGTTCGGCAGCACGCGCGGTAACGCCGTCAGCCCACTGCCGGCTGACCGGTCAGAGAAACAGTGACACCGCAGACCATCAGCCGCCCGAAGGTTAGGTAAACAAAAACCGCCCGAATGTTTACCTTGCCATTCAAAGCAAGATAGGCGGCCGACCGCCGGGGTGGGATCAGCATGCATTACCGTACCGACTACTGCGCCGCACAACTCAGCGAAGCCCCACAGGTGCTACACCTTGGCGATCTGCGCTTGCACTACCAGGCCTACGCCTGCCACAGCCACGATCCGCGCCCACCGGTACTGATGCTGGGCGGTGCGTTCCAGAGCTTTCGCTCGTTTGCCGCTGAGGTCAGCGAGCTGCTCGGCGAGCACCCAGTGATCCTGCTCGACTTGCCCAGTCAGGGCGGCAACCTGCAAGTGGTGCCCGACCTGAGCCTGGAGCAGTTGGCCGATCTGATCGCCGCCTTCGCCGAGGAGCTCGACCTGCCCCCATTGATGCCTATCGGTCTGTCCTATGGCTCGGCCCTAGCCGCGCTGTTTGCTGCACGCCATCCGACCCGCTGCGCCCGCGTGCTGCTCGCTGGAATTACCGCTTTCGGCCGCCCCGGCGCGCGCCTGCTGCTGCAGGAAGGCCTGGCGCTGCTGGCCGAAGGGCGCTGCGAGGCCTTTGCCCATGGCGCGCTGACCGGCCTGCTTAATCCACTGCGCCTGGAACAGACCGGCGTTGCCCCGGTATTTCGCAAGGCACTATTGCGGCAGATCCAGCGCCTATCCCCCGCCGACATCGAGCGCTACCGGCAAAACAGCCAGCGCCTGTTGGATTTTCAGGGATTTCACGCGCACCCCAGTTGCCCAACTCTGGTGCTGGCCGGTGAATATGACCACTTCACCCAACCCTGGGAGCACGCACACTTTGCTGCCGCCTGCGAACAGGCCAGCTGTGCACTGATCCACAATGCTGATCACCTTGCCCAGTTCGAACAACGCGATGCCTGCGCCAGCCTGTACAACCCATTCCTGCGCGGCGAAGCCCTGCCAAACCACAGCCCAGGCAGCTGCCTGCTGGCCAACCCGCAACTGCTGCAGCTGGAAAAACGTCACGAGCCACGCTTGCCGCCCAGCCAGCGTCATGCCCGCCTGCAGCATGTCGAAGGCGGTGAATGGCTGGTGGAGGTAAATGAGCAGGGGTTCTTTGGCGGATTGTTACAGGCCGACTTGCCGATTATCCGTGGCACGCGCGGCTGGCAACTGCTGTACAAAGACCTGCCCGCACAGCCCCTGCTACCGCTGCGCCAGGATCACAACGGCCTAGCCTTTGTCTTCCCGCACAGCGACCAGCAGGCCAGCCAGGCACTGGCGACGCAATTCCAACCAAAGCCGCTACCAACAGCAGCCTGCGCGTAGGGTGGGTTAGCGCCAAGGTCAGCTTATGCCGACCCATCTTGCCTGCGCCGCGTAACCCTCCGAACCTCAGCCCCGGATACACCCTACGCCCTGGCGCGGCCGTTCACACCCGCGCCTCGATTACCCGCACCAACCCGGCATTGCGTGATATCGCTAGGCCAAGCGCCTGACTGGTGCGGCTTGGATCGAACACCGCTACCTGAGTAAAGCCACATTTCTCAAAGCCCTGCACAATCGCCTGATCATTGCGGTAGTGCAGCGGATAGTTACCACGGGTTAGCCGACCAATCAGACCGACGCCCCAGCGCAGCTGGCGATAACGTGGGTGCTCGCGCAGGTCCGGGTACAGTTCAGTCAGGTAGGTGGCCTGGGGGAACTCACGCAGCTGCTCGGCCAGGCGCGTCCAGAACGACTCGATCAGCGTCAGTTCGAAGTAATTCACCAGGCCTTCGGTGATCACCACCACCGGTTTGCTGTGATCAAGCTCGGCGAACAGCGACGCCAGGCTTTTACTGCCCTCCTCGGCGAGGATATCCACCGCGCGCACCTGATGCTGGCTGCCCAACCAGCCTTCAGCATTCAGCAGCAAGCGCTTGCGCGCTGCCATCACCGGCAGGTCGGCCTCGATATAGCGCAGCTGCGGGTAACGCGCTGTAAAGCGGCGGCCGCGTGGCGACAGGCCGCAGGCAATCTCCACCACCTGACACACGCCGCCCTGCTCAATTGCCGCAGTCAGCTGGGCATCGATCTGCAAATGCCGCTGCAGCAGAAACTGCTCGATATCCAGGCCGAACCCGACTCGCGCGCCCCAGGTGATCGGGCTAAGCAGACCATGCACAAAACGCCCGAATCCGGTGGCAAAGGCCGCATCCGCCAGCTGATGGCGATACCAGATATAGCCGGTGTAATGGGCACTGGGACTGATATGAGCGCTGCTGACGCGGGCACGTTCAGACATGGTTAAGACTCTTATTGTTATCATCGCCCCAGCCTATGCCCTGCCGCGTGAGCGTGACACCGCATGTCAGCCAAACCCACCCTAAGTTTGCCGACCCCGCTGGGCTATTAACGATTAATCATCATGGATGACCACCGATGAGCCAATGGTTCGACACCCTGACCCTCTGGCTAAGCGCCAACCCACAATGGCTGGGCCTGGCAATTTTCTTGCTGGCCTGCGGCGAGTGCCTGGCGATTGTCGGCCTTCTCGTACCCGGCACCGTGCTGTTGTTTGCCGTCGCGGCATTGGCCGGCAACGGCGCACTGGGTCTGGGTGAAACCCTGCTGCTGGCGTTTTGCGGCGGCTTACTGGGCGATTGCCTGTCCTATGCGCTGGGGCGCTATTTCCATCAGGATATCGGCCGCCTGCCAGTGCTGCGCCATAACCCGCAATGGCTGAATAGCGCCCACGGTTACTTTGTACGCTACGGCGTCGCCAGCCTGCTGGTCGGGCGCTTTATCGGCCCGCTGCGCCCCATGTTGCCGATGGTCGCTGGCATGTTCGACATGCCCTTCGTGCGCTTTTTTATCGTCAGCCTTCTGGCCGGGCTCGGCTGGTCCCTCGCTTATATGCTGCCTGGCTGGGCAACCGGTGCAGCACTGCGCTTGCCGTTACCGGAAGGCTTCTGGCCGCAGGCTGGGGCCATTGCTGCCGGCGTGGCGCTGGTGGTGGGCATCAGCGTGCAAGGCAGCCTGCGCGGGCAACGCCACACCAGCTTATTGACTGCCGCAGCGAGCCTAGCCCTGCTGATCGGCCTGATGCTCAGCTGGCCGCATCTGAGTCAGCTCGATCGAGGCCTGCTCACGCTGGCCCAGGAGCATCGAGGCCCGGCGCTGGACACGCTGATGGTGCTGATCACTCGCCTCGGTGACATGCACACGCAACTGGCCGCCGCCGTGCTGATGTGCGTGATCCTGCTAGCAACCCGGCAATGGCGCACGCTCAGCTTGGCGATTGGCACCCTGCTCGGCACTGCGTTGGCCAACACTACGTTGAAAGCGTTTTTCGCCCGCAGCCGCCCCGATGTGCTGCTGGAGCCGCTGAACAGTTTCAGCTTTCCCAGCGGACACAGCTCGGCGGCCTTCGCCTTCTTTCTGCTGCTTGGGGTGCTGGCCGGTCGCGGACAACCGCCCCGTATGCGCCTGACCTGGCTGCTGCTGGCCAGCCTGCCGGCGGCTGCAATTGCCGGCTCGCGGATTTACCTGGGGGTGCACTGGCCCAGCGACATCATCGCTGGAGCGCTACTGGCCGCCTGTTTCTGCGCGCTGAGCCTGGGCCTAGTGCAATGGCGCAGGCCATTGCCAGCGATGTCTGCAAGGATCTGGTGGTTGCTGCTACCGGCGATTATGGCGCTGCTCGGCGGCATCGCCACCTGGCAGTTTTCCGCAGGGCAGCTGCTGTACCGCTACTGACGTTCGCCCTGCAACAGTTCCAGCAGCTGTTGCAGCAGCTCCAAACGCAGCTGCACCTCGGGCATTTCGAGCAATTGCAGCTTCTGCTCGGCGTCCAGCGGCAACAGGTAGGCCAACTGATTGGCCAATGCCTCCTGTCCCGCCGGCTCGCTCCCCATACCCAGCGACTCCACCAGCGGGTGGGCGTTTAGTGCACCGAGCAACGCCAGCAGATCCGCATGTTCAGCCTCCAGCGCCTGCTCCGGCTGCTCGTCCAGCCATTCGACTTCGGCCAGGGTCAGTTGATCGGGCAACACCTGGGCGCGTTGCACGCGAAAACGTCGACCACCCTCAACGCGAATCCCCAACAGGCCATTGGGCAGTTGCTGAAAATCGCGGACCAGCGCCTCGCAGCCTATTGCCGAGAACTGCCCGGCCGCCTCGCCCACTTCAGCGCCATCGATGATGCAGACCACGCCAAAGCCCTCGCCCTGCTTCATGCAGCGGCTGATCATGTCCAGATAACGCGCCTCGAATATCTTCAGATCGAGCATGCAGCCGGGGAACAGCACGGTATTCAGTGGAAATAGCGGTAAGGTCACAGGTGCCTCCTTATAGCCACAACAGAATAGCCAGCGGCAGCAACACGGCGGTGAATACGCCCATAAGGCTCATTGCCAGGGCGGAAAACGCGCCGCACTCCTCGCCCTCCTGTAGCGCCCGCGCGGTGCCGACCGCGTGTGCCGTCAGGCCCAGGGCCATGCCCAACGCCGCAGGATGATGCACGCCAAAACGCTTGAGCAGTGCCGGGCCAACGATGGCGCCGATGATCCCGGTGATCATCACGAACACCGCCGCCAAGGCGGCAATCCCGCCAATCTGGTTGGCCACCAGCATGGCAATCGGCGAGGTTACCGACTTGGGCGCCATGCTCATCAGCATGATCTGCTCGGCACCGAAGACCCAGGCCAGGGTAATGCCCAACAAGGTGGCGACCACGCCGGCCACCAGCAGGGTGATCAACGTCGGCCAGAGCAGCTGGCGAATGCGCCGCAGATTAAGAAACAGTGGCACCGCCAACGCTACCGTGGTCGGCCCGAGAAAGAGCGTCAGCGCCGCCGCGCTGTCCTTGTATTCGGCAAAGGTCAGGCCGCAGGCCAGAAGAATACCGATCACCGTGAGCATCGACAGCAACACCGGCTGCAGAAACACCCAGCGGGTTTTCTCATAGGCGGCAATCGCCACTTGGTAAGCACCGAGGGTGATGCCTACGCCAAACAAAGGATGATGGATCAGTGCCTGCCAGGCTGCGTGCCATTCCAGACTCATGCGTCCTCCCGGCGTTGCTGACGGTCGATCAGCGTCTGCATCAGCCAGCCGGCGAAGACGATGGAGATCAGCAGCGACAGCAACAGTGCACCGGCAATCGCCCAGAAGTCGGCAAAGATATCCTCGGCATAGGCCATCACCCCAACCGCCGGCGGCACCAGCAGCAACGGCAGGTATTTCAGCAGGCTAGTGGAGGCCAGGTGCAGCGGCTCGCCCACCTCGCCGCGCAGCAGCAGAAAGCCGAACAACAGCAGCATGCCAATGATCGGCCCCGGCAGAATCGGGATCAGCAGGACATTCAGCGCAGTGCCAAGCAACTGGCACAGCACCAGCCAGGAAAGGCCGCGTAGCAGCATGATGGGTAATCTCCGAATCGTATGATCCCAGACGCAGTGCCGCGCATTATAAGCAGAAGTGCCCGGCAAGGGCCGGTTTACAGCGGTTGCGTGGCAATGGCGCAACGTTTACGCCGCGTACACGAGGCACTTGACCCTAATGGCAAACCCATGATGATCTTAGGGCAGAAGGATTAACGCCCCAAAAAAAACAACACTTGCGTCTTCAAGGAGAAACCATGACATCAGTACCCGCCGCCGAATTGCCCAGCTATATCGGTAAAGAACTCGGCCGTTCCGAATGGCTGACCATCGACCAGGAACGCATCAATCAATTCGCCGAATGCACAGGCGATCACCAGTTCATCCACGTCGATCCGGAAAAAGCCAAGCTAACCCCATTTGGCACCACCATCGCTCACGGTTTCCTCTCGCTGTCACTGGTGCCCAAGCTGATGGAAGGCATCATGATCATGCCAAAAGGGCTGAAGATGGCCGTCAACTATGGCCTGGATAGCGTGCGTTTTATCCAGCCAGTGAAGGTCAACTCCAACGTCCGCCTGGTGGTCAGCCTGACCGACGCCCACGAGAAGAACCCCGGCCAATGGCTGCTCAAGGCCAAAGTCGTACTGGAGATTGAAGGCTCGGAAAAACCCGCCTATATCGCCGAACCGCTGACGCTCTGCTTCGTCTGATCACAGCCGCCGGAAAAGGCGCATAGGCATCCGCCGGTGCGCCTTTTTTATGGCTTGCGTTTCGCAACGACGATCCTTGGGCCGTCGTTGCGCGATGTTGAACACGGCCGCTGAAAACTTTTATATGCCTGCCGGTGCGCTCAATCACGGCACTCTGAGCGCTTTGAGGCATACTCGGCAACGACCTTACAGCCCCGGATTTTCTGCATGCGCCCTCTCTCCCTTCTGGCTCCACTGAGCCTTGCCCTGCTGCTTGTCGCCTGCGGCGATGGCGAACCTTTGCTGCCACCGGATGCCGTACTGCCGGATGGCGGGCGCTACCGCGGCGAGGTTGTCGACGGCCTGCTGCAAGGCCCAGGTCGCCTGGATTACAGCGACGGCAGCTACTACCAGGGATTGTTCAAGGACGGCCAGTTCAACGGCCCGGGGGAATGGCGCAGCAAACACGGCGAGCTCTATAGCGGCGAATTTCAGAGCGGCGACTTCCACGGCCAGGGCAGCCTCACCTACAGCGACGGCAGCCGTTACGAGGGCGGCTTTACCAACGGTATGCCGAGTGGCGAAGGCCACCTGAAAGGCAGCCAGATGGAATACCGCGGCGAATTCAGCAAGGGCCAATACAATGGCCTGGGCAAACTGCAGTGGAGCAACGGCGCCAGCTTTCAGGGCCAGTTCAAGAAGGGCGAACCCGACGGCCAAGGCGTGCTGACCGACGCTGAAGGCAATGCCTACACCGGCACCTTCGATAACAGCCAACTCAATGGTCAGGGCAGTTTCAAAAATGCCGACGGCGACCTCTACAGCGGCCAGTTCCGTGACAACCAGTTTCACGGCAAAGGCCGTTATCAGAGCGCCGATGGCGAAGTTTGGAGCGGCCGCTTTGCCCATGGCAGCCTAACCGGCAAAGGCGAATTCAAAGGCAGCGACGGCAGCCATTACGCCGGCCAATTCCGCGACTGGAGCTACCACGGCGAGGGTCGCCTGAATCTTGCCGACGGCAGTGTTTATCAAGGCAACTTTGCCTACGGCCAATACCAGGGCACCGGTAGCCTGACCTTGGTCGATGGCAGCCAGCAAAGCGGCACCTGGCAGAACGGCCGGCTGACGCGTGACGCCCAGGGCAAGGCCATACCTGACGCCCTGGCCACCGGCCTGCTGGAACAAGGCCGCCTGCTCGATGCTGCCATCGCCAAATTGCCCGCCTCTACCCCGGCCATCGAGCTGTACGCCCTGGCTCTGGCCGGCGACGGCAAACAAAGCGTGTTTATGCGCGAGGCCGATTATGTCGGCAACCTGCTGCAGGAGCGCTTCGCCGCCCACGGCCTGATCACCCTGGTCAACCACCGTGACCACCTGGCGGATCGCCCGCTGGCCACCAGCGCCAGCCTGGGCCGCAGCGTGCAAGCGCTGGCCGAGCGCAGCGGCGAGGAAGACCTGATCTTTATCTACCTGACCAGTCACGGTTCGGCCCAACATGAACTGAACCTCGACCAGCCGCGCCTGCAACTCAATGACCTGCCCGCAAGCGAACTGGCAGCCCTGCTCGAACCGCTAAAAGATCGGCACAAGGTGCTGGTGATCTCAGCCTGCTACTCCGGCGGCTTTATCCCTAAGTTGCAGGATGACAAGACCCTGATAATCACCGCCGCACGGGCCGACCGGGTGTCCTTCGGTTGCTCGGAGGAAAACGACTTCACCTACTTCGGCCGTGCACTGTTTGCCGAGGCCCTGCAGCAGACCGACGACCTGCAGCGCGCCTTTAAGCTGGCCCAGGCCAGCGTTGCCGAACGCGAAAAAGCCGACGGTTTCGAACCCTCAGAACCGCAGATCTGGCCCGCCAAAGCAGTGCTCGCACAGTGGCGCAAGCTGCGCGAACAGCAGGCCGAGCGCGCCCTAAACAATGCACTTGAGGCGCAATCTGCGGTCAACCCATAACAGCCATGCGCGCCACCAACGGCCTGATAAGCTGATTGATATCAGCGGAGAACACCACACTATGTATTTGACGCCACAGCACATCCTTCTTGCAGGCGCCACCGGCTTGACTGGCGAGCATCTGCTGGACCGTTTGCTGAACGAACCCACGGTCAGCCGCGTACTGGCGCCCAGCCGCCGCCCACTGGCCGCGCACCCGCATCTGGAAAACCCGCAGGGCGAGCTGCTGCCCCTGCTGCCGCAACTGAGCGGCACAATCGATACCGCCTTCTGCTGCCTGGGCAGTACGATCAAACAGGCCGGCTCCCAGGAAGCCTTCCGCGCAGTCGACCATGATCTGGTAATCGCGTTCGCCGAACGCGCCCGCGCCCTTGGTGCACGCCACTTGCTGGTCATCAGCGCACTCGGTGCGGATGCCAGCTCCACGGTGTTTTACAACAAGGTCAAGGGTGAAATGGAACAGACCCTGCGTGCGCAAGGCTGGCCACAGCTGACCATCGTCCGCCCTTCGCTACTGCTCGGCCCGCGTCAGGAGTTCCGCCTTGGCGAGCGCCTGGCCGCGCCTTTTATGCGCTGGCTGCCGGGTAAATATCGCGGCATCGAAGCCACCGTGCTGGCCCGCGCACTTTGGCGTCTGGCGCTGGAAGAAGACGCCGGCACCCGGGTAATCGAATCAGACCAACTGCGCCGCCTCGGTCGCTAATAATCGCCAATACAGAAGTCTTTGACCTATGAGCACCCCGCACGACCTGATCAACGCCCTGAGCGGCGCCGATATGCTGGAAATCGACGAGCTGCATGCCTGGCAGTTCAGCCTGAATGCGGAACAACTGGCCCAGCACCAAGCCGGCAACCCGCCCGCTGACGACGCGCCGCTGTTAAGCATCGAATGCATGGACGGCCGCGCCCTGCGCAAATGGCACTTCAGCCTGGCCCAGGTAATCGCCGCACGCTTTGACGGTGAGGCCGACGCCTGGACTATCAGCGGCACGGCCGACACTCATCTGATCAAATGCTTTGCCGCCACCAGTGGTGACAACAGCGACCTGCCAGACGACGCCGAGTAGCGTGAGGAAAACTCTTGGGCCTGTATGACCGCTACCTGCTGCCGCATCTGATCGATTTCGCCTGCGGCATGGGCGCAGTGATGAAAGCCCGCTCGCAGCTAGTGCCCCAGGCCCATGGCCGGGTGTTGGAGATTGGCATTGGCAGCGGCCTTAATCTAGCCTTCTACGACGCCGAGAAAGTCAGCGTGATTATCGGCGTCGACCCCAGCGCCGATATGCAGAAACTGGCCAAGCAACGCGCCGCCACGATCAGTATTCCGGTGGAGATGATTGCCCTGGAACTGGGGCAGATCCAGGCCGACGACGCCAGCTTCGACAGCATCGTCTGCACCTTTACCCTGTGCACCATCCCCGATGCCGTGGCCGCGCTGAAAGAGATGCGCCGTGTACTCAAACCCGGCGGCCGCCTGCTGTTCTGCGAGCACGGCCTGGCTCCGGAACTACCCGTGCTGCGCTGGCAAAACCGTCTAACCCCGCTGTGGAAGCCGCTTGCCGGCGGCTGTCACCTCAACCGCGATATCAAGGCACTGATCACCGCGGGTGGCTTTCAGATCGGCGAGCTAAGCAATCGCTACCTCAAGGGACCTCGGCCTATGACCTATACCTACCAGGGCTGGGCTGACTAGCGTTCAGAAATAGCCAATTGCCATTACCAGCCGACGCCGTCTCCATATTCTGACTATCGTTAGTTCATGGACTCTCGTATGGAAGCTGGCCACGCATGAAGCGCCTGTCATTTCGCCATCTCGCCACCGTTCTACTCGCCACTACCGCCCTCACGGTCGCCACGCTGAGCAACGCACAATCGCGCCAAGTCAGTGTCGGGGTGTATGCCAACGAGCCAAAAATCCTTCTCGGCCAAGACGGCAAACTCTCCGGCATCCTCGGCGAGCTGCTCAATGAAATCGCTCGCCAGGAAGACTGGCAACTACGCCCCAGGCCCTGCGAATGGCAGGAGTGCCTGGCGTTGGCGCAGAACGGTGAAATCGACCTGATGCCGGACGTGGCCTACAACGACAGCCGCGCCCAAGTACTCGACTTCCACAAGGTGCCGTCACTGGTCAGTTGGTCGCAGGTGTACAGCAGCGAAGACCTCCAACTCAGATCGATACTCGACCTCAAAGGACTGCGCATTGCCGTTTTGCGGGGCTCGGTGCAGGAAGAATACCTACGCGGGCTGCTCACAAGTTTTGGTCTGAAAGCCCAGCTGATCGGCGTACCCAGCCTGCCGCAGGGCTTTGAGCAGGTGGCTGCCGGGCAGGCTGACGCGGTGGTGGCCAACCAACGCTTTGGCGACTTCCATGCGCCGAGCTATCAGCTGCAAAGCTCCTCGATCATGTTCCAACCTGCGCACCTGTTCTACGCCACGCGCAAAGGGCAGAACGCCGACCTGTTAGCCGCCATCGACCAGCACCTGGCGAACTGGCAGGACTCGCCTTCCTCGATCTACTACCAGAGCCTGCAACGCTGGGGCGGTGAGCGGCCACGCCTGCTAATTCCCACTAGCGTCTGGTGGGGCCTTAGCATCCTCGCCCTACTGCTGATCGCCGCCCTCGGTGGCGCGTTGCTACTGCGCAGTCAGGTACGCGAGAAAACCCGTCATCTGCTGGCCAGCGAAGAGCGCCTGAACACCATCCTCGACAGCGTCGAAGCCTATATCTATATCAAGGACGCACAGCTGCGTTACCAGTACGCCAACCGCAAGGTCTGCGAGCTGTTCGGCCAGAAACTTGAGCAGGTGATCGGCAAGACCGATGAACAGTTTTTCGATATCGACACCGCCACCAACCTGCACGATAACGACCGTCGCGTGCTCAAACTCGGTGAACGAGTACAGACCGAGGAGATCAACCGCAGCCTGGATGGCAGCACCCAGCATGCCTTCCTCTCGGTCAAGCTGCCGCTGCGCGACGGCCACGGCAAGATCTACGCGCTGTGCGGCATCTCCACCGACATCACCGAACACAAGAAGAACCTGGAAAAGATCAACCAGCTGGCCTTCTACGATCCACTCACCGGCCTGCCCAACCGCCGCCTGCTGCTCGACCGTCTGCACCAGGCCCTGGCCAAGCATGCGCGCGGCCTGCAACAGGGCGCGCTGCTGTTTATCGACCTGGATAACTTCAAGGACCTCAACGACACCCTCGGCCATGACATGGGCGACCAGTTGCTGCAGCAGGTCGCCGAACGCCTGAACAGCCATGTGCGCGCCCAGGACACCCTAGCCCGCCTCGGTGGCGATGAGTTTGTGCTGATGCTCGAAGGCCTCAGCCTGGAACCTGTGCAGGCCGGGCAACAGGTCGAAAACGTCGGCAAGAAGATCGTCAAGGCGCTGGCCGCGCCCTACGCTCTGCAAGGCCACAGTCATATCAGCACGGCCAGCATCGGCATCGCGCTATTTCCCAACGAACGCAGCACGGTCGATGAAGCGCTCAAGCGTGCCGACATGGCCATGTACCAGGCCAAGGCCGCCGGCCGCAACGCCATGCGTTTTTTCGATCCGATGATGCAGGCCGACGTCAGCGCCCGCGCCAGCCTGGAAAGCGACCTGCGCTACAGCCTCGGCCAGCGCGACTTTATCCTGCACTACCAGCCTCAGGTGGATGCGCAAGGACAACTGATCGGCGCCGAAGCGCTGGTGCGCTGGCAACACCCCACACGCGGACTGGTGCCGCCGGGCGAATTTATTTCACTGGCAGAAAGCACCGGGCTGATTCTGCCCCTGGGTCGCCTGATCCTACACAGCGCTTGCCAGCAACTGGTGGCCTGGGCCGCGCACCCGCAACTGGCGCAGCTGACCCTAGCGGTGAACGTCAGTGCCAGGCAGTTTCACCACCCCGATTTTGTCGAAGACGTTTTTGCAGCTCTCGCGGAAAGCGGCGCCAACCCACAACGCCTGGAACTGGAGCTGACTGAAAGCCAGTTGGTGGAAGATGTGGAAATTCTTATCAGCAAGATGAGCCAGCTGAAAGCGCGCGGCGTGCACCTGGCGCTGGACGACTTCGGCACTGGCTACTCCTCGCTCAACTACCTCAAGCGCCTGCCGCTGGACCAGTTGAAGATTGACCAATCCTTCGTCCGCGACCTGCTCGAACACCCCAGCGACGCCGCCATCGTGCGCACCATCCTCGCGCTGGGCGCCAACCTCAACCTGGCCGTGACCGCCGAAGGGGTAGAAACCCAGGAGCAATACGAGGCCCTACAGCGCATGGGCTGCCGGCGCTTTCAGGGCTACCTGTTCGACAAGCCGGGGCCGGCGCAGAACCTTGAGGATTGGCCATTGGCGACCACATGGCAGGACAACGCCGCCAGCATTCCGGATGCCTGACAGCCGCTACAAACCGCCGCTGATTCCCAGATTGAGGCCGATGGCAGTAGCCAGGGACAGTGGCAGTAACAGAGTATCGAGCAACGCGCTGACCGGCAGATCGGCGGCCGGATAAGCCGGGGCTTCAGCCCCGAAGCGGTCAGTGGAGCAACAACCGCCCTGCAATGCATACAGGTTCAGCCGCGTGCCGGCGTACACCACCGGCGCGCCTGGCTTGGCGGCATCCAGGGTGCGTACGGTGGCGCAGCCGCTGAAGGTCAGGCTTAGCAGCAACAGGCCAGCAGCGCGGGCCAGAGGTTTATTCATCCGGGGTGATCTGATGGTGCTCGCCCCAGCGTGGCAACATGTCCTGAGGGATATTCAGGCAGTTGAGGATGCGCGCCACAACGAAGTCGATCAGGTCATCAATGGTCTGCGGCTGGTGATAGAAGCCCGGCGCGGCCGGCAGGATGGTCGCGCCCAGGTTCGACAGTTTGAGCATGTTTTCCAGATGGATGCTGGAAAACGGCGCCTCGCGCGGTACCAGAATCAGCGGGCGACGTTCCTTCAGCGCCACATCGGCCGCGCGCTCAATCAGGTTGTTGCAGGCCCCGGTGGCAATCGCCGACAGCGTGCCGGTACTGCACGGCACCACCACCATCGCCGAGGGTGCCCCCGAACCAGAGGCCACCGGAGCCATCCAATCTTCCTTGCCGTATACGCGAATCTGCCCCGGCGCGGCGCCGGTGTATTCGCTGAGGAACGCCTGCATGGCCTGAGGTTTGTTCGGCAGGCTGACATCGGTTTCGGTGGCCATCACCAGCTGCGCGGCCTTGGAAATCAGAAAGTGCACCTCACGCTCTTCCTGCACTAAGCAGTCGAGCAGGCGCAGGCCGTACTGAGCGCCGGAGGCGCCGGTCATGGCCAAGGTAATACGTTCAGGACCGGACATTTATGCCTCCAGGGCGATAGCCAGCTTGCCATGCAGGCCGCCAAAGCCGCCGTTGCTCATCACCACCACCTGGGTGCCAGGCGCGGCTTCGGCCTTGACCCCGGCAATGATCGCCTCCAGCGAATCGCAGACCTGGGTCGGTACGGTCGAGGTGGCCACAGTGCCAGCCAAGTCCCAACCCAGGTTCGGCGGCGCGTACCAGTACACCGAGTCAGCCTGCACCACGGATTCGGGCAAGCCATCGCGGTGCGCGCCGAGTTTCATCGAGTTGGAGCGTGGCTCGACGATGGCGATCAATTTGGCATCGCCAATGCGCTTGCGCAGCCCGTCGAGGGTGGTGGCAATCGCCGTCGGGTGGTGGGCGAAGTCATCGAAGATGGTTACGCCATTCACTTCGGCAACCTTTTCCATACGCCGCTTGGCGTTGATAAAGCCGCACAGCGCGGCGATACCCAGCTCCGGCACCACGCCGACATGCCGCGCCGCCGCCAGCACCGCCAGGGCATTGGCCACGTTGTGCTGGCCGGTCAGCTGCCAATCCACCACACCTGCGGTTTTACCCTCGAAACTCACCTCGAAGCGCGAGCCGTCAGCGCTAAGCAGCCGCGCCTGCCATTGGCCGCCCTCGCCAGTGGTTTGCACCGGGGTCCAACAGCCCATCTGAATCACCCGCTTAAGCGCCGGTTCAGTGGTCGGATGAATAATCAGGCCGTCGCCCGGAATGGTGCGCACCAGATGGTGGAATTGCCGCTCGATGGCCGCCAGATCCGGGAAGATATCCGCGTGATCGAACTCTAGGTTATTCAGAATCGCGGTGCGCGGGCGGTAGTGGACGAACTTGCTGCGCTTGTCGAAGAAGGCGCTGTCGTACTCGTCGGCCTCCACCACAAAGAACGGCGTGCCACCCAGGCGGGCGGAAATACCAAAGTTCTGTGGCACGCCGCCAATCAAAAAGCCCGGGCTCATGCCGGCATGCTCCAGCACCCAGGCCAGCATACTGCTGCTACTGGTTTTGCCGTGGGTGCCGGCCACCGCCATGACCCAACGGCCCTGCAATACATGGTCGGCCAGCCACTGCGGGCCGCTGACATAGGGCAGGCCCTTGTTCAGCACATATTCCACCGCCGGGTTGCCGCGCGACAGGGCATTGCCGACCACCACCAGATCCGGCGCGGGGTCGAGCTGGGCGGCGTCATAGCCCTGGGTCAGTTCGATGCCCTGGGCTTCCAGCTGGGTGCTCATGGGCGGGTAAACATTGGCGTCGGAGCCGGTCACGCGGTGACCGAGTTCCTTGGCCAGCACGGCCAGCGAGCCCATAAAAGTGCCGCAGATGCCGAGAATATGGATATGCATGATGTACCTTGCAGGCGTCGTCAGAGCCGGTGAATAAGGCGGGATAAAAACTGGCCGCAGATTAGCACAGCGTCGCCGCCCCGCAGAGGCCTGGCGGCGCGCTGCGGGGCGTGGTTCAACAAGCGTGGCTCAAAGGGTCGAACGCAGCTTGATGCCGTGTTTACGCAACTTGCGGTACAGGGTATTGCGGCTGATGCCAAGTTGCTCGGCGCTGCGGCTCATCTGCCAGTGCTGCGCCTCTAGGACCGCGAGCAGCGTCTGACGTTCGGCATCACCCAACTGGTCGGGCTTGGCCGCCGGCAGCCGGGCCTGCGCAGGACGCGCATGGCGAATCTCGGCGGGCAGCTCGGCGTGGCTGATCATGCCGTGTTCACACAGCGCGCAGAGCGTACGCAGCGTATTGCGCAGCTGCCGCACATTGCCAGGCCAGGGGTAGGCGAGCAGCGCCTCGCGGGCAGAATCATCAAGTCGCACAGATTGTCCGCGCGCTTCTTCGGCCAGCAGGAAATCCAGCAGCGCCAACTTGTCGCTGCGCTCACGCAGCGGCGGCAGATCGATCACCAGGCCATTAAGGCGATAGAGCAGGTCCTGGCGAAACTCACCGCTGGCCACCCGCTGGGTGAGGTCGCGGTGGCTCGCGCTGATCACCCGCACATCAATGGTCTGTGCTTCGCCGCCAATCGGCTCGACCCGGCGCTCTTCCAGCACGCGCAGCAAACGGGTTTGCAGCGCCAGCGGCATATCGCCGATTTCATCAAGGAACAGCGTGCCGCCATCGGCCTGCTGCAACTTGCCGCGCATGCCTTCCTTGCGCGCGCCGGTAAAGCTGCCGCCGCGATAGCCGAACAGCTCGCTCTCGATCAGGCTCTCGGGAATCGCCGCGCAGTTCAGCGCAACAAACGGCTTGCCGCCACGCGAGCTGACCTGATGCAGGGCCTTGGCGAAGGCTTCTTTGCCCGTGCCGGATTCGCCACCAATCAGCAGCGGCACATCGCGCTCATAAACCCGCAGGGCGCGGCGGAAATCACTCTGCAAACCGGAATCAGCCAGGCACAGCCCCGGCGTTGCCATATTCGCAGTAGACAGCGCCTGAGCACTGCGCCGCGGCTGGCCGCGCAGCATGGCAAACAGCAGCTGACCACGTTGGGTATACAGCGGCCAACTGGCGCTGGGCTGCGCCGAAGCACGGCCGAGCAGGTCATCCAGGCGGCAATCAAATACCTCGATCAAGGTGCGCCCGAGCAGTTGCCGTCGCGACAAGCCGAGCAAGTTGATCGCGCTCTGATTGACCGCGCTGACCCGGCCATCGCCATCGAAGGCCAGCAGGCCCTCGCTGAACTGGCCGATATATTCGGCCTGGGCGTGGAAGCGCAGCAGCCACTCGCCTTCATAGCTGCGCAGAAAGTGGCAGCCCTCGATGGCCTTGGCCGACAGGTTGACCAAGGCCATGGTGTGGAACTGGCTCTGCCGCGATACGTCATGCCGCGCCGAGGACACATCCAGCACCGCGAGCAACTCACCATGCGGGTCAAACACCGGGCTGGCCGAACAGGTCAGCCCGGTATGCCGGCTGCGGAAATGTTCGTTCTGGTGAATGGTCAGCGGCTGGCGTTCGACCAGGCAGGTGCCGATGCCGTTGGTGCCTTCGCAGGCCTCGCTCCAGTCCGCGCCAAGCCACAGGCCGGCTTGCTCGAAGGTGCGTTTTTCCGCCTGCTCGGTGACGCAGTTGAGGATCACCCCACGCGCATCGGTGAGTAGTACCGCGTGACCACTGCCGGCCAGCTGGCGGTGCAGGCTATTCATCTCGTTACTGGAAATCTCCAGCACCTGCTGCAGCTGCTCGCGCCGTTCCAGCATGTGCGCGTGCTCGATCACCGCCGGCGGCATGCTCTGCGCCGGGTCGAGGTGATGCTGCTGCAGGCAGCGCAGCCAGGAGCGCGCCACCGAGGAATCAGCAGCGGGGCCGGCGAGTTGGCCGCGCCCTTGGGCCACGGTCAGCACCTGCTGGGCGTGGCGGCTTGCTGGGTTATGCATTGTTATTGTTCTCCGCTGTAGCAGGCCGTTGAAAAACTACCTGCGTTGGCAATACTTCGTTAAAAACAGGCTCGGAAAGCCGCTTGCGGCTAACGCACCTTAGTGCGACCCCGAAGGGGCGAGCGAAGCGAGTAATGCTCATTTACACCAGTAAACTCCGCTTCCTCGCCTGTTTTTGCCTTGTCTTGCCGGCCTCGCCTACGTTTTCAACGGCCTGCTAGGAGTTGCACGTGATGGCCGAGCATCCACCAGCTTTCCGGCCATTGCAAGACGCGCTGACCGGCGAGTCACCGTGCTGTATCGCCCCTGGTACAGAGTGTCACGCGGGCTGTATCAAGGCCGATACAGGCCGCGCGCCACAACCTTCAACCGCAACCTACTCAACCGCTCTAGATCGGGAACCACACGCGCCTGGCCCAGCCCTTGCTCTGTCTCTGCACAAGCGCCACAGCGCGCCGTTCGCTGCATCACCAGAACAAGCATAAGAACCAGGAGATATTCAGCATGCGTTACGCCCATCCCGGTACCGAAGGTGCCCTCGTTTCCTTCAAATCCCGTTACGGCAACTACATCGGCGGCGAGTTTGTCGCGCCGGTCAAAGGCCAGTACTTCACCAATACCTCGCCGGTGAACGGCCTGCCGATTGCCGAGTTCCCGCGCTCCACGGCCGAGGATATCGACAAGGCCCTCGACGCCGCCCATGCCGCCGCTGATGCCTGGGGCCAGACCTCGGTGCAGGAGCGCTCGCTGACCCTGCTGAAGATCGCCGACCGCATCGAAGCCAATCTGGAAATGCTCGCGATCACCGAGACCTGGGACAACGGCAAGGCGGTGCGGGAAACCCTGAACGCCGATATTCCCCTGGCCGCCGACCACTTCCGCTACTTCGCCGGCTGCCTGCGCGCTCAGGAAGGCTCGGCTGCCGAGATCGACGGCAACACCGTGGCCTATCACATCCACGAGCCGCTGGGCGTGGTCGGGCAGATCATCCCGTGGAACTTCCCGCTGCTGATGGCCGCGTGGAAACTGGCCCCAGCGTTGGCAGCCGGCAACTGTGTGGTGCTCAAACCAGCCGAACAAACGCCGCTGGGCATCAGCGTGCTGATGGAGCTGATTGGCGACCTGCTGCCGGCCGGCGTGCTCAACGTAGTGCAAGGTTTCGGCAAAGAGGCCGGCGAAGCCCTGGCCACCAGCAAACGCATCGCCAAGATCGCCTTTACCGGCTCCACCCCGGTTGGCTCGCACATCCTCAAGTGCGCGGCGGAGAACATCATTCCGAGCACCGTGGAGCTGGGCGGTAAATCGCCGAACATCTTCTTCGAAGACATCATGCAGGCCGAACAAAGCTTTATCGAAAAAGCCGCCGAAGGTCTGGTACTGGCCTTCTTCAACCAAGGCGAGGTGTGCACCTGCCCATCCCGCGCCCTCGTGCAGGAGTCGATCTACCCGGCATTCATGAAGGAAGTGATGAAGAAGGTCGAGCAGATCAAACGCGGCGACCCACTGGACACCGACACCATGGTCGGCGCGCAAGCCTCCGAGCAGCAATTCGACAAGATCTTGAGCTACCTGGAAATCGCCAAGCAGGAAGGTGCCGAACTACTCACCGGCGGCGCGGTGGAAAAACTCAGCGGCACCCTCGACGGCGGCTATTACATCCAGCCGACCCTGCTCAAGGGTCACAACAAGATGCGCGTGTTCCAGGAAGAGATCTTCGGCCCGGTGGTCGGCGTAACCACCTTCAAGGACGAAGCCGAAGCCCTGGCGATTGCCAATGACACCGAGTTCGGCCTCGGCGCCGGCCTGTGGACCCGCGACATCAACCGCGCCTACCGCATGGGCCGGGCGATCAAGGCCGGTCGCGTGTGGACTAACTGCTACCACCTCTACCCGGCGCATGCCGCCTTCGGTGGCTACAAGAAGTCCGGCGTCGGCCGTGAAACCCACAAGGTGGCGCTTGAGCACTATCAGCAGACCAAGAACCTGCTGGTGAGCTACGACACCAACCCACTCGGCTTTTTCTAGGCATGCCGTGCAAGCAGCAATTGTAGGGTGGGTTAGTGGCGCGGAGTTGGGTTAGCGAAGCACTGCAGAACCTGTGCGCCACGTAACCCACCAAACGGTAATCGGTTTAGCACCGCTGGTGGGTTACGGCGCAACTGATTAGGCATCGACAGATAGCCCGTGGTCATGCGCCTAACCCACCCTACGAGAAGCTGCGCAACCGCAGCCGATGCTCGGAAACGACATCGGCCTGCCAGTCCGCGCCCAGGTCTAGACCAGCGGCGCAGTTGGCACAGCGGTTGCTGATCCACTGGGTAACACTCTTCCCTCAAATAGCGACACGCCTGGCCGGGCCTACGCCGCGGCCAGCGTGTTGATAAGGAATCCCCATGGCAGCAGAACAAATCAGTGCGGTAGGTCTACCGCAAGGCACCGATTTAGAGCAGGTCGATGCCGATTACTTCCAAAGTAGACAATTGAAGAAGGGCGCAGCAGGCTGGGTATTGCTGGTCGGCCTGGGCGTGGCCTACGTGATTTCCGGCGACTACGCCGGCTGGAACTTCGGTCTAGCCCAGGGCGGCTGGGGCGGCATGTTTCTCGCCACCCTGCTGATGGCGCTGATGTACCTGTGCATGTGCTTCTCCCTGGCAGAACTGTCCTCAATGATCCCCACCGCAGGTGGCGGTTATGGCTTTGCCCGCAGCGCCTTCGGACCCTTAGGCGGTTTTCTTACCGGTACGGCGATCCTTATCGAGTACGCCATTGCTCCGGCCGCGATTGCAGTGTTTATCGGCGCTTACTGCGAGTCGCTGTTCGGCATTGGCGGCTGGGCGATTTACCTGGCCTTCTATGTGCTGTTTATCGGCATCCATATCTTCGGGGTCGGTGAGGCGCTGAAGCTGATGTTTATCATCACCGCCGTGGCGGCGATTGCTCTGGGCGTATTTATCGTCGCGATGGTGCCGCACTTCTCGGTGGCCAACCTGCTCGATATTCCGGTGACCGAAGCCGCAGGCGCCAGCAGTTTCCTGCCGTTTGGCTATGTCGGTGTGTGGGCGGCGATCCCCTATGCGATCTGGTTCTTCCTCGCGGTCGAAGGCGTGCCGCTGGCCGCTGAAGAAACCCGCAACCCGCAGCGCGATATGCCACGCGGGCTGATCGGCGCCATGCTGGTACTGCTGGCCTTTGCCCTGCTGATTCTGCTGATTGGTCCAGGCGGCGCCAGTGCCAAGGCGCTGATGGCATCGGGCAACCCGCTGGTGGAAGCCCTGACCATTGCTTACGGCGAATCCACCTGGATGAGCAGCTTCGTCAACCTGATTGGCCTGGCCGGTCTGATCGCCAGCTTCTTCTCGATCATCTACGCCTACTCCCGGCAGATCTTTGCCCTGTCACGTGCCGGCTACCTGCCGCGCTCGCTGTCGCTGACCAACAAGAACAAGGCCCCGGTGCTGGCGCTGATCGTGCCTGGCCTGATTGGCTTTGCCCTGTCGCTGACGGGCCAGGGTGACCTGCTGATTCTGGTGGCGGTGTTCGGCGCCACCATCTCCTACGTGCTGATGATGGCCGCACATATCACCCTGCGCGTGCGTCGCCCGGAAATGCATCGCCCGTATCGCACCCCAGGCGGCATTGTTACCTCGGGCATCGCCCTGGTGCTGGCCTGCGTGGCCGTGGTTGCCGGCTTTCTGGTCGACCCACGGGTGGTGATTGGCGCCGCGATTATCTACGCCGTACTGATAGCCTACTTCGCCCTGTACAGTCGCCATCACCTGGTGGCCGGTACGCCGGAAGAAGAATTCGTCGCCATCGGTAAAGCCGAGGCCGCGCTCAAGTAGCCAAGTAACCAAGTAACACCGCCGCGCTGGCGCAACTGCGCTAGCGCGGCGTTTGGGAGACACGCGATGTCCAGTTTTCAGCATACGGTAGGTGGTGAAATCTACCGTTTCGATAGCCTTGCCGAGGTGATGGCCAAGGCCAGCCCGGCGCGCTCCGGCGACTTTCTTGCCGGTGTGGCGGCGAGCAATGCCGGCGAACGGGTGGCGGCGCAGATGGCCCTGGCCGATATTCCGCTTAAGCACTTCCTCACCGAGGCGCTGATTCCCTACGAGGCGGATGAAGTCACCCGACTGATCATCGATAGCCATGATGCGGCGGCCTTCGCCCCGGTCAGCCACCTCACCGTCGGTGGCTTTCGCGACTGGCTGCTCGGCGACAACGCCGATGAAGCCAGCCTGCGCGCCCTCGCCCCCGGCCTGACGCCGGAAATGGCCGCGGCGGTATCGAAGATCATGCGCGTACAGGACCTGGTGCTGGTGGCGCAGAAAATTCGCGTGGCCAGCCGTTTTCGCAACACCGTCGGCCTGCGCGGGCGCATGTCCACGCGCCTGCAGCCCAATCACCCGACCGATGAACCGGCCGGCATCGCCGCGAGCATTCTCGACGGCCTGCTGTACGGCAACGGCGACGCCATGATCGGCATCAACCCGGCCACCGACAGCATCAGTTCGATCTGCGACATGCTGAAGATGCTCGACGGCATCATTCAGCGTTATGAAATCCCCACCCAGGCCTGCGTGCTGACCCACGTCACCACCTCGATCGAGGCGATCAACCGTGGCGTGCCGCTGGACCTGGTGTTCCAGTCGATTGCCGGCACCGAGGCGGCCAACGCCAGCTTTGGCGTCAGCCTGAAGATTCTCCAGGAAGGCTATGACGCCGGTCTGTCCCTAAAACGCGGCACCCTCGGCGACAACCTGATGTATTTCGAAACCGGCCAGGGCAGCGCGCTGTCCGCCGGCGCCCACCATGGCCTCGACCAACAGACCTGCGAGACCCGCGCCTATGCGGTGGCGCGGCATTTCAAGCCGTTTCTGGTGAATACCGTGGTCGGTTTTATCGGCCCCGAATACCTGTACAACGGCAAACAGATCATCCGCGCCGGCCTGGAAGACCACTTCTGCGGCAAGTTGCTGGGCCTGCCGATGGGCTGCGACATCTGCTACACCAACCACGCCGAAGCCGATCAGGACGACATGGACGTGCTGCTGACGTTGCTCGGGGTGGCCGGGATCAACTTCATCATGGGCATCCCCGGCTCCGACGACGTGATGCTCAACTACCAGACCACCTCCTTCCACGACGCGCTGTATGCCCGGCAGAGCCTGGGGCTGAAACCGGCCCCCGAGTTCGAAGCCTGGCTGCAGCGCATGGGTATCTTCACCCAGGACGATGGCCGCCCGCGTATGGGCAACAGCCTGCCGCCAGCGTTTCGTCAGGCGCTGGCGCAGCTGAGCTGATATCGAATCCGTAGGAGCGGCGGGGGTGCCTAACCCATGCCCGCGATAGCGGCTTCGCGGGCATGGCCCGCTCCTACAAAACCTTCGCGGAGATTGCTTATGTACGACGACAGCCCACTCAGCGGCGCCAGCGAAAACCCCTGGCAGCAACTGCGCAACCTCACTCCGGCGCGTATCGCTCTGGGCCGCGCCGGCACCAGCATGCCGACCCGCGCCCAGCTGGATTTCCAATTCGCCCACGCCCAGGCCCGTGATGCCGTGCACCTGCCGTTTGATCACGGCGCACTGGCTGCCGGCCTGGCCCACCAGCATCGGCAAAGCCTGCTGCTGCACAGCGCCGCCAAGGACCGCGACACCTATCTGCAACGCCCGGACCTGGGCCGGCGGTTAAGTCACGAATCCACCGAGCTGCTAGGCCAGCACCGCGAGAACAATCCGGATGGCTATGACCTGGCCATCGTCATCGCCGACGGCCTCTCCGCCCTGGCCGTGCACCGCAATGCCCTGCCCATGGTGGCGCATATCGAGGATCAGGCCGCTGCCGAAGGCTGGAGCGTGGCACCCGTCGCACTGGTCAGCCAGGGCCGCGTGGCGGTGGCCGATGAAGTGGCCGAATTGCTCGGCGCACGTATGGTGGTGATCCTGATCGGCGAACGCCCGGGCCTGAGTTCACCGGACAGCCTGGGGCTGTACTTCACCTACGCGCCCAAAGTCGGCCTGACCGACGCCTACCGCAACTGCATCTCCAATGTGCGTCAGGAAGGCCTGAGCTACGCCATGGCCAGCCACCGCCTGCTGTACCTGATGCGCGAGGCCTGCCGCCGCCAGCTGTCGGGGGTCAATCTCAAGGATGAAGCCGAAGTGCCGCTGCTAACAGGTGGCGCGCAGCGCGAAAACTTCCTGCTGGGCTAAGTGCAGCGCGGCATTACGGGCAAACGCTTGTTTGGATTGCACTTTCCAAAAGCTTTAGGCAGCATCGGGATCGTTCGCAGGCAGCGCCGCCGTGTTGCCGAAGCCATCCACATGACTTTAAGTAGAGGCTCACCATGCGCATTGTCCAAGCGACCCTGGAGCATCTGGATCAACTCACGCCACTGTTCGTCAATTACCGCGAACACTTCGGCCAGCTGCCCTACCCCGACTCCTCGCGCGCGTTTCTGGAAAAGCGCATCAGCCGCAAGGAATCGGTGATCTACCTGGCCATGGCCGATGATGAAGAGAAGATTCTCGGCTTCTGCCAGCTCTATTCGAGCTTCTCCTCGCTGTCGCTCAAGCGCGTGTGGATTCTCAACGACATCTACGTCTGCCAGGACGCACGCCGCCAGCTGGTGGCCGACCGCCTGATCCAGACAGCCAAGCAGATGGCCAAAGAGACCAACGCCGTGCGCCTACGCGTGGCCTCCAGCGTTGATAACGAGGTGGCCCACAAGCTCTACGAGTCCATCGGTTTCAAGGAAGACACCGAGTTCAAGAGCTTTGTCCTGCCGATCACCGAAGACTTCACCGCGCCGTAGCCTGCCTAGCCAGCGACGTACAATGCGCCGCTGGCTCAGCCCCTCAGCCTTCCAGGCTAAGCCACAAACCCACGCCCAGTTGCAGCACCAGCAGAGCCAGCGCCGCCAGGTGCCAGCGCTGCCGATAGTGCCGTGTGCGGCGCGCCGATACCGGCTGATGCAGTAACGGCTGCTGCAAGGCATGCTGAAACTCCGACAGCGCCTCAAAGCGCGCCTCCGGCCTGGGCGCCAAAGCCCGCGCCAGCACACCGTCCCAGCCCAATGGCACCTGCACACTGAACTGCGCCAGCGGCATATAACGGCTATTGCCGTCGGCATCTACCTGCGCCACCTCAGGCCAGCGCCCGCAGAACAGCCAGTAAGCCAGCGCCGCCAGGGCAAACTGGTCGGCGCGGCCATCCAACGTACGCCCGGCGCGCACCTCGGGCGCTAGCGGCACCGCCTGTTCAGGCAATGTCTGCTGTGGCACGCCAGGCAGCAGCGCGGCATATTCGGGCAGCAACAGTAGCCGGCCGCCGTCATCCAGCAGGATATTGCGCGGGTCCAGCCACAGCCCCTGAATGCCACGCCGCTGCATGCCACGCACGGCGGCGATCAATTGCTCAAGCACGGTCAACACAGTCAAAGCGTCGACCGGTCCATGAGCCGCCACCCAGTCGTTCAGGCTGCGCATGCCCTTGCCCGCAGGCTCGAACAACCAGAAGGCATGCTCGCGCGGCTGATGCGAAGACATCACCTGCGCCAGGCTGGCCACCGGACTGCGCCGCAACGCCCACTCGCGTTGCCAGAAGGCTTCATCCGCATCCTGTTCGGCCAGCCACAGCATGGCCTCGCGCCCCCGTGGATCAGTGGCGCGAAATACCCGCCCAGGCGGACCAAAAGGACAGGCCGAGAGCAGCACCCAGCCATCCAGCTGCAAGCCCGGCTGCGCATCGACGACCATCCGCCAGGGCTTGCGCGGGGCCAGCTCAGGCGCGCTATCAGCCTCGCCCGGCAGTAATAGAACCGCTGCCCCAGGTGCCCGCAGCAATGGCGCAAGCAGCTCTGGCAGCGGGTCATCCTGCAGGGTACCGCCTGCGCCAGAAAAGCCTCGTAGGTCCGCCACATCCAGCAGCGGCTGCGGCGCTAACAGCAATAGCTCGCCCGGGGTCAGGGTCAGGCGGTGTTGCACCAGCGCCAGCTCAGCCTGCGCGCCCAGCAGCAGGCCATCACGGCCAGCCAGGCTGGCTGCTGTGTTGCCTTGATAACGCCGCAAACCAATGGCGCCGGCCTGGAGAAACTGCGCCTCGCCGTTCTGCAGCAGTAACAACCCGGCATTCAGCTGAGCAATGCGGCGCCCGGCCTGGCGCTGATGAAATAGCTGCTGATTGAACGCCGCCAGTACCTGCCGCGCCGCCTGGGCTTCGCTCCAGCCGCCGGGGGTGCAACAGCAATCGGCCAGCAGTCCATCCAGATACGCATCCAGAGCACGCACTACATCAGTGCATTCGCGCGCCCAGAGCAGCGCGACCAATAACACCGGCGGCCGCCCCTCACGCCCCGGCAGCCAGGTCGCGCGGGCCCGTGCGGCCTGGCTGGGCAGGTCGAGCCCCTGGCCACAGAGCAGTTTTATGGTGGGATGATGCAGACGCTCAATAGACATTGGCAGCCCTCCCAGGTCGCGGATAAGCATGCCTTTGCAGCCTTTGTGCCGACTTGCCCGGCACTGACACCCGGCTTATGGTGGGCGCTTTCCACCGTCCGAGCCGAGTCCATGTGGTCGCTCCGCGCCTGGCGTCGCCAGCGCATCCTTGCCCGTAATCCCGTCAGCAGCGCGCAGTGGCAGGCCGTACTGCAACAACTGCCGATCCTCGACGGCCTGAATGACACCGAACAGCAGCGCCTGCGCGAACGCGCCGTACTGTTTCTGCATAACAAACACCTCAGCGCCCTGCCCGGCGTCGAATTAGATGGTCACGCACGCCTGTTGCTGGCAGTGCAAGCCGAGCTACCGCTGCTGCACCTGGCCGACCTCAACTGGTATCAGGGCTTCCATGAAATCGTCCTCTACCCGGATGATTTCGTCAGCCCGCAGCGCCACCGCGACGCCAGCGGCGTGGTCCACGAATGGGATGGCGAGCACAGCGGCGAAGCTTGGCAGCAAGGCCCGGTGATCCTCGCCTGGCCCGGCGTGCAGGCCAGCGGCCATTGGGACGGCTACAACCTGGTGATCCATGAGCTGGCGCACAAGCTGGATATGCTTAACGGCGACGCCAACGGCCTGCCGCCGCTGCACAGCACTATGGCCGTGCAGGAGTGGGCCAAAGCCATGCAGAGCGCCTTCGATCAGCTTAACGCCGAGCTGGACGCCGACCCCGAGGCCGAAACCGCCATCGATCCCTATGCAGCGGAAAACCCGGCAGAGTTCTTCGCCGTCACCAGCGAATACTTTTTCAGCGCCCCGGACCTACTCGCCGGCGCCTTCCCTGCGGTGTACGCGCAGCTGGCGCTGTTCTATCGGCAGGACCCGCTGGCTCGCCTGCAGCAGTTGCAGGCGAGCAATCCGGACTATCAGGTCAGAACCGAAGACAGTGAGTTCGCGACCAATGGCTAGGCATCCCGGCGTAGCAACCCCTGGGGAATATGCCTATAATCGCGCCACTTTTTTGGCCCACCCCTCGGGAGTCGCCCCATGAGCTACAGCAAGATCCCAGCTGGTAAAGACCTGCCAAACGACATCTACGTCGCCATCGAGATCCCGGCCAACCACGCGCCGATCAAATACGAAATCGACCACGACACCGATTGCCTGATGGTCGACCGCTTCATGGCCACCCCGATGTTCTACCCGGCCAACTACGGTTTTATCCCGCACACACTGGCTGACGACGGTGATCCCCTCGACGTACTGGTCGTGACCCCGTACCCGGTGGCTCCTGGCTCAGTTATCCGCGCCCGTCCAGTTGGCGTACTGTTGATGAGCGACGAAGCCGGCGGCGATGCCAAGCTGGTTGCCGTACCACACGACAAATTGAGCGTGCTGTACAAAGACGTACAGGAATACACCGACCTGCCCCCGCTGCTTATCGAGCAGATCAAGCACTTCTTCGAGAACTACAAAGATCTCGAAAAAGGCAAATGGGTCAAGGTTGAAGGTTGGGCTGGCGCCGACGAGGCCCGCAACCTGATTATCAAGGCGGTCGCTGCTTACCAAAAATAAGTAGTGCCCACCCCCTAAAAACCGGCCACAAGCCGGTTTTTTTATGTCTTCTATTTGACTAGCGCTGTGCAAGAGACCTTGGTCGACTTGGCCCAACGACGCACGCTGGTTAAGCTGCTGACCTTTTGCCCGAGCCGTTGCCATGCCTGTGTCCGAGATTCTGCTGCTGGTACTCGCCGGTTTTGCTGCCGGCGGGATGAATGCCCTGGCCGGCGGCGGCACGTTTTTCTCCTTCCCGGCGCTGCTCGCAGCAGGCTTGCCGCCGGTGACGGCCAACGCCACCAATGCCGTGGCGCTCTGGCCCGCCAGCCTGGCCGGGGCATGGGCGGCGCGGGATTCGTTACGACCACTGGGGCGTTATCTGCTGCCGTTGTTGGCGGCCGGTCTGGCGGGTGGTTTGCTGGGTGGGCTGTTACTGCTGGTTGGCGGCGATGCTGTATTCGCCAAGCTGATTCCCTGGCTGCTGCTAGCAGCCACCGCCTTGTTTGCAGCCAGCCCATGGCTCAGCCGCTGGCTGGCCGCGCGCCGTGCAGAAGCGGCACAGCCGCCACACAGCCCACTGTCGCTAGCCGCGCATATCGGCGTATCGGTCTATGGCGGTTACTTCGGCGCCGGCATGGGTATTCTGCAACTGGCTGCGTTTTCCATCGAAGGCCATCCGCTGGCCCGCGCCAACGCCCTGAAGAACCTGATTTCAGCGGTGATCTACAGCGTCGCCACCGCAACTTTTATCATCGCAGGTCGGGTCAGTTGGTATGAGCTGGCGATTCTGTTGGTGGGCGCCACCCTGGGCGGCTATGTCGGCGGCGCGCTGGGGCAGCGCTTGCCAGCCAGATTCCTGCGCCTGCTGGTGATTAGTGTGGGCAGCGGGATGACGCTTTATTACTTCTGGGCGACCTATTTCGCCCAGTAGCCACCCTTAACTTTTCCCGCGCTTGCGAAATTCAACCGGCGTTTCGCCGACCCAGCGTTTAAAGGCGCGGTAGAAGGTGCTCGGCTCGGAGAAGCCGGTGCGTTCGACAATCACCTCGATGCGCTCGTCGGTGTTGAGCAGCAGGTCCTTGGCCAAACGGCAGCGGTAGTCAGTGACCAGATCATTGAAGCGCACCCCGGCCATGGCCAGCCGCTCGCGCAGCCGCCGCGCCGGCATATTCAGCCGTGCCGCCACCTGTTCCAGGGTGGCACCGCTGTCGACCAGCAACTCGCCGATCAATTCGCGCACCTTGCGCACCAGATCCAGTCGCTCAACCTCAGCCAACTGGCGGCGCGCCAGCGATTCATGCATGCGCAGCAGTTCTGGCGCGGCATGCCGTGAGGTCTTGTCCAGCACCGAGGCATTGAACACCAGTGCGTAGCGCTCGCCGCCCAGTTGCGCCGGGCAGCCGTAGACCTGCTGATAGCGCTCGGCAGGCGCACCCTCCGCATGCATAAACTGCACTTCATGGGGGGTGAAATCGCCTTCGGTCAACGCATCAAACAGGCGAATCACCGCGCCAGCGAGCATCTCCGGGAAGTGCCGTGGCGTACCTGGAATCAGCCCGAGCACCAGAACCGCGCGCTCGCCTTGCACCTCCAGCTTGGCATTCAGGGTATCGGAGAGCAGGCGCACATAGCGCAGGGCATGACGCAGGCCTTCGCCGAAGGTTTCACTGGAAAGGAACAGGTATTCCAGCAGCAGGCCGTGGAATGCCGGCAGATGCTGGGCCAGGTAGAGGCCGACATGCTCTTCGCCGCATTCATCGATGGCGGCTTTCCAGAATAATGCCTGGGCCGCATGGGGGAAACGCCCGGCAGGCAAGCCACCCGGCGGAAGGCCAACGCGAGCCAGCACGCGATCGGGGTCGGTACCACTGGCACGCAAGGCGTCGATCACCGGGCGCATCAACGCCACATCGTCAGTCAGGTCACGCATGTTGAGAAATTCTTATTGTTTGCGAGGCGCGGCCATCTTAGGCAGCTTTAGGTCATGCGCTCAAGGCGTGAATTATGCTGTTAAACGATTGACTGGCCTGCCGCAGCGCCAGGCGATGCGGCCAATGCACGGCGGCGCTGGCCGACTAAGCTGCTGCCACCGTTCTGAGGAGTTTGCCCATGGCCATCGACTGGCTCGAACTGCCCGCACCACCTGCCCTTCCTGCCCTGTTTCTGCGCGCGGCCCTGCGCCGGCGCGTGACCGGCCGTAGCCTGCCCGAGCTGGGCGTGCGCTGTCAGGTCACGGTCGACCCCAAGCATCTGGCGCGCTACCGGCAGATCTGCGGCTTTGCCGATGATCATCTGCTGCCCGCACCCTATCCGCATATTCTGGCGTTCGCCCTGCAAATGCAGTTGCTCACCGATAAGCGCTTCCCCTTCCCGCTACTCGGCCTGGTGCACCTGGAAAACCATATTCGCGTGCTGCGCCCGCTCGGCGGCCTGGGGCCGTTCACCGTCAGCGTGCAGGTGCAGGACCTGCAGCCCCATGACAAAGGCGCGACCTTCAGCCTGATCACCCAGCTGCACGATCAGCTCGGTCTGCTTTGGGAAGGCGATAGCCGCATCCTCTGCCGCGCCCTGCGCCTGGACGGCAAACAGGCCGAACGCGAAGCCGAAACTGAACTGGCGCAAACCACCCTGGCCCACTGGCAAGCACCGGCGGATATCGGCCGCCGTTATGCGCGCATCGCTGGGGACTACAACCCGATCCATCTGTTTGCCGCCACGGCCAAGCTGTTCGGCTTTCCCCGCGCCATTGCCCATGGCCTGTGGAACAAGGGCCGCGCCCTGGCCGAACTGGGCCCGCGCCTGCCCGCTGCCGGTTATGCAGTGAGTGTGCGCTTCCAGAAACCGGTGCTGTTGCCGGCCGAGGTGCGCTTGCTGGCCAGTGAGCCTGCCAGCAGCGGCCAGTTCAGCCTGCTCGGCCAGGATGAGCTGGTGCATATGAGCGGCAGCTGGCAACCGCTCGAGTGAAATCTCGCTTGAAATAAAGCAAGCGGCTGCCGGTAACCGCCCGGCAGCCGCTTGCACAGTGCAGATTAACCCCCGAAGCTATGCGCCTCTTTGCTGGAGCGCCCGATGAACCTCGCCGAACTGACCACCCGCATGCATGCCATTCGTGACCATAACGACTGGCGGCAATTCCACAGCCCGAAGAACCTGGCCATGGCCGCCAGCGTGGAAATGGCCGAGCTGGTGGAAATCTTCCAATGGCTGACCGAGGCGCAGTCACACCAACTGCCGGCCGAACAGCTCACCCATGCCGGCCAGGAAATCGGCGATATCGTGCTTTATCTGGTGTTGCTGTGTGGTGAGCTGGGCCTGGATATGGAACAGGTGGTGCGCGCCAAGCTGGCCGACAACGAACGGCGCTTTCTCGGGAGCGCAGCCAATGAGTGATCGGCACTTCGACGAGTTGGCCACGCGCTTTGCCGAGAAGATCTATGGCGGCGCCAAGGGCGCGATTCGCCTGGCCGTGCTCCAGGCCGACCTGGCCGAAGCCCTGCCTGAGCGCCCGCTGCGGGTGCTGGATATTGGCGCGGGGCTGGGCCATATGTCGCTGTGGCTGGCCGAGCGCGGCCATCAGGTGACGCTGACCGAGCCCGCCGAACCGATGCTAAATGGCGCTCGCGAGCGCTTTGCTGCCGCCGGCCAGCAGGCCACCTTTATCCAGGCGCCCTGGCAGGACCTGCTCGGCCAGCTCGAGCAACCCTTTGATCTGGTGATCTGTCACGCGGTGCTGGAATGGCTGGCCGAGCCGCATAGCATCCTGCCGGTGCTGCACCAGCTGTGCGCGCCCGGCGGCTGGCTGTCGCTGGCGTTCTACAACAAGGACGCGCTGATCTACCGCAACCTGCTCAAGGGCCACTTCCGTAAGCTGCGCAAGGCCGAGTTCGCCGGGGAAAAACAGAGCCTGACCCCACAGATGCCGCTTGATCCGCGCGAGCTGGCGGCGCAACTTGAGGCTAATTGGCAGGTCGAAAGCCAGAGTGGCGTGCGGGTGTTTCACGACTATATGCCGCAACCCTTCCAGGCCAAGGCCGAGCTGCTTGATCTACTGGAAATGGAACTGGCTTACCGTCGCCACCCCAGCTTTGCCGGGCTGGGCCGTTATCTGCACTGGATTTGCCGACCACGCTGACAACCATCGCACTGGAGGCATGCAACGCGATGAAACGACTTGGCGCCTTACTGCTACTGGCCACCCTCGCGGCCTGTCAGAGTCAGAACCCCTATGTCGCCGACAGCAAACCGCTGCCGCCGGCACCTGCTCACTCGCCCCAGCAACTGGATCGCAGCGCCTACCCCGCCGCGCCGCGCGACTATGGCAGCTACCGCACCTGGAGCTGGCAGCAGCTACCGACTGGCAGCGCCTGGGCCAGTTCCGAACAGGTGCAGGAAGCCTTGAGCAATGCCCTCGACCAACGCGGCCTGCGCCCGCATCGCGCCGGCAAAACCAGCGACCTCAAGGTCAGCGCCGAGCTGAGCCTGGAGCAACGCCTGCGCCAGGTCACCGAACGCTATGGCAGCCATTACGGTCATAGTCGTTATGGCGATAACTACGGGATGTGGGGCAGCGCGCCGCTGGTGCGCAGCTATACCGAAGAAGTCATGGTGGTGCGCATCGAACTGTTCGACGGCCAGGATGGCCAACCGATCTGGAGCGGCCACGCCGAGGCCCTTAGCAGCGGTAGCCAGAGTGAGCGCGCCGCAGCGCTGCGCAACGCGGTACAACAGGCCCTGGCGGCGTACCCGCCACACTGATTGCTGAACCCGAGGAGAGCACCCATGCGTGCATCACTGCTATTACTGCCTCTGCTGCTGGTCCTCAGCGCCTGCCAGACGCCGCTGCTGGAACGCGACTTCGACCCCAATCGGGACTTTGCCGCCTACCGCAGTTGGAGCTGGCAGGAGCCGGCCGTGCAATACAAACCCGATGACCCGCGCCTCAACAGCGACCTCACCGGCCAGCGCATTCGCAGCGCGGTCAGCGAGCAGCTCGACCAGCGCGGCTTGCGCCCCGCGCCAGCGAACAGCACAGGCGATCTCAAGGTGCAGGTGTGGATGATCGTCGACAACCGCCAGCAGCAGGTCAGCACCCAGGTTGGCGGCGCCTGGGGCGACCCATGGCGCGGCGGTTTCTGGGGCGGCCCGAGTTTTGTGGAAACCCGCACCCTGGACTATCAGGTCTCCACCCTGCAAATCGACCTGCTCGACGGCAAAGACGGCAAGCTGGTCTGGCGCGGCAGTGCCGAACAGGTGCTGCGCAGCCGCCAACCCAGCCCCAGCGAGCGCGAGGCAGCAATACGCAGTACTGTGGCCGAGGTGCTAAGCCAGTATCCGCCGCGCTAAGTATCGGTTTACGCTCCGCTGCGGCACACCGATACCGACCCGCGACCGCCCGATAAGGATGTTGCATGACCCCGCCCCCACACCTCAGTCATCGTCCGGCTGCGGCGGCTGACCTGGCCGAAATCGTCGATTTTCCACAGAGCACTGACGAGCTGTTTTTCTGCTACCCCAAGGCCAACTGGCCGCTAAGCATCGGTCAACTGGCCGCCGCCATGGCCGAACGCCGCGACAGCACCGTGGTGCTGTTCGATGGCCGGGTGGCCGGCTTTGCCAACTTCTACCAGTGGCATTACGACGACCACTGTGCCCTCGGCAACCTGATGGTCGCACCCTGGGCCCGTGGCCACGGCGTAGCGCATTATCTGGTGGCCGTGATGGAACAGCTGGCGCGCGAGCATTACCACGCCAAGCGCATGCAGGTATCGTGCTTTAACGCCAACAGCGCCGGTCTGTTGCTCTACCCAAAACTGGGCTATGCGCTCAGTGACGTGGTCGAACGCCGCGATCCAAAGGGCCAACGTGTGGCGCTGATCCAGTTCAGTAAAACCCTGTAGCCGGCTTACAAATCCCAATCTGGCCGATCGGCCAGTCGCTCGATCAGAAAATCAAGCAGCACCCGCAGCGCCGGCGGCATCTGTCGACGCGAGCCATAAAGGGCGTGGATACCTAACTGTTGCGGCTCGTAATCGGGCAACAACTGCACCAGCGCCCCGGAGCGCAGATGCGCGCTGACCGAATAGCGTGGCTGCAGGCTGATGCCGATATCGGCCAATACGGCCTCCAGCAGCACCATGGATTCATTGGCGCTGAGGTTGCCACTGACTGCCACAGCATGTGGCTCACCAGCGCGGCTGAACTCCCAGATGCTGCGGCCAAAATAGGCATAACTCAGGCAGTTGTGCTGCGCCAACTCCTCGGGCTGCTGCGGCGTACCGTGCTTGGCCAGATACGCCGGTGTCGCGCACACCACCGAACGGCACACCGCCAACTGCCGGGCGATCAGATTGGGGTCGAGCTGATTGGTGATACGTAAGGCCAGGTCAATACGTGCCTCCACCAGATTAACCGTCTGACTGCCCACCAGCAGATCGACGCTGACCTGCGGATACAGACGGATAAAGTCATCCAGCGCATGCACCAGCCAAGTCTGAGCCAGCGACTGGCTGCAGGCGATGCGCAAGGTGCCGCGCGGCGCAGCCTCATCCGTACGGCTAACGCTCTGCATGGCGTCAGCCATGGCCAACATCTCGCGGCATTGCCCCAGCAGCTGCTCGCCGGCACCGGTCAGGCTCAGCTTGCGCGTGGTGCGATGCAGCAGACGCGCACCGACCCAGGTCTCCAGCTCGCCAAGGTAGCGCGAGACCATCGCCCGCGACATTTCCAGCGCTTCGGCGGCGGCAGTCTGGCTGCCGCGCTCCACCACTTCGACAAATACCCGCGTAGCCGTCAGGCGATCCATGATTAGTCCATTTAAAGCAACAAACTTGCGCAGATTATGGGGCTTTTTGATCGATTTAAAGCAACTAAGATCGCCTCACTTACTCAACAGGAGATCAGCATGTCGATCCTCAACCACTTGCGCAGCCTGCTCACCAGCGCCAGCCTGCTTACCCTTGCCACCACCGCGATTGCCCAGCCACTGACCCTGGATGTCTATAACCCAGGCGACAAGGCGATCTTCCCCGTGACCTCGACGCTGATCAGCGGCGAACGCGATGTCATTCTGGTTGATGCGCAGTTCTCCACCCGAGAAGCGCAGGAGCTGGTCGAGCGCATTCAAGCCAGCGGCAAAAACCTGACCACCATCTTTATCAGCCACGGCGACCCGGACTTCTACTTCGGCCTGGACACCCTGACCCGTGCCTTCCCCAAAGCCAAGATCCTGGCCACGCCACAGACCATCGCTTATATCGAAAAAAGCCGCGAACCGAAGCTGGCTTACTGGGGCCCGATCCTCAAGGACAGCGCGCCAGCCCGTACCCTGGTGCCGCAAGCCCTGCAAGGTGACCACCTGAGCCTGGAAGGTCAGCGCATCGAGTTGATCGGCCATGATCCCAAGCACACCAGCCTGTGGATTCCGAGTATCAAGGCGGTAGTCGGCGGCGTACTCACCTACGCCAACATCCACCCCTGGATTGCCGATGCGCAAACGCCGCAAGCGCGTCAGGCCTGGCTCAAGTCCCTGGATCAGCTGGAAGCGTTGCAACCGAAAACCCTGGTACCTGGGCACTTTATGGGCCAGCCCAAGCTCAACCTGGATGACCTGCGCTTTACCCGCAACTACCTCAATGACCTGGAAGCGGCCCTGCCCAAGGCCAAGGACAGCCAGGCACTTATTGATGCCATGCAGGCCAAGTACCCGGACCTGCTCGACGCCAGCAGCCTGGAGCTGAGCGCCAAGGTACTCAAGGGTGAGATGCAGTGGCCGTAAGCCGCAGCATCCTGATCACCGGCGCCTCACGCGGCATTGGCCTGGGTCTTACCCAGGCCTTTGTGCAGACGGGCTGGCAGGTGCACGCGGTCAGCCGCAACCTGACGGGCAGCAACGAACTACAGGCTTTGGCCACGCAGCATGGCCAAAGCCTGCAGCTGATTGAGTGCGACCTGGAGCAGCGCGAGGCCGGCCAGTTGATTGACCAGGCCCTGGGCGATCAACACCTGACCTGCGCCCTGTTCAATGCCGGCGTCTATGGCCCGCAGCACCAGGACCCGCGCCAGGCCAGCAGTGCGGAAATCGGCCAGCTGTTTCTCGCCAATGCAATTGCCCCTATCAGCCTGGCCCAACAGTTGGCAGGACGTATCGAAACGGGTGGCGTGATTGCCTTTATCAGCTCGCAGATGGCCAGCCTGCAGCTTAACCACGCCCTCGACATGCCGCTGTACGGTGCCAGCAAGGCTGCGCTGAACAGCCTGCTGCTGAGCTGGAGCAGCCACTATGCCGAGCTGCCTTGGAGCCTGCTGGCCCTGCATCCGGGTTGGGTGCGCACGGCCATGGGCGGCCCGGATGCGCAGCTGAGCGTGCTCGACAGTGCAGCCGGTCTGTATCAGGTGATCTCCGCTCAGCTGGACCGCCGCACCTGCGCATTTCTCGATTACCAGGGCCAGACCTTGCCCTGGTAAGGCTGACGGCGCGCTGCGCATTTGCGGCATAATCGCCCGCCCTGCCCGCCTGGAGATACCGCCCATGCCTGCCCCGATCTGGTGGTTGATGGCTCTGCCCTTCGTTGCTGGCGCCTGCCTGCCGTTGCAGGCAGGGATCAACGGGCAACTGGCCAAGCAGGTGTCCAGCGTGCTGGCCGCCGCTCTGGTGTCCTTTACCGTCGGCACCCTGGCACTGCTGATTCTGGTATTGGCACAACGCGAGTTCCCCAGCCTCGGCGCATTGAAAGGCCTGACCTGGTGGCACTGGAGTGGCGGCTTGCTCGGGGTGATGTTTATCGCCACCGCTGCCTTTGCCGGACCGCGCGTCGGCGCCGTGCTGTTTATGGTCCTAGTGATCGCCGGACAGCTGAGCATGGCCTTGACCCTGGATCATTTCGGCTGGGCCGGCTTTCGTGAAGCGCCGATCACGGCCGGCAAGATCGGTGGCCTGCTGCTGATCGCCGCTGGTATCTGGCTGATCCGCCGCGGCTAGCCGCCTAGCGCCCAGCGCCATGGGCGCGGGCCTGCTGTGCTAAAGTGCGCGGCGTTTTTACCCTGCGCCTTGCCTACCCTGCCTATAGCCATCCGCCTTGTGCCCGACTCATCGTCCGGGGCTGCTGTGCTTATTAGGCTGCCGCCGCGCCTTAGCTTTTGGAATTGACCATGCTGCAACGTCTGAAAAACACTTGGTTCTTTAACATACGCGGCGATGTGCTCGCCGGTCTGGTGGTCGCGCTAGCGCTGATCCCGGAAGCCATTGCCTTCTCGATCATCGCCGGCGTCGATCCCAAGGTCGGTCTGTATGCCTCCTTCTGTATCGCCGTAGTGATCGCCTTTGTCGGCGGCCGCCCAGGCATGATCAGCGCGGCCACCGGGGCCATGGCTCTGGTCATGGTCACCCTGGTGAAAAACCACGGCCTGGAATACCTGCTGGCAGCGACGCTGTTGACCGGTGTGCTGCAGATCGGCGCCGGCTACCTGAAGCTGGGCTCGCTGATGCGTTTCGTCTCGCGCTCGGTGGTCACCGGTTTCGTCAACGCCCTGGCGATCCTGATCTTTATGGCGCAGCTACCGGAGCTGACCAACGTCACCTGGCAGGTCTACGCCATGTGCGCCGCCGGCCTGGGCATCATCTACCTGTTCCCCTATGTGCCGAAGCTGGGCCAGGTGATCCCCTCGCCGCTGGTGTGCATCCTGTCGATGACCGCAGTAGCCATGTATTTCGGCCTGGATATCCGCACCGTCGGCGACATGGGCGAGTTGCCGGACACCCTGCCGATCTTCCTCTGGCCGGATGTGCCGCTGAACCTGGAAACCCTGGGCATCATCTTCCCCTACGCCGCCGCGCTGGCCTTGGTTGGCCTGCTGGAATCGATGATGACCGCGACCATCATCGATGACCTGACCGACACCAACAGCGACAAGAACCGCGAATGCAAAGGCCAGGGCGTGGCCAATATCGCCTCCGGCCTGCTCGGCGGCATGGCCGGCTGCGCGATGATCGGCCAGTCGGTGATCAACGTGAAATCCGGCGGTCGAGGTCGCCTGTCGTGCCTGGTGGCCGGCGTGGTGTTGCTGCTGATGGTGGTGTTCTTGTCCGACTGGGTTAGCCAGATCCCCATGGCCGCGCTGGTGGCAGTGATGATCATGGTATCGATCGGCACCTTCAGCTGGGATTCGCTGCGCAACCTGAAGAAATACCCGCTTTCCACCAATATCGTCATGCTCGCCACCGTGGCGGTCACCGTCTATACCCACAACCTGGCTTACGGTGTATTCGTCGGCGTGCTATTGGCAGCGATGTTCTTCGCCAACAAGATCGGCCACTTCCTCTATATCAACTCCGAAGCGGACAGCGAGGGTAAGCAGCGCACCTACACAGTCATCGGCCAGCTGTTCTTCAGCTCCGCCGACAAGTTCATCGCCGCCTTTGATTTCAAAGAAGCCGTGAGCAAGGTCACCATTGACCTGTCGCGCGCGCACTTCTGGGATATCACCGCCGTGGCCGCTCTGGACAAGGTGGTGATCAAACTGCGCCGTGAGGGCACAGAGGTCGAAGTGCTGGGCCTGAATCAGGCCAGCGCCACCATCGTCGACCGCTTCGGGGTACACGATAAAGAGAACGCCACTGACCTGCTGTCCGGCCACTAAGAGGGGTTTACAAACGACTGCGCTCGGCCATACCGCGTTGAAATCAGCCCGAGACACGGCGTCTCAAAATGCTCATGTACGACTCGTACACTCCGCTTTTACGGCTGATTTCGCCTGACCATCGCTCGCTACGTTTCTAAATCCTCTCTAATCAAGGAGAACAACAATGACCCAAGTAATGGCATGCATTGATGGCTCGCAATCCACCCGCGCAGTGTGCGACTACGCCGCCTGGGCCAGCCAGCGCCTGAGCGCGCCGCTGACCCTGCTGCATGTGCTGGATGAGGTTCAGTACCCCGCCCAAGCGAACCTGTCTGGCGCTATTGGTTTGGGCAGCCGCGAGCACCTGCTCGAAGAGCTGGCCAATCTTGATCAGCAGCGGCACAAACTGGCCATGGAACAAGGCCGGCTGATGCTCGAAGCGGCCCGCGAGCGGGTGCAGGCCGATGCCGTGGAGCCGGCGCAGCTGCGTCAGCGCCATGGTGATCTAGTGGACTGCCTGCACGAGCTGGAAGCCGATATCCGCCTGCTGGTGATCGGCCGTCAGGGCAAGACCAGCGACAACCTTAGCCAGTTGCTGGGCAGCCATCTGGAAAACGTTATCCGCACCCTGCACCGGCCGATTCTGGTCAGCTGCGGCGAGTTCAAGGCCCCGCAGAGCTACATGCTGGCCTATGACGGCAGCGCCACGGCGCGCAAGAGCCTGGAAATGATCGCCGCCAGCCCACTGCTTAAAGGCCTGCCGTGCCATCTGGTGATGATCGGCGCGGAGTCCAGCGATGCCTGGGAACAACTCAAGGCCGCTGAACGTGTCGTGCAAGGTTCGGCCAGCGCAGTGTATCTGGCGATTCGCGCCGGAGAGGTGGAACCCACCCTGCACGCCTACCAGCTCGAACAAGGCATTGATCTATTGGCCATGGGCGCCTATGGCCACTCGCGGATTCGCCAGTTCCTGGTCGGCAGCACCACCAGTACCCTACTGCGCACCAGCAACAGCGCGCTGCTGATTCTGCGCTAGGTATTGCGCAATGGGCGGCCGCTTCCAATCGCCTAGCTGGCGTTGACCGGCTGCCCTGCAAACAACTGCTCCAGCGGCACCGGCCGGCCAAAGTAATAACCCTGAAAGCGCGTGCAGCCAAAGCTGCTCAGGCGCTCGGACTGCTCCAGGGTTTCCACCCCTTCGGCAATCACGTCAAGTTTCAGCGCGTGGGCCAGCGAGACGATGGTGCGGGCAATATCGGCATCCAGCGGGTCGCTCAACAGGTCGCAGACAAACGAACGGTCGATCTTCAGCTGATCCAGCGGCAGGGTCTTGAGGTAGGACAGCGACGAGTAGCCGGTACCGAAGTCGTCCAGGGAAAAGCGCACACCGTGAGCCTTGAGTCGGGCCATTTTGGCGATCACCGCCGCGCGACCATCGAGCAGCATGCTCTCGGTAATTTCCAGCTTTAGCCGGCTCGGGTCGCAGCCGCTGCGCTGCACGATATGCAACACCTGCTCGACAAAATCAGCCTGTTGCAGCTGCTTGGTACTGACATTCACCGACAGACTGAGGTGCCGGGTTTGCGCCCGTCGCCCCCACTGCGCCAGAGTCGCGCAGGCAGTTTCCAGCACCCATTCGCCCAACGGCAGAATCAGACCGCTGCCCTCGGCCACCGGAATGATTTCCCCCGGTGCCAATAGGCCGCGCTCCGGGTGCTGCCAACGCAGCAGCACTTCCGCGCCCTGCAACCCCTCACGCTGATCGATCTGCGCCTGGTAATAGAGCACAAACTCGCTTTTCAGCAGCCCCTGGCGCAGGTCACTTTCCAGGCTGGCGCGCTGCACCACCCGCAGCTGCATCTGTGGTTCAAAGAAACAGCAGGTGTTACGCCCCTGCGCCTTGGCCTGGTACATGGCCAGGTCAGCCTGTTTCAGCAGGTCATCCAAGGGTTCGCCGGTGCCGTTGAACATGGCGATGCCGATACTCAGGGTACTGAAATGCTCAATCTCGCCCATGCGAAACGGCTGCCGCAAGGCCAGCAGAATCTTGCTGGCAATCGCCTCGGCCTGCTGCGCCGCATGCACCGGCTCCTGCCCGAGGTTTTCCAGCAGGATGACAAACTCATCACCGCCGATGCGCGCTACGCTGTCGCTTTGCCGCACGCAGCTGGTCAGGCGCTCGGCGACCTGCTGCAACAGCTGGTCGCCAATATCGTGGCCACGGGCATCGTTCAGCGTCTTGAAATCGTCCAGGTCGATAAACAGCACCGCCCCGCGCTGCTCGCTGTCCTGGCTGGCCAGCAAGGCGTACTCCAGGCGCTCGCGTTGCAAACGGCGGTTGGGTAGATGGGTCAGCGGATCGTAATAGGCCAACTGTTCGATGCGCTGCTCGGCGGCTTTGCGCTGGGTGGTATCGGTCAGGGTGATCACGTAGTTGATCAGCTGCCCATCGACGCCGCAGCGCACCGCGGCAATGCTCACCCACTGCGGGTATTCCTGGCCATTCTTGCGCCGCCCGGGCATTTCCCCCTGCCAGGCGCCGTCATGCGCCAACGCGGCGAGCATGGCATCACGCACGATGTCGAAACTGCCCTGCGCCAGCATGTAATCCAGGGTGCTGCCGACCACCTCACGTTCGCTGTAGCCGGTCATGCGGGTGAACGCCGGGTTGGCGCGCAGCACCACATGCTCGGCATCGGTGACCACCATGCCTTCGGCCGATTCGAACACCGTGGCAGCGACGTGCAAATCCTCCACCATGTGCTGCATCGCCACGCCAACGCGGTTGTATTCATAGATGCCGGTCGGTTGAAAGCGCAGCCCCCGGCTGCCGGCCTGAGTGGCTTCGATAAAGCCGAGCAACTGGTTGATCGCCCGATCATGGCTGATGCGCAGCAGCCAGGCTGCCGCCAGCAACAGCAGTAGAAAGCCGCCACTGAGGATTAGAAACGATTGCAGGTAGCTGTCGTAGATCGAAGCAAAGCGGCTGTCGGAAACCCCCAGCACCAGCCAGAACGGCTCTTCGACACCCGCCAGGCTGATAGGAAACCGCTGCACATAGAGCCCCTGGCCATCGCGCGCCAGATCATCCAGGGCTATATCACCAGTGAGAGCAAGCTCGCTGTCGCCCTGCCAGACCAGCGGCTGCTGGGCGTGTCCGAGCACTAGCAAGTCGAGCTTGGTACTGGCACTCAGCTCGCCGATAAACGCCCGATTCTGGCCCAGGGCCAGGCCGACGAACAGATAGCCACGCAACTGCACGGTGGCCGGATCGAAGATCGGCGTGGCCTTGATCAAGGCGCTCTGCGCCCCGGACTGCACCAGCGTCCAGCCGTGGGCGTAGTGAATCGGCGAGCGCAACGACGCCACCAGCGGCTTGATGTCATGCAGCGGCAGGCCGGCATCCATCACCAGCCTGCCGGTCGGATCAAGCAGGAAGAACACCTCCAGGCGCGCATCGATATTGGCGTCCTGAAACATAAAGGCCACGTCTTCGGCGATTTTCTCAACCGGCATAACCTGCTCAGACAAGGCGCTGACGGTGCGCCGCGCCGAGGCGCTGTGCAGATACACCTCAAGCAGCTGCAGACGGTTATTGATCAGGCTGACGGTGGTGCGCTGGTATTGCGCCAGGCTATTGCGGATTTCACTTTGCAGGTTGGCCTCGGCCGTGCGCAGCGCATAAACCATCACCACCGTGATCGCCACCATGCCGAGCATGCCAAACAGCAAGGCAATCCGCGTCGAGAACTTCAGCTCCCAACGTGCCGCTTTCGGCATGTGATTCTTGCGACTACTCATCTGCATCCGCGCCTCAGGGTCACAACACAGTCAGCTAATCCCTGTCGGTGCTTACTGCAATCCGATGTCATCGATCAGTGTTCGGTACTCGTGCATCTGCCTAACCAGCATAGGCTTGATCTCATCGCCGCGCATAAACAGCACTGGTTGGCGAATACGTTGCTCGGTGACTTCGATAAAGCGCGGGTCCTTGGCCGCGACCGCCAGGGCGTCGGCCAGTATCTCAACCTGCTCGGCCGGGGTATTGGCCGGCACCTTTTTGGCGCACCCCGCAGCCCTTACATCGGTCAACAACCCGCAGGCCCGTCGGTGCGCGATCAGTACGCCAGGCGATGCAACTTGCGCGCCCATCAGCCAGGCGCTTACTGAGCACCGACCTCCTCGATCAATTGCCGATAAGCCTGCATCTGTTGATTCAGCATGGCCTTGACCTCACCGCCCGGCATAAAGCGAATAGGCTGGCGTATGCGTGTTTCGGTCACCTCGATAAAGCGCGGATCACGTACCGCCGCCGCCAGAGCATTGAACAGGATGCTCACCTGTTCCGCCGGCGTGTCGGCCGGCACAGTGACAATTCGCACCGCATGCAAGGCCAGGTCATAGCCCAGTTCGCGCAGGGTTGGTGCATCGGGATAGCCCAGCAGACGCTCTTCGGCCAGACTGGCCAGCACTCGCATCTGTCCCGACTCGGTATAGCCGGTATGGGTGCCACCGCTGTAGGCAAAGAACACCTCGCCGGAAATCACCAGCGGGGCCATGCCCGCACCGCCAGAGGTGGGCACAATGCGCAGTTGCAACCCCTCGCGTTTGGCAATGGCACGGGTCAGCAAGCGGTCCTCGGCGGTTTGCGTGACATACACCTGGCCAGGGTTATCACGCAGGTGCTGGAGCAGGCTCGGCCAGTCGGTAAAACCGCTCTGCCCGCCCGTGACATAGGCTGATTGATCCAGTGACAGGCCGGCTACATAGGTGAAGCTGTCGAGGTCGTATGAGGTCGGCGCTAGCAATGGGGAAAAGCTGATGGTCGAAGAAATACCGTATTGGAAGACGTAGCCCTGCTCGGCGCTACTGGCCAGCATGGCTGCCGCCACCGCCCCACCGGCACCAGGCAGGTTGTTCACCCTGACTGGCTGCCCCAATTGCTCCGCCAGCACGTCGGCCAGCACCCGCCCCTGGATATCGGTGCTGCCACCAGCGCCATAGCCAATGATCATAGTCAGCGGCCGCTCAGGGAAGGTCGATGCCTGGCTGTTCAAAGCCAAAAACATATACAACACCGCCCAACAACTGCATCTATTCATCACCACCACCTCCACACCTGGCAATACCGCATGCAGGTCGCAAAAGCTGTAAACCCGTCCTATGGTTTTAGCCCACAGGGGCGCGATAGCAATCTGACAGCTTTTTCAAAAGCAAAGGGTTATGCTGCAAAAAAGTCATTATTTGTGATCACAGGCTATGACTGAAGCCCAAGTACCCCGCCAGCCACACGCCTTCGCCCTCTGGCGCGAAGCACAGGACACGCGAATCCGCTCACCGCTGGGGGGTATTTATTATCTGCTGGCTTGGCTACTCACCTGGATATTCAGCAATGACCCAAGCGCACTGGTGCTGCCTGGTGTACTCGGCATTGCCATTTTTGCTCTGCTGCTGGCCTTGCGCGTGCTGCACCATTTGCCGCAAGAGCAGACCAGTGCGTCGCTGAACCGCTGGTTAAACCTGCACTGGGGCCTGATTCTGGTGACCGCACTGAGCTGGGGTTTGGCCCATGCTCTGGCACAAAAGAGTCCGCTGTTCAGCAGTTCGGCGATTATTGCCACACTCAGCACCATCGCCTTCAGCACCGCCCTGACCTTCAATTTCGCCATGCGCAAGAAGCGGGCAATACTTGCCCTGTTGCTGATCTACCTGCCAGGTTTGGTCAGCCTAGCCGTTGACTGGCGCGAGCAGTACGCCATCCTGATCACCTTGAGCTTCTACCTGAGCTACCTCTTGCTGGCGCTCAACCGCAGCCACCGCGAGTACCACAACACCCTGGCACTGGAGCTGCAATTGCTCGATCAGCAGGAACGCCTCGAACACCTCAGCCGTACCGATAGCCTGACCCAGCTGGGTAACCGTTATCAGTTCAACAGCCTGTTCCCGGTGATGGTGGCCAACGCTCAGCGACAGAGCCAACCCTTATCCCTGGTGCTGCTGGATATCGATTTTTTCAAGCGGATCAATGACCAATATGGGCATAGCTGCGGTGATCATTGCCTGAGCGATTTTGCCGAACGCATGCGCCAGAACTTCCGCCGCGACAGCGACGCTCTACTGCGCCTGGGTGGCGAGGAGTTCGGCGTTCTGATGCCCAATACCCCACTGGCTCAGGCGCGCCTGCTAGCCGAGCAGTTTCGCCTGGAGCTGGAACGTGAAGGTTTCCATGTGCCTGGGGCGACCTTGCCACTGACCGCAAGCCTGGGCGTAGGCTGTTACGACATGCTGCGCGACGGCAGTGCCGATGCCTTCTTCAAACGGGTTGACAATGCCCTCTACCAGGCCAAAAGCGCCGGGCGTAATCGCATCGAACTGGCCTGACGCAGGCGACAGCAGGGGCTGTCGCCCGGCTGGGTTTACAAACGGAAGTTGCCCATCTGTTTAGCCAGATCATCGGCCAGGCCGCGTAGGGCCTGACAATCCTCTTTACACACCTGTACCTCACCGGCGGTGGCATGGGCCAGGTCGGCAATGCCTTGCACATTGCGGTTGATCTCCTCCGTCACCGAGGACTGCTCCTCGGTGGCGGTGGCCACCTGAGTATTCATATCGCTGATGCGCTCAATCTGCTCGGTAATCGCGCTAAGCGACTGCCCCGTACGCTGACTGGCCTCGACGCCAGTGCCCGTGGCCCGTTGGCCGGCATGCATAGAGCTTACGGCCGTTTCCGCGCCCTGTTTAAGGCGCTGAATCATCTGCTGGATTTCATCGGTCGAGCTTTGCGTGCGACTGGCCAGGGTACGCACTTCGTCGGCCACCACGGCAAAGCCACGACCCATCTCGCCAGCGCGCGCCGCTTCGATGGCCGCGTTCAGCGCCAGCAGGTTGGTCTGCTCGGATATACCGCGGATCACCGCCAGCACCTGATCGATCGATGCCACCTGCTCGGCCAGCTCACTCACTGCTGTAGCGGCATTACCAATATCAGTGGACATGCTCTCGATATGCCCGATGGATTGGCGTACCTCATTGCGCGCGCCTTGCGCCTCGTCTCGTGCACTTTGCGATGATTGCGCAGCGCTGCTGGCGTTACGCGCGATTTCCTGCACGGTCAGGCCCATCTCGTGCACCGCAGTGGCGACCATATCGGTCATATCCTGCTGCTGGCTAGAGCGCCCGGCGGTATTGTCGACGACCTGCGCCACCTGGCTGACTGAGGCACGCAAGCGTTCGCTGGTCGCCAGTACATCACTGATCAGGTTGCGCTGACCGCCAATAAAACGGTTGAAGCCGCGGGCCAGATCACCCAACTCATCTTCGCGAGACTCATCCAGACGACGGGTCAAATCACCACCGCCACCACCGATTTCTACCAGTGCAGCGGTCACCTGACGGATCGGCCGAACCAGGCCACGCGCCAGCAGCACCACCAAACCGAGGAACAGCAAGGCCACGCCAACTCCGATAGCGCTGGTCATCAGCAGCGCCTGGCGAGCCTCGGCATAGATTTCCGCCTCTGGCACCTCGCTGACCAACAGCCAGTCCAGACTGGAGAGCTTCTGTGCCACCGCCAGATAGGTTTCACCATCACGCTCGAAACGTACCGCCTTGCCACCGCTGCTGAGTAACTCATCAGCCGGAGCCTTGCCAAACTGCTCAGCAAGACGACCACTGCCGCTCAATTCAGCTTGCGGGTGCACTTTGATATCACCCTGGGCATCGATCAGAAACACCTGACCGCGCTCGCCAAAACGAAAATCGCGAATCATCTCCGACATGGCTTTCAGGCTGAAACCCAGACCGGAAACGCCGAGGGTTTTGCCGCCCTGCTTGATGCGCTGGTTGATAAACAAAGTGGGCAGGCGCGTGCCCTTGTCGATATCGATTTCCAGCACCTGATCGCGGCTGCTGTCGACCAGTTTGTAGAACCACTGGTTTTCCGGCTGATCACGGCTGATCACCCGAGCCAGGCCCGCACCGGTGAAGTAGTTGCCACTGTCCAGTACGGCAATCGAGGTGGTCATGGCGTTCTGTTGTGCACGCACGCCCTCTAGGTAACGCGCCACGGCGTCGCGCTGGCCTTCATCTTCGCCGGCGGCCAACCAGTCCTGAATAAAGGTATTGGCGGCAATCCCGGCGTTGGCGGTGATCGGTGCAGTCAGCACCCGTTCCAGATCGTTGCTAATCGCCAGTGCCCTGGCCGGCAAAGCCTCTTCAACCAGAAAGCGTTCGGTCAGGCGATTGACCACCGCCGAGTAGACGCCCACTACGATCAGAATACTGGCGAGCAGGGCTGCGCCCATGCTGAGAATCAGCTGCCACTGAATGCTGCGTTTCCACAAACCCATGGAGGTTACCTTCTAATTATTATTTGAACACAGAGATTGAATACAATTTTGTATACAAACTCAATTGCTCGCCGACGTATAACAACTATCGGCCGCCCCGCCTGCCGACTTTAACTCGCACAGCAAATGCATCAGTCCATCTGCCGCCACAGCCGCAGATAGGCATCTTCATGGCTGAAATCCAGTTCGATGCTGAGTTCGTCCGTGTCTCGCAGTACCTGCGGGGTGATCAGCAGCGGCGGTGTAACAAACAGGCTCGGCGGTTGACCGGCAAAGGCGCGGTTCAACTCATCGACCAGTTGCCAACCCTGCATACCCAGCGGCTCGGCGACGGTCGCGACCTGCTGGGACAATCCCGAATGGATACGCCCCAGTGCCTTGGCCGAACCATCGCCAGCGGAAATATTGCGAATATCCTTACGTTCGAGAGCACTGAGTGGCACGTTGATATGATCGAAATACACATCATTGATCGCCAGCGTATGACTCCACTCGGCGCCAAAGCGCCGCTGCAATGAGCGCACGCGTTCATCCATACTCTTGCCGGCACTGGCAATTGGCAGGTCCTCAATACTCAGCACCTTGCACTGCGCGCACTCTTCCAGGCGCTGCGCCATGCGCTGGGTCTTGGCAGTGGCAATGGCAAACTGGCTATCGGTAAACAGCACCACGCCGATCTTGCCGTCACGCATAGCGTATTCAACAGCCAGGTCAGCCACCTGCATCGGGTCGCTGGTGACATTGCTAAACAGCTTGTCCGTCGGGCCGGGCCGATCCCCCGCGTGCCAGCCGACCAAGGCAATCTTGCGCGCCTGAAAAACATCATGCAGCGCGCCCAGATAATCCGCTCCGAAGCCGCCGAGCACCACGCCGTCTGGGTTACGTTCCAGCACCTGCGCCGCCAGTCGTTTGATCTCAGCGGGGTCGCCGCGGCCGTCCACGGCATGCACCTGCCAGCCCAAAAGTTTGGCCGCACGCTCAAAACTGCGGTACACCCCAACCACCCCGCCGTTACGAAAATCCGCCGCGATAAAGCTCACCTGCATACCGCTACGAGCGGGCGGAGACTGCTTAGGCCCGGTCCACTGTTGCGCAGCAAGGAACGCGCTGAATAGCAGCCCACATAGGCAAACGGCGGTTATGTAGCAAGATCTCGACATCGCATATCCCTGCGTTCTGATCGGCAGACGACACACCGACCTTCACCTCACAGCGTAGTCACTCATCGACCTAGATGCTTTCGACCAAGTTCCTTAGTCCGACAGGCTGAACTCAACCCGCGCGGTCTGCCCGCTTTCATCCAGCACGCTGAGCTGGTACTGAGCGTTGCGCGCAAAAACGTGATTGAACAGCGCATCGGCACTGGTTTCGGCAATCGGCTGGCCATCGATAAACCACCAGCGCCGGCCGCTACCGCCCAGCGCCGAGAGGCGCAAACGCAGCGCTTCGCGACTGCCAGCCGGACGGCGTAATCGGTCGCCTTCGCGCACCCCGACAATCGACAGCGGCGCGGCGACTGGTACATGCCGCGGCGGGCACTGCGGATCAACCGCCGGCAGACGCGCACTGCGCCGTTCGCGGCGTGGCAGCCAGGGTTCCAGCGGCGCTGGCCACAACGCCAGGTGCTGCGCCGTCGCGCCAGGGCAACTGGCATCGACGCGCAGCCCAGCGGCATTCACCCAGATGCTCTCCTGCAGCCCCAAACCCAGCGGCTGATCCTGCGCCGGCAAGGTCGGCGGCGTGGTGCCGTCCAGGGTCCAGGCAAAGCGCTGGCGCCGGCAGTTGGGGTCACGATTATCGATCTGCTGCCCCAGCGGCCAGCAGATCGCCGCCACACCGACCGAGGCCGGCTGCGGGTCAATCGGCTGGGCGATGCCGCGCTGACTGTCGCGGTTGACCAACAGATCATGCACCTGCAGCAGCAGTGGTGCCGCCGACGCCAGGCCGAACTGCCCGGACACCGGGGTGCCATCGGGGCGACCGATCCAAATACCAATCAAATAGCGCGGCGCCACGCCTATCGCCCAGGCATCGCGAAAGCCGTAACTGGTGCCGGTCTTCCAGGCGAGGCTCGGACGTTGCACCAGCTGCGCACGCGGGTCGCGATCCGGGCGCGCCTGACCGCTGAGAATGCGCCGCACGATCCACGCCGAGCCGGGCGACAGCAAGCGCCGCTCATGCAAGCCATCCTGCGGCTGAAAACGCAGGCGTGCGGCCATACCGCCGCGGGCAAAGGCGCTGTATCCGCTGACCAGTTCCTCCAGCCGGCTGCCAGCCCCGCCAAGAATCAGCGCCAGATTGGGTTCGGCCAGCGGTGGCAACAGCAAGGGCACCCCGGCGCTGCGCAGTTCGCCAGCAAAGCGCTTCGGTCCGTAAGCTTCCAGCAGTTGCACGGCGGGTAAGTTGAGTGAGGTGGCCAGCGCCTCGCTGGCGGATACCGCACCACTAAAGCCGGCGGCGAAATTGCCCGGGCGGTAATCGCCGTAACGTCGGGGTACATCCTGCAGCAGCGATTCGGAATGGATCAGTCCCTCATCCAGGGCCATGCCATAGAGAAAGGGTTTTAGCGTCGAACCCGGCGAGCGCACCGCGTTGATCATGTCGACATGGCCGAAGCGCTTGGCATCGCCAATATCCACCGACCCCAGGTAGGCACGCACCGCCATGCTCGGCTGCTCGACCACCAGAATCGCTGCCGAGGTGCGCTCCGGCAGGCGCGCCCGCCAACCCAGCAGCAGATCTTCCAGGCGGCGCTGCAAGGCGGCGTCGATCGTCGTGCGAATCAGCGGCGGGCTGCCGCGGGTGTTCAGCCGCCGCGCCAGCAGTGGTGCCAAGCGAGGTTCCTGACGTGGAGCCAGCAGCACCGGCTCTTCCAGCGCATCATTGATCGCAGACTGCGGCCACACCTCGAAACTGGCCAAACGCTGCAGCACCTTATCCCGTGCCGCCTGAGCCCGTTCGGAATGGCGATCCGGGCGCAAACGGCTGGGCGCTTGCGGCAACACCGCAAGCAGTGCGGCCTCGGCGCGGGTCAGCTGACTCGGCGATTTGCCCAGATAAGCCCAACTGGCGGCCGCCACACCCTGCAAGGTGCCGCCAAACGGCGCGCGGTTGAGGTACAGGGTGAGGATTTCATCCTTGGACAGGTGCCACTCCAACTGCAGCGTGCGCCACAGCTGCTTGAGCTTGCCGCTGTAGCTGCGCGCATGTGGATCGAGCAGCCGAGCCACCTGCATCGACAGCGTGCTACCTCCCGACAACACGCGCCCGCCGCTGAGGTTCTGCCAGGCCGCGCGACCCAGCGCCAACGGGTTAACTCCAGGATGTTGATAAAACCAGCGGTCTTCGTAGGTCAGCAGCGCTTCCAGGTAAAAGGGTGATACTTCCTCCGGGCGCACCGGATAGCGCCACACGCCTTCATGGTCGGCAAAGCGCCACAGCGGCGCACCGTCCTCGGCCAGCACCACGCGGGCCAGATCATCGCCTGGCAAAGGCAGTGGAAACAGCCGGTCGGCCACTAGCAGAGTCAGCAGCAGGCACAGCGGAACAACCAGCCAGGGACGGCGCAAACACCTCAGAACAACAGCGCGCGCTGCCATCAACCAACCCAGCCCAGAACGCATAGCGCCTCTCTCAACACACATCCCTGAAGCGCCGCACTATACGCGGCACGGCCCAATATTTCTGGCCACCGCTGGCAACTCGCGGCCTAGCGTGCAGATGCGCAACACCCGGGAAGAACAGGCCATACCCGCCAGAACATACGAGCAAAAGTACCGTGCTAGAGCTGTTTGCGCCCATTGTTATCTTTTTGCGTCATTTTTTTGATATTCGTATTTTTGACGCCTATACCTTGGGTTCGCTGTTAACGCCTGGCTACCCGCCGCGCCGACAACAGTGAAAAACCGTTATCGCCATCAGGCAACGGGCTATTCACGGAGCCATCCTCCGCTTACCCAATGGAGCTACATCAATGCACAGGAAGATCTTCCCGAAAACCTTGTTACTCGCCGCACTGGTTTCCCCCGCCGGTACCTTCGCCGCAGAACTGATTGACCTCTCAACCCTGCCAACCCGCCCCGGTATAGCCGGCGCCGGCGACATCCATGATGACCTTGGGCTGCAGCCGGATGAGCTGAACGCCACCCTGAGTACGCAACTGCCTGGTGGTGCCCAGGTCGTGCGCTACCAACAGTTCTATAAGGGCATCCGGGTGTGGGGCGAAGCCATCACCGAGTTTACTGACGGTAGCCAGCCCCTGCGCAGCGGCCGCCTGGTGAGTGACATCAGCAGCGATCTGGTACGCGATGCAACGCCAACGCTCAGCGCCAAACAAGCCCTGGAAATGGCCAAAAGCCTGAAAGCCAGCGGCCTGCCAAGTGAGAACGAACAGAGCGAACTGGTTGTGCGGCTCGATGCGCAGCAGCGCGCACAGCTGGCATACGTGGTGTCGTTCTTTGTCCCTGGGGCCAAACCCTCACGCCCGTTCTTTATGATCGAAGCCAACAGCGGCGAGCTGCTTGATCAATGGGAAGGCCTCAACCACGCGCAGGCAACCGGCCCAGGCGGCAACCTGAAAAGTGGCCGCTACCTGTATGGCACGGACTACGGACATCTGTTGGTCAACAAAAAATGCCAGATGGACAGCGGCAATGTCATCACCGTCAACCTCAACCACAGCCTGAACAACAGCAGCACCACGCCCTTCCAGTTCGCCTGTTCGTTCAACGACTTCAAGAGCATCAACGGCGCGTTCTCGCCGCTGAACGACGCGCACTATTTCGGCAACGTGGTGTTCCAGATGTATGGCAACTGGTTTGGCGGCCTGCGCCCGCTGCTCAACCGCAAGCTGTATATGAAAGTGCATTACGGCAACGGCTATGAAAATGCCTTCTGGGACGGTCAAGCGATGACCTTCGGCGATGGTCGCAATCGCTTCTATCCACTGGTATCGCTGGACGTTTCCGCCCACGAAGTCAGCCATGGCTTTACCGAGCTGCATTCGGGATTGGTCTACAGCAACCAGTCCGGCGGCATCAATGAAGCGTTCTCCGATATGGCTGGCGAAGCAGCCGAATACTTTATGAAAGGCAAGAATGACTGGAAGGTCGGCTACGACATCTTCAAAGGTGACGGCGCCTTGCGCTATATGGACCAACCCAGCCGTGATGGCCGCTCCATTGACCACGCCGACAAGTACCGTGCCGGTATGGATGTCCACCACTCAAGCGGGGTGTATAACCGCGCGTTCTACCTGCTAAGCCAGAAAATCGGCTGGAATACCCGCAAAGCGTTTGAAGTGTTTGTCGACGCAAACCGTTTCTATTGGACGGAAACCAGCGACTTCAACCGCGGCGCCTGCGGCGTGATCCAGTCGGCACAGAACCGCAGCTATGGCTCTGCCGATGCCATTGCCGCCTTTGCTGCAGTGGGTGTCAGCTGTCCAACCCTGCTGAACTGAAACGGGCTACACCACAAGCCCCTGTCTCGCTGAGGCAGGGGCTTTTCTATTTCCGGTGCTGACGGGTCATGCTCTGTAGCGCTGCCATTTAGCCAAATGACTGGCACACTGGCGCGCAGCAGCAATCAACGCAGAGTCGAGTGGAACGAGAACTATGGGTGTAGAAGGTTTTTTTGAATCCCTGGGCGAGGCGGTTGGCTCGGTGATCCGCTTTATCGTCGAGGGTTTGAGCGGCTTTTTCGGCATGCTCGGCGGCGCGGTCAGCAGCTTTATCACGGGCATGTCCAAGGCCTTGGGGGTGACACCGTCATTGCTCAGCATCGTGGTTCTGCTGGCGGGTCTGTGGCTGCTGTACCTCGCGGTACGCGCCTTTATCCGCCGCTCGATGATTGCCGGGGTGATCTGGCTGGTGCTGGGTTTATGGTTACTCAGCGGTCTGATCAGCTAAGTCACTCTGGCTAAACAACAAGGCCCGCCAATTTGGCGGGCCTTGTGCGTTCGAAGAACCTGTTTCGGGTCTCGCGAGCTACGCGCAGCAGATCCGAGACAGGTTCTAGCGCTCTTTGACCACCAAACGCCCCGGCGTTTCGCCCAGCGCCTGCCAGTTCGGCCGGTACATCGACTCCACTTGCGGTGGCGGCACGCGGTAGCTGCCAGGGGTAACGGCGCGAGCCAGATACAACAGGTGGGTGGTGTCGTAGCGGTTTACATCCAGCGCCGCGACATAGCGATCACCCCGGAACTCTTGGTGCTTGATCGCCGCATTCTGCATCGACTCACGCCACTCCTTCACCGCGCTGCTGGCGTCATCCAGGCTGGCCGAGCTTTGCGCCAGGTTCTGGTTTTCCAGCTCCAGGCCCGCCGGCAGCAAATCAACCACCAGGGCATCCGGCACCCGCTGTTTGGCCGCCACGGCCAGGTGCACCAGCACCAGCTCGCCGCTTTGCAGGTTGTTCAAATCCAGCTTGCGCCCGTCCATGCCCAGGTACTCGCGGTAGATGCTGAGGTTCTCACCACCCGCCGCCGGGGCCTGGCTTGGGTAGCCGGACAAGGTCAGCTGCTGATACAGCGGCGTATCACCCGGTTTGCTTGCCGCATTGCGGATGCTCAGCGGCGCCGCCAGATCACTGCCATCGAGCTTGAGGCCCGGCTGGGCATTACTCAGGTCGAAGGCCAGGCTGCCGCTTTGCAGGGCCGCGTTCCAGTTCGGCTCCGGCTTGCTCAGCAGGTTGCGCCCGGCCAGGTACAGCGAATTGCGTTCCTGGGTCGACAGCCACTGCTGCCCGGCCACTTCATCGGCGAGGTTGAACAGGCGCTCTTCACGACGATTTTTCGCCAGGTCATGCTCCTCCAGCAGCGCCAGAATCAGCGCCTGATCGCGCAGCGGGCTGCCATAGTCGGCCAGCCAGTTATTGCTCTCACGGCCACGGGCCAGGCCGGCTGTCAGCAGCTCATCGGCACGCGGCTGGTCGCCCATTTTCTGCAGAGCCACGGCCAGGTGCACCAACGGCAAGCCGGACAGGGCATCGCTGCGCCGCTCATACAGGCTGCGCAAGGCTCCCAGCGGCGCCTGTTGGCTACGCGCCAGCACATAACCGGCGTAAGCCTGCACGGCAAAGCGGCTGTGGTTGGCGTTGTCGCTGTAATTGACCTCGATCAGGTGACGCTCCTGCAGGTAGCGCAGCAGGCGTTCGTTGGCTTTTTTCAGCGCCTCTTCCGGCACGCCGAAGCCCTGCTCGCGGGCGCGCAGGAGGAAGTCGCTGACGTAGGCAGTCAGCCAGTATTCCTCATCGCTGTCCGCGCCCCACAGACCGAAGCTGCCGTTGTAGCGCTGCATGCTCAGCAGGCGCTCGATGCCCAGTTCGATGGAGCGCTTGCGTTGCTCATCCGGCTCGGCTTCCACGCCCAGGCGCTTGAGCGTGGCCGCATCGGCGTACAGCGACGGATACAGACCACTGGTGGTCTGCTCCAGGCAGCCATAGGGATAGGCTTTAAGCGCACGAATCTGCTCGCCAAGATTCAGCGGCGGCCGGCTGGAAATCGCCAGCCGCGCTTCCAGGCCAGCCGCTTCAAAGCGGCTCAGGGCGGCGGCCGGCAACAGCCAGGCGTCATCCTTGAGCACCGCGCGAAAGTGCTGCAACTGCGCCGGGTAGGCCGGACGAATGCCCAGGCTCCACTCTCGGCTGAACGGCGGCAGATCCTCACCGGGCAGGGCCAGGCCGTTGACACTGACCTTGACACGCCCTTGGCCGTAACCGCCCAAGGCGGTGACCGGAATGCGCAGGATGGTGCGCTGACCATCGGCCAGGGTAATTGGTGCTACCGCTGCACCGGGGTTCTGCGCCAGACGCAGCTGGCCTTCGGCACTCATTTGCACATCGAGTTTCTGTTCACGCCCGGACAGGTTGCTCAGGTCCAGGGCCAGAGTGGTTTCATCGCCCCCGGCGAGGAAGCGTGGCGCGGACAGCTCGGCAATCAGCGGTGCAGCGACCACCGTCTTGCCTTCGCCCATGCCGTAATGCTCGTCGGTCCAGGCTTGTGCCATCAGCCGTAGTTCGCCGTTGAAGTCAGGGATCGCCAGGCTGACTTCACCTTCACCCTGCTCATTCAGCTTCAGCGGCTCACTCTGCAGGGCGACGATCAGCACGCTGGTATCCGGGCGCTTGCCGCCACCGGCCAGCGCCGCGTCACCACCGAAGGCCAGTTTGGCCACCCGACCTTGCCCTGCCTCGATCAGTTGCCCGTAGATATCCAGCTGATCCGCGCCGTAGGCCTTACGGCCAAAGAAGTTGGCGAATGGATCGGGCGTGGCGTACTCGGTGATATTGAGAATGCCGACATCCACGGCGGCCACCAGCACCTGCGCCTGTTTCGGGATGCTGCCGTCGGCGTTGCGCGCCTGCACCTTGACCTTCAGAGGCTGATTGGGGCGCATCTTTTCCGCAGCGGTGAGGGTCAGCGCCAGTTTGCGCGGCGCACGTTCCAGCGGCAGATGCAGCAGGCCGACCGCACGTTTAGGCGTGGCATTGCTCTTGCGTTCGCCCGGACGGATCACCAGGGCGCTGACATACAGGTCATGCCGCGCCCAATCCTTGGCAATCGGGATGTCGAAGGTCTTGCCCTCGGCCGGCACTTCGATTTCCTGCCACCACAGCGGTCCCTCGCTGGATTCCACCATCAGGTAGCCCTTGCCCGCAGAAGGCGGGGTAACGGTGACCTGGGCGGTGTCGCCATCGATATAAGCCGGTTTATCCAGCGCCAGTTTGACCTGATCCGGGCGCACGGCGCCGCCGTCAGCGTTGTCCTGCCAGCGGTAGCCGGCCCAGAAGCGCATGCTGCTGAGCAGGCCGGTCTGGCCGTCGATTACCTCGATGCGATACGGGCCCCACTCCACCGGGAAACTGATCTTGGCAGTACCGCCGGCAGCGACCTTGAGGTTTTCTTCGTTAAGGGTGAGGAATTTCTCGGTGTAGTTATGGCTCCAGCCATCGCTTTCGGAGAAGTTCCAGAAGTAGTCACGGCGCTCACGAATCAGACGCACGCTGAGCTGATCGGCTGCCAGCTTGTTGCCCTCGGCATCGGCCACCAGCACTTCGAACTCGGCCAGGCTGTCGGCGTCCACTTCTTCGCCGTCAAACAGCCCGCGCACACCTGGCAGACGCTCGGCCGGCCACACCGGCTGAACAACCCGCCGGGTAATCGCCCGACCACCGGACTCCTGCAGGCTGGCTTGCAGAATCAGACGCAGCGGCGATTTGGCATCGGCCCAGCGGCTCTCGATATCCAGGCTGGCCTTGCCCTGCTCGTCCAGGCTGGTTTCATCCAGCTCGATGTCCTCGCTCAGCTCTTCTTCGGTAACCGAACCGAACTGATAGCCCGGCAGGCTGGCCACCGCCTCACGCAGCGGACGGACATAGAGTTGCCCGCTGAGGCGATTGCCGGCTGCCGGGGCGCCATACAGATAGCGTCCGGTGACCTCGAACTGGGCGTTCTCCGCAGGTGTATAGGGCTCTTCACTGCCCTTGAGTTCCAGCGCCATACGTTCCGGCAGGAAGTCTTCCACAGAGAACTCGTACAGCTGCTGGCGACCATCGCCGAGGTCGAACAGCAGCTGCCAGCGCCCGGTCGGCGCTTCGTCGGCCAGTTGCAGCTGGTACTGATACAAACCGGCGTCATCGGCCTGCCAGACAAATTTGCGGCTGACCTGCTCATCCGGCCGGCGCACTTCCACATTCACCGGCTGGGCTTTTACCGCGCGGCCATCGGCATCGCGCAGCAGGCCGTTGAGCAGAACAGTTTCGCCGGGACGATAAAGATCACGCGGGCCAAATACGAAGAACTGCAACGGGTGGGCGACGGGACCGGCGATATCAAACTCGGCCAGGTCAAGCGCGGCGGTGTTCAGGCGCAACAGGCTGGTCTGCTCGCCCTGATGGGCCAACAGCACTTCAGCCTTGGGCGGCAGCGGCAGTTCGCCATGGCCGGCGCCATCGGTCTTGCCTTCGGCCAGCACTTGGCCTTCGGCATCGAGGATTTCCAGGCGTACATCGCCCAGGGCATCACCACCGGCCAAGGCCTGGGTGAACACATCGATACGGTTCTGGTAGCGTCGTACGGACAGGCCGATATCACTCAGGGTGAATAGCGTGGCCGGCTGCGCGTAGTTGTAGCTGCCGGCTTCACGCATCACCGCCAGGTACACCCCGGGCTGTTTGAACGGCTCCAGGCCGGCAATCGGCAGCAGCAGGGTTTCGCGGGTGTTACGTGCAGGGTTCAGGTCAAAGCGGCCGCCGTAAACCAGATCAGCCATCGGTAGCAGACTGCGGGCTTCCCAGTTATCCAGATTGCTCGAACGGCCCCAGCGGTTAAGGAAGGCCGGCAGAGATTCAGGCTTGATGCGGAAGAACTCGACATTGATCTTGTCGACGTTCAGCGCAATCACCGGCAGGCCTTCAGCGAGGCGCGTGGGCAGCAAGGAGCCACGACTGGCGAAGCCGACACTGGCTTGCAGGTCGCGGGTTTCCAGGCGGGTGACCTGCTCGGCGGCGAGGCTCTTGCCATTCAGCCCAAGCAGACCGGCATCCACAGTCAGTACCAGTTTGCGCTGCGGCTCCAGATGGCGCAGGCGTACCTCCATCAGGTTGTCGCTCAGCTCCCAGGCGCCATCGACCTTGCCATCTTTGCTATCGACCAGGTGCAGGCGCTCGGCGAGCTTCTGCTCGGGATCGAGCGGCACCGAGAAGCTGATCGACAGCGTACTGGCGCCTTCGAGCTGCACTTCCGAGACATCCACCACGGTCAGTTCGCGGCCGGCGTAACGCTCGGCCAGCGCCTTGCGGTCGACCGCCGGCTTGGCAGCCTCGCTGCTCACGGGGGTCGCTTGGGTCGCCGTCACTTCGGCGGGCCCAGGGGTGGATGAATCACAGGCGCTGAGCAGGCTCAGGACAAGTGCCAGAAGCAGTCCATTCTTCGGCATTGCGGGGCTCCAACAAGGGTAGGTGCAGAAGCCTGACACTATAGTCGAGCCGTCTATATACAACTAAGGGACATGCACAAAATTGCTCAGCAGCGCACGCCAGTCGATCAGTGTTTAATAGCCCGCCTGTGACACGCGCCCGCGCATTTCGTTGCAGCCTCCGCCAATCAAGTTGAGAGCCCATTTGATAAACGCCCTACGCGATGCCTGGCAACACAGGCCGACCCATCAACGGGTCTGGGCGCTGGCTGCGCCGATGATCCTCTGTAACCTCTCGGTGCCGCTGGTGGCGCTGGTCGACAGCGCGGTGATCGGCCATCTGCCGCATGCCCATCAATTGGCTGCAGTGGCCGTCGGTGGCAGCCTGTACACCTTGCTGACCTGGGCGGTGGGCTTTCTGCGCATGGGCACCACCGGTTTCAGCGCTCAGGCGGCAGGGCGTGATGATGGCGGCGCGCTGCGTCAGGTGTTGCTGCAGGGTTTGCTACTCGGTGTGCTGCTGGCGGTGGTGCTGATCAGCCTGGCCATCCCCTTGAGCAGCATCGCACTGAGCTTGATGCAGCCCTCGGCGCAGCTCGATGAGTTGGCACGCAGCTATCTGTATATCCGCCTGTTCGGTCTGCCCGCGGCGCTGGCCACCTATGCCCTGGTTGGCTGGCTGCTGGGCACGCAGAACGCCCGCGGGCCGCTGGCCATTCTGCTGACCACCAACCTGCTGAATGTCGCCCTCGATCTGTTGTTTGTCCTCGGCCTGCACTGGGGCGTGGCCGGCGCGGCCTGGGCCTCGGTGATTGCCGAATGGAGCGGCGCCTTGCTAGGCCTGTACCTGGCCCGACGCGCCCTACGCGCCTATGCCGGCACGCTGGACTGGGCGGTGCTACGCCGCTGGCTGAACTGGCGGCCGCTGCTGGCGGTAAATCGCGACATTTTTATCCGCACCCTCGCACTACAGGCGGTGTTTTTTCTGATCACCATGCAGGGCACACGCCTGGGCGATGCCACCGTGGCGGCCAACGCCCTGCTGCTCAATGGTCTGCTGCTCGCCGCCCATGCCCTCGACGGGCTGGCCCATGCGCTGGAAGCGCTGTGCGGGCATGCATTGGGCGCGCGAGATCGCAGTGCGCTAAAGCGTACGCTAATCGTCGCCGGCGGCTGGTCACTGCTCGCCAGCCTGGGCTTTGCGCTGTTCTTTCTGCTGGCTGGGCACTGGTTTATCAGCCTGCAAACCAATATCGCGGTGGTACGCGAGGCAGCATTCGCTTATCTGCCCTACCTGGCCCTGCTGCCACTGATCGCAGTCTGGAGCTACCTGCTCGACGGCCTGTTTATCGGCGCCACCCGCGCCCGCGAGATGCGCGACGCCATGCTGCTGGCACTGCTGCTCAGCCTGCCGCTGGCCTGGGCCCTACAACCGTTGGGCAACCAGGGCTTATGGCTGGCATTCTTGAGTTTTATGGGCCTGCGCAGCCTGTGCCTGGGTGGCTATGCTTACCACCTGACCCGTACCGATCAATGGTTCGCCCCCAAATCACCAGGTGCACACCATGCTCAGCCCTGAAATACCCTGCGATGAAGTGCTACGCCAGCAGATTCTTGATGACAACGAGCTGCTCGACACGCCCGCCGATCCTTATTTGGATACCCTGGTGCGGGTGGTTCGTGAGGTCTTTGCGGTCAAGACCGTATTGATCAGCCTGATCGACCATGATCGCCAGTGGTTCAAGTCACGCATCGGCCTGGAGATCACCGAAACCCCACGGACCATCTCCTTCTGCGCCCACGCGATTCTCGGCACCCGCCCCTTGATCGTCGACGACACCCATAAAGATCTGCGTTTTCACGACAACCCGGTCGTCACCAACAACCCGCAGATCCGCTTCTATGCAGGGCAACCGCTGTTCTCCCAGGAGGGCCAGCCGCTGGGCACCCTGTGCCTGATCGACCCGGCTCCACGGCAGCTAACGGATAAGCAACTGCGCCTGTTTATCGACATGGCGACCCTGGTCGAGGGCTACCTGAAGCTGCGCCACGTCAGCGAGCAGACCGCGCAGCTGCGCGCGGCGCTGAGCCGTGAGCAGCGCAAGACCATGCTCGACCCGCTGACCCAGCTGTGGAACCGCGCCGGCCTTAACCACTTTCTACCCCGGCAGCAGGAACAGGCCGACGATCTGGGCCTGCAGCTTGGCGTGCTGTTCTGCGATCTGGATTACTTCAAGAAGGTCAACGACAGCCACGGCCATGCCGCTGGCGATCAGGTGCTGTGGGAAACCGCACGGCGTATCAGCGCCGCCGTGCGCCCGCAGGATGTGGTGACGCGCAGCGGTGGCGAAGAATTCGTGGTGTTGCTGCAGGTGCATGATGAACAGGAGCTGCTGCAAATTGCCGAGCGCATTCGCAGCGCCCTGAACAAGGAGCCGGTGGCCATCGACGAGCTGCAACTCAATCTCACCATCAGCATCGGCGCAGCCCTGCGCAGCCCGCAGGAACCAGCCACAGCCACCATGAACCGCGCCGACCAGGCGCTCTATCAAGCCAAGGGCAACGGCCGTAATCGGGTCGAACTCGCCAACTGATCATCCAACCACGCGAAAGGACGCCACCATGGGCCAAGCGCTTGCCGCCTACCTGCATTACCTGTCGATCTTCCTGCTATTCGCCCTGCTGAGCATCGAGCATGTGCAATTCAAACTGCCGCTGGACCTGCGCCGCGCACGCAGCCTGATCATCACCGACATCGCCTACGGCATCTGCGCCGGCGTGGTGCTGTTCACCGGCCTGGCGCGCGTACTCTGGTACGGCAAGGGCCTCGACTACTACCTAGGCAACAGCCTGTTTCACGCCAAAGTCGGCCTCTTTATCCTGGTCGGGCTGATTTCCGTGGTGCCGACCTTTGTCTTCCTCAACTGGCGCAACAGCCTCAAGACCGGCGAAGTGCCGCAGGTCAGCCCAGCCAAGGCGCGCCTGGTGATCATGGTGATTCGCCTGGAACTGTTGCTGCTACTGGTCATCCCATTACTAGCGGTGCTGATGGCGCGCGGCTATGGCGTGATCGGCTGACGCCTGAACAGACCAGCAAGCCTGTGGGAGGCGCTTTAGCGGCGAACGGATGTCGCGGCTAAAGCCCCTCCCACAAGCCCAGAAAGCGCCTGCTGATTTGCCCGCGCGGCATGGCTCTGCTAGTGTCGCGCCGGTTCCAATTCCCCGATCTGCCCCGAGATATCCGCCATGGCCGCCCGCAAAAAAGCCGCGCTCGACTTCGAGCAATCCCTGACCGATCTGCAGAACTTGGTCGAGCGTCTGGAAAACGGCGAGCTGTCGCTGGAAGACTCGTTGACTGCCTTCGAGCAAGGCGTGCGCCTGACCCGCGACTGCCAGACCGCCCTGGCTCAGGCCGAACAGAAAGTGCAAATTCTTATGGAACGCGACGGCGAGCTGGAGGAAGCCCCCTTCGACGCGGACCAGCAGGCATGATTGCGGCCTACCAGAGCAGCTGCCAAAGCCGCGTCGATACCGCCCTGGAAACCCTCCTGAGCAGCCCACGTCCGGAACTGGAACGTCTTTACGCCGCCATGCGCTACAGCCTGTTCAATGGCGGCAAGCGCGTACGCCCGCTGCTCGCCTATGCCGCCTGCGAAGCCCTCGGCGGCGAACCAGAGCGCGCCAATGCCGCCGCCTGCGCGGTGGAGCTGATTCACGCCTACTCCCTGGTCCACGACGACCTGCCGGCGATGGACGATGACGACCTGCGCCGTGGCCAGCCGACCACCCATAAAGCCTTCGATGAAGCCTGCGCGATTCTCGCTGGCGACGGCCTGCAGAGCCTGGCCTTCGAAGTACTCGCCGATGCCACGCACAACCCGCATGACGCCGAGCTACGCCTGGCCATGCTCAGCACCCTGGCCCGCGCCGCCGGCCCGGCCGGCATGGTTGGCGGCCAGGCCATCGACCTCGGCTCAGTCGGCCAGACACTCGATCAAAACGCCTTGGAAATCATGCACCGACACAAGACCGGCGCATTGATCGAAGCCAGCGTTCAGCTCGGAGCCCTCGCTAGCGGCCAGGCCGACGACCACGCCCTAAAAGCCCTGTACAGCTATGCCCGCGCCATCGGCCTGGCGTTCCAGGTGCAGGACGATATCCTCGACGTGGAAAGCGACACAGCCACCCTGGGCAAGACCCAGGGCAAGGACCAGGCCCACGACAAACCCACCTACCCGGCCCTGCTCGGCCTTGAGGCCGCCAAAGATTACGCCCTGGAACTGCGCGACCAGGCCCTGCATGCCCTGCGCCCATTCGACCAGGCCGCCGAGCCGTTGCGTGACCTGGCGCGCTATATCGTCGAACGGCGCAGCTAACGCAGCGGCGCCTTATCACCCACATCAATAGCCCAACCCACACCCGCTAAGGCTTGGTTTACCTGAGCCGCAGAGCGCCTAAGATGGCTGCAGAATAAAAATCTGGAGCCACCATGCCCGCTACCGCCGCGCCCTTCGCCGCCCTGCTGATTGCCAACCGTGGCGAAATCGCCATCCGTATCGCCCGCGCCGCCAGTGAACTGGGCATCCGCTCGGTTGCCATCTACGCCGAGGACGATGCCGCCTCCCTGCATGTACGCCAGGCCGATACCGCTGTAGCCCTCAAGGGACGTGGCGTCGCGGCCTATCTGGATATGGATCAGATAATCGCCATCGCCCAGGCTCAGGGCTGCGATGCCGTGCATCCCGGCTATGGTTTTCTCGCGGAAAACGCCGAATTCGCCCGCCGCTGTCAGGCCGCAGGGCTGTGCTTTGTCGGCCCCAGCAGCGAGGTGCTAAAGCTGTTTGGCGATAAGGCCGCGGCACGGGCATTAGCCGAACGCTGCGCGGTGCCACTGGTGGCGGGGATCAATCGACCGATCAGCCTGGATGAAGCCCATGGCTTTCTCGCCGAACATGGCGCGGTCATGCTCAAGGCCTTGGCCGGTGGCGGTGGCCGTGGCATGCGCCCGGTATTTAGCGCCGCCGAACTGGACGAAGCCTTTGCCCGCTGCCAGTCCGAAGCCCGCGCCGCGTTCGGTAATGACGCGCTGTATATCGAGCAACTGGTGCGTAGTGCTCGGCATATCGAGATTCAGGTGCTGGGCGACAGTACAGGCGCGGTGAGCCATCTGTGGGAGCGTGATTGCAGCCTGCAACGCCGCCAGCAGAAGCTGGTGGAAATCACCCCCAGCCCGGACCTGCCCCCTGCCACCCGCGCACTAATGATCGAGGCTGCGCTGCAACTGGCCCGCGCCGCCCGCTACCAGGGCCTGGGCACCTTCGAATTTCTGCTGGATGCCGAGCAGCCCGAGCGCTTCTATTTTATGGAGGCCAACCCGCGCATCCAGGTCGAACACACCGTGACCGAGCAGGTCACTGGCGTCGATCTGCTGCACACCCAGCTCAAGCTGGCCGCCGGCCAGACCCTGACTGAGCTCGGCCTATTGCAACCGCCGCCGCTGAATGGCTGCGCCGTACAGCTGCGCATCAACCTGGAAAGCATGAGTGCCGATGGCAGCACCCGCCCGGCCGCTGGCACTCTAACCGCCTACCAGCCGCCCAGCGGCCCCGGCCTGCGCGTGGATGGCTACGGTTACGCCGGCTACCCGGTCAGCCCCAGCTATGACTCACTGCTGGCCAAGCTGATCGCCCATGCGCCGAGCTACCCCAGCGCCCTGCGCCGCGCCTATCGCGCGCTGTGCGAATTCCGCTTGGAAGGCGTAACGAGCAATCTGCATCTGTTGCAAAACCTGCTGCGCCTGCCGCAGGTGGCGAGCTATCAGCTGACCACACGCTTTGTCGAAAACCACCTAGACGAGCTGCTGGCCGCGCAAACCCAGGCTCATCCGCACCACTTCTTTGCAGCCATACAGCCCACGGACCAAACCACCAAACCGGTAGTAGACGCACCACCCGGCTGCCTGCCGCTGCTAGCCCACAGCACCGGCGTGGTGGTCAGCCTGGACGTGGCCGAAGGCGATGCGGTGGCCGTCGGCCAGAACATTGCCGTGCTGGAGGCGATGAAGATGGAGTTTGTCGTCACCGCCAGCCACAGCGGCATCGTCCGCCAACTGGCCGCGCAGGTCGGTAGCGCACTCAATGAAGGCCAGCCGCTGCTGTTTATCGAACCCGCCGAAGTCGACGCCGCCGCCAGCCAGAGCGAACAAAGCCTGAACCTTGAGCATATCCGTGCGGACCTGGCTGAAGTGCTTGAGCGCCATGCGGTGACCCGCGACGAGCGCCGCCCGCTAGCCGTGGCAAAACGGCGCAAAACTGGCCAACGCACGGTGCGCGAAAACCTTGCGGACTTGCTGGATGACGGCAGCTTTAACGAATACGGCGCCCTGGCGATTGCCGCGCAACGCCGCCGACGTTCGCTGGAAGAGCTGATCGAGCAGAGTCCGGCCGATGGCTTGGTGGCCGGTACCGGAACGGTCAACGCCGAGGCGTTCGGCAACCAGGCGGCGCGCTGCATGGCCATCGCCTACGACTACACGGTGTTCGCCGGCACCCAGGGCGTGATGAATCACAAGAAGACCGACCGCATGCTCGGCCTCGCGGCGCAGTGGCGCTTGCCCCTGGTGCTGTTTGCCGAGGGCGGCGGCGGCCGACCGGGCGATACCGATTTTGTCGGCGTGGCCGGGCTGGACTGCCATACCTTTGTCGCCATGGCCAAGCTCTCCGGGCTGGTGCCGCTGGTGGGCGTGGTGTCTGGCCGCTGCTTTGCCGGTAACGCCGCCCTACTAGGGTGCTGCGATGTGATTATCGCCACCGACAACGCCACCATCGGCATGGCCGGCCCGGCAATGATCGAAGGCGGCGGCCTGGGCAGCTTCAAGCCAGAGGAAGTCGGCCCGGTCAGCGTGCAAGGCCCCAACGGGGTGATCGACGTGCGCGTGGCCGACGAAGCCGAAGCGGTGCGGGTGGCCAAGCAGTATCTGAGCTACTTCCAGGGCGCACTAAAGGACTGGGACTGCGCCGATCAACGCGAACTGCGCCACTTGATTCCGCAAAACCGCCTGCGCGTGTACGACATCCGCCAGGTCATCGCCACCCTGGCCGACCGCGATTCGGTGCTGGAACTGCGCCGCCAGTTTGCGCCGGGACTAATCACCGCATTTATCCGCATTGAAGGTAAGCCATTCGGCCTGCTGGCGAATAACCCCGCGCACCTCGGTGGCGCCATCGACGCGGTCGCTGGCGACAAGGCCGCGCGCTTTATGCAGCTGTGCGACGCCTTCGATATCCCATTGCTGTCGCTGTGCGACACACCTGGATTTATGGTCGGCCCGCAGGCAGAGAAGCAGGCCACGGTGCGCCATGTCTCGCGCATGTTTGTTGCAGCCGCCAGCCTGACGGTGCCGTTCTTTACCGTAGTGTTGCGCAAGGGTTACGGCCTTGGTGCCCAGGCCATGGCCGCCGGCAGCTTCCATTCGCCGCTGTTTACCATCGCCTGGCCCAGCGCCGAGTTTGGTGCTATGGGCCTGGAGGGTGCGGTGCGCCTAGGTTTTGCCAAGGAACTGGCGGCCATCGAAGAGCCCGCCGCGCGCCAACAGCTGTTCGACAAGCTGGTGGCCAAGGCCTACCAGAACGGCAAGGGCATCAATATGGCCAGTTTCCTCGAGATCGATGCGGTGATCGACCCCGTGGAAACTCGCGCCTGGCTGCTGCGCGGCCTCAACGCCACGCCCAAGCCTGCACCGCGTGAAGGCAAGAAGCGCAGCGTCGATAGCTGGTAAGCGTTCAGCCCAGGGCGGGCATCTTGCGACAGCTTGTTTGGGCAGTTTCCGGCGCTTCGGGTAAACTGCCGCATCTTTTGCACCTATAACGATCTGCCTGATGCCGACGACCTTCCACGAGATTCCCCGTGAACGCCCGCTGACGCCCCTTCTAGACCGCGCCAACACGCCGGACGAGCTACGCCGTCTGGGCGAAGCCGAGCTGGAAGTCCTGGCCGATGAGCTACGCCAGTACTTGCTGTATACGGTCGGGCAGACCGGCGGGCACTTCGGCGCGGGCCTTGGCGTGATCGAGCTAACCGTGGCGTTGCATTACGTCTTCGACACCCCGGATGATCGGCTGGTGTGGGATGTCGGCCATCAGGCCTACCCGCACAAGATTCTTACCGGCCGCCGCGAGCAGATGGGCAGCCTACGGCAGAAGGACGGCATCGCCGCCTTCCCGCGCCGCAGTGAGAGCGAGTACGACACCTTCGGCGTCGGCCACTCCAGCACCAGCATCAGCGCAGCCCTGGGCATGGCGATCGCCGCGCGCATCCAAGGCAGCAAGCGCAAAGCCGTAGCGGTAATCGGCGACGGCGCACTGACCGCCGGCATGGCCTTCGAGGCCCTGAACCACGCCAGCGACGTCAGCGCCAATATGCTGGTGATCCTCAACGACAACGACATGTCGATCTCCAAGAACGTTGGCGGCCTGTCCAACTACCTGGCCAAGATCCTCTCCAGCCGCACCTACGCCAGCATGCGCGAGGGCAGCAAGAAAATCCTCTCGCGCCTGCCGGGTGCCTGGGAGATCGCCCGTAAGACCGAAGAGCACGCCAAGGGCATGCTCGTGCCCGGCACCCTCTTCGAGGAGTTGGGCTGGAACTATATCGGCCCGATCGACGGCCACGATCTGCCGACCCTGCTCGCCACCCTGCGCAATATGCGCGACCTCGACGGCCCGCAGTTTCTGCATGTGGTGACCAAGAAGGGCAAGGGCTTTGCTCCAGCCGAAGTCGACCCGATTGGCTATCACGCGATTACCAAGCTGGACCCGATCAAACCGGCCGCCAGTGCCGAGCCGAAGCCGCCCGCGGGGCCGAAATACTCCAGCGTATTTGGCCAGTGGCTGTGCGATATGGCCGCGACGGACCCGCGTCTGGTCGGCATCACCCCGGCGATGAAGGAAGGTTCCGATCTGGTGGCGTTCAGTGAACGCTATCCCGAGCGCTATTTCGACGTGGCCATCGCCGAGCAGCACGCGGTGACCCTGGCCGCCGGTATGGCCTGCGACGGTGCCAAGCCGGTCGTGGCCATCTACTCGACCTTTTTGCAACGCGCCTACGACCAACTGATCCACGATGTGGCCGTGCAACACCTCGACGTACTGTTCGCCATCGACCGCGCCGGCCTGGTCGGCGAAGACGGCCCGACCCACGCCGGCAGCTTCGACCTCGCCTATCTGCGCTGCATCCCAGGCATGCTGGTGATGACGCCGAGCGATGAAAACGAACTGCGCCGCATGCTCAGCACCGGCCACCTGTTCAATGGCCCGGCGGCGGTGCGTTATCCGCGCGGCAGCGGCCCGAATGCCACCATCGAGCCAGGTCTTGAACCACTGGAAATCGGCAAGGGTATGGTTCGCCGCCAGGGTAGCAAGGTGGCCCTGCTGGTATTCGGCGTGCAGCTGAGCGAAGCGCTCAAGGTTGGCGACGCACTCGACGCCACGGTGGTAGACATGCGCTTTGTCAAACCGCTGGATGAGGCCCTGGTACGCCAGCTGGCAGCCAGCCATGAGCTGCTGGTGACCGTCGAAGAGAACAGCGTGATGGGCGGCGCCGGCAGTGCAGTCAGCGAGTTCCTCGCCCACGCAGGCATCCTCAAGCCAATGCTTCATCTGGGCCTGCCCGACTACTACGTCGAACACGCCAAACCGGCGCAAATGCTCGCCGAATGCGGACTTGATGCCGCAGGTATCGAAGCCGCCATCCGCACGCGTCTCGCCAGCCTTTCTGCATGAGCACCGCTCATCCAGAGCTGAGCCAGGCTTGCTTGTAATTCATCCACTCGCGCATTAATGTGCGCGGCGTTTTGCTTCCGCCAAGGTGCGCCCTTCCACAGTGAAGCGGCGTTAAACGGGAAGCCGGTGCGTTCTGACGAACCATCCCGGCGCTGCCCCCGCAACGGTAATCGACCGCAGAGCCATTCTGCACGCCACTTCAACGCCACTGGGTTATCCCGGGAAGGCGAGGCGGCGCACGTCGAGAGCCCGGAGACCGGCCTTGCTGGATGTGACTGGTGTTGCGGAGGGCATCACCGTCAAGTTCAGGCTGCCTCAGCGCGCCCGTTCTTGCCCCTGCCCTCCTCAAAAGTCTTCCGACCTTTTGAGGATTCTCTACGTGAAATTGTCCCGTCTTGCCCTGGCTGTGGCGCTGCTGCCGTTGACTGTTCATGCTGACCAAATCAGCAACAGCGCAGACTCGCTGGAGTTGCCGCCGCTGGTTGTGACCTCCGGGCGACATGCCGAACCGATCCAGCAGGCAACCGCTGCCACTACAGTATTTACCCGCCAGGACATCGAACGCCTGCAAGCGCGCAGCGTGGCAGAGCTGCTTGAGCGCGTACCCGGCGTCAGCGTCAGCCGCACCGGCGGAGCAGGCAGCCAAACCGGCCTGTTCGTGCGCGGCACTTCGACCGCGCAAACTTTGGTTCTGGTCGACGGCCAACGTATTGCCGCCGCGTCCAGCGGCACCAGCAGCCTGGAGTTTCTCAGCCCGGAGCAGATCGAACGCGTTGAAGTCGTGCGCGGCGCGCGTTCGGCGCTCTATGGCTCAGATGCCATTGGTGGCGTCGTGCAGATTTTCACCCGCCAAGGCAGCGGCGACGGCCTGAAGCCCTACATGCGTGTTGCTGCCGGCAGCAACCAGACCTTCGAACGCAGCCTCGGGGTATCCGGCGGCGACGAGCAAACCCGCTTCAACCTGGGCGCGGCACTCGATGAAACTCAAGGGATCGACGCCACCCGCGATAATTTCGGCGCCAACGGCGATGACGATGCCTACCGCAATAAATCACTGAGTCTGAATCTCTCACACCGTTTCAATGACGACTTAAAGATCGGCTTCAGCGCCCTCGACCAGCGCGGCCAGAGCGAGTTCGAAGACCTCTTCAGCACCTCACTGCCCACCACGGACTTCCAGCTGAGCAGCCTCTCCAGCTACATTGATGGCAATATCAGCGACGTCTGGAATAGTCGCCTGGAAATCGGCCACAGCGAGGACAAGCGCGACACCGGCAACGATCAGCCAAACGCCAGCGCATTCTCGTTCTACAGCTTTAATACCTACCGCGACTCAGTCAACTGGGTGAACACACTGGCCCTCAACGAGCGCCACCAAGTGCTGCTGGGCGCCGATTGGTATGAGGATCGTGTAAATGGAAGCGAGGACTTCACTGAGGACTCGCGCTGGAACCAGGCGGCCTTTATCCAACACCGCTACAACGCCGACTATTTCTCCACCGAACTAGGTCTGCGCCACGACAAGAACCAGCAATTCGGCAGTGAGAACACCTGGAATGCCGCGCTAACCGTGCCGTTCAATCACAACAACGACCTGATCCTGTCCTATAGCGAAGGCTTCCGCGCACCGACCTTCAACGACCTGTACTACCCAGACTTCTGCTTCGGCGGTTTTTGCTCCGCCAGTGCCAACCCCGACCTAAAGCCGGAAACCTCCAGAAGCTACGAAGCGCAATGGCGTAGCCGTTACAGCAAAACCGGCGCACTGGAGCTGTCGCTATACCGCATCGACCTGCAGGACGCGATTGTTCTCGACCAGAACTTCATTCCACAGAACGTACAGACCGCCCGTATAAACGGCTTCGAAGCAGCGCTAAAGCAGGAGCTGTTCGGTTGGCAGGGCAACCTGGCACTCGCCTTGATCGATCCACGTGATCGCGACACTGGCCATACGCTCACCCGCCGCGCCAAGCGCACGCTGAGCCTCGATTTGGACCGTACGTTCGGCGAGTTTGCGCTGGGTGCCAGCTGGCGCGCGGTCAGCGGTCGCTATGACGATGCCGATAACACCCGTGAGCTCAGTGGATACGGCCTGCTCAACCTGCGCGGCAAATGGCAAGCCAGCCAGGAAGTGGCCTTCGACCTGAAACTGAACAACCTCTTCGATAAGGATTATGCCGAGGCGACTTACAGCACCAGCAACGGCCGCTTCGGCTACAACAACGAAGGCCGCACCGCGCTGTTTGCCGTGACCTGGGCGCCTCAGCTCTGAGGCGCTAACCGTCAACCAGGCAATCGACTGAGCCCCGCAGAACGCGGGGCTTTTTAGTGTGCGCGGCTCAGGGCCTGACACAGCCGCTCGGTGGCTGCCAGCATCTGAAAGCTCGGCCGTTCCAGTCCGGCATCCGGCACTAGCCATAGCTGCTTACGCTGAACCGCCGCCACGCCCGGCCAGATACGCCAGGCGTCCAGCTGCCCTTGCACGCCGGCCAGAATCACCTCAGGGTTCGCTTGCAGCACCGCTTCCACACTGACCTGCGGCGCAGGCAAGGTGAGCTCGGCAAAGATATTCTCGGCGCCGCAGACACGCAGGGCGTCGCTGATAATCTGCTGCCCGCCGATGGTGTACAACGGCGTATCCCAGACCTGATAGAACAGACGCAACGGCTGTACACGCTGAAAGCGCTGACGCAACGCAGCCAGGCCGCGATTGAATTGCTGCTGCAGTTGCTGACCCTGCTCGGCGCGGCCGATACGCGTGCCGATGTCGACGAAGTTTTCTGCTAGGTCAGCCAGCTTGCGCGGCTCGACGATCAGCAGGGGAATCCCCATACGTTGCAGCTGCTGGCGTTGCGCGCTGCTGATGCTGTCGGGCCAGAGCAGCACCAGATCGGGCTGCAGTTCGAGCAGGCTTTCCAGCTCCAGCTGACCATACTTTCCAACCGAAGGTAGCTGCGCCAGCGCTGCAGGGCGCTCACCACCATCCAGCACGCCGACCAGCAGATCGCCCGCCCTCAGCTCCAGCATGATTTCGGTCAGCGACGGGGCCAGCGTGACCACTCGCTCAACCGCCGCCGCCGGCAAAGCCAGCGACAACAGCACACCGAGAATGAGAGGACGCATCAGCCGAGTTGGCGAGGAATGCGGTAGAGGTAGAGCATTACGATGCTGGAAATCGCCAGCAGGATCAGCGGAATCGCTTCCAAGCCCGCGAACACTGCAATGGCGGCAATCCAGGCCGGCAGGGCCGCACCGAGAAAGCCCAGACGGCGTACCCGCGCCAGCTCAATCCAGGCGTCATGCTCATCGGCGGTACCCAAGGCTTTTTCTGTGGCGATCAACGCGCGTTTGTAGCCACTGAACAGCGGCAGGCTGACAAACATTGAGGCCAACCCGCCGATAAACAGTGGCATGGTCAGCAGGCCTGGTTGGCCCGAGCCATACAGCAGGTTGAGCAAAAATAGCGGTGCGAGGGTCACGGCCAGTTGCCGCCACCACTCCAGCGCCAGCCGCTGGCGCACTTCGCCGCGCGTCACAGGCTTTCCTCAACCTCGCCCTGGTGCAGGCTGCCGAGCATATGCCCGAGCTTGCCGGCCTTGGTCGCCAGGTATTTTTTGTTGTGCGGGTTGTGGTCGATCTGCAGCGGCACGCGGGTCGCCACATTAATACCCATATCGCCCAACGCCTTGACCTTGCGCGGGTTGTTGGTCATCAGTTTGAGCTGGCGGATACCCAGGTGATCGAGCATCGGCAGGCAGATCGCGTAGTCACGCTGATCAGCCCCGAAGCCCAGGCGTTCATTGGCTTCCACGGTATCGGCACCGCCATCCTGCAGCTCGTAGGCGCGGATCTTGTTCAGCAGACCAATGCCACGGCCTTCCTGACGCAGATAGAGCAGGACGCCACGGCCTTCATTGGCAATCGCACGTAGCGCCGCTTCAAGCTGAAAACCGCAATCACAACGCAAGCTGAACAGCGCATCGCCGGTCAGGCATTCGGAATGCAAACGGCCCAGCACAGGCGCGTCATCGGCCACATCACCAAAGGTCAGGGCTACATGTTCCTTGCCAGTGGCCTCTTCAAGGAAGCCATGCATGGTGAATACGCCGAAGGGCGTAGGCAGCTGGGAGGCGGCGACAAATACAACGGACACCGGATGCTCCTAAAGAAAATGGGCAGGGGAAATCAGCCGGCATTGTAACAGCAGGCCCCGGTAGCCGCTTAGCCTGAATTACTGATGATAAGGATCGAGCCAACGCGAGGTTGCCAGGGCCCCTAGTACTTGGACTCCAGCACCAGCATATCCTGCTCGACCTTCCAGCCAACGCGGCTAAGAAAGCTCATGCCAAGCAAGGCTTCACGTGGCGAACTGCCTTCCAGCACTACGGCCTCGACACCCAGCACTTCCAGTTCACCGATCTTGACCCGGTCCAGCGTCACGCGCCAACCGCGCGCAGTACCGCTGGCAGTGCTGACTTGCAAGGGCGAGCCAATCACCCGGTAATCAATACCCAGGCGGCGCGCATGTTCGTCATTCAGGGCCACCGAAGTCGCACCGGTATCCACCAAAAACTGGATGGACTGACCATTGACCGAGCCTGCTACCCAGTAATGGCCGCCAATGCCTTTGGCTATGCTGAGTTGCTTCTTCTGCGCTTCGGCAAAGCCGTTGCTGTACTCGCGGCTGAGGCTGTAACTGCGCTCCACTCCGTCAACACGCAACACTGCACCACGGCTGTCAGCACTGACGACGACCACACCGCCAGGGCCAACCTGACCGACTTTGACCAGCTTACGCTGACCGTCAACATTCAACACCGCCGCGCCAGGAAACAGACCGACAACCCGCACTTGGTTGGCCGCCATCACACCACTGCTAAGCAGCAATGGCAGGCTCAATAACAGAACTTTCAAGGCGTACATGGGGCGTCTCGTACAGGTTAGTCAAACGGATAAGGTTGCTGCCAACGCTCGAAGATCGGCCGTAGACTACCGCCGGCTACCAGCTTATCCATGCGTTTATCGAACAGTTCTGCCAGGGTTCGGCCACGCGGTGTATCGGCAAAGCCAAGATAGACCGGCAGCTTGGTCAGTTGGGTAACACGGTAGCGATCAGGCTGGCTGGAGGTGCTCAGCACGTCCTCCACCTCGGTCAGGGCATCGAGATAGAGATCCGCATGGCCCAGATCAAGCATACCGAGGATACCGTTACGGCGTAACACTTCGCGGTACTGGTGCAAATTTGGCAGATAACGTTGGTACTCATAACCACGCATCCAGACTAGGCGGTACTCGCCAAGCGACTCTTGGGTAGGGATGGGCTTATCCCGCAGGCCCAGCGCGGCAATCTGGTCGGCGTCGTAGTTCCAGCGTGGATAGAACACACCCTGCTCGACTTCATTCAGGTAAGAGCCGGCCCAGGCATCTGCAGCGCCGCGCTGCACCAGGCCGATGGAGCGGGTGTAAGGCACACTCTGGATGTCCAGCTGCACACCGGCAGGCTCGAATACCGTGCGGAAAATCTCCCACGCCATGCCAGTGCCATCGGCATGGGTATGCCCTTCCCAGGTTTCGCTGGCAATACGGATCAGCGTAGACTCAGCGGCGCACAGCGGCCCGCTGCCAATGCTTATCACCAACCACAGCAACCACCGACAGCAGCGGCCCATTAGCGATCCTTTTTGATTACCAACCCAGCGCCGCAGCCAGCCCATTGGCCCAGCCCCAGACAATCAGCTGCAGGGCCATCCAAGCAAATACGCCGGCAAGCACGTCATCGAGCATGATGCCGACACCGCCGTGCACGTGCCGATCGATCCAGCGAATCGGCCAAGGCTTGAGGATGTCGAACAGGCGGAACAATAGAAAGCCTAGCAGCAGCCAGCCCCAGCCGTCCGGCACCAGCCAGAGGGTAATCCACATGCCGACCATTTCGTCCCAGACGATGCCTTCATGGTCATGCACCCGTAGATCATCGGCCACCTTGCCACACAGCCAGAAGCCAAACAGCATGGTGATGCCGAGCATCAGCCAGTAGCCCCAGTCCGGCAACATCTGAAACAACGGAATAAACGGCAGCGCCACCAGCGAGCCCCAGGTACCCGGAGCTTTCGGCAACGTGCCAGAGCCGAAGCCAAAGGCCAAGAAATGCCAAGGGTTGCGCCAAACAGAAGGCGGTACGAACTCGGCGGGGACTTGCTTGGGATGATCAGTCACTGGCGCTTCCAAAATGTTGATAGCCGCTGCGTGGCAGTTGTACGGGCTGGCCTTGCGAGTCCAACAGAGTAACGCCTTGACCCGCCGCGACACGGCCAATAACCCGTATGGGCCAGCCCGCCAGCTGCAAATCAGCCAGATACTGAGCAGGCAGGGTAAAGGCCAGGCGGTAATCATCGCCACCACTTAATGCGCATTGACGCGCCGCCGACTCGCCGACAAACGCCAGCAAAGCCGAGGATATCGGCACCTGCGCCTGCTCAATCCGCAACTCTACGCCGGATGCCGCAGCAATATGCCCGCAGTCGGCCAGTAAGCCATCGGAGATATCCAGCGCGGCCGTGGCCTTGCCACGCAGCGCCAGGCCCAATTCAAGCTGCGGCATAGGCGACCAGTAACGCGCAAGCAGCGCTTCGGCCACTGCGGGCTCGGCTTGGCGCTGCCCGAGCACCAGCGGCAAGGCACCAGCAGCATCGCCCAACTCACCACCGACGCAGAGCAGATCACCGATTTGCGCGCCCTTACGAGTCAGCGCCATGCCAATCGGCACGCGGCCGAACACGGTCAAGGTGAGACTCAAGGGGCCACGGGTGGTGTCGCCGCCGATCAAGCGAATCGCACAGTGCTGCGCCATCTTATCCAGACCCGAGGCAAATGCCTGCAGCCAATCCGGCTCGGCACTGGGCAGGGTCAAGGCGAGGGTAAAACCGAGAGGCGCCGCGCCCATGGCGGCCAAATCACTGACCGAAACGCCGAGCGCACGTTGCGCCAGCAGAAACGGATCGGGCGATTCAGGAAAATGCACCCCAGCGACCAGGGTGTCGGTAGAAATCGCCAGCTGTTCGCCAGCCGGCAATTGCAACAGGGCGCAGTCGTCACCAATACCCAATGCCACGCCTTCGCCAGCCTGCGCACAGGACGCAGCGGCGAAGAACTGACGGATCAGTTCGAACTCACCCATGAGATGGCAACGATCTGCTGCGCGTCGGTCCTACTGCGTTGCAACGACCAACGGGAGTAACAGCCGAAGGCTGGCCCGAAGGGCGAGCGAAGCGAGTCAAAGCAGACTCGGAATGCTCATGTGCTACAGCACACTCCGCCTCCTCGCCTGCTTTGACCAGCCGGAGGCTGTTACTACGTAGCGCCTTGCAGGACTCTAGCTCGCAAGATCGTAAATCAAGCATCCAAAAAACCTTAACGCTTGTTAGCGCGAACTTCATCCGCGCGTAAACGCGGTGCCAGCTTGTCCAGCACGCCGTTGACGAACTTGTGCCCGTCGGTAGCGCCAAACACCTTGGCCAGTTCGATGCCTTCGTTGATCACCACCCGATAAGGAATATCGATGCGGTTTTTCAGCTCGAAGGTCGATAGACGCAGGATCGACAATTCAACCGGGTCGATCTCATCCAGCGGGCGGTCGAGCAGCGACTCGAACGCGCCATCGATCTCGGTTTTCTGCCGCGGCACGCCGTGCAAAATCTCGTGAAAGTAAGCACCATCCACCGCAGTAAAATCGTTATCGACGCGGAATTGCGCTTCGATCTCGTTCAGCGACTGCCCAGCCATGTGCCAGGAGTACAAGGCCTGCATGGCCAGGGTGCGTGCCTGACGGCGCGCGAGGGTCTTGCTGCTGGGGCCTTTTTTCGGCGCTTGTGGCTGCTGCCCGGTACCGTCGTTCTGGCTCACTTGGCCTCCAACTGCGCCAGCAGGCTGACCATTTCCAGGGCGGACAATGCAGCTTCCGCGCCCTTGTTGCCGGCCTTGGTGCCGGAACGCTCAATGGCTTGCTCGATGGAATCGACAGTCAGTACGCCAAAGGCAACCGGTACACCGAACTCCATGGACACCTGGGCCAGGCCTTTGGTGCATTCGCCAGCAACGTACTCGAAGTGCGGAGTGCCGCCACGGATTACCGCACCGAGGGCAATGATGGCGTCGAAATCACCACGCTGGGCGACTTTCTGCGCGACCAGAGGGATTTCGAAGGCACCCGGCGCGCGGATGATGGTGATGTCGCTTTCGCTCACGCCGTGGCGAACCAGAGCGTCAACGGCGCCGCTTACCAGGCTTTCGACAACGAAGCTGTTAAAGCGGCCGACGACCAGTGCAAAGCGGCCCTTAGGGGCGATAAAAGTACCTTCGATGGTCTTCAGGGTCATAACGCGTCTCGTCTATTTAAAGAGCCGGGCCGCCAGTGGCGACCCTTGGGATTATTTGGAGGGCAGGTATTCTACAACTTCCAGATCGAAACCGGATATTGCATTGAACTTCATCGGCGAACTCATCAGGCGCATCTTGCGCACGCCGAGGTCGCGCAGAATCTGCGAACCGGCACCGACGGTGCTGTAGGTGGTCGGATTGGCGACTTTCGCCTCACCGCCCAGCTGGCGCTCCAGGTGCGCCAGCAGGTCCGGGCCGGTCAGCGGGTTGCCCAACAACAGCACCACGCCACTACCATCCTTGGCCACTTCGGCCATGGCTGCGCGCAAACTCCAGCGGCCCGGTTGGTTGACCATAAACAGGTCGCGCAGCGGGTCCATGTTGTGCACCCGTACCAGCGTTGGCTCTTCCGCGCAGATTTCGCCCAGGGTCAGGGCCATGTGCACGTCGCTCTCCACCGAGTCACGATAGGTCACCAGATTGAACTGGCCCAGCTCGCTGTCGAGTACCTGCTCGCTGACGCGCTCAACGGTACGTTCGTGAATCAGACGGTAGTGGATCAGGTCAGCAATGGTGCCGATCTTGATGCCGTGCTCGGCGGCGAAGACTTCCAGTTCAGGGCGACGCGACATAGTGCCGTCGTCGTTCATGATTTCGCAGATCACTCCACTCGGCTCGAAACCGCCCATGCGTGCCAGGTCGCAGGCCGCTTCGGTGTGGCCGGCCCGTGCCAAAACGCCGCCAGGCTGAGCCATCAACGGAAAGATATGCCCGGGGCTGACGATATCATCGGCCTTCGCGTGCTTGGCCGCAGCGGCCTGCACGGTACGCGCGCGGTCGGCGGCCGAGATACCGGTGGTCACCCCTTCTGCCGCCTCGATCGAAACGGTGAACTTGGTGCCGAAACCGGAACCGTTACGCGGAGCCATCAACGGCAGTTTGAGGACTTCGCAGCGCTCGCGGGTCATCGGCATGCAGATCAGGCCACGGGCGAAGCGCGCCATGAAGTTGATGTGCTCGGCGGTTACACACTCGGAAGCGATGATCAGATCACCTTCGTTCTCGCGGTCCTCGTCATCCATCAGGATGACCATCTTGCCGGCGCGGATGTCTTCGACCAGTTCTTCGATACTGTTAAGAGCCATGCTGGCGATTCCTTATTTGTTCAGGTAGCCGTGTTCGGCGAGAAAACTTGCGGTCATGCCCGAGGCTTGCGGCTCGGCGGCCTTGTCACCGAGCAGCAGACGCTCCAGGTAACGGGCCAACAGGTCGACTTCGAGGTTGACCCGACTGCCAGGGCGATAGTCGACCATGATGGTCTCGGCCAGGGTATGCGGCACGATGGTCAGCTCGAATTCGGCGCCGTTGACCGCATTGACAGTCAGGCTGGTGCCATCGACGGTGATCGAGCCCTTGTGGGCGATGTACTTGGCCAGTTCGCGCGGCGCGCGAATGGTGAACTGCACGGCGCGGGCGTTATCGGCGCGGGCGACGACTTCACCGACGCCATCGACATGGCCGCTGACCAAGTGACCACCAAGGCGACTGCTAGGCGTCAGTGCCTTCTCCAGATTGACCTTGTTACCGGCCTTCAAACTGATGAAGGCGGTATGCGCCAGGGTTTCACGGCTGACATCGGCCCAGAAACCATCGCCCGGCAGCTCAACGGCCGTCAGGCACACACCGTTGACCGCAATGCTGTCACCCAGCTTGACGTCAGCGAGATCGAGCTTGCCAGTCTCCACATACACCCGTACGTCACCGCCCTTAGGCGTCAGTGCGCGGATGCTGCCAATGGCTTCAATTATGCCGGTAAACATGCCACCCCCTTCTTAACGCCCACGGCAAAGCAATGGCGAACAACGCCACAAACCTGGGGCACGGAATAAAAATCAGACATCTAGACCAACTCCTGTTTTATAAAAAACAGGGCGTACTTGATCGATAGGGATTTAGCGAGGCACGCCTACGCGCGCCCTGATAGGCAATCCCGCTCTCTCTTTATCCGGACTTTAACCGTCGGCCCCGGAATCACACCGGGTCTGCTGACCTTGCTTGGAGGTTTACACCACCTGACAAGCGCTCGCGGGCTAGGCTTTGCAGCCATTACCGCCGGTGGGGAATTACACCCCGCCCTGAGAACGTTACGGCTACTTGCGCAGCCGAGACGCGTTTTACCACAAATTGCCTGCGCTCTGCATGGCCAAGCGACCACATGAATAGCGACCGATCAAACAGCCGGCTGTGGCACCGCGATAATCCGCCAATCATCACCAACTGCGCGCATCTCGACGATTTTCAGCGCGGGCGCATCGGCCATTCGTGCCAACGGCAGATCAAGCAGCGGCCGTGCGCTGGAACCAAGCAGCTTGGGCGCGACGAACAGCTGATACTCATCTACCAGGCCCAGACGGGCGAACGCCCCGGCCAGACGCGGCCCGGCTTCAACCAACACCTCATTGGCGCCACGGCTGCCCAGCTCGACCAGCAGCCGGCGCAGGTCAACATGCCCGTTACTGCCGGGCACGGCCAATAGTTCGTGCCCATCGTCCAGATAGCGATCCCGCGCTGAAGCTGCCGCACAGGTCGCCACCATGGCAGCACCGGCCTGGAAGAACGGTACATTGAGCGGCACGCGCAAACGTCCATCCACCAACACCCGCAGCGGTGGCCGAGCCTGCGCCAGGGCACTCAGTTCGGCTCCCAGGCCCAGTTCGTCTGCGCGCACGGTCAGGCGCGCATCATCGGCCAGCACCGTATCAGCACCAGTCAGCACCACGCTGGAACGCGCCCGCAGGCGCTGCACAGCGGCGCGCGCGGCCGGGCCGGTAATCCACTGGCTTTCGCCGCTGGCCATGGCAGTACGCCCATCCAGGCTCATCGCCAGCTTGACCCGCACAAACGGCAGGCCCTTCTCCATACGCTTGATAAAGCCGGCATTCAGCGCGCGCGCTTCAGCCTCCAGAACCCCGCTCTGCACCGCAATACCGGCGCGCATCAAACGCAGCAGGCCATCACCAGCGACCTGCGGATTAGGGTCCTGCATGGCGGCGACCACACGGCTGACACCGGCATTGATTAACGCATCGGCACAGGGCGGCGTGCGCCCATGGTGGCTGCAGGGCTCCAAAGTGACGTAGGCCGTCGCACCACGTGCCTTATCGCCGGCCTGGCGCAGCGCGTGTACTTCAGCGTGGGGCTCGCCTGCGCGGGCATGCCAGCCTTCGCCGATGATGCGCCCATCACGAACGATCACGCAGCCAACGCGCGGATTGGGGTGAGTCGAGTACAGGCCTTTACGGGCCAGCTCCAACGCGCGAGCCATAAAGGCGTGATCGGAATTCATCGTCAACCTTTGACAGGTTCGCGGGACAGGCGGTCGATTTCCTCGCGGAACTCGTTGAGGTCTTGAAAGCGCTTGTATACCGAGGCAAAGCGGATATAGGCCACCTCATCGAGCTTCTGCAGCTCGCCCATCACCAGCTCACCGAGCACCAGCGATTTGATCTCGCGCTCGCCAGTGGCGCGCAGCTTGTGTTTGATATGGGCGATGGCCGCTTCCAGGCGCTCGATGCTCACCGGGCGTTTTTCCAGCGCACGCTGCATCCCCGCGCGCAGCTTGTCCTCATCGAAGGGCTGACGGCTGCCGTCCTGTTTGATCAGGCGCGGCATCACCAGCTCGGCGGTCTCGAAGGTGGTGAAACGTTCTTCACAGGCCAGGCATTCACGCCGACGACGCACCTGCTCACCCTCAGCAACCAGGCGCGAGTCGATCACTTTGGTGTCATTGGCAGCGCAGAAGGGACAGTGCATAAATAAGGTCGGCTTTAGAACGAAGGTAGCCATGGTAGCGCATCCCGCAGGCAAGACAAGCCGAGGGCTTTGCGGTATACAGGCGCCCATGCAAACCAGCGGAGCTGATACCCACGATGAAAGCCACTATGCCGTTACAACCGCTGATTTTACTGAGCCTGATCGCTCTGCTGACCGCCTGCGCCAGCGACAGCCCGCCGCTCGCCAAACCCATTCCGCCCGCATCGATTCAAGCCCCAGCCGAAGCAGCGCCACTGCCGGCCTATCAGCGTGAGCTGAGCGGCAGCCTGTTGAATGTGCCCAATGAGGCGGATGTCGAGCTGGCCCTGCTGGCGGTCGACGAGCGCGGCCGGCCGCAGGCGCTGCTGGGCAATATCCAGCTGCGCGGCACCGGCAACCCGCTGGCGTTTCGCCTGCCATTCAACCCGGAAACCTTCAACAAGCATTTGCGCATCGAACTGCATGGCCGTGCCAACCAAGCCGGCCGGCTGATTCTGCGCCTGCCCGAGCAACCGATTGCCCGTGGCGAAACCCAGGCTCTCGGCGAGCTGCGTCTGGTGCCGGCGCCATGACAGCTCCGGCTGAGCTGCAGGCCGCGCTCAGCGAGCTGCTGGGTGACGCCCAGCTCAGCGCGCAGACCCTGCCCGGCACCGCGATCAAGCTATGGCTGATCGACCCAGCCAACATGGACCGCTGCTTCAGCCCGGAAGAAACCCGCCTGATCCTTGAAGATCCTCCCTATTGGAGCTTCTGCTGGGCCAGCGGCCTGGTGCTGGCGCGCTGGCTGGCCGAGCACCCCGAGTGGGTGCGCGGCAAGCGCGTGCTGGACTTCGGTGCGGGCTCCGGCGTCGCAGCGATTGCTGCAGCCAAAGCCGGCGCGCTAGAAGTGGTGGCCTGCGATCTTGATCCATTGGCGATAGCCTCCTGCCAGGCCAACGCCGAGTTAAACGATATAGAGCTGAGTTATTCCACAGACTTTTTCGCCGAGACGGATCGCTTCGACCTGATCATCGTCGCCGACGTGCTCTACGACCGCGCCAATCTGCCACTGCTTGACCAATTCCTCAGCCGCGGACGTGAAGCGCTGGTGGCAGATTCGCGGGTGCGCGACTTTCAGCATCCGCTGTATCAGCGTCTAGGTGTACTGGAAGCCTGTACCTGGCCGGATCTGGCTGAGCCGGCGGAGTTTCGCCATGTCAGCCTGTACCACGCCGAACGCAGTTAGCCGCCCTTGTATCCGCCAGACCAAGGCCGCATTTATAGTCCATCCCATTTTTCGCACCGCCGAGACCGACCATGAGCGACTCCCCTTACATCTTTGATATCGCAGGCAGCGCCAGCTTCGAACAGCTGGTGATCGAGAATTCTTTCCAGAAGCCGGTGCTGGTGGATTTCTGGGCCGAGTGGTGCGCACCGTGCAAGGCGCTGATGCCGCTGCTGGCGAAGATCACCGAGGAATACAACGGCGAGCTGCTGCTAGCCAAGGTCAATTGCGATATCGAGCAGGACATCGTCGCTCGCTTCGGCATTCGCAGCCTGCCCACCGTGGTGCTGTTCAAGAATGGCCAGCCAGTCGACGGTTTTGCCGGTGCCCAGCCCGAGTCGGCGATTCGCGAAATGCTCAAGCCGCATGTGGCCGAGCCGGCACCGGCAGCCGCCGACCCAATGGAAGCGGCGCAGGCACTATTCAGTGAAGGCCGCTTTGCCGATGCTGAAGCCGTGCTCAAGGTGCTGCTGACAGAAAACAATGAACACGCTGCCGCGCTGATTCTCTATGCGCGCTGCCTGGCCGAACGTGGCGAGCTGGGCGAAGCCGAAGCAGTGCTGGGCGCGGTAAAAGGCGATGAACATAAACAGGCCCTGGCGGGTGCCCGCGCGCAGCTAACCTTTCTACGCCAGGCAGCCGAACTGCCAGATGTTGCCAGCCTGAAGACCCGCCTGGCGCAGAACGCCGAAGACGATGAAGCGAGCTACCAGCTGGCTATCCAGCAACTGGCGCGCCAGCACTACGAGCCGGCGCTCGACGCCCTGCTCAAGTTGTTTATCCGCAACCGCAGCTACGCCGATGGCCTGCCGCACAAGACCCTGCTGCAAGTCTTCGACCTGCTCGGCAATGACCACCCGCTGGTCACCGCCTACCGGCGCAAGCTGTACCAAGCGATTTACTGATTGCCACAACCGTCGATGGGTAATCCCCATCGACGCGGTTTAGCCAATCCAGTGATAGATCGGCGCATCGACGCCGGTTTCCATGCGTACCTGCGCGCAATGGCGCAGGCGTACCAGCAGGCGCTTGCCCGCCGCCTCCCCGCCCGCCAGCCCGGCCAGTTGCCCGAGCAATTGCGGCCCTTCGATCTGCCCGGCCTGGCGCAACAGCTCGAGGGTGGTTTGCCACAAGGCATCGTTAGCCACAGGCGCGGCAGCTGCGACCGGCGCCGGTACCCCCTCAAGGGGAATGTGCTGGGCTAGCTGCGCCCAATCCTGCGCATCCAGCTCAACCGTCAGGTCCACCGGCCAGGCGCCGATCTGCCCACGAATTCGCACCATCATTCTGCCCTCAACTAATCAGCCGTCATGCTCCCACGTCCGCAGCATGTCGCCAAGGAAGACTGGTCATACACACCATAAAGTTGTTATAACGTAACAAGTAATTATTTCCGACCGGAGACCGCCATGCGCCGCCTGCTACTTGCCCTACCTTTCGCCCTATTGCCCTTTGCTGCCATTGCTGCTGAACACAGCCATGAACACGACCACGAGCATGATCACGCCGAGCACGGCAGCCTGGATGCCCACGAGCATGGCGCGGCGCAGCTCAATGTGGTGCTCGACGGCAAGATGCTGGAGCTGCAACTGGACAGCCCGGCGATGAACATAGTGGGCTTCGAACATGCCGCCAAGAGCGCCGCCGACAAGGCCAAGGTTGCTGCTGCACGCAGCCAGCTGGAACAACCGCAGGCGCTGTTCGGCCTGAGCGCGGGCGATTGCCAGATCAGCAAGCAGGAGCTGGAAAGCCCGCTATTCGCTGAGCATAAGCACGAAGAGCATGAACATGAAGAACACCACGAGCACGCCAAAGACAGCGGGCACAGCGATGTCCATGCGCACTACAGCCTCGACTGTCAGAAGCCTGAAGACTTGAAACAGCTTGATCTGGGCGAACTGTTCAAGCGCTTCCCCGCCACCGAGAAAATTCAGGTACAACTGATCGCCCCGAACGGCCAGCAGGGCCTGGAGCTGACGCCCGCGCAGCCGACCCTGAGTTTCTGATTTACCGATTTAACGTAGGGTGGATCGGGGCGCGCAGCCGACGCTTCACCCATCCACCATTGCAATTTTGTGGGGGATGAAAAGAGCGTCAGCTACGCGCCCCGATCCATCCTACGCGCCAAACGAGTTCTCCCATGAGTCCAGCCCTGATCCACCTGTCCAACCTCGGCTTTGCCTGGCCCGGCCAACCCGAGCTGCTGGATATCGATAGTTTCACCCTGCAGCGCGGCGAAAGCCTATTTCTCAAAGGCCCCAGCGGCAGCGGCAAGACCACCCTGCTCGGCCTGCTTGGCGGCGTACAGAAGCCCAACCGTGGCAGCATCCAGCTGCTCGACCAAGACCTGAGCACACTATCCGCCGGCGCCCGCGACCGCTTCCGCGTCGATCACACCGGCTATATCTTCCAGCAGTTCAACCTACTGCCGTTTCTCTCGGTTCGCGAAAACGTCGAACTGCCCTGCCACTTCTCCAAACTGCGCGCCAGCCGCGCGGTACAGCGCCATGGCAGCGTGGATAACGCCGCCGCCGCCCTACTCGCCCACCTGGGACTGAATGAGGCCAGCCTGCTTGAGCGCCGCGCCGGAGACTTGTCGATCGGCCAGCAACAACGCGTCGCCGCCGCCCGCGCACTGATCGGCCAGCCGGAGCTGGTAATCGCCGACGAGCCCACCTCGGCACTGGATGCCGACGCCCGCGAAGCCTTCCTCGAACTGCTGTTCGCCGAATGCCGCGAGGCCGGTTCCAGCCTGCTATTTGTCAGCCACGACCAGAGCCTGGCGCGCTTATTCGACCGCAGCCTGTCGCTCGCCGAGCTGAACAAAGCTACTCGCCTCGCGGAGATTTAACGATGTATCTACTGCGTCTCGCCCTGGCCAGCCTGGGCAACCGCCGCTTTACCGCTCTGCTCACCGTATTCGCCATCGCACTCTCTGTGTGCTTGTTGCTCGCGGTCGAACGGGTGCGCACCGAGGCCCGCGCCAGCTTTGCCAACACCATCAGCGGCACCGACCTGATCGTCGGCGCACGGTCCGGCAGCGTGAACCTGCTGCTGTATTCGGTGTTCCGCATCGGCAACGCGACCAACAATATCCGCTGGGACAGCTTCGAGCAGTTTGCCGAGCATCGTCAGGTCAAATGGGCGATTCCGATCTCGTTGGGCGACTCACACCGCGGCTACCGGGTGATGGGCACCAACCCGGCGTACTTCGAACACTACCGCTATGCCCGCAGCCAGCCGTTGCAACTCAACGGCGGGCGCGCCTTTGCCGATGACCCGTTCGAGGTGGTGCTCGGCGCGGAAGTGGCTCAAGCGCTCAATTACCAGCTCGACCAGGAACTGGTACTAGCCCATGGCGTGGCCACCATCAGCCTGGTCAAACATGATGACAAGCCATTTAAAGTAGTCGGCATCCTCGCCCGTACCGGCACCCCGGTGGACCGCACCCTGCATATCTCGCTTGCCGGCATGGAAGCCCTGCATGTTGACTGGCAAAACGGCATGCCGGCACGCGGCGCGGCTAAGGTCAGCGCCGAACAAGCGCGGGCCATGGACCTACAGCCCAAGCAGATCACGGCCGTCTTGCTCGGTTTGAAAAGCAAGATCGCCACTTTCAGCTTGCAACGCGAGATTAACGAGTTTCGCGGCGAGCCGCTGCTGGCGATCCTGCCCGGTGTGGCCTTGCAGGAGCTGTGGAGCCTGATGGGCACCGCCGAGAAAGCGCTTTTCGTGGTCTCACTGTTCGTCGTGCTGACCGGGCTTATCGGTATGCTTACGGCGATTCTCACCAGCCTCAACGAGCGCCGCCGGGAGATGGCGATTCTGCGTTCGGTCGGCGCCCGGCCTTGGCATATCGCCAGCCTGCTGATCGTCGAGGCCTTTGCCCTGGCCTTGGCCGGCGTGCTGCTCGGCCTGCTGTTGCTGTACCTGGGCATCGCCGGGGCGCAGGGCTATGTGCAGGCGAATTACGGCCTGTACCTGCCACTGAATCTGCCGACCCGCTATGAGTGGACGCTGCTCGGCGCTATCCTGAGCGCCGCCCTGTTGATGGGCTGTGTACCGGCCTGGCGTGCGTATCGCCAATCCCTGGCCGATGGCTTATCGATCCGCTTATGAGGCTTTCTGCATGCACCGCTCCCTGCTCGCCACTCTGCTGTTCACCCTGGCCCTGCCGCTGGCGGCTGCCGAGGTGCGCGAGCTGACTTGGTCGGAAATGGTCCCCGCTGATGCACCGCCGCAAGTCACTGAACCTGCGCCAATCCATGACCTGTCGCAGCTGGCAGACGCCCTGGCCGGCTCACAGGATGAAGCAGGCCCAGCGGCCATGCAGCAATCGCCGGCCGCCCCAGTGGTGCAGGCACTGGATGGCCAAGCGGTAAAACTGCCGGGCTATATCGTGCCGCTGGATGTCACCGATGAAGGCCGGGTGACTGAATTCCTGTTAGTGCCGTACTTCGGCGCGTGCATCCACGTGCCGCCACCGCCGTCGAATCAGATCGTCCACGTCACCAGCGAGCTGGGTGTGCTGCTGGATGCGCTGTATCAGCCGTTCTGGATTGAGGGCCCGCTCAAGGTCGAACAGACCAGCAGCGAGCTTGCCGAAGCCGGTTATCAGATGGAGGCGGAAAAGATCTATGCCTATGAGCTGCCAGATAGCTAAGAACCTATCCACGACCTGCTGCGCGTCGGCCCTGCTGCGTTAAAAACAGGTTCGGAATGCTCATGTACAACTCGTACACTCCGCTTCCTCACCTGTTTTTGCCTTGCATGGCTCTAGCTCGCGAGATCGTGGACAGATTCTAGGCAGCCCCGGAGACAAAAAAGCCAGACCGAGGTCTGGCTTTTTTATTGGGCGCTACAAACCAGCCATCGACTAGCCGGCGCTGGCCACGTGTTTTTCCCGCTGGTAGCTCAACTCGCTTTCCGCCCACTGGCGCCAGGCGCGCACTTTGCTGCGCTCGGCACCGGCACGTTCGGCGTTGGCCAGGGCGTCGAGCCCGGCCTGCCAGCGCGCCTGTTCCAGCTCCAGCTGGGCCAGGTGCAGCCAGTGCTTGGCACTGCCCGAGCGCTGCGCCAGTTCGCGAAAGATCTGCGCCGACTTGCTGCGTTCACGCGCCTGCCACCAGAGCAGCCCCAGACGCTCCTCACGGGCCGTGGTGCGCGACAAGAGGCCCTGATCGAGCATCCCGGCGAGCAGCTTGGCGCCCTGCCAAGGTTGATCGGCAGCCCCGGCCAGCAGCACCAGGTTGTCCAGTTCGCTTTCATTGAAGCGCAGACCCTTCTGGTACGCCGCGCGCAAGGTCGCCAGCGACTTGTCGTGATTGCCGCTCAACTGCTGCAGGGCTGCCAGCTGACGCCAGCCTTGGGTGTTATTCGGCTGGCGCGCCAGCAGTTGCCGCTGCCAGCGCTCGGCAGCTGGGTAGCGTTTAGCGTCCGCATTTATTGCCACGAGAAACTGCAGCCAGCTATCGGCGGCCTGCGGATTGGCCTGCACATAACGCTCGGCCAACGGCAGCGCCTTGGCCGGCTGACCGAGGCCCTGATAGGCCTGCACCAGCATCTGCAGTACTTCTTCATTGGCGCTGGCCTGATCTGGCGCGAGCAGGGTCACGACGCTGGCGTAGCGGCGCTCGACCAGGTTCAGGCGGGCCAGGTTCAGCTCTTCGGCGGCTTGCAGCTCGGCATCCAGCTTGCCGCTTTTCAGTACCTTTTCCAGCAGTTCGATAGCCTGGGCATTCTGCCCTTCGGCCCAGGCCAGATAACCCCGACTGCGCCACAGCAGCACTTCTTCCAGGCTGCCAGGAGCACCGCTGGCGGCATCCAGAGCGCGGCGCGCGGCCGCGTAGTCGCCTTTCTTCTGTGCGGTCTGCGCCGTATCCAGCGCGCGAAACACGCCCGGATCAACACTCTGCCCAGCCGCCTGCGCGGCACCAGCGCTACACAGCGCGATCAGCAACAGTAGACGATACATATCAACGACCTCCTTCCAGACGGAAGTACAGGGTTTTCACCGCTTCGCGGGCGACCGCCAGACCGCCCTCGGTGCGCGGCGCAAAACGCCAGCGCACTGCAGCGCGGCGGGCTTCGCGTTCAAATACGTTCTGCGGGCTGGCCTCGATAACGCGCAGGTTTTCTACGGCACCTGCGCGGTTGATGGTGAATGCAAGTTTCACGTGGCCCTCGATGCCGCGCTGCAAGGCGTAGCGCGGGTAGTCCGGGCTGACATCGTTGAGCGGCATCACTTCACTTTCCGGGCCGCCGGGCTGACCACCGGCATCGCTCGGGGCCGGTGCGCTTGGCGCCGAAGCGCCCGCAGCCAGACCAGTCAAACTCGGCGTCGGCGCGCTATTCACGGCAATCCCCGTGCTCAGGCTCGGCACCGGCAGGTCCAGGGCCGGCAGGTTGGCGCTCGGGGTGGCCGTCATCGGCGTCGGAGGTGTCGGGGTTTGCGGCGTTTGTGCTTGCGGAGGTTGCGGTGCCTGCTGGCGGGTGCGCGTCGCGGTGTCGCTGGAGTCGCCGTCGAGACGGACGAAATTGGCCACCGTCAGCGGTTCCTCACTCGGTTTGCTGCTGGGCGGCGCGACCATGTAAAGCATCAGGCCGAACAGCGCCAGCGCCATCACACAGGCCGCGACAAAGGACAGTGTCAAACGCATCAAAGCGCTCCCGCCGTAGCGGCCAGAGCCACGTCATGCACACCGGCCAGGCGCGCCTGATCCATCACCTGCACCACCAGGCCGGTACGCGCGTCCTGATCCGCCTGAACCACCACGGCGCCGTCCGGCTGGTCGACGCGCATGCGCTCGACATGGGCACGCACGCTGCGCACGTCGACGACTTTCTTGTCCATCCACACCTGCCCATCGGCAGTGATAGCGATAAGGATATTGCCTTTGTCCTGCGGGCTGGCGGTTTCCGCCTGGGGCCGCTGCACTTCGACGCCGGCTTCCTTGATAAAGGAGCTGGTGACGATAAAGAAGATCAGCATGATAAAGACCACGTCGAGCATCGGCGTCAGGTCGATGCCGGTGTCTTCGTCTTGCTGGTGGTGACGGCGCATTCTCATGTGTTGAGTCTCAGTCGTGACGCAGCTGGTCAGCCAGCCGCTCTAGGGCCCGGCGGGCGTCGCGTTCGAGGCGCGCCAGGCTGAACAATCCACTAATCGCCAATACCATGCCGGCCATGGTCGGCAGAGTCGCCTGCCAGACCCCAGCGGCCATTCCGCGCGGGTTACCGGTGCCGTTGATGGCCAATACGTCAAACACCGCGACCATGCCACTGACCGTGCCGAGCAAGCCCAGCAGCGGGTACATCGCCACCAGGGTCTTGCTCAGGCGCAGCGGGCCAAGCAGGTGTTGCTGCGCCTGGGCCAGCCAGGCGCTGCGCACCGCGCGCTGCCAGTTACCGGTGTCGTCACTCAGCACCTGCTGCCAGGCCTGACGGCGCTCGGTGACCCACTCTGGGAACACCCGGCGCATATACCAGAAGCGCTCGAACACCAGGGTCCAGAACACCACGCACAGCCCGGCCAACGCCCACATCACCACGCCACCGGCGCTCATGAAGTCGAGCAAGGCATGGCCGCTGTCGACCAGGCGCAACCATAGCGCCAGCCAATCAGTCACGGCGCGGCGCCCCGGATAGGTGCAAGGCAATCAGCCCGGCGCTTTGCTGCTCGAGCAGCTGAATCAGCCCTTTGCTGCGGCTAGCCAGCAGGGTGTGCAGGAATAGCAGTGGAATCGCCACCACCAGGCCCAGCACCGTCGTCACCAGCGCTTGCGAGATACCGTCGGCCATCAGTCGCGAATCGCCGCCACCGCCCTGGGTAATCGCCTGGAAGGTGACGATCATCCCGGTTACGGTGCCGAGCAGACCGAGCAGCGGCGCCACGGCGCTGAGCAGCTTGAGCAGGCCCTGGCCTTTTTCCAGCGGCGGGGTTTCCTGCAGGATCGCCTCGTCGAGTTTCAGCTCTAGGGTTTCCAGATCCGCCAGCTGCGGTTTCGGCCCCAGCACACCAATGATCCGACCCAGCGGGTTGTCGGCACGCGGCGCACTCAGGTCATGCATCTGCGCACTGACGCCACGGCCTACGCGGGTCAGGTAGACCATGCGCCAAACAGCCAAAAGCAGACCGAACGCACCGAGCAGCAGAATCACCCAGCCGACCAGGCCACCCTGCTGTACGCGATCCCACAAGCCAGGCTCGCGCTGCAACTGCGCCAGCAAGGTGCCGCGGCTTGGGTCAACCGGCAGACTGGCGACGGCCTCGCTGCTGTCCAGATAATCTGCGACCTGGCCCAGCCCGGAAGGCTGACGCGGCGGCGCCAGCAGCTCGCCTGCATCGGCGTCGTAACGCAGGAAGGCATCCGCGCCATAGGCGGAGAACGCACCGACACGCAGCACATTCTGCGACTCACGTGTGCCGTCGGCAGCCACTACCGGCAATTGCAGTTGCTCAACCCGGCCGCTGGCGGTCAGGTCTTCAAGCAGCAGCATCCAGTAACCATCGAGGTCGGCGGCAGACGGCAGCGTGCGGCTTTCGGCCAGCGCCTTGAGGCGCACCAGGCGTTCGGGGTATTGGGCGTTGAGCAGGCTGTCCTGCCACTGACCGGCGACATCGCCGGCGCTCTGGCGGACCACGCCAAACAATTCGCCTAGGTGACCGGCACGTTGGCTAAGGAGTTTTTCCTGCTCGGCCAACTCGGCTTCCTGGCGGTCAAACTCAGCCTTCAGTCGTTCAGCTTCGGCCTTTTGCGTGGCAAGGGCGCTGCGCGCAGTGGCCAGCAGTTGGGCACGCTCGCCACGTTCGGCAATAAAGGCCTGCTCGCGGCTTTGCATGGCGCTGACTTCAGCCTCACGCTCACTGCGAATACGTTGCAGCAGTTGATCCGGGCTCAGCGGTTCGGCCGCGCCAGCCAGGGCGGGCAGCAGGGCCAGGGTAAAGGCGAGAACACGACGATTCATGGCTTGGCCTCCAGCGCCAGGGTCTTCACGGGCAGGTCAAGCACGGCCGGGGCCTGTTCCTGGCGGGCAATCGCAATCGCCTGGCGCAACGGACGACGGGCGCTGCCGTCGAGGATCTGCCAGCTGCGCGTTTGCGGGTTCCACCAGCCGCTTTCGTGACCATCAAGGGTCTGGAAATACAGCATCACCCGGCCCAGGCGAAGAAATTCAACACTGCGAGAAGTGCCGTCACTCGGCAGCTCACCGCGCCAGGCTTCCAGGGTGCGGCCGTAGTCGCTCTCCACCTGATAGGCCTCAAGAATGCGTCGGTACTTCTCGGCCAGGCTGACATCCGCACGCGGCAGCAAGTCCTGCAGCTGGGCCAGACGATCACCGCGCTCATCCGGCAGGAACGGCAAATCGGCGGCGATAAATTCACCCAGCACCTCGACCATGCGGCGCATCAGTGGCGTTACCGCCTCCTGGGTGCGCTCGATGCCATCGAGCTGCTGCTGATAGCCGGTCAGCTCTTTGCGCTGCGCCGCCACCAGTTCGCGTAACTGAGCGTTATAACCTTGCAAAGCTTCGGCCTGCTGCAAGGCGTTACGGTACTCGGTGAGCATTTCCCGGCTGGCGTCATCGAGCTGTTCGACGCGCGCCTGGGAGGCCTTGGCATCGGCGGCCAGTTGCTGACTTTCATCCAGCGCGGCATCCAGTGGGGTCGCTGCGAGCGGCGCACTGGCCAGAACCAGAGCGGCTGCCAGCAGGCGCTTCGGCAGAGGGATCATGGGGCATTCCTTGAACTGATTGGGCGCATAAAGAGAACTATTATCAACTGCATTACATCTTACAAGCAACCTGTGGCCTTGATGTTCGCAGTCGCCCGAAAGAAAAAGAAACAATATAACATTATACCGCACGAACCGACCCAATACTTAGCTAGCTACTTTTATTGAGCTGGATCAACAGACCCTTCGCGCAAGCGCCCTAACATCGCACTCAGCCATTACGAACCGATGCTTTATGGGAGCACATCATGCGTACTTCACTGTTTACCGCCTCACTGTTGGCCCTGGCTATTGCCGCGCCACTGGCACATGCACACCAGGCTGGCGACATCATCGTGCGTGCTGGGGCGATCACCGTTGACCCGCAGGAAAGCAGCAGCGACATCTGGGTTGGCGCACTCGGCACCGATGTGGCCGGCACCCAGGCGACCCTGGACAGCGATACCCAACTGGGCCTGAACTTCGCTTATATGCTGACCAACAACATCGGCATCGAGCTGCTGGCCGCCACCCCGTTCAGCCATGACGTCGGCGTCAAAGGCATGCCCGGCGGCTTTGCCGGCCTGAACGGCAAACTCGGCGAGCTCAAGCACCTGCCGCCGACCCTGAGCGTGGTGTATTACCCGCTGGACGCCAGCTCGGCCTTCCAACCTTATGTCGGCGCAGGCATCAACTACACTTGGTTCTTCGACACCAAGCTGAGCAGCGACGCGGAAGACAAAGGCTTTAGCGGCCTGGACATGAAGGACTCCTGGGGCCTGGCGGCGCAGGTCGGCATGGACTACATGCTGACTGACAACATCATGCTCAACGCCCAGGTGCGCTATATCGACATCGAAACCACCGGCACTACCCACATCCTGGGTGACAAGGTCAAAGTCGATGTGGACGTAGACCCATTCGTCTATATGGTCGGCCTGGGTTACAAGTTCTAAGCACCCAGCAATAAAAAACCGGCCTAAATGGCCGGTTTTCTTGTCGTCTAGAGAACACTCAAGACTGCGCCAGCAAGCGCCGCAAGCCTTCGCGCACCGGCGTTGCCGCCGGCAGCTGATAATGCGCCTGCAAACGCTGGTTATCCGCCCGCGAATGGCGAATATCGCCGGTACGCGCAGCCTGGTAATTGACCGCAGGCAGACCACCACACAGCTCACCAATCTGCGCCAGCAGTTGATTCAGGCTGACAGCCTGGTTCCAGCCCACATTCACCGCACCATCTACGACCTGCGGCGCAGTCAGCGCTTGGGTCAGTAGCGCGAGCAGATCCTCGATATAGAAGAAATCGCGGGTCTGCTCACCATCGCCGAATACGCTGATCGGCAAGCCCTGCTGGACGCGCTGGGTGAAGATACTGATCACCCCGGAGTACGGCGAGGACGGGTCCTGACGCGGCCCAAAAATATTGAAGAAACGGAAGATCGCAGGCTCCAGGCCATGCTGACGGCGATAGAAATCCAGGTAGTGCTCACTGGCCAGCTTGTCCGCCGCATAGGGCGTCAGCGGCGCCTTGGTCGTGTCCTCGTCAATCGCTAGACCTTCGCCGTTATTGCCATACACCGCTGCACTGGAGGCGAACAGCACACGCTTGACACCATGCAAACGCATCGCCTCGCACACATTCAGGGTGCCGACGAAGTTGCTCTGATGGGTAGCCACTGGATCATCCACCGAGGCCTGCACCGAGGCCACTGCCGCCAGGTGCGCCACAGCCGCGCAACCGGCAACCGCCTGCGCCACCACGGCCGAGTCGGCCACATCGCCCTGGATAAACTGCAACTGCGGATTATCCAGCGGCAAATTGGCCAACTTGCCCATCGACAGGTTGTCCAGCACGCGCACGCTATAGCCCTGCGCCAACAGCGCATCGACCAGGTGCGAGCCGATAAAGCCGGCACCGCCGGTAACCAGAACAGGGCGAGAATCAGACATGGCGGTAATAACGATCCAGTAGGCTCGGCAGCCCCGAGCGCCAGGCACGCGGCTTGATGCCGAAGGTGTGCAGAATTTTCTTGCAGGACAGCACCGCATGCTGCGGCTCTTCAGCGGCATCCGGGCGCGCACTGTGCGCCTGCGGGCTTACTTCATCGACCAGGTTGCTGCGAAAATTGCGCGCTTCGCTGAGCACGGCCTGCCCTAGCGCCAGCGAGGTGGCCGCCTCATGCCCGCCGTAGTGGTAGGTGCCCCACAGCGGCGTCTGACAATCCAGCTGTTTGAGTACGGCGAGAATCACCCGCGCAGCATCATCGACCGGAGTCGGATTGCCGCGCCGATCATCGGCCAGCAGCAGCGGCTCATCATGCGCGGCGCGGGTAAGAAAGCGCCCGAGCAAACCATTGGCGCTGTCGTCCAGCAACCAGCCGAAACGCAGCAACACATGCCGCGGGCAGATCGAGCGCACACGCTGCTCGAAGCGCCAGAGCGCCTGCCCCCGCACACCCAGCGGCACTGGCTCTTCTTTCTCGCTGTAGGCAGTTACCCGCGAGCCATCAAAGACCCGATAACTGGAGGGTTGCAACAAGCGAATTTGGTGATGCTGGCAGAGCTCGGCCAGGCGTTCGACGGAGCGCTCCTGAGCAGCAAAATGCGCCTCGCTGACCACTTCGGCCTGGAACCAGTCGAAGTAGTAAGCAAGGTTGACCAGGGCATCGGGACGGGTGTCGTCGAGCAACTGGGTCAGGCTGGCAGGATCCCAGCCTGATTCCGGCGGCCTTGGTGCGAGAAAACCAATGTCTTCCTCGGCGCCGAGACGGATCAGAGCCTGCCCCAGCGCATTACCGCCGCCCAGCAGCATCAGCCGCATACGCATGATCGAGCGCTAACTCAGCTGATCAGAACGGGATATCGTCATCAAAACTGTCGAAATCCGCGGCTGGCTGAGGCGCCTGCTGCGGAGCCGGACGTGGTGCCGACTGTTGTGGTTCACGCTGCGGCGCAGGGCGCTGCTGACGTGGCGCGGAGTCACCGCCACCGGCGTTGTCCGGACGACCGCCCAGCAACTGCATCGTGCCCTGCATGTCGACGATGATTTCGGTGGTGTAGCGCTTGACGCCGTCTTTTTCCCACTCGCGGGTTTGCAGCTTGCCTTCGATATACACCTGCGAACCTTTGCGCAGGTACTCGCCGGCAATCTCGGCAACCTTGCCGAACAGCGACACACGGTGCCACTCGGTTTTCTCGACCTTCTGACCGGTCTGCTTGTCGGTCCACTGCTCGCTGGTCGCCAGGCTCAGGTTGGTGACCGCGTTGCCGCTCGGCAGGTAGCGGGTTTCCGGGTCCTGTCCGCAGGTACCGACCAGAATGACTTTGTTAACCCCACGGGCCATAACGTTCTCCTAGGCTTTCAGCACGCCACCGGCGCCGGCTCTATGAGGCGCTCAAGGGACGTGCGGTCCAATTGTTGGGTATCCACTTTGATATAGATGGCCGCTTCATCGCGCACCACTACGGCATCCGCCACTCCGGGCACAGCCTGTAAACGCTCGGCCAACCCAACCTCTTGCAAAGCCGCAGCTGATAGCGGCAGGCGCAGGCTGGTGACATACGGCGGTTCGCGCATAGTAACAGCAAAGGCCAGCCAAAAAAGAGCCAGCACTGCGCAGCCTGCAAACACGCCCGACAGGCTGTAGTGCTGATAAAGCCAGCCCCCCAGAATGCCGCCGATGGCCGCGCCGAGGAACTGGCTGGTGGAATACACCCCCATCGCAGTGCCTTTGCCGCCCGCCGGCGCAACCTTGCTGATCAGCGACGGCAAGGACGCTTCAAGCAGGTTGAACGCGGTAAAGAACACCACCGTACCGAGCACCAGCGCGCGCAGGCTAGTGCCAAACCACCAGAAGAACAGCTCACACAGTAGCAGCACCGTCACCGCGCCGAGCAGCACATGCTTCATCCGGCGTTTTTTCTCGCCGTAAATAATGAACGGCACCATGCCGAAGAAGCCCACCAGAAGCGCGGTGAGATAGACCCACCAGTGCTCTTCCTTGGCCAGGCCGCCCTGCTCCACCAGCGCCAGCGGCAAGGCGATAAAGCTGGCCATCAGAATCGCGTGCAGCACCAGAATGCCGAAATCCAAACGCAGCAGATCCGCGTGCTTGAGCGTCGGTAGCAACGCCTGCTTGCTTACCCCAGACTCGCGATGCTGCAACGGCCCAGCAGAACTGGGCACCAGACCAGCGACGATAACGATACCGAGCAGCGCCATGGCCGCGGTGGCGAGAAACAGACCGGATAGACCAAAGGCGCGGGTCAGCAGCGGGCCGACCACCATCGCCACGGCAAACGACAGGCCGATGCTCATGCCTACCATGGCCATGGCCTTGGTCCGATGCTGCTCACGAGTCAGATCAGACAGCAGCGCCATCACTGCCGCCGAGATCGCCCCGGCGCCTTGCAGAATACGCCCGGTAATCACCCCATAGATCGAGTCGGCATTGGCCGCCAGCAGGCTACCGGCGGCAAAAATCAACAGACCGACATAGATCACCGGCCGTCGGCCGATGCGATCACTGAGCATGCCAAATGGAATTTGCAGAAATGCCTGAGTCAAACCGTAAGCGCCTATCGCCAGACCGATCAGCGCCGGCGTGCTGCCCTGTAACTCCATGCCATAGGTCGCCAGCACCGGCAGCACCATAAACATGCCGAGCATACGGAACGCAAACACCAGCGCCAGACCACCGGCCGCGCGGGTTTCATTGCCGCTCATGCGCTCGTTGTGTGGATCGTGCATGGAAAACGCTCTGTGAAAATAGGCGGCGATTCTAGCAGCACTCAAACCATGCGGCACAGCAGTGACGCTTTGCCGCGCCGCTGTCCAAGGCCCTATACTCGGTGGTTTTCCGCCCGCCATGCGAGGCTGTTGTTTGTGGACAAGATTCTGATTCGGGGTGCGCGCACCCATAACCTGAAAAACATCGACCTGACCCTGCCACGCGACAAGTTGATCGTGATCACCGGCCTGTCCGGTTCCGGCAAGTCGTCACTGGCCTTCGATACCCTCTACGCCGAGGGCCAGCGCCGCTACGTCGAGTCGCTGTCGGCCTACGCCCGGCAGTTTCTGTCGATGATGGAAAAGCCCGATGTCGACACCATCGAAGGCTTGTCGCCAGCGATCTCCATCGAGCAGAAATCCACGTCGCACAACCCGCGCTCCACCGTCGGCACCATCACCGAGATCTATGACTACCTGCGCCTGCTCTACGCCCGCGCCGGTATTCCGCGCTGCCCGGACCACGATCTACCGCTGGAAGCGCAGACCGTCAGCCAGATGGTCGACCAGGTGCTGGCCTTGCCCGAAGGCAGCAAGCTGATGCTGCTGGCCCCGGTGATTCGCGAGCGTAAGGGCGAGCACCTGGCGATCTTCGACGAGCTGCGCGCCCAGGGCTTCGTCCGCGTGCGGGTCAACGGCAAGATTTACGAGCTGGACGAACTGCCGAAACTCGACAAACAGAAGAAGCACAGCATCGATGCCGTGGTGGATCGCTTCAAAGCCCGTGGCGATCTGCAGCAGCGCCTGGCCGAATCCTTCGAAACCGCGCTGAAACTGGCCGACGGCCTGGCCCTGATCGCACCAATGGAAGGTGAGGAAGGCGAAGAAATCATCTTCTCCGCCCGCTTTGCCTGCCCAGTGTGCGGCCACTCGATCAGCGAACTGGAACCCAAGCTGTTCTCCTTCAACAACCCAGCTGGCGCCTGCCCGACCTGTGACGGCCTGGGGGTCAAACAGTTCTTCGACACCAAGCGCCTGGTCAACGGCGAGCTGACCCTGGCCGAAGGCGCGATCCGTGGCTGGGACCGACGCAACGTCTATTACTTCCAGATGCTCGGCTCCCTCGCCGCGCATTACGGCTTCAGCCTGGAAGTGCCGTTCGACGAGCTCAGCGCCGAACACCAGAAATGCATCCTGTTCGGCAGCGGCACGCAGAACGTCGACTTCAAATACCTGAATGACCGCGGCGATATCGTCAAGCGCTCACACCCCTTCGAAGGCATCGTGCCCAACCTAGAACGGCGCTACCGCGAGACCGAATCCACCAGCGTGCGCGAAGAACTGGCCAAGTTTCTCAGCACCCAGGCCTGCCAGGATTGCCGCGGCACCCGCCTGCGCCGCGAAGCGCGCCACGTCTGGGTTGGCGAGAAAACTTTGCCAGCCGTCAGCGGTATGCCGATTGGCGATGCCACCGAGTATTTCGGCAGCCTGGCTTTGCCCGGGCGACGCGGCGAAATCGCCGAGAAGATCCTCAAAGAGATCCGCGAGCGCCTGCAGTTTCTGGTCAACGTCGGCCTCGACTACCTGACACTCGACCGCAGCGCCGACACCCTGTCCGGCGGTGAGGCGCAACGTATTCGTCTGGCCAGCCAGATCGGTGCCGGCCTGGTCGGGGTGATGTATATCCTCGATGAGCCAAGCATCGGCCTGCATCAACGCGACAACGAGCGCCTGCTCGGCACCCTGCGCCACCTGCGTGATATCGGCAACACGGTGATCGTGGTCGAGCACGACGAAGACGCCATCCGCATGGCCGACTACGTGGTCGATATCGGCCCGGGTGCAGGTGTGCACGGCGGGCAGATCGTCGCCCAGGGCACGGCAGCCGAAGTCATGGCCCACCCGGATTCGCTGACCGGCAAATACCTCTCGGGGCGCGTGAAGATCAAAGTACCGGCCAAGCGCACGCCACGGGACAAGAAACTCTCGCTGAAGATCAAGGGTGCGCGCGGCAACAACCTGCGCAATGTTGACCTGGAAATCCCGATCGGCCTGCTCACCTGCGTCACCGGAGTGTCCGGCTCGGGCAAATCGACGCTGATCAACAACACCCTGTTTCCGCTCAGCGCCACCGCACTGAACGGCGCCACCACCCTCGAAGCCGCCGCCCACGACAGCATCGACGGCCTGCAGCATCTGGACAAGGTGGTCGATATCGACCAGAGCCCGATTGGCCGCACACCGCGCTCCAACCCGGCAACCTACACCGGGCTGTTCACCCCGATCCGCGAACTGTTCGCCGGCGTGCCTGAATCACGCTCGCGCGGTTACGGCCCAGGGCGCTTCAGCTTCAACGTCAAGGGCGGTCGCTGCGAGGCCTGCCAGGGCGACGGTTTGATCAAGGTAGAAATGCACTTTTTGCCGGACATCTACGTGCCCTGCGACGTATGCAAGAGCAAGCGCTACAACCGTGAGACCTTGGAGATCAAATACAAGGGCAAGAGCATTACCGAAGTGCTCGACATGACCATCGAGGAGGCGCGGGTATTCTTCGATGCCGTGCCGGCGCTGGCGCGCAAGCTGCAGACGCTGATGGACGTTGGCCTGTCCTATATCAAACTGGGCCAGAGCGCGACCACCCTGTCCGGCGGCGAGGCTCAGCGAGTCAAACTGTCGCGCGAGCTGAGCAAACGCGACACAGGCAAAACCCTGTATATCCTTGATGAGCCGACCACCGGCCTGCACTTCGCCGATATCCAACAACTGCTTGATGTATTGCACCGCCTACGCGACCACGGCAACACTGTGGTGGTGATCGAGCACAACCTGGACGTGATTAAGACTGCCGACTGGCTGGTGGATCTCGGCCCGGAAGGCGGTTCCAAAGGCGGGCAGATCATCTCTGTCGGCACCCCGGAAGAAGTCGCCGAAATGCCGCAGTCGCACACCGGCTATTTCCTCAAGCCGCTGCTGGAGCGAGACCGGGATTAAGCCCAACCAAAGAAAAAGCCCCGCAGATGCGGGGCTTTTTTTGCACGATTGAACGTTTACATCTGCGCCTGCAGGTAGTTCTCCAAACCGAGTCGGTCGATCAGCCCTAACTGAACCTCAAGCCAATAAGCGTGATCCTCTTCGGTATCCTTTAGCTGCACCAGCAGGATGTCGCGGGTCTGGTAGTCCTGATGCTGCTCGCACAGGGCGATGCCCTTGCTCAACGCCGCGCGCACCTGATATTCCAGCGTCAGATCGAGCTTGAGCATCTCCGGCACGCTCTGGCCAAAACGGAAGCTGTCGGGAACCATATCCGGCGTGCCTTCCAAAAATAGAATGCGCTTGAGGATGGCATCAGCGTGCTGAGTCTCCTCTTCCATTTCATGGTTGATCCGCTCGTACAGCTTGCTGAAACCCCAATCCTCATACAGCCGCGAATGCACAAAGTACTGATCACGAGCCGCCAGCTCGCCCTTGAGCAGCACCTTCAGGTAATCGATGACTTCTATATGGCCTTTCATGGATATTTTCCTAGCACGCGGCAAATATGGGCTAATGCTGGCCGCCCACAGGCGGCGGGTCAAGCACACCGCATATAGCGGCGTATGACAAACGTCATTGCAGGGCTTATTCCAGCCATAAAAAAACCGGGCCAAGGCCCGGTTTCTTATACAACCTACGACTTACTCAGCGTCTACAGCTGCACCAGCGACCGGACGGTCAACCAGCTCAACATAAGCCATTGGAGCATTGTCGCCAGTGCGGAAGCCGCACTTGAGGATACGCAGGTAACCGCCCTGACGGGTGGCGTAGCGCTTGCCCAGGTCGTTGAACAGCTTGCCGACGATGGCTTTCGAACGAGTACGATCGAAGGCCAAACGACGGTTAGCAACGCTGTCTTCTTTTGCCAGAGTAATCAGCGGCTCGGCAACGCGACGCAGCTCTTTGGCTTTCGGCAGAGTAGTTTTGATCAGCTCATGCTCGAACAGCGATACCGCCATGTTCTGGAACATGGCCTTGCGGTGTGCGCTGGTGCGGCTGAGGTGACGGCCACTTTTACGATGACGCATGGTTCAATTCCTTACCAAACTCACGTTCGGTGATGATGACGATCAGGCAGTCGCCTTATCGTCTTTCTTCAGACTTGCCGGCGGCCAGTTGTCGAGGCGCATACCGAGGGACAGACCGCGAGAAGCCAGAACATCCTTGATTTCGGTCAGGGATTTCTTGCCCAGGTTCGGCGTTTTCAACAGTTCTACTTCGGTGCGCTGAATCAGATCGCCGATGTAGTAAATGTTCTCTGCCTTGAGGCAGTTAGCCGAACGTACAGTCAGTTCCAGGTCATCAACCGGACGGAGGAGGATCGGATCGATCTCATCTTCCTGCTCGATAACAACAGGCTCACTGTCACCTTTGAGGTCGACGAACGCAGCCAACTGCTGTTGCAGAATAGTTGCAGCGCGGCGGATAGCCTCTTCAGGGTCCAGAGTACCGTTGGTCTCCAGGTCGATAACCAGTTTGTCTAGGTTAGTACGCTGCTCAACACGAGCGTTTTCCACCACGTACGACACACGACGTACCGGGCTGAACGAAGCATCCAGCTGCAAGCGACCAATGCTGCGGCTTTCATCTTCATCGCTCTGACGCGCGTCAGCCGGCTCATAGCCGCGACCACGAGCTATGGTGAGCTTCATGTTCAGCGCGCCAGTGGAAGCCAGGTTGGCGATTACGTGGTCGCCATTGACGATTTCGACATCGTGATCCAGCTGAATATCGGCAGCGGTAACTACGCCCGAGCCCTTCTTCGCCAGAGTCAGTGTCACTTCGTCACGACCGTGCAGCTTGACAGCCAGACCTTTCAGGTTGAGCAGGATTTCAATGACGTCTTCCTGAACACCTTCGATGGCGCTGTACTCATGGAGCACACCGTCAATCTCGGCCTCGACTACTGCACAGCCAGGCATGGAGGACAACAGGATGCGGCGCAGCGCGTTGCCCAGGGTATGGCCAAAGCCACGCTCGAGAGGCTCGAGAGTGATCTTGGCGCGGGTCGAACTGACCACCTGCACATCAATGTGACGGGGGGTCAGGAACTCATTTACCGAAATCTGCATGGATGCACCTATTTTCTAGCCCTTACTTGGAGTAGAGCTCGACAATCAGGCTTTCGTTGATGTCAGCGGAGAGGTCACTGCGAGCCGGGACGCTTTTGAACACGCCAGACTTCTTCTCAGTGTCTACTTCTACCCATTCAACGCGGCCACGCTGGGCACACAGCTCGAGAGCTTGAACAATGCGCAGCTGATTCTTCGACTTCTCGCGGACTGCAACCACGTCACCAGCACGAACCTGGTAGGACGGTACGTTGACAGTTTTACCGTTTACGCTGATCGCCTTGTGCGATACCAGCTGACGGGATTCAGCGCGGGTAGCGCCGTAGCCCATGCGATAAACCACGTTATCCAGACGGCACTCGAGCAGTTGCAGCAGGTTCTCACCAGTAGCGCCTTTCTTGCCGGCTGCTTCTTTGTAATAACCGCTGAATTGACGCTCAAGTACGCCATAGATACGGCGAACTTTTTGCTTCTCACGCAGCTGGGTGCCGTAGTCGGACTGACGGCCACGGCGCTGACCGTGAATACCTGGGGCTGCTTCGATGTTGCACTTCGATTCCAGGGCGCGAACACCGCTTTTCAGGAAAAGATCTGTGCCTTCACGACGAGACAGTTTGCATTTGGGACCAATGTAACGAGCCATTTCTCACTGTCTCCTGATTACACGCGACGCTTCTTCGAAGGACGGCACCCGTTATGCGGGATTGGCGTCACATCGGTGATGCTGGCGATCTTATAGCCGCAACCGTTCAAAGCACGGACAGCGGACTCACGACCCGGACCGGGACCCTTGACGTTAACGTCGAGGTTCTTCAGGCCGTATTCCAGCGCAGCTTGACCAGCACGTTCTGCAGCCACCTGGGCGGCGAACGGGGTGCTTTTACGCGAGCCGCGGAAACCCGAACCACCAGAGGTAGCCCAAGACAGGGCGTTGCCCTGACGGTCAGTAATGGTCACGATTGTGTTGTTGAAAGAGGCGTGGATGTGGGCGATGCCATCAACCACCGTCTTTTTGACTTTCTTACGAGTACGAGCAGCAGGTTTTGCCATGACTAGATTCCTGTCGATGCGCGAATGCGATTACTTGCGGATCGGCTTACGCGGGCCCTTACGGGTACGCGCGTTGGTCTTGGTACGCTGACCGCGAGCCGGCAGACCACGACGATGACGCAGGCCGCGGTAGCAACCCAGGTCCATCAAGCGCTTGATTTTCATGTTCACTTCACGACGCAGGTCGCCTTCGGTATTCACCTTGGCTACTTCGCCACGCAGCTGCTCGATCTGCTCGTCAGAGAGATCTTTGATCTTTGCAGCCGGATTAACGCCGGCGGCAGCACAGACTTTCTGTGCAGTTGTGCGACCAACACCATAGATGTAGGTCAACGAGATAACAGTGTGCTTGTTATCCGGAATGTTAACGCCTGCAATACGGGCCATTCAGTGGAACTCCAATTGACAGCTACCTACGCCCCGGAAGCCAAGAAATAGGGCGCGAGATATTAACGCTGTAAAAACAAATAATCAACCCGGCAGCGCACTAGCTGCCGGGCTTGTCACTTCACTCACACTCAGCCTTGGCGCTGCTTGTGACGCGGCTCCGCACTGCAAATGACGCGAACAACACCTTCGCGACGGATAATTTTGCAGTTGCGGCACAGCTTTTTCACCGATGCACGAACTTTCATCACCAACTCCTCGAACCTTATGGACTTCAGCGCAGCATGCCGCTGCCGTAGCCCTTCAGGTTGGCTTTCTTCATCAGGGATTCGTACTGGTGCGAAACGAGGTGCGATTGTACTTGCGACATAAAGTCCATCACAACCACTACCACGATCAGCAACGAGGTCCCGCCAAGATAGAACGGTACGTTGGCAGCCACCACCAGGAACTGGGGCAACAAGCATACGGCCGTCATGTACAGAGCACCGAACATGGTCAAGCGAGTCAACACGCCATCGATATAGCGCGCCGATTGCTCACCGGGACGGATACCCGGAATAAAGGCACCGGACTTCTTCAGGTTCTCCGCTACGTCTTTCGGGTTGAACATCAGCGCTGTATAGAAGAAGCAGAAGAAAACGATCCCTGCACTAAACAGCAAAATATTCAACGGCTGACCAGGAGCGATAGCCTGTGAAATATCCTGCAGCCAGCCCATACCTTCAGACTGACCAAACCAGGCACCCAGCGAAGCCGGGAATAACAGAAGGCTGCTGGCGAAAATAGCCGGGATAACCCCCGCCATGTTCACCTTCAACGGCAAGTGGCTAGTCTGCGCAGCGAAGACCTTACGGCCCTGCTGACGCTTGGCGTAGTGCACCGCTATGCGACGCTGACCACGCTCAATGAACACCACGAAACCGATAATCGCTACTGCCAGCAAACCGATGGCGATCAGGGCAAAGATATTGATATCACCCTGGCGAGCAGACTCGAAAGACTGCCCAATCGCCGACGGCAGACCGGCTACGATGCCTGCAAAGATCAGCATCGAAATACCGTTGCCAACACCACGCTCAGTGATCTGCTCGCCCAGCCACATCATGAACATTGCACCCGCCACAAACGTGGTGACTGCAACGAAGTGGAAGCCGAAATCAACTGTAAACGCTACGCCCTGACTGGCCAGACCAACGGACATACCGATGGCTTGGACAAATGCCAGGACGAGGGTGCCGTAGCGGGTGTACTGGCTAATCTTACGACGGCCAGCTTCACCTTCCTTCTTCAACTGCTCCAGCTGCGGGCTAACAGCGGTCATGAGCTGCATGATGATCGACGCCGAAATGTACGGCATGATCCCCAGTGCAAAAATGCTCATACGCTCCAGCGCGCCGCCGGAAAACATGTTGAACAAGCTAAGAATGGTCCCCTCATTCTGTCGAAACAGGTCCGCCAGCCGATCAGGGTTGATACCAGGAACCGGGATGTGTGCACCTATCCGATAGACGATGATCGCCATGAACAGAAAGCGCAGACGAGCCCAGAGCTCGGATAACCCGCCATTGCTGAGCGCTGAGAGAGCACCTTGCTTAGCCATTTATTCCTCGAACTTACCGCCAGCTGCTTCGATAGCCGCGCGCGCACCTTTGGTGGCGGCGATACCTTTAAGGGTGACTGCCTGAGTAACCTCACCGGACAGCATGACTTTCACACGCTGTACGCTTTGGTTAATCAGATTGGCATCCTTCAGCGACTGCAGAGTAACAATGCCGCCTTCGATTTTATTCAGCTCGGAAGTACGCACTTCTGCGCGATCCATAGCCTTCAAAGAAACGAAACCGAACTTAGGCAGACGGCGGTGCAGAGGCTGCTGGCCGCCTTCGAAACCCGGAGCAATGGTGCCACCGGAGCGGGAGGTCTGACCTTTGTGGCCGCGGCCACCAGTCTTACCCAAACCGCTACCGATACCACGGCCCGGACGGTGCTTCTCGCGACGGGAACCCGGCGCAGGACTCAAATCGTTCAGGTACATGAATTAACCCTCGACTCGCAGCATGTAGTAAGCCTTGTTGATCATCCCGCGATTCTCGGGAGTATCCAGCACTTCTACGGTGTGACCGATGCGACGCAGACCCAGACCCTTAACGCAGAGCTTATGGTTGGGGATACGGCCGGTCATGCTTTTGATCAGCGTGACTTTTACGGTATTAGCCATGATTAGAGAATCTCCTCGACGCTCTTGCCACGCTTAGCCGCAACAGAACCTGGCGACTGCATAGCTTTCAAACCTTTGAAAGTGGCGTACACCACGTTCACAGGGTTAGTCGAGCCGTAGCACTTAGCCAGAACGTTCTGTACGCCAGCCACTTCCAGAACGGCACGCATAGCGCCGCCGGCGATGATGCCGGTACCTTCAGAAGCAGGCTGCATGTACACCTTGGAGGCGCCATGGGCAGACTTCATTGCGTACTGCAGAGTGGTGCCATTCAGATCAACTTGGATCATGTTGCGACGAGCAGCTTCCATCGCTTTTTGGATGGCAGCAGGCACTTCACGGGACTTGCCACGGCCGAAACCGACGCGACCCTTACCATCACCAACCACGGTCAACGCGGTGAAAGTGAAGATACGGCCACCCTTAACGGTCTTGGCAACGCGGTTAACCTGTACCAGCTTCTCGATATAGCCTTCGTCGCGCTTTTGGTCGTTATTTGCCATAACTTAAAACTCCAGCCCGCCTTCACGAGCAGCATCAGCCAGCGCCTTGACGCGGCCGTGGTACTTGAAGCCAGAACGGTCGAATGCAACCTGAGTTACACCAGCGGCTTTCGCACGCTCGGCAACCAGCTCACCAACTTTCTTGGCCGCGTCGACGTTGCCAGTGGCGCCGTCACGCAGTGCTTTGTCCAAGGTAGAGGCGCTGGCCAGAACCTTGCTGCCGTCGGCCGAAATGACCTGGGCATAGATGTGCTGCGAAGAGCGATACACGCAGAGACGCACGGCTTCGAGCTCGTGCATTTTCAGGCGTGCTTTGCGAGCGCGACGCAGTCGAGTAACTTTTTTGTCGGTCATTTGCTATGCCCTACTTCTTCTTGGCTTCTTTACGGCGGACGACTTCGTCAGCGTAACGAACACCTTTGCCCTTGTAAGGTTCAGGACGACGGAAGTCACGAATCTCCGCAGCGACCTGACCAACCAGTTGTTTGTCGACACCCTTGATCAGGATCTCGGTCTGGTTCGGGGTTTCAGCAACTACACCGTCCGGCAACTCATAGTCGATCGGATGGGAGAAGCCGAGAGCGAGGTTCAGCACCTGACCTTTGGCTTGCGCTTTGTAACCAACACCAACCAGCTGCAGCTTACGCTCGAAGCCAGCGCTAACACCGATCACCATATTGTTGACCAGGGCGCGAGTGGTACCGGCCATTGCACGAGTCTGCTGATCGCCATTGCGAGCAGCGAAACGCAGCTCACCAGCTTCTTGCAGAACTTCAACGGACGAGTGAACGTTCAGTTCTAGAGTACCCTTGGCACCCTTTACCGAGAGTTGCTGACCGGCGAGTTTGACCTCAACACCAGCTGGCAACACAACGGGGTTCTTAGCAACGCGAGACATGCTTATCCCCCCTTAGAACACTGTGCAAAGCACTTCGCCGCCGACACCGGCAGCGCGCGCAGCGCGGTCCGTCATCACACCCTTGTTGGTGGAGACGATGGAAACACCGAGACCGCCACGAACTTTCGGCAGGTCATCGACGGATTTGTATTGGCGAAGGCCTGGACGGCTCACGCGCTTAACTTCTTCGATAACCGGACGGCCTTCGAAGTATTTCAGCTCGATGGACAGCTGCGGCTTAACTTCACCGCTGATCTGATAACCCGCAATATAACCTTCGTCTTTCAAAACTTTGGCTACAGCCACCTTCAACGTGGAAGACGGCATGCTTACGACGGACTTTTCAGCCATCTGGGCATTACGGATACGAGTTAGCATGTCCGCTAACGGGTCCTGCATACTCATGGGCTAGACGCTCCTGATACAAAAAGAATTAGCCTTGCGGCTACAGTCGCTGAGAATTCTGAGAAAAATTAAACCCAGGCTCAGGCGAGCCGAGCATTCTAGAGACTGATCAAAAATGAATCAAGCCCCAAAGGGGCCTGATTCACAGATAAGACAAAGCCGGCGCTAGGCCGGCTTTGTTTTTACCAGCTGGCTTTAACCAGACCTGGTACATCACCACGCATTGCAGCTTCACGCAGCTTGATACGCGACAGACCGAACTTGCGATAAACGCCGTGCGGACGACCGGTAATGCGGCAGCGATTACGCAGGCGCGAGGCGCTGGCGTCACGCGGCTGCTTCTGCAGCGCTACTTGTGCTTCCCAACGCGCTTCCGGACTGGCGTTCAGATCGGCGATGGTAGCTTTCAGCTCGGCACGCTTTTTAGCGTACTTGGCTACCGTTTGCTGACGCTTCAGCTCGCGGTTTTTCATGCTGGTTTTGGCCATGATCCAACTCCAATCAGTTGCGGAACGGGAATTTGAAAGCACGCAGCAAGGCGCGACCTTCATCATCCGTACGGGCAGTGGTGGTCAGGGTAATGTCCAGACCACGCAGGGCATCGATCTTGTCGTAGTCGATTTCCGGGAAGATGATCTGCTCTTTCACGCCCATGCTGTAGTTGCCACGACCATCGAAGGACTTGGCATTCAGGCCGCGGAAGTCACGCACGCGCGGCAGGGAGATGGACAGCAGACGATCCAGGAACTCGTACATACGCTCGCGGCGCAGAGTTACTTTGACGCCAATCGGCCAGCCCTCACGAACCTTGAAGCCTGCAATCGACTTACGGGCATGAGTCACAACGACTTTCTGACCGGTAATCTTTTCCAGGTCGGCAACAGCGTGCTCGATGATTTTCTTATCACCGATTGCTTCGCCCAGGCCCATGTTAAGGGTGATCTTGGTGATGCGCGGAACTTCCATCACGTTCGCCAGCTTAAGTTCTTCCTTAAGCTTGGGAGCGATTTCTTTCCGGTAAATCTCTTTTAGTCGTGCCATGGTCTTCTACCTAGCAGTGTTCAAGCATCAACCGCTTTTTGGGTCGACTTGAAGACACGAATTTTTTTACCGTCTTCTACTTTGAAACCAACGCGATCAGCCTTGTTGGTTTCGCCATTGAAGATGGCCACGTTAGAAGCGTGCAATGGCGCTTCTTTCTCGACGATACCGCCCTGAACGCCCGACATCGGGTTCGGCTTGGTATGGCGCTTAACCAAGTTGATCCCACCAACGACCAAACGGTCGTCAGCGAGAACCTTGAGCACCTTGCCACGCTTACCTTTGTCTTTGCCGGCGATCACGATGATCTCGTCGTCACGACGAATCTTTTGCATGTCGGATCTCCTTAGAGCACTTCAGGGGCGAGCGAGACGATCTTCATGAACTTCTCAGTACGAAGTTCACGAGTCACTGGCCCAAAAATACGAGTGCCGATTGGCTCTTGCTTGTTGTTCAGCAGAACAGCAGCGTTGCCATCAAAGCGAATGATCGAGCCGTCAGGGCGACGAACGCCGTGACGAGTGCGGACTACCACAGCAGTCATCACTTGGCCCTTCTTCACTTTACCGCGTGGAATTGCTTCCTTAACGGTAACTTTGATGATGTCGCCGATGCCAGCATAACGGCGGTGCGAACCGCCCAGCACCTTGATACACATAACGCGACGAGCACCGCTGTTGTCAGCGACGTCGAGCATGGATTGAGTCTGAATCATATAATTTCTCCGACCCTTAGCCCTTAGACTTCCACTGCGCGTTCGAGGATCTCAACCAGCGCCCAAGACTTGGTCTTGGCAACGGGACGAGTTTCGCGAATGGAAACTTTGTCACCGATCTTGCTCTGGTTGGTTTCGTCGTGAGCGTGCAGCTTGGTCGAACGCTTGACATATTTGCCGTAGATCGGGTGCTTAACGCGACGCTCGATCAATACGGTGATGGTCTTGTCCATCTTGTCGCTGACGACACGGCCGGTCAGCGTACGGACTGTTTTTTCGGCTTCAGCCATGATCACTTACCTGCCTGCTGGTTGAGCACAGTTTTCACACGAGCGATGTCGCGCTTAACTTGCGAGAGCAGGTGAGACTGCCCCAACTGGCCAGTTGCTTTCTGCATACGCAGATTGAACTGGTCGCGCAGCAGGCCGAGCAGTTGCTCGTTCAGCTGCTGTGCTGATTTTTCACGAAGTTCATTCGCCTTCATCACATCACCGTCCGCTTAACAAAAGTGGTGGCGAGCGGCAGCTTTGCAGCAGCCAGGGCAAAAGCCTCACGCGCCAACTCTTCGGAAACGCCTTCGATCTCATACAGGACTTTGCCTGGCTGGATCTGGGCTACCCAATATTCAACGCTACCCTTCCCTTTACCCATCCGCACTTCAAGAGGCTTCTTGGAGATCGGCTTGTCCGGGAAAACGCGAATCCAGATTTTCCCGCCACGCTTAACGTGACGAGTCAGAGCACGACGAGCGGACTCAATCTGACGGGCGGTGAGACGACCGCGAGCAACAGACTTCAGCGCAAATTCGCCGAAGCTAACTTTGCTGCCGCGCTGAGCCAGACCACGGTTGTGGCCGGTCATCTGCTTACGGAACTTCGTACGCTTTGGTTGCAACATTTTGCGTACTCCTTACTTAGCAGCTTTTTTACGAGGCGCAGGCGCTTGGGGTTTTAGCTCTTCTTTAAGGCCACCAATTACTTCGCCTTTGAAGATCCAAACCTTGACACCGATCACACCATAAGTGGTGTGCGCTTCGTACGTGGCATAGTCGATATCGGCACGCAGGGTGTGCAACGGCACACGACCTTCGCGATACCATTCGGTACGTGCGATTTCAGCACCGCCGAGACGACCGCTCACTTGGATTTTGATGCCCTTGGCACCAATACGCATGGCGTTCTGTACAGCGCGCTTCATAGCGCGACGGAACATCACACGACGCTCCAGCTGCTGAGCTACGCTCTGCGCAACCAGCATACCGTCGAGTTCCGGCTTGCGGATCTCTTCGATATTGATGTGCACAGGCACACCCATTTGCTTGGTCAGGTCCTGACGCAGTTTCTCAACATCTTCACCTTTCTTACCGATAACGATACCGGGACGAGCAGTGTGGATGGTGATACGTGCAGTTTGAGCCGGACGAGCAATGTCGATACGGCTTACGGACGCGCTTTTTAGTTTGTCTTGGAGATACTCGCGCACCTTCAGATCAGCGAACAAATAGTCCGCATAAGTCCGACCGCTGGCGTACCAGACGGAGGTGTGCTCCTTGACGATTCCCAGGCGAATGCCAATGGGATGTACTTTCTGACCCATCTGATCGACTCCGTTACTTGTCCGCAACCTTGACAGTGATATGGCAAGACCGCTTGACGATGCGATCAGCGCGGCCTTTGGCACGCGGCATGATGCGCTTCAGCGAACGCCCTTCGTTGACGAAAACGGTGCTGACCTTCAAGTCATCAACGTCTGCGCCTTCGTTGTGCTCGGCGTTGGCTACAGCCGACTCCAGCACTTTCTTAATGATCTCGGCGGCTTTCTTACTGCTGAAAGCCAGGAGGTTGAGCGCTTCGCCCACCTTCTTCCCGCGGATCTGGTCGGCGACCAAGCGGGCTTTCTGGGCGGAGATGCGAGCGCCCGACAACTTAGCGGCTACTTCCATTTCCTAACCCCTTAACGCTTGGCTTTCTTGTCAGCCACGTGCCCACGATAGGTACGAGTGCCGGCAAATTCGCCCAGTTTGTGACCGACCATGTCTTCGTTCACGAGAACTGGGACATGTTGACGACCGTTGTGTACAGCGATGGTCAGACCGACCATTTGTGGCAGGATCATCGAACGACGCGACCAGGTTTTCACCGGCTTGCGATCATTCTTTTCCACCGCCACTTCGATCTTCTTCAGTAGGTGAAGATCAATAAAAGGACCTTTTTTCAGAGAACGTGGCACTGTCGTATCCCTCTATTTACTTGCGACGACGGACGATCATGTTGTCGGTGCGTTTGTTACCACGAGTCTTCGCGCCCTTCGTCGGGAAGCCCCATGGAGACACCGGATGACGACCACCAGAGGTACGACCTTCACCACCACCGTGTGGGTGGTCAACCGGGTTCATGGCAACACCACGAACGGTTGGGCGAACGCCACGCCAGCGTTTGGCACCAGCTTTACCCAGCGAACGCAGGCTGTGCTCGGAGTTCGAGACTTCACCCAGGGTCGCACGGCATTCAGCCAGAACTTTACGCATTTCACCGGAACGCAGACGCAGGGTCACGTAGACGCCTTCACGCGCAATCAGCTGAGCCGAAGCACCAGCGGAACGAGCGATCTGAGCACCTTTACCCGGCTTCATTTCGATACCGTGAACAGTGCTACCAACTGGAATGTTGCGCAGTTGCAGACTGTTGCCCGGCTTGATCGGAGCCATGATGCCAGCTACCAGCTGATCGCCAGCACTCACGCCTTTAGGGGCGATGATGTAGCGACGCTCGCCGTCTGCATACATCAGCAGAGCGATGTGTGCGGTACGGTTCGGATCGTATTCAATACGCTCAACAGTGGCTGGAATGCCATCTTTGTCGTTGCGACGAAAATCAACCAGACGGTAATGCTGTTTGTGGCCACCACCGATATGACGGGTGGTGATACGACCATTGTTGTTACGACCGCCAGTCTTCGACTTCTTCTCAAGCAGCGGAGCGTAAGGAGCGCCTTTATGCAGCTCCTGATTGACCACCTTGACCACAAAACGGCGGCCAGGGGAAGTCGGTTTGCATTTAACGATTGCCATGATGCACCCCTTCCTTACTCAGCACTGCTGGCGAAATCGAGATCTTGGCCTGGCTGAAGCGAGATGATCGCTTTCTTCCAGTCGTTACGCTTGCCCAGGCCGCGAGCATTGCGCTTGGTCTTACCGAGAACATTCACGGTATTAACAGCAGCAACATTCACGCTGAACAGGCTTTCGACGGCCTTCTTGATTTCCAGCTTGGTTGCATCGGTTGCAACCTTGAAAACGAACTGACTTTTCTTGTCAGCGAGAACCGTGGCCTTCTCGGAGATGTGCGGGCCAAGCAGCACTTTAAATACGCGTTCCTGGTTCATCCCAGCAGCTCCTCGAATTTCTTCACGGCAGAAACGGTGACCAGCACCTTTTCATACGCGATCAGACTAACTGGATCGGAACCCTGCACGTCACGAACATCAACGTGTGGCAGGTTGCGAGCAGCCAGGTACAGATTCTCATCAATAGCATCGGACACGATCAGCACATCGGTCAGACCCATGCCATTCAACTTGCCCAACAGTTCTTTGGTCTTCGGAGCTTCAACGCTGAAGTCTTCGACGACGATCAAACGATCAGTACGAACCAGCTCGGCAAGAATCGAACGCAATGCAGCGCGATACATCTTCTTGTTCAGCTTTTGATCGTGATTCTGCGGACGAGCCGCGAAGGTCACACCACCGCCACGCCAGATCGGACCACGAGTGGTACCTGCACGAGCACGACCGGTACCCTTCTGACGCCAAGGGCGCTTACCGCCACCGGATACGTCGGAACGGGTCTTCTGCTGCTTGCTGCCCTGACGGCCGCCGGCCATGTAGGCCACAACTGCTTGGTGAACCAGGGTCTCGTTGTATGCGCCGCCAAAAGTGGCTTCGGATACTTCGATTGCTTGAGCGCCATTTACATTTAATTGCATGTCAGCTTCCCCTTAACCGCGAGCCTTGGCCGCTGGACGTACAACCAGGTTGCCGCCAGTAGCGCCAGGAACAGCACCCTTGACCAGCAACAGATTGCGTTCAGCGTCAACCCGCACTACTTCCAGGGACTGCACGGTCACGCGCTCAGCGCCCATATGACCGGACATTTTTTTGCCCTTGAATACGCGACCCGGAGTCTGGCACTGGCCGATAGAACCCGGAACACGGTGGGACACGGAGTTACCGTGAGTGTTGTCTTGGCCGCGGAAGTTCCAACGCTTGATGGTACCGGCAAAGCCTTTACCTTTGGACTGACCGGTGACATCCACCAGTTGACCAGCTTGGAATATTTCAGCGTTGATCAGATCACCTGCCTGGTACTCGCCTTCTTCAAGACGGAATTCCATAACAGTGCGACCTGCCGCGACGTTCGCCTTAGCGAAATGACCGGCTTGCGCCTTGCTGACACGTGAAGCACGACGCTCGCCGACAGTGACTTGCACTGCACGATAGCCATCGGACTCTTCAGTTTTGAACTGAGTGACGCGATTCGGCTCGATCTCAATGACCGTAACCGGAATGGAGACACCTTCTTCGGTGAAAATACGGGTCATACCCGCCTTTCGACCGACTACACCAATAGTCATGTTGTAACCTCATGAGTGTACGGGGCTTTCACCCGCTATGGCCGCCCATTTCAGAGCGTTACACGACTAAAACCTAAAGCGGTCTTAGCCGAGGCTGATCTGCACTTCCACACCAGCCGCAAGATCAAGCTTCATCAGCGCGTCAACGGTTTTATCCGTTGGCTGGACGATGTCCAGAACACGCTTATGAGTACGGATCTCGAACTGATCACGCGCGTCTTTGTTGACGTGTGGCGAGGTCAGTACGGTGAACCGCTCTTTGCGGGTAGGCAGAGGAATAGGACCACGCACCTGAGCACCAGTACGTTTCGCGGTTTCCACGATTTCCTGGGTTGATTGATCGATCAGGCGATGGTCAAAAGCCTTCAACCGAATACGGATTTGTTGATTTTGCATTTTGACCTCAGATTCCAAGCTGCTATTCCCAACGGACGCAATACGCCCGTTAAAAGGAGGCGTGATTCTATAGACGCCCCTAGCAGGTGTCAACCCAATAAAAAAGCCCCCGCAAGCGGGGGCCTTTTCTTAAACCATCACTTACGCAATGATTTTGGCTACGACGCCGGCGCCGACGGTACGACCGCCTTCACGAATGGCGAAACGCAGACCTTCTTCCATTGCGATGGTCTTGATCAGAGTGACAGTCATCTGAATGTTGTCACCTGGCATTACCATCTCAACGCCTTCCGGCAGTTCGCAGTTACCAGTTACGTCAGTAGTACGGAAGTAGAACTGAGGACGGTAGCCTTTGAAGAACGGAGTGTGACGACCGCCTTCTTCTTTGCTCAACACATACACTTCTGCGGTAAAGGTGGTGTGCGGCTTAACCGAACCTGGCTTGACCAGAACCTGGCCACGCTCAACGTCGTCACGCTTGGTGCCGCGCAGCAGAACGCCGCAGTTCTCGCCAGCACGACCTTCATCGAGCAGCTTGCGGAACATTTCAACACCGGTACAGGTGGTCTTGGTGGTATCACGCAGACCAACGATTTCGATTTCTTCCTGAATCTTGACGATACCGCGCTCGATACGGCCAGTTACCACGGTGCCACGACCGGAGATCGAGAATACGTCTTCGATTGGCATCAGGAACGG
>NZ_CAXAOW010000008.1:0-168023 GCF_963970805.1 Pseudomonas sp. EA_35y_Pfl2_R5 | reverse complement strand
TGGCACTGAGCTGGCTCACCTGGGCCAACCAGCGCTGAAAGGCTTGAGTATCCATGGTGGGCTGACCTCACAAGCGGATGTCTGCCTTAAAGCTTAGTCCTTGCAACACGGTCTTGGGACATAGCCTAAAAATAGGCTCGGAATGCTCATTTGCACCAGCAAACTCGCGTGCGAGCCCAGTCCGCTTCCTCGCCGCTTTGACCAGCCGGAGGCTGTTACTGGCGTAGCGCCTTGTCTTGCCTGCCTCGCCTGCGTTTCAACAGCCAGCTAGATCCACTGTTTATCCACGATCGATGTGGATAACTCTGTGCGTAGCATGAGGAGCCCCGGAGCACTGCCTAGTGCCCCGGGTTTTTTTGCTAAGTGCTTATTTTTTAAGCACTTAGCAGCTGGTTGTGCACAAAGGTCGGGGATGCTTCTGTGGATAAGCCGGGGGCAACTGGCTGCAGCCCAGGCGGGCTGTAAGCTGCAGTCGGTTGTCTGTTTTTTAACCAGGTTGGCGTTTACGTAGCGTCAGCCAGGCATCCACGCTATAGATCGCCAGGCCGGCCCAGATGCAGATAAAAGCCAGCAGTTTGCTTGGGTCGAAATGCTCATCAAACAGAAAGATCGCCTGCAACAACACCAGAGTTGGCGCCAGGTACTGCAGAAAGCCCAGGGTGGTGTAGGGCAGATGGCGAGCGGCGGCGTTGAAACAGACCAGCGGCACCAGGGTGATCGGCCCGGCGGCGATCAGCCACAGCGCTTCCGGGGTGCTCCAGAAATCAGCCTGGGTGCTCATTGCGACCGGGTGCAGGATTAACCAGCCGAGCGCTAGCGGCAGCAGCAACCAGGTTTCCACCACCAGGCCGGGCAATGCGGCCACCGGTGCCTGCTTGCGGATTAGTCCGTAGAAACCAAAGGTCAGTGCCAGCACCAGCGATACCCAAGGGATACTGCCAACCTGCCACAGCTGTTGCAGCACGCCCAGCGCGGCCAGGGCTACTGCCAGCCACTGCAGGCGGCGCAGGCGCTCGCCGAGAATCAGCATGCCCAGCAGCACATTGACCAGCGGGTTGATGTAATAGCCCAGGCTGGCTTCGAGCATGCGCTCGTTATTCACCGCCCACACATACACCAGCCAGTTGCTGGCGATAAGCACGCCACTCAGTGCTAGCACGGCAAAGCGTTTGGGGTTATTCAGCAGCTCGCGCAGCCAGCCGGGATGCTTCCACACCAGGAGCAGCAGTGCGCCAAACAGCGCGGACCAGAGTGCGCGATGGACGATGATTTCCAGCGCCGGCACGCTCTGGATGGCTTTGAAATATAGCGGGAACAGACCCCAGATAATGTAGGCGGTCAGGCCGAGAATATACCCGCGACGCGGGTTGGCGGTGGCCATGCAGGGTCCTTGCTTAGGCGGCTAACGAGAGGCTTGCGATTCTAGTCGGCGTGGCATGGACTTGTCCGGTTGTTCAGCTTTGCTTTCCGCAGATTGGCGGGCGAATAGTGTAAAGCTGGCGTTACGAGGAGTTGCTAACTGTATGGTGCGCATCTAGCGAGCCGGCGCTGGGTTGTCCAGCTGTAGTGTTCCGCTGTAACTCAGCCGCTTGCCGAGTAATGGCAGGCTGAATCCCACATAGAAGTGATACAGGCCTTCTTCTATTCGCTTGTAAGCCTCGGTGCGTGGCAGCAACCAGAGTGGAATACGCACACCATGCAGCCAGGCTTTCAACGGTCGCCAGTACCAGCCGCCCTGATGAACATCCACTGCCAAAGCTAGTTTCAGGGATCCGGTGGATTCCAGCCAGTAACCATTTGGCCAGTTGCCGCTGGGCTGAAAGCTTGAGTAGAGCGTGGCGTTATCGGCAAAGCAGCGGTTCCAGTGCAGGGCATTGTCGGTGTCATGAATATCCACTTGAAACGCTACGCGAGCCAGCTCGGCGGGAATGCCCAGCCGAGTCGCCAGGCGTGCACCGATGATGCCGGCAAGGCCACGGCCTAATTGCAGGTCGACTAGGCCGTGCAGCTTGCCGCCTTTGCGATGCAAGCTTTGTAGTAATGGGTGTAGCTGGGTGAAATCCGCCCCAAACCAGCGTTCGACGACAGACATGTAGAGTTCCTTTCTCGGTTGAGGCGGGTTTAGAACAACTTCAGCGGTTCTTCATCCAGCGCTGCCAGTTGCTCACGCAGGATTAGAATCTGATCGCCCCAGTAACGCTCGCTGCCGAACCAGGGGAAGCTCATGGGGAAAGCCGGGTCATCCCAGCGGCGCGCCAGCCAGGCGCTGTAATGCATCAGGCGCAGGGCGCGCAGGCCTTCGATCAGCGGCAGTTCGCGTGGGTTGAAGTCGTGAAACTCCTGATAACCGTCCATCAGCTCCGAGAGCTGGCCGAGGCGCTCGTGGCGTTCGCCAGCCAGCATCATCCACAGATCCTGCACGGCTGGTCCCATGCGACAGTCGTCGAGGTCGACCATATGGAAGGTCTCGTCACGACACAGCAAGTTGCCGGGGTGACAGTCGCCATGCAGGCGGATCGCCTGTACCGGGTTGGCGGCGAACAACACATCCAGACGCTTGAGCAGATCCCGCGCCACCGATTCATAGGCCGGCAGCAGGCTGTGCGGAATAAAGTTGCCATCCAACAGGGTGGCCAGGGAGGCATGACCGAAGTTGCTCACCTGCAAGGCTTCACGGTGGGCAAACGGCTTGAGTGAACCCACTGCGTGCAGGCGGCCCAGTAGTTGGCCGAGGCGATACAGTTGGTCGAGGTTGCCAGGCTCCGGCGCGCGGCCGCCACGGCGTGGAAATAGCGCAAAGCGAAAGCCGGAGTATTCAAATAGGGTTTCGCCATCGCGCGCCAATGGCGCGACCACTGGCACATCGCACTCGGCCAGCTCGAAGGTGAAGCTGTGCTCTTCACGAATCGCTTCATCGGTCCAGCGATCCGGGCGATAGAACTTGGCGATCAGCGGCGTCTCGTCCTCGATGCCCACCTGATACACACGGTTTTCATAGCTGTTCAGCGCCAGAACGCGGGCGTCGCTGAGGTAGTCGATGCTCTCCACGGCATCCAGCACCAGGTCGGGTGTGAGTGCGGCAAATGGATGGGACATGGGCGACTCCAGGGTAATTGGCCGCAGAGTGTACCGCTTAGAGCCTATTCAAAGCCTGCTGCGTTAAAAGCAGGCTCGGTAAGTCGCTGGCGGCTAACGCGCTTTAGCGTGGCCCGAAGGGCGAGTGAACCGAGTAATGCTCATTTACAGCAGTAAGCTCCGCGTCCTCGCCGCTTTGACCAGCCGAAGGCTGTTACTAACGTAGCGCCTTGCATGCCTCTAGCTAGCGAGCCTTTGAACAGGCTCTTTCTCACATCTATCTGCTCAGTCACCCGGCTTTGGCGTGCGCGCCAGGCAATACACATCAACCCGCGCTGCACCGGCCTTGTTTAATAGCCGCGCCAGGCTTTCGGCCGTGGCGCCGGTGGTCAGTACATCATCGACCAGTGCCATATGCAGGCCACTGAGTGCGCTACCCGGCGCCAGGGCAAAGGCTTTGCGCAAGTTGCGCTTGCGCGTAGCCGCGTCCAGTTGCTGCTGCGCCGGGGTGTCGATTACCCGCTGCAACCAGTGCGACTGCAGCGGCAGTTGTAGGCTGGCGCTCAGCCATTCGGCGAGCAGGCCGGCCTGGTTAAAACCGCGCTGCCGCTGGCGTTTGTCGGCCAGTGGCACGGGTAACAGCAAATCTGGGCGCGGAAGCCCTTCATCGAATGCATGTTGTAGATGGTGTGACAAAAGCTCACCCAGCAAACGTCCCAATGGCCACTTGGCCTGATGCTTGAATCGGGTGATCAGGCTGTCGATGGGGAAGGCGTAGCGCCAGGGCGCTTCGACCTTGGCGAAGCTGGGCGGTTTTTTCAGGCAAGCCCCGCATACCAGGCCGTGGCTAGGTAGCGGCAGGGCGCAGATCTGGCAGTGCCCGCCGAGCCAGGGCAGCTCGGCTTCGCAACTGGTGCAGATGGCCAGTGCGGCGTCTGCGGTTTCATCGCAGAGTAAACAGGCTTGCTTGTTTTTTAACCAGTTGTAAACCTGGTGCTGCGAGTTTGGTTGACAGCGCATACGCCTTCCATAACTATGCCGAACATCCGTGTCGCGTCTGCTGAATCTAGCAGGGCGCAGCCAACAATAAGGAATTACCGATGAGCGCCACCACCGCCGCCAACCTGCGTCACGACTGGACTCTTAATGAGGTCAAGGCGCTCTTCGAACAACCGTTCAACGACCTGCTGTTCCAGGCGCAGACCGTGCACCGCGCGCATTTCGACGCGAACCGTGTGCAGGTCTCGACCCTGTTGTCGATCAAGACCGGCGCCTGTCCGGAAGACTGTAAATACTGCCCGCAGTCCGGCCACTACAACACCGGTCTGGAAAAGGAAAAACTCCTGGAAGTGCAGAAGGTGCTGGAGGCTGCTGCCGAGGCCAAGGCTATCGGCTCCACCCGTTTCTGCATGGGCGCGGCGTGGAAGCATCCGTCGGCCAAAGACATGCCCTACGTGCTGAAGATGGTCGAGGGCGTCAAAGCCCTGGGCCTGGAAACCTGCATGACCCTAGGCAAGCTGGATAAAGAGCAGACTCAGGCCCTGGCTGAAGCCGGTCTCGATTACTACAACCACAACCTGGATACCTCGCCGGAGTTCTACGGCAACATCATCACCACCCGCACCTATGGCGAGCGTCTGGAGACCCTGGCCTATGTACGTGATTCGGGGATGAAGATTTGCTCCGGTGGCATCCTCGGCATGGGCGAGTCGCTGGACGACCGTGCCGGCCTGCTGATCCAGTTGGCCAATCTGCCGGAGCACCCGGAGTCGGTGCCGATCAATATGCTGGTGAAGGTCAAAGGTACGCCGCTGGCTGATGAACAGGACGTCGATCCGTTCGACTTTATCCGCATGCTCGCGGTGGCCCGGATCATGATGCCGCAATCCCATGTGCGCCTATCCGCCGGCCGCGAGGCAATGAACGAGCAGATGCAGGCCCTGGCCTTCTTTGCCGGTGCCAACTCGATTTTCTACGGCGAAAAATTGCTGACCACCGCCAACCCGCAGGCCAACAAGGACATGGAGTTGTTCGCTCGCCTTGGCATCAAGCCGGAAGAGCGCGAAGAACACGCCGACGAAGTGCACCAAGCGGCCATCGAGCAGGCGTTGGTCGAGCAGCGCGACTCCAAGCTGTTTTATAACGCCGCGGTCTAATCCCTTCGAACCGGTAGGAGCGGGCCATGCCCGCGAAGGTTGCGAGCATTTCGCGGGCATGGCCCGCTCCTACTTCCAAGCTCCTTGCCGAGGCTTGCATGCCCTTCGATCTGTCCGCTCGCCTGGCCGAGCGTCGCTCCGCCAACCTCTACCGTCAGCGCCCTCTGCTGGAGTCACCGCAAGGGCCGTTGGTGCAGGTCGATGGTCAGCAGCTGCTGGCCTTCTGCTCCAACGATTACCTCGGCTTGGCCAATCACCCGCAGGTGATCGAAGCCTGGCGCGCCGGCGCAGAGAAATGGGGCGTGGGTGGCGGCGCATCACATCTGGTAATTGGCCACAGCACGCCGCATCACCAACTGGAAGAAGCGCTTGCCGAGTTCACCGGTAGGCCACGGGCGCTGCTGTTTTCCACCGGTTATATGGCCAACCTCGGCGCAGTCACCGCGCTGGTCGGGCAGGGCAACAGCGTGCTGGAGGACCGACTCAATCATGCCTCCCTGCTGGATGCCGGCCTGCTCAGCGGCGCGCGTTTTTCCCGTTACCTGCACAACGATGCGGTAAGCCTGGCCAACCGCTTGCGCAAAGTTACGGGCGATACTCTGATCGTGACTGACGGCGTGTTCAGCATGGACGGCGACCTGGCCGACTTGCCGGCGCTGTGCGCCGAGGCACGCCGCGCCAATGCCTGGGTGATGGTCGACGATGCCCATGGTTTCGGCCCGTTGGGCGCCACTGGCGGCGGCATAGTCGAGCATTTCGGCCTGGGCGCGGACGACGTGCAGGTGTTGGTCGGCACCCTCGGCAAGGCCTTCGGCACCGCCGGCGCCTTTGTTGCCGGTAGCGAGGAGTTGATCGAGACCCTGGTGCAGTTCGCCCGCCCCTATATCTACACCACCAGTCAGCCACCGGCGCTGGCCTGCGCGACGCTGAAAAGCCTGGAATTGCTGTGCAGTGAGCACTGGCGGCGTGAGCATCTGCAGGCCCTGATCAAGCGCTTTCGTGAAGGCGCGCAGGTCATTGGCCTGGAGCTGATGGACAGCGCCACGCCGATTCAACCGATCCTGATCGGCGACAGCGGCCGCGCCATGCAGCTCTCGCAGATGCTGCGCGAGCGAGGCCTGCTGGTCACCGCGATTCGTCCACCCACCGTGCCTGCTGGCAGTGCCCGCCTGCGTGTGACACTTTCCGCCGCGCATAGCCTGGCGCAGCTGGAACTGCTGCTGGAAGCCCTGGCCGAGTGTTGGTCATTGTTGACGGTCGAGGGCGTAGCCCATGCGTGATCGGCTGATTCTGCTACCCGGCTGGGGCCTCGGTGTCGCGACGTTACAGCCGCTGGCTGATGCCTTGCGCGGCCTTGATCCTCGTTTGCATGTGCAGATCGAGCCGCTGCCACTGCTGGATTCCAGTGACCCGGCCGACTGGCTGGGCGAGCTCGACGCCAATCTGCCACAGGACGCCTGGCTCGGTGGTTGGTCCCTCGGTGGTATGCTGGCGGCCGAACTGGCGGCGCGCCGTGGTGAGCGTTGCAGCGGCCTGCTAACCCTGGCCAGCAACCTGCGCTTTGTTGCCGAGCCAAGCTGGTCGGCAGCCATGTCGGCCGAGACGTTTAACGCCTTTCGTCAGGGCTGCGCTGCCGATGCGCCCGCCACCCTGAAACGTTTTGCCCTGCTTTGTGCTCAAGGTGCTGTGGATGCCCGTGGTCTGTCACGGCAGTTGTTTGCGGCGGCTCCGCAGGTGCAGCCCGAGATGCTGCTGACCGGGCTGCATTTGCTTGCGAACCTGGATACGCGCGCTGCGCTGCAGGCCTTTGTTGGTCCGCAGCTGCACTTGTTCGCTGGTCAGGATGCGCTGGTTCCGGCGAGTGCTGCGCAGGCCTTGCTGGCGCTGCTGCCGGATGTCGAGATCGGCCTGGTCGATAACGCCAGTCATGCCTTTGTCCTGGAGCGTCCGCACGAAATTGCCGCGGCGATTCAGGCGTTTCTGCATGAGGCCGGTGATGACTGATCTGGCGCATAACCCTCTCGGCGGCCTGCCGGATAAACGTCGGGTCGCCGCTTCGTTTTCCCGGGCAGCCGAGAGCTACGACAGCGTGGCGGCTCTGCAGCGCACTGTCGGACAACAGTTGCTGGCGCAGTTACCGGCCGCGATCAGCCCAGCACGTTGGCTCGATTTGGGCTGTGGCACTGGCTATTTCAGCCGCGCCCTGGGCGAGCGTTTTCCGGCCAGCCAGGGCGTTGCCCTGGATATCGCCGAAGGCATGCTGCAACACGCCCGACCACTGGGCGGCGCGCAGCAGTTTATTGCTGGCGATGCCGAGCGTTTGCCGCTGCAAAGCGCGTCCTGCGACCTACTGTTTTCCAGCCTGGCCTTGCAGTGGTGCGCGGATTTTTCCGCCGTGCTTAGCGAAGCCGCGCGAGTCCTGCGCCCGGGCGGTGTGATGGCCTTTAGCAGCCTGTGTGTTGGCACTCTGCAGGAGCTGCGTGACAGCTGGCAGGCGGTGGATGGCTTTGTGCACGTCAACCGCTTTCGTCGCTTTGAGGATTATCAGCGCCTGTGTGACGACAGCGGGCTGACGCAGCTCAGCCTGCAAACCACCCCTGAGACGCTTTATTACCCGAATGTACGCAGCCTGACCCATGAACTGAAAGCTCTCGGTGCGCACAATCTCAACCCTGGTCGCCCCGGCGGCCTGACTGGACGGGCGCGTATGTTGGCGTTGCTCAATGCTTATGAGCAGTTCCGCCAGCCGCAAGGCCTGCCGGCGACCTATCAGGTGGTATATGGCGTATTGCGTAAGGACATTTCTAGATGAGCGCGGCTTTCTTCGTCACCGGCACCGATACGGAAATCGGTAAAACCACTATTGCCGCCGGCCTGTTGCATGCGGCGCGGCTGGCTGGGCTATCCACGGCTGCAGCCAAACCGGTAGCTTCCGGTTGCTCACGCACGGCGGAAGGTCTGCGCAATGACGACGCCCTGGCGCTGTTGGATGAGTGCACGCTGGCGCTGCGCTACGAAGAGGTCAATCCGCTGGCATTCGAGCCGGCGATTGCCCCGCATCTGGCTGCCCGCGAGGCGGGTGTGTTGCTGGATGTTGCCGCGTTGCACGGTCCGGTGCAGGCGATTCTGGATAAGCGTGCGGATTTGACCCTGGTCGAAGGCGCTGGCGGCTGGCGCGTGCCGCTGGCCGGACGGGCGGCTTTGTCGGACCTGGCAATTGCCCTGCAGCTGCCGGTGATTCTGGTGGTCGGTGTGCGCCTGGGCTGCATTAATCAAGCGCTGCTGACGGCCGAGGCGATCCTGCTCGATGGCCTGCCGCTGGCGGGCTGGGTAGCCAATCTGGTCGATCCGCAGGTTTCGCGCCTTGAGGATAATCTGGCCACTCTTGCCGAGCGCTTACCAGCGCCCTGCCTGGGTTATGTGCCGCGCCTGGCCGAAGCCACGTCGGCTGCGGTTTCCGTCTATCTTGATTTGGAATTATTGCGCCGCGCGCTATAAGCAGGCCAAGTCCCATAGCCTTTTGCTTGTACGTTTTTCGAGCAATTTCTGCTTCAATTGAAACGTTAGTGGTTTGCCATAGCGGGAGCTTGGGCATGGAAATTTCTGGAAGCGCCTTCAACTCGGGTATCAGCACCATTCAATCGGGCCAGCGCCGGATTGATCAGGCTGCGGCGGATATCGCCAGCAACGCGGTTACCCAGCCCCAACAGTCGACCTCCACACCGCCGGCTAATCAGGTCAATCCTGCACCGAGCTCGGCTGAGCAGACTCGTCCCGATCTGGCGGAGAGCCTGGTCGCCCTGCGCCAAGGCCAGAATGAAGCTGAGGCCGGCGCCAAGGTGGTGAAAACCGCCGATGAAGTCCTTGGCACCCTGATCGACACTACGGCCTGAGTCGCCCGCCTCAGATGTAGTCCGGCTCTGTTATGGAGTGTTAGCAGTCAGGGGCGAGGAGTTATCGCATGCAGATTGGCGGCGCAACGTCTTATCCTGCGCCTGCAGCAACGCTACTGCCGGCTCGGCCTCTTGCGTCCAATATTTCCCCTGATGTATCTCCCGATATCACCCGCGCCGCTCAGGCGCCGATAACCGCTGCCCAGCCGCTGGCCGATGAGCGATCGGCTTCGGCTCGTGAAGAGGCTGATAAATCTACCGACACCTCGGCCAGTCCCAATAAAGCCAAAAGCCGCGAAGGCGAGCCCAGCCCGCAGCAACAACGCCTTGAGCAACTGGAAATCACCAAGCTGGTCAGCCGTGACCAGGAGGTGCGCACCCACGAGCAGGCGCACGCTGCTGTAGGTGGGCGCTATGCCGGGGCGCCGAGTTACACCTACGAGCGCGGCCCGGATGGCAAGCGCTATGCGGTGGGCGGTGAGGTGGGCATCGACACCAGCCCGATCCCGAACGACCCTGAAGCCACCCTGCGTAAGATGGAGGTGGTGATTCGCGCGGCCCTGGCACCTGCCGAGCCGTCGGCACAGGACCGACAGGTGGCCGCGCAAGCCCAGGCGCAAATGGCCGAGGCGCGCGCCCAGCTAGCGCAACAGCAACGCAGTGAAGCAGACGCCGCCAGTGAGGCGCGTGCAGAACAGCGGGAAAAAGCGGACGAAGAACCGCCGGTTGAGGAAGAACAGTCCTCCGCCCCTGCCCAGCAGGATCTACCGCCACCACCTAATCTTGATCTGTATCGGCAACTAAACGGTTTGCAGGCGCCAGCGCCGGTTGTCGATCTGGTGGCCTGAGTGCTGCTTCGGGTGCTTGACATTAAATAGGCATAAACGTATGTTTCAAACGCTTGTTTGATTAGCCCGAGTGCCAAGGGGCAGTCGAGCGTCGGGATTGCTCCCGAAAACGACCGAATATCCGGTCACCTACACACCTAAGAATCCACCGCAGAGGTTAACCGCTATGCCTGATTACAAGGCCCCCTTGCGTGATATCCGTTTCGTACGCGACGAACTGCTCGGCTACGAAGCGCATTATCAGAGCCTGCCTGGCTGCCAGGACGCTACTCCGGACATGGTCGACGCCATCCTTGAAGAAGGCGCTAAGTTCTGTGAGCAAGTGCTGTCGCCGCTGAATCGTGTAGGTGACACCGAAGGTTGCACCTGGTCCGCTGAAGGCGTGAAAACCCCTACCGGCTTCAAAGCTGCCTACAAGCAGTACGTAGAAGGCGGCTGGCCGAGCCTGGCTCACGACGTTGATCACGGCGGCCAAGGCCTGCCGGAATCCCTGGGTCTGGTTGTCAGCGAAATGGTCGGCACCTCGAACTGGTCGTGGGGCATGTACCCAGGCCTGTCGCACGGCGCGATGAACACCATCGCCGAGCACGGTACTGACGACCAGAAGCACACCTACCTGACCAAGTTGGTATCCGGTGAGTGGACCGGCACCATGTGCCTGACCGAACCGCATTGCGGCACCGATCTGGGCATGCTGCGCACCAAGGCCGAGCCTCAGGCTGACGGTTCGTACAAGGTTTCCGGTACCAAGATCTTCATCTCCGCTGGCGAACACGACATGGCCGATAACATCGTCCACATCGTCCTGGCCCGCCTGCCCGACGCGCCGCAAGGCACCAAAGGCATCTCGCTGTTCATCGTGCCGAAGTTCTCGGTTAACGCTGACGGCACCGTTGGCGCACGTAACGCCGTTTCCTGTGGCTCGCTCGAGCACAAGATGGGCATCCACGGTAACGCCACCTGCGTAATGAACTTCGACGGCGCTACCGGCTACCTGATCGGCCCAGCCAACAAAGGCCTGAACTGCATGTTCACCTTTATGAACACGGCTCGCCTGGGTACTGCTCTGCAAGGTCTGGCTCACGCTGAGATCGGTTTCCAGGGTGGCCTGAAGTACGCTCGTGAGCGTCTGCAGATGCGTTCCCTGACTGGCCCGAAAGCGCCGGAAAAAGCCGCTGACCCGATCATCGTCCACCCGGACGTGCGTCGCATGCTGCTGACCATGAAAGCCTTCGCTGAAGGTAACCGTGCGATGGTGTACTTCACTGCCAAGCAGGTCGACATCGTCAAGTACAGCCAGGACGAAGCCGAGAAGAAGCAAGCCGACGCACTGCTGGCTTTCCTCACTCCAATCGCCAAAGCATTCATGACCGAAGTCGGCTTCGAAGCGGCCAACCACGGCGTACAGATCTACGGCGGCCACGGCTTTATCGCCGAGTGGGGCATGGAGCAGAACGTTCGCGACAGCCGTATCTCCATGCTGTACGAAGGCACCACCGGTATCCAGGCGCTCGACCTGCTGGGCCGTAAAGTGCTGCAGACTCAAGGCGAAGCGCTGAAAGGCTTCACCAAGATCGTGCACAAGTTCTGCCAGGCTAACGAAGCCAACGACGCCGTTAAAGCGTTCGTCGAGCCTCTGGCCAAGCTGAACAAGGAGTGGGGCGACCTGACCATGAAAGTGGGCATGGCCGCGATGAAAGACCGCGAAGAAGTCGGTGCCGCTTCGGTGGACTACCTGATGTACTCCGGCTACGTCTGCCTGGCCTACTTCTGGGCTGACATGGCGCGCCTGGCTGCCGAGAAGATCGCTGCCGGCACTGAAGACGAAGCCTTCTACAAGGCCAAGCTGCAGACCGCTCGTTTCTACTTCGCGCGCATCCTGCCACGTACCCGTAGCCACGTAGAGGCCATGCTGTCCGGCGCCAACAACCTGATGGACATGGACGAAGAGCACTTCGCTCTGGGCTACTAAGCCTCAACGCTCCACCGCAGGTCGAAAACCGCTGCCCCTTGGGGTGGCGGTTTTTTTATTTGGGGCGGATAAAAAGTCCGAGGCAGCTTGTCGATTTGCCTGTCAGGTTCCGTGCGAAACACTCTCGTTACAGGCAAACTGCGCGACGTTATCCGCTTTTATCGCGGTGTGGAGCCTGTCTTGTCGCGTCTTGCTGCTGTGCGCTTCAGCCATTTTCTGCCTTCGCTGCTGCTTCTGTTCGGCGGCTTGCTGTTGGCGCGATTGGCGGTGCTGAGTGAGTTTTTCACCTCGTTGTTCAATGTGCTGCCGACGCTGCTGCTGTTGCTCGGCGGCGCGTTCTGCCTGGTGTATGGCCGTCAGCGCGAGGTGTTTCTGCTGCTGACGCTGTACCTCGGTTACTTCCTGCTCGATACCCAGGTCGATCACTTTCGCGCCACGGGGCAGGTGCGCAGTGATGCGGCGCTGATCTTTCATCTGTGCAGCCTATTGCTGCCGCTGCTCTACAGCCTTTACGCCGCCTGGCAGGAGCGCACTCACCTGCTGCAGGACCTGATCGCTCGGGCCGCAGTTCTGATGGCAGTCAGTGCGGTAGCGGTGGGCCTGGCGCAGCGTTTTCCCGAGGCGTTGCTGCACTGGCTATCGCTGGTGCGCTGGCCGGCGCTACAGGTCGAGTGGCTGGCGCTGGTGCAGCTGGCTTATCCGGTATTTTTCCTCGGTCTGATTCTGCTGGTGGTGCAGTACCTGCGCGCGCCACGGCCGTTGCATGCGGCGCAGTTGCTGGGGTTGTGCGGCCTGCTGTGGATGCTGCCGAACACCTTCATTTTGCCCAACGCGCTGAATGTAATGAGCAGCCAGATCATGCTGATCCTAGTCGCGGCGGTGGCGCACGAGGCTTATCAGATGGCCTTCCGTGACGAACTTACCGGCCTGCCGGGACGCCGCGCCTTGAATGAACGCCTGCAGCGTCTGGGCCGTAGTTATGTGATTGCTATGGCCGACGTCGATCATTTCAAGAAATTCAACGACACCCATGGCCACGATGTCGGCGATCAGGTGCTGCGCCTGGTAGCCGCTCAGCTGCGCAAGATCGGCGGCGGGGGCAAGGCCTACCGTTATGGTGGCGAGGAGTTCACTCTGGTGTTCCCCGGCAAGACGCTTGAGGAATGCCTACCGCACCTTGAAGTGATACGCCAGGCCATCGAGACCTACCGCATCCAGCTGCGCGACAAGCAGCAGCGCCCGCAGGACGACAAGCAGGGCAGAGCGCGGCGGGCTGGCAGCGCGGCGAATCAGGTGTCGGTGACGGTCAGCATGGGGGTGGCCGAGCGCGGGCTGGAGCAGCGCAGCCCAGAGGAAGTACTCAAAGCCGCCGATCAGGCGCTGTATAACGCCAAGGGCGCCGGGCGTAACTGTGTGCGCAGTTATGGCCAGCGGCGCGGCGCGGTCAAGCTGGAAGCTTCGCGTAACTAAGGCCGTCGGCTAATGGCAGTGTATTCAGCATCTGCACTGTGATTGTTGCGGCGCGGCATGGGCCGTAGCGTAGAGCACTAATCCACGCTCTAGCTGACGGAGATGCCAGCATGCCCGAGTACAAAGCCCCCCTGCGCGATATGCACTTTCTGATCGACGAGGTCTTCGACTTTCATGCCGGCTACGCCGCGATGGGTGCCAGCGACGCCACTCCGGATATGGTCAGCGCGATCCTCGCCGAGGGTGCGAAGTTCTGCGAGCAGGTGCTGGCCCCGCTGAACCGCTCCGGCGATGAAGAGGAATGTCAGATTAACGACGGCGTGGTGACCACGCCCAAGGGCTTCAAGGAAGCCTTTGCCCAGTACGTTGAAGGCGGCTGGAACGGTCTGGCGGCTGACCCGGCCTATGGCGGTCAGGGTTTACCGCATTCCCTCGGCTTGCTGATCGGGGAAATGGTCGGCGCGAGCAACACCTCCTGGGGCATGTACCCCGGCCTGACCCATGGCGCGATGTCGGCGATCCACGCCCACGGTACCGAAGCGCAGAAGCAGACCTACCTGAGCAAACTCACCGAAGGCAGCTGGACCGGCACCATGTGCCTGACCGAAGCCCACTGCGGCACCGACCTGGGCCTGATCAAGACCCGCGCCGTGCCCCAGGCTGACGGCAGCTATGCAGTTAGTGGCAGCAAGATATTTATCTCCGCCGGCGAGCACGACATGAGCGAGAACATCGTTCATCTGGTGCTGGCCAAGCTGCCCGACGCGCCCGCCGGTACCAAGGGCATCTCGCTGTTTATCGTGCCCAAGTTCCTGCCCAACGCTGACGGTCAGGCAGGCGCGCGCAATGGCGTCAGCTGCGGCTCGATTGAGCACAAGATGGGCATCAAGGCCTCGGCCACCTGCGTGATCAACTTCGACAGCGCCACCGGCTACCTGATCGGCGAGGCCAACAAGGGCCTCAACTGCATGTTCACCATGATGAACCACGCGCGCCTGGGCACCGGCATGCAGGGTCTGTGTCTCGGTGAAACCAGCTTCCAGGGCGCGATCAAGTACGCCACTGAGCGCCTGCAGATGCGCGCGCTGACCGGGCCGAAAGCGCCGGATAAAGCCGCCGACCCGATCATCGTCCACCCCGATGTACGACGCATGCTGCTGACCATGAAAGCGTTCAACGAAGGCAACCGCGCGCTGGCCTATTTCACCGCGCAGCTGATCGATCAGGCGCACCGTGGCTACAGCGCCGAGCAGCGTGAGGAGGCGGAGAACCTGTTGGCTTTCCTTACGCCGATCTGCAAAGCCTTTATGACCGAGACAGGTCTGGAGGTGACTAACCACGGCATGCAGGTGTTCGGCGGCCATGGTTTTATCCGCGAATGGGGCATGGAGCAGCTGGTGCGCGACTGCCGCATCGCACCTATCTATGAAGGCACCAACGGTATCCAGGCCCTCGACTTGCTCGGGCGCAAGGTGCTCGGTAGCCAGGGCAAGTTGCTGCGCGGCTTTACCAAGACCGTCCACAAATTCTGCGAGGCCCAGGCCGAGCATCCGCAGCTCAAGGGCTATGTCGCCCAACTGGCGACGCTCAATCAGCAGTGGGGCGCGCTGACCCAGAAGATCGGCATGGCGGCGATGAAGAACCCAGACGAAGTCGGTGCTGCCTCGGTGGATTACCTGATGTATTCCGGCTACGTCACCCTGGCGTATTTCTGGCTGCGCATGGCCCTGGTCGCCCAGCAGAAGCTGGAGGCGGGTGAGGGCGAGGCTGCGTTCTACCAAGCCAAACTGGCGACTTGCGAGTTCTACTTCAAACGCCTGTTGCCGCGTACTGCCGCCCACCTGGCGGGTGCCGAGGCGGGCAGCGAATGCCTGATGCGTTTGCCGGCCGAGCATTTCGCCCTCTGACCGACGGTTGCAAACGCTCCAAAGCCCGCCATTCGGCGGGCTTTGCCGTTAATAAGGCGGCGGTTGGCCTAACAAACGAATGGTGACTTTCTGGTCACGACGCGACGCTATGTGTCTAAAAAGTTGTTCGGTTAGACTTCATGCACATCTTTACACCTGCTGGTTCGTCCGAGGAATTGCCCCATGGCTGACTACAAAGCTCCCCTGCGCGATATGCGCTTCGTGCTCAATGAAGTGTTTGAAGTTTCCAAGCTGTGGGCCCAGTTGCCGGCCCTGGCTGAAGTGGTCGATGAAGACACTGCAGCGGCCATTCTCGAAGAAGCCGGCAAGGTCACCGGCGGCGTGATTGCCCCGCTAAACCGCAGTGGCGACGAAGAAGGCTGTTCTTGGGCCAACGGCTCGGTGAAAACCCCAGCCGGCTTCCCGGATGCCTACAAAACCTACGCCGAAGGCGGCTGGGTCGGTGTAGGCGGTGATCCGGTATTCGGCGGCATGGGCATGCCCAAGGCGATCTCGGCCCAGGTCGAGGAAATGGTCAACTCGGCCAACCTGTCGTTCGGCCTGTACCCGATGCTCACGGCCGGTGCCTGCCTGTCGATCAATGCCCACGCCAGCGAAGAGCTGAAAGAGAAATACCTGCCGAACATGTATTCCGGCCAATGGGCGGGCTCCATGTGCCTGACCGAGCCGCATGCGGGTACCGACCTGGGCATCATCCGCACCAAGGCCGAGCCGCAGGCTGATGGCAGCTTCAAGGTGTCCGGCACCAAGATCTTTATCACCGGCGGTGAGCACGACCTGACCGAGAACATCATCCATCTGGTGCTGGCCAAACTGCCGGACGCCCCGGCGGGCCCGAAAGGCATCTCGCTGTTCCTGGTACCGAAGGTCATGGTCAACGCCGACGGTTCCCTGGGTGAGAAGAACTCGCTGTCCTGCGGTTCCATCGAGCACAAGATGGGCATCAAGGCCTCGGCCACCTGCGTGATGAACTTCGACGGAGCCACCGGCTGGATCGTCGATGCGCCGAACAAGGGCCTCGCCGCGATGTTCACCATGATGAACTACGAGCGCCTGGGCGTTGGCATCCAGGGTCTGTCTCTGGGCGAGCGCAGCTACCAGAACGCCGTGGAATACGCCCGCGACCGTATTCAGAGCCGTGCGCCGACTGGCCCGGTAGCCAAGGACAAAGCCGCCGACCCGATCATCGTGCACCCGGACGTACGTCGCATGCTGCTGACCATGAAAGCGCTGAACGAAGGCGGCCGTGCCTTCTCCAGCTACGTGGCCATGCAGCTGGACACCGCCAAGTTCAGCGAAGACGCCGCCACCCGCAAACGCGCGGAAGAGCTGGTGGCTTTGCTGACCCCGGTAGCCAAGGCCTTCCTCACCGATATGGCGCTGGAAACCACCACCCACGGCCAGCAGATCTTCGGCGGCCACGGTTATATCCGTGAGTGGGGCCAGGAGCAGCTGATCCGCGACTGCCGCATCACCCAGATCTACGAAGGCACCAACGGCATTCAGGCGCTCGATCTGGTCGGCCGTAAAGTGGTTGGCAGCGGCGGTGCGTTCTACAAGCACTTCGCCGAAGAGATCAAAGCCTTCACCGATTCCGCCGACAGCAGCCTGGCCGAGTTTATCGAGCCGCTGAAAGACGCCATCGCCAACCTGGAACTGATGACCGCCGATCTGCTGGAACGCGCCAAGGCCAACCCGAACGAAGTCGGCGCCGCCTCGGTCGAGTACCTGCAGGTGTTCGGTTATACCGCCTACGCCTACATGTGGGCCCTGATGGCACGCACCGCACTGGCCAAGCAGGATCAGGATGAGTTCTACGTCAGCAAGCTGGGCACCGCGCGTTTCTTCTTCGCCCGCCTGCTGCCGCGTATCCACTCGCTGACGGCTTCGGTAAAAGCTGGTAGCGAGAGCCTGTACCTGCTCGACGCCGCGCAGTTCTAAGACACTGTCTCGGACCTGCTGCGCGTCGGCGATACTGCGTTGAAAACAGCCGCGGAATGCTCATTTACAACCAGTAAACTCCGCTTCCTTGGCTGTTTTCGCCTTGTCTCGCTCTAGCTCGCGAGACCCAAAACAGTGGCTACGCCTTACTTGTAATGCAAAGCCCCGGCCCAGTGCCGGGGCTTTTGCGTTTAAGGGCCTGGATTTGTCTGGCGCTAAACCCAGTTGTCGCTTAGCAGATCAATGGCGCCCTGTCCGGCGCTGGCCGGCTCCAGTCGCGCCAGGTAGAGGGCGCTGCGGCCCTGGCTGGTCAGCCGCCAGGGGCCGGCTTCGTCTTGCACCAGCAAGCCTTGCCCGGCGTTCAGGCTGACGGGCGCGGTGTCGGCCCTGGCGCACGTCAGGCCAGCGCCGCTGCAGCAGTAGATAAACAGCACGGCGCTGCTGTCGAGCCACTGCTGGCCCTGCAGTTCGCGGTATTCCAGGCGGTGTTGCCAGCGATTACGACGGCTCATCAGATTGAAGTCCTGCACCGGGCCATCAAGCAGCTCGGCCTGTACATCCAGCTCGCCGGGAAAGGCCACCACCGGGGTGTGGCTATCGAGCTCGAGGCTGATCTGCTCGGGTAGATTCAGGCGCAGGCCAGCGCCGCCGAGCAGCCCTAGGCTACGGTCGATGCCTGGGTAATGAGAGAAGGGGCCGGCGCTTTCCACCCGCGCGCTGCTGATACGCCACTCAAAGTTGCTTAGATCCGCGTCAGGCGGTGCGATGGCCAGTTCCAGGGTTACGCCCTTGCCGTTCTTCCATGACAGTTGGCGGGCGGTACTGCTGTCGATAATCCGGATGCTCACGGCGGTTGCTCATACAGGCTGTTTGTATATGTATATGTATATACATTAACGTATTACGACTGCACAGAGGCTGTGCGAGCCGAGCGCTGCCGTCCGTCTGCTACTGGACTTTGCTGTTGAGTAGCATGCGCCGTCTATCTCGGCGGTTTCTTTGGTTATGCCTTCGCGCGGGCATATGACGGTTGTAGCACGGCAGTGATTTTTGGCTGACGAACGGGGTTGACGACTGCATGGTCGAATTCTATTGTATATACAAGTTCGCTCAAGGAGAGTCCCATGTCCCCGTCCGCCCCGCGCCTGCTTTGGCGCGAGCTCTGCCTCTTTGATGGCCTGACGACGCTGGCTGAGCCGGTCAATCTGCTGGTGGCGGATGGCAAGGTCGCGGGGCTGTGGCCTACCAGCGCATTTCCTGAGGCTATGGCTGAGGGCGCGGTCGAAGCCGGGCGGGGCGGGGTGATGACCCCGGGTCTGGTGGATTGCCACACTCATCTGGTGTACGCCGGCAACCGCGCGGCTGAGTTCGAGCAGCGCCTTGAGGGTGCCAGCTACGCCGAGATTGCCAAGGCCGGCGGCGGCATTCTCAGCACCGTGCGCGCCACCCGCGCGGCCAGCGAGGACGAACTGCTGGCGCAGAGCCTGCAGCGTTTACAGGCGCTGCTGGACGACGGCGTCACCACCCTGGAAATCAAATCCGGCTACGGCCTGAGCACCGCCGATGAGTTGAAGATGCTGCGCGTCGCCCGCCGTTTCGGCGAGTTGCTGCCCGTGCGCATCACCACTACTTTGCTCGGTGCCCACGCCTTGCCGCCGGAGTTCGCCGACGACAGCGATGGCTATATCGCCCTGGTGTGCAACGAGATGATCCCGGCGGCCGTTGCCGAAGGCCTGGCCGATGCGGTGGACGTGTTCTGCGAAAACATCGGCTTCACGCCGGCGCAGTGCGAATTAGTGTTCCAGGCGGCGCAGCGCCATGGCCTACCGATCAAGATGCACGCTGAGCAATTGTCCAATCAGGGCGGCAGTGCCCTAACCGCACGTTATCGGGGCCTCTCGGCCGACCATATCGAGTTTCTCGACGAGGCCGGGGTGCAGGCCATGGCTGCCGCCGGCACCGTGGCCACCCTGTTGCCGGGGGCCTTTTATACCCTGCGGGAAACCCAGTTGCCGCCCATTGCGTTGCTGCGTCAGCACAAGGTGCCGATGGCCCTGGCCAGCGATGCCAACCCTGGCACTTCGCCGATCTGCTTTCCGACCCTGACCCTTAACCAGGCCTGCACTCTGTTCCGTTTGACCCCGCGCGAAGCCCTGGCCGGTATGACCGCCCATGCCGCCCGCGCCCTCGGTCGCCCAGATCTCGGGCGGGTTGAGGTTGGGGCCCCAGCCGATCTGTGCCTGTGGGATGTGCAGCAACCCGCCGAACTGGCCTATGCAGTCCAGCCGGGCCGGCTGCGTCAGCGCATCTTCAACGGCGCCATTAGTTACAGAAAAGAGGCCAACAGCCATGCACGCTGATCGTCATTCCATGGACCTCTGGCAGGGCCGCATCGACCCGGAAGCCGACAGCCCGCGCTGGCATCAGCGCATTCAGGCGCTCAGCGCCGACAGCCAGCCTGGCGTGGCCCTGCTCGGTTTCGCCAGCGACGAAGGCGTGCGGCGCAACCATGGCCGCGTTGGCGCAGTAAATGGTCCGCTGGCGATGCGTAAGGCGTTGGCCAACCTGGCCTGGCATCGCCAGGGCGCGGCCTATGACGCCGGTGATGTGCTGTGCACCGATGGCGATCTGGAAAGCGCCCAGGCGCGCCTCGGTCATAACGTCTGCGCGCTGCTGGATGCCGGGCATCTGCCCATCGTGCTCGGCGGCGGCCATGAGGTGGCCTTCGGCAGCTGGCAGGGCATTGCCGAGCATATGGCCGGCGCTGCTGCCCCACGTATCGGCATTATCAATTTCGATGCGCATTTTGATCTGCGCGACCCGGCTCACGTGCGTTCCTCCGGCACGCCGTTCGCGCAGATTGCCGAGCAGTGCGCCGCCCGTGGCTGGCCGTTCGCTTATGCCTGCCTCGGTGTCAGCCGCGCCAGCAATACCCGCGCCTTGTTCCAGCGCGCCGCCGAGCTGAACGTGCTGGTGCGTGAAGACCGTGAGATCAGGGAAGGCAGCCTGCCGGCACTTAGCGCCGAACTGTCGGCCTTTATCGCTGGTTGCGATGCCATCTACCTGACCATCGATATCGACGTGCTGCCGGCCTGCGAAGCCCCCGGCGTCAGCGCCCCGGCCGCGCGTGGCGTGCCGCTGGCGCTGCTCGAACCGCTGCTGGAAACCGTGCGCGACAGCGGCAAGTTGCGCCTGATGGACCTGGCCGAACTCAACCCCGAACAGGATATCGACAGCCGCACCGCCAAGGTCGCGGCGCGGCTGATTCATCTACTGACCCTGACTCTCTGAAACCGAACCTTACAGCTAACAAGAACAGGAGCCCCAATGAGCCTCTTCCGCGATACCGAAATCCGCGCCGCCCGTGGCACCACGTTGACCGCCAAGAGCTGGCTGACCGAAGCGCCGCTGCGCATGCTGATGAACAACCTCGACCCGGAAGTGGCCGAGAATCCCAAGGAGCTGGTGGTGTACGGTGGCATCGGCCGCGCTGCGCGTAACTGGGAGTGCTACGACAAGATCGTCGAAGTGCTGACCCGCCTGGAGGACAACCAAACCCTGCTGATTCAATCCGGCAAGCCGGTTGGCGTGTTCGAGACGCACAAGGACGCGCCGCGCGTGCTGCTGGCCAACTCCAACCTGGTGCCGCACTGGGCCACCTGGGAGCACTTCAACGAGCTGGATGCCAAGGGCCTGGCCATGTACGGCCAGATGACCGCCGGCAGCTGGATCTATATCGGCAGCCAGGGCATCGTCCAGGGCACCTATGAAACCTTCGTCGAGGCCGGTCGCCAGCATTACGGCGGCAACCTCAAGGGCCGTTGGGTACTGACTGCCGGCCTTGGCGGCATGGGCGGTGCGCAGCCACTGGCGGCGACCCTGGCCGGTGCTTGCTCGCTAAATATCGAATGCCAGCAGAGCCGTATCGATTTCCGCTTGAAGACTCGTTACGTCGACGAACAGGCCGCCGATCTCGACGACGCCCTGGCGCGTATCGACAAATACACCGGCGAAGGCAAGGCGGTGTCCATCGCCCTCTGTGGTAATGCCGCCGAGATCCTCCCGGAACTGGTCAAACGCGGCGTTCGGCCGGATATGGTCACCGACCAGACCAGCGCCCACGACCCGCGCCACGGCTACCTGCCAGCAGGCTGGAGCTGGGACGAATACGTCGCCCGCGGCAAGACCGAGGAGGCCGTGGTGGTCAAGGCCGCCAAGCAGTCCATGGCCGTGCATGTGCGCGCCATGCTGGCCTTCCAGCAGATGGGCGTGCCGACCTTCGACTACGGCAACAATATCCGCCAGATGGCCTTGCAGGAGGGTGTCGACAACGCCTTCGATTTCCCTGGTTTCGTTCCGGCCTATATCCGTCCGCTGTTCTGCCAGGGCATCGGCCCGTTCCGCTGGGTGGCGCTGTCCGGCGACCCGGAGGACATCTACAAGACCGACGCCAAGGTCAAGGAACTGATCCCGGATGACGCCCACCTGCACAACTGGCTGGACATGGCCCGTGAACGCATCAGCTTCCAGGGCCTGCCGGCACGTATCTGCTGGGTCGGCCTGAAAGACCGCGCGCGCCTGGCTCAGGCCTTCAACGACATGGTCGCCAGTGGCGAGCTGAAAGCGCCGATCGTTATCGGTCGCGACCACCTCGACTCGGGTTCGGTAGCCAGCCCCAACCGTGAGACCGAGGCCATGCAGGACGGCTCCGATGCCGTCTCCGACTGGCCGCTGCTCAACGCCCTGCTCAATACCGCCGGCGGCGCGACCTGGGTGTCGCTGCACCACGGTGGCGGCGTCGGTATGGGCTATTCGCAGCATTCCGGGGTGGTCATAGTGGCCGACGGCACGCCGGAAGCCCGCGCCCGACTCGGCCGCGTGCTGCGCAACGATCCGGGCACCGGAGTGATGCGCCACGCCGATGCCGGTTATGAGATTGCCGTAGATTGCGCTAGCGAGCAGGGCCTCGACCTGCCGATGATTGGCGCGACCCAAGGAGCCCATGCATGAGCCTGTTTACCCTGCACCCTGGCCAGTTGACCCTGGCCCAACTGCGCGCCGCCTACCAGGCACCCCTGCGTGTGAGCCTGGCAGCGTCGGCCTATCCGGCCATCGAAGCCAGTGTTGCCTGCGTCAACGGCATCATTGCCGAAGGCCGTACCGCTTACGGCATCAACACCGGTTTCGGTCTGTTGGCCTCGACCCGCATCGCCAACGAGGACCTGGAAAAACTCCAGCGCTCGCTGGTGCTGTCGCATGCTGCCGGCATCGGCGAGCCGCTGGAAGACGCCATGGTGCGGCTGATCATGCTGCTCAAGGTCAACAGCTTGGCGCGTGGTTTCTCGGGCATCCGCCTGAAAGTTATCGAGGCGCTGATCGCCTTGATCAACGCCGAGGTCTATCCGCACATTCCATTGAAAGGCTCAGTGGGTGCATCCGGCGACCTGGCGCCCCTGGCGCATATGTCGCTGGTGCTGCTCGGCGAAAGTCAGGCGCGCCATAAAGGCCAGTGGCTGCCGGCGAGCGAAGCCCTGGCGATTGCCGGCCTCGAACCCATGACCCTGGCGGCCAAGGAAGGTCTGGCTTTGCTCAACGGCACCCAGGTGTCCACCGCCTATGCGCTGCGCGGTCTGTTCGAGGCCGAGGATCTGTTCGCCGCGGCGACCGTCTGCGGCGGCCTGACCGTCGAGGCGGCGCTGGGCTCGCGGGCACCTTTCGATGCGCGCATCCACGCCGCCCGCGGCCAGCGTGGGCAGATTGATGCCGCAACTGTCTATCGCCATCTGCTCGGCGACAGCAGTGAAGTCGGCCGCTCTCATGAGGCTTGCGACAAGGTGCAGGACCCCTATTCGCTGCGCTGCCAGCCCCAGGTTATGGGCGCCTGCCTGACCCAGCTGCGCCAGGCCGCCGAGGTGTTGGCGGTGGAAGCCAATGCGGTATCGGATAACCCACTGGTGTTCGCCGCCGAGGGCGATGTGATTTCCGGTGGCAACTTCCACGCCGAACCCGTGGCCATGGCCGCCGACAACCTGGCCCTGGCCATCGCCGAGATCGGCGCCCTGAGCGAACGCCGTACCTCGCTGATGATGGACAAGCATATGTCACAACTGCCGCCGTTTCTGGTGGCCAATGGCGGGGTCAACTCCGGCTTTATGATCGCCCAGGTTACCGCTGCCGCATTGGCCAGCGAGAACAAGGCGCTGGCTCATCCGCACAGCGTCGACAGCCTGCCGACCTCGGCCAACCAGGAAGACCACGTGTCCATGGCCCCTGCTGCTGGCAAACGCCTGTGGGAAATGGCCGCCAATACCCGTGGCGTACTGGCCATCGAATGGCTGGGCGCGTGCCAGGGCCTGGATTTTCGCGAAGGGCTGAAAAGCTCGCCGCTGCTGGAACAGGCGCGTCAGGCGCTGCGCGCGCAGGTGCCGTACTACGTTGAAGACCGCTTCTTCGCCCCGGATATCGAGGCAGCCAATGCCCTGCTCGCCGAGCGCGTGCTGACCCCACTGTTGCCGACTGGGATGCTGCCGTCACTAACGTAGTCGGGCCCGTGGGTAGGGTGGGCAACACGAGGCTTGCCCACTGGGCTTAGCGTGTTGCAACGGTGGGCAAGCAAAGCGTTGCCCACCCTACGTTGCGGCTTGTTGACGCGTTATTATCCGCGCATCGGGACACCCCAAGGAGCCGCTGTGAGCAGTACAACCCCGCGCTACAAAGCGATTGAAGCGTTTCTGCTGGAGCGCATCCATAGCGGCGCTTACCCGGTCAATCATCAGATTCCGCCGGAAGAGCAGCTGGCGCGGGATTTCGGAGTCAGCCGGATGACCGCCAACAAGGCCATTCGCGATCTGGTGCAGAAGGGCTATCTGCTGCGCCAGGCTGGCCTGGGTACCTTTGTCACCGACCGCAAGGCCGAATCATCGCTGCATGAAGTGCTGAATATTGCCAATGAAGTGCGCGGTCGTGGGCACGCCTACAGTAACGACATCATTCGCTGTGAAGCGCTGGCGGCCGATGATGAGGTGGCGCTGCGCCTTGGCCTGCGTCTGGGCGCGGAGGTGTTTCACAGCATTCTGGTGCACCGCGAGGATGGCGTGCCGATCCAGCTGGAAGACCGCTTCGTCAACCCGCGCTGGGTGCCGCATTACCTGGACAGTGATTTTTCCCGGCAGACGCCCAACGAGGTGCTGGTCAGCAGCTGCCCGATCTCCGATGTCGAGCATGTGGTCGAGGCGGTGTTGGTGGATCAGCAGGTGGCCGACTGGCTGGCTATCGAAGTGGCCGCGCCGTGCCTGAGTGTGATTCGCCGGACCTGGTCGGATGAGCATCTGATCAGCTACGCCCGGTTGATCCATCCGGGCGATCGTTACAAGCTGCGTTCATCACACAAGCCGCGCCGCTCATAGCAAACGCTGAGTGACGCCGATCAATTATTGATCTGCTGCTCGACCAGTTCCGGATTGTCGATAAAGCGGTTGCGGGTGCCTTGCAGGCTGGCGATCTTGTCGTTACGCGCCTTTTCCTCAGCGTCCGGCGGGTCCATCTGGTGCCACTTCTTATACACCTGCACCTGGCCAACGATGGGCAGGTCGTACTCGACATGCATATAGAAAATCGCCCGGGCCACGTTGCCCTTGGCTTCGTCGCGTGGCTCGACTAGCTGGAAGCTGGTCTTCATATGGCAGCCGATATCGTCGAACTTGCTTGGCACGCTGTCGTCCAGCTCGCCGAACTGCGCATTACGCCGCACCAGCTCGACGCGGGTCATTGCCGGGTAGAGGTTGTGCAGATCGGAGGTCATGTAGACATAACGCGGGTTCATGATTCCGCACTGACGGTCGGTGACGCAGCGCAGGGCGCTTTTCAGCTGTCTAGTGCTGTAGATCGCGCTGGCTTTGAGCTGGCCGCTCTCTTCGGTGAAGTCTTTACCGCAATACAGCGTGCTGCCGCCCTGGCCGTAAAGCTGGCTCCAGAACAATTGCACGGCGGCTTTGGGATCGGAAAGTTGGTTCTGTCCGTTGGCCAATGTGGGTAGGCTGATGCTAGCTGTCAGACAGCCGATGGCGAAAAGCAGTGAGCGCATGCGTAGCCCCAATGACCGCCGTTGTCGGCGCTTGTTGTTTTTGTAAGACAGGATCGAGTCTAACAAGACCTACGTCACAAAATAAAGCCGAGCGGTTGCTCGGTTTTACCCGAAAAAGCGTTGTGTAGGCGATGGCTTACACGGTGTGATGCAGATTGCCACTATGCCGGTTAGCGGGCGATGGCTAATCTGCTGCCCGTGGACGTCGCGCAGGAAGCGCACTTTAGCAACAAGGATACGTGGGACAGCTGCCAGGATGGCAAGCAGATCAAGGATGTCAGCAAACAGTCTGCAAAAGCCCCGCAATCGCGGGGTTTTCTTTTTTATGCTCAGCGCCTCCATGCGCTTTACCCCTTGGGGCTTGCGCGCAAAAACGTTCCCGACGTTTTTGTGGGCTGCCATCCATGGCCGCCACCCTTCGGGCCATCGCTGCGCGATGTTGAAAATCATTCCAGATGATTTTTTATGCTCAGCGCCTCCATGCGCTTTACCCCTCTGGGGCTTTCAGGCAAAAGCGCTTCTGACCTTTTCTGGCTTGCGTTCGCCAAACCGCTCAACCATCTCGACGTGCGAACGCTATCGCGTGATTACGCTAAATACCGCGCTGGCACGGGCGATGCGTACGGATTCGACCATGAAGTAGCAATTGGCAAACGCCAGGCTTTTGCCGACCTTTTGTACATCGCTTTCAATGCTGATCCAGTCGCCGAGTTTGGCGGTGCCCGCGTAGTCGATGGTCAGGCTGCTGGTGACTATTGGCGTGGGCGGCTCGTGGGCGAAGGCACTGTTATAACCCAGGGCGACGTCGGCCAGGCTGCTCAGTACGCCGCCATGCACCAGGCCGCGGGCATTGCAGTGTTTTTCCTCGGCACGTAGGCCAATCACCAGGCCCGTCTCTGTGCGCTGGTTGTAGATCGGCCCCAGCAGATCAAGAAAGGGGCTGCTTCTAAACAGCGGGGTAAAGCCTGCGGGAATCATGCTCATCAGCAAAGCCTCCTTTGTTATCGGATGTTCAGGCGGCCTGGCGCTGCGCCTGTAATTCAGCAAACCAGTTCAGCGTTTCATCCCAAAGCGACTGCGCAGCCGGGCGGAAGTAGCCCATATGACCGATGGCGCCGATGCTGGCGGTTGAGTCAATGGTGCGCGCTTGATAAGGCGCGGCGCTGTAGGCGGCCATAAAGGCATCGCGCGAGGCAGGCGGGGCCCACAGATCGTCAAGGGCGTTGGCGGCGATAATCGGCGTGCTGACCTGAGCAAAGCGCTCCGCCAATTCCGGCATTTGCGGGTCTTCGAAGAAGTAGCGCGGGTAGCTGCACCAGCGCTTCCACTGTTTGTACACGCCCAGTGGCAGGTCCTCGCCCATGCCCAGCTTGCTCCATGCCAGGTAGCCCTTGTAGCGGGTCAGCAGTGGGCCGATCAACCGCCACATGGTCAGCACGCGCAGTTGCTCGGCCTTGGGCATCCAGCCGTGCCAGCCGGCACCAGTGCCGAATGTGTAAAAACCCTGGACCTGATCATGGTTTGGCAGCAGACCGAAGGCATGCCCGCCAAAGGAATGGCCGACCATATACAGCGGCCGCTGCGGGTGACGGTGCTGGTCGACGGCAGCCGCCAGGTCGAGGTGTGCCCAGTCCAGATAGTCCATGGCAAAGCCGCGCAGGCTGGCGGGTTTCGATTGGCCGATACCGCGGTAGTCCAGGGTCAGGGTGCTGTAGCCGCGTTGCGCGGCGTATTCGGCAAAACGTCGATAGAAGCCCTGCGGCACGCCGGTGGCGCCGGCAATCACTAGCTGCGCGATCGGCTCCGGCGCGTGGTACAGCGTGGCGGTGAGCGGATAACCGTCGAGTGCCGGCAGCTGCACGTTTTCGCTAAGGATGGCTGGGGTGTTCATGGGCGGACTCCTCCCGGAAACTGTTCGCGGGTCAGGTTGAACAGGGCAGTGGCTGCGCGCTTGAGCGGCTCGCTGCTGCCGGCCACGCGGGCTTGCAGCAGCCCGCCTTCATACAGCGCGACAAACAGTGCGGCGAGGTTATCCGCCTGCTCGCTGGGGTAACCGTAGGCATGCAGTTGTGCGCTTAGCGCCTGGCGCACGGCAGTAAAACTGCGCTGCAGGGCGGCGCGAATTTCCAGATCTTCCGGGCCACTTTCCAAGGCGACGGTGGCTAGCGGGCAGCCACGTTCGAACTTGCTGTTCTCCAGCTGTTGCAGAGCGCCTTGTAACCAGTTGTGCAGCGCCTTGAGCGGGTCCGACTGCTGGGCAAAAAGCTGGGTAAACAGGCTGTCGATATGCCGGCTGATATGGTCGATAGCTGCCACCGCTAGCTCGCTCTTACCGCCAGGGAAGTGGTGATAGAGGCTGCCCTTGGGCGCGCCGGCAATTTCCAGCAGCTCACTCAGGCCAACGCCATGCAGCCCTTTGCGTTGCAAGGCATCGGCCATGGCGTGAATCAGTTTGTCGCGGGTCGAGATCTTTTTCATGGGCTAAATATATAGACCGGTCGGTCTATTTTGCCAAATAGTTTGTGCCGCTATTCGAGTTGTTGATGAAGGATTATCGATAAGCGGACAAAAACTTTGGTTGCTCCTCTCAAGAAAGCGCCAGCGCCGCCGCTAAGTTGAGATGGCCGTCAATCCCAGTAGGGGGCGGTAAGGGAGTTGCATTCGCCAAAGGGTCCATAAATGGCGCTGACGCTTAACACCAACGTTTCATCGCTCAGCATTCAGCGCAGCCTGAATGAGACTGCGCGTGCGTTGGAAACGTCGATGCAGCGCCTCTCCACTGGGTATCGCATCAACAGTGCCAAGGATGATGCTGCTGGTATGCAGATAGCCAATCGCATGAGTAGCGAGATCAGCGGCATGCGGATCGCTGTTCGCAACGCTAATGATGGCATCTCCCTGGCCCAGACCGCCGAGGGGGCTTTGCAACAATCCACTCTTATTCTGCAGCGCATGCGCGATTTGGCACTGCAGGCCGCCAACGGCTCCAACTCGATTAATGAGCGCAGTGCGCTGCAGCAGGAAGTTTTGCAGTTGCAGCAGGAGCTGGGTCGGATTGCCGAAACTACGAGCTTTGCCGGGCGCAAGTTGCTGGATGGCAGCTATGGCTCAAGCGCATTACAGGTCGGGGCCAATGCGTTTGAAACGATTGCTGTCAGCCTCGGCAATTTTGGAGTCAAGCGTATTGGGGTTAACTCGCGCGATCTGGTCAATGGCACCACCGGCGTGCTGGCGGCTGATCAGTTGGGTGGGCTGCTGGCGCAAAACGGCGCGATTCCTGATAACGACGTGAGTGGCGAATTGACTGTTTATGGTCGTGCCACAACCCGCTTTGCGGTCGAGGGTTCGGCCAAGTCGGTCGCCAGCAGCATCAACAAACGCTCCGAAACCACCGGCGTTACAGCGGACGCCCGCACGCTTGTGCAGTTGAGTTTCAGTGAGGACGACACCTACAGCTTTGAACTCTACGGTTCTAACACCGAGGCTGTAAGTATTCGCGGCAAGCTGGAAAACGGCGATCTGGGTCTACTGGCCGAAGCCATCAATGCTGAAAAAGGCACAACAGGCATCAGTGCGCGCATTGAAGATGGCAAGTTGTGGTTGGTCAGTGAGGCGGGCGACGACATTGTTCTTGAGGATTTTCTGTCGGAGGAAAATGGCACCGCAGTGATCCAGGCGTTCGATTACAGCGGTGAGGATGAGCTGACGAGTGCTGTGGCGACGCTTGATGATGATTCATCCGCCAGGGCCATTGGCGTGGTGCGCATGAGCAGCAATAACGCGTTCAGTACCGAGGTGGACGGCATCACTGTCGATGGTAGTACGGCGCGAAACTTCAGCCTTCTGGAGAGCGTGAATGATATCGACTTGCTCAGCGATATCGACGCACAGCTGGCAATAGGTGTGATCGACGGAGCGCTGAGCCTGATCGATGGTGCTCGCGCTGAGCTGGGGGCAATACAGAATCGTCTCGAATACACCATCGCCAGCCTGGAGAATAGCGCTGAGAACCTCAGTGCAGCACGAAGCCGTATCAGAGATACCGACTACGCCGCTGAGGTTTCGGAGTTGGTGCGCAGACAAATTCTGCAGCAGGCCGCAACGGCCATGCTGGCGCAGGCCAACCAGCGTCCGCAGGCCATTCTGACGCTGTTACAAGGCTTGTGACGGCGGGGTAATTCTTGCCGCACGCTTTTCCGCTACCATCTGCTTCTCTCCCGCATGCGATAAGGATTTCCCCATGTCCATCTCCACGCTGATTTTCCTGGCGGTTGTCGTCGCGTTGATCTTTTACGTGATTAGCATCTACAACCAGCTGGTGACGTTGCGTAACCGCTTTCAGAACGCCTTTGCGCAGATCGAGGTGCAGCTCAAGCGCCGTTATGACCTGATCCCCAATCTGGTGGAAACCGCCAAGGGCTATATGGCCCATGAGCGCGAGACCCTGGAGGCGGTGATTGCCGCGCGTAACAACGCCGTCACCGGGCTCAAGGCCGCTGCGGCGCAGCCTGGCAATGCGCAGAGCATGGCGCAACTGGGCGGGGCGGAAGGGCTGCTGAACAGCGCCTTGGGTCGCCTGAACGTTACCCTTGAGGCATACCCGGATCTCAAGGCCTCGGCGAATATGCAGCAGCTCAGTGAAGAGCTGAGCAGCACCGAGAACAAGGTGGCCTTCGCTCGTCAGGCCTTCAACGACGCGGTGATGGCCTACAACACTTACAAACAGGCGTTCCCGCCAGTATTGCTGGCCGCCAGCTTCGGCCACGCCCAGGATGCCAGCCTGCTGGAGTTCGCCGACAGTGCGGCGATTCAGGAAGCGCCGAAGGTGTCGTTCTAAGTTAAGGGCTCGGCACGATGAATTTCTTCGAGCAACAGGATCGCGCCCGGCGTAACAGCGGGCGTCTGCTGATTCTGATGGTGCTGGCGGTGCTTAGTCTGATCACCCTGACCAGTCTGGTGCTGGGGTTGGTCTGGCAGCTCTTTGGTCAGAACCACACCTCGTTGTGGTTGGCCAGCGACGCGCCGAACAGCGTATTGCCCAGTTGGCCACTGGTGGGCTGTGTCGCCCTGGCGGTGATTGGCGTGGTGCTGCTGGGCAGTCTGTACAAGCAGCTGCAGCTGAGCCGCGGCGGCCAGGCGATTGCCGAGCGTTTGGGCGGGCGTTTGATCAACCTGTCGCCACAGAACCTTGAAGAGCGCCGGCTGCTCAATGTGGTCGAGGAAATGTCCCTGGCCTCGGGCACCTCGGTGCCGCCGGTGTATGTGCTTGATGATGCCGGGATCAACGCCTTTGCCGCCGGCCTGACGCCGCAGGATGCGGTGATCGGAATTACCCGTGGAGCGATCTGCCAGCTCAGCCGCGATGAGCTGCAGGGGGTGATCGCCCATGAGTTCAGCCATATCTTCCATGGCGATATGCGCCTCAACACGCGTCTGGTCTCGGTGCTGCACGGCATTCTGCTGCTGGGGTTGATTGGCGGCTTTTTGCTGCGCAGCAGCGGGCGCGGTAGCCGTTCCAGTCGCGACAACTCGGTGGCGATTGTGCTCGCCATCGGCGTCACGCTGTGGGTGCTGGGCTATGCTGGGACCTTTTTCGGCAACCTGATCAAGGCTGCCGTAAGCCGACAGCGCGAGTTTCTCGCCGACGCTTCGGCGGTGCAGTACACGCGTAATCCGGAGAGCATTGCTGGCGCCTTGAAGAAGATCGGCGGCAACCTGTATGGCTCACAACTGCAGGCCGGGCATGCCGCCGAGTTCAGCCATATGTACTTTGCTGCCGGCGTCCGTCAGGCGCTGGACGGCATGCTGGCTACCCACCCGCCATTGGACCAACGCATTCGCCGCATCACCCCAAGCTGGGATGGCAGTTACCCGAATGTGGCGGAGCTTAGCTTGGCAACGCCTGCTGCAGCAGCCAGCGATTCGGCCGTTAATCTGTATGACCTGAGCGCGTTTGTCCCAGGCTTGAGCCCCGCCTCAGCGAGTGAGGCAATTGACGCCATTGGCGATCCGCAGGCGCCACATTTGCTGGCCGCACGCAGCACTCTGGCGCATCTGGATATTGCCCTGAGCGAGGCGGCGCACTGCTGCAGTGGCGCTCAGGCGCTGCTCTACGGCTTGTTGCTTGACCCCGTCGAGACGCAGGCCACGCAGCAATTACAGCTGCTGCAACCACGTATCGCTGCCGAGGTAGCCGCGCAGCTTGAGCAGTTGCGCGAGCCGCTGCGCCAGTTGGCGCCTGGGATGCGCTTGTCTCTTTTGGATCTGGCCATGCCGGCCCTCAAGCAATTGGCGACCGATCAGTTCGCCGCGCTCAAGGCCAATTTGGCTCTGCTGATTCGCGCCGATGGCCGGGTCGCGCTGCTGGAATGGACGCTGCTACGCATCGTCGAGCGCAATGTCGAAGGCGTGCGGGCGCAAACCAGTCGCTATCAGCTGCAGGAACTGGCCGCTGAAACCCGCGTGGTGCTATCGCTGCTGGCCCGCGCCGGCGGGGTGGATGAGCCTGCCGCGCAGTCAGCCTTCGAGCATGCCGGTAGCGAGCTGGCGTTTCCGCTTGAGCAATTGCTGCCGGCCAGCGCCAGTAATTTAGCGGCGCTTGAACCTGCACTGCGGCGCCTGAGTCTGCTCTGGCCGTTGCAGAAACCGCAGCTGCTTAAAGCTATGGCGCGTTGCATCGAGCATGACGGCCAAATCAACGCCGCCGAAGCTGAGCTGATGCGTGCGGTGGCGGATATTCTCGACTGTCCGATGCCGCCATTGTTGAGTCAGGGCTAACCGTTCGGCGGCCGATGGCTTGACCCGTCGCTGCAATCGGCGGACTGTTAAGCGCGTCGGCGGGCCGCGTTTGCCCATCCGGCCTGTGCAATCTGAGACGCGTCTAGCCATAAGAAATGCTGTACGGCTTTGTGCCCCTTGCTACTGCCTCCTGACCTCAATCGTCACGCCGGCGCGTACCCGGCAAGGAGCATCCTGTGACTATTTTCCAACCCCTTACCCAAGGGCTGTTCGATCCATGCCTGCAGCTGGAAGCGGAAACCCGTGAATACCGGGCGTACCCTGGCAGCACCTGCCTGGGAACGCCGGATATCCACGCTGAGATTGTCCAGACCATTGCCGCTATTGACCGGCTGGCTGGGCAGTTGCGCCAGCCGCCGGCACAGTAGCTCATGGCCTGCTACAGATGTCGCGCTACCCAGGTGGCATAGGCGTCGATAAATTTCTGTAGAAACGGTTTGATGCCATCGTCGAGCCTGCCGGCTTCATCGAAGAAGTTGCCGGCACCGCCGAGATAGGCCTCCGGCTGCTGCATCATATGGACGTCGAGAAACACCATGGACTGGCGCAGGTGGTGGTTGGCGGCGAAGCCGCCGATGGCCCCAGGCGAGGCGCTCAGCACAGCGCCGGGTTTACCGCTGAAGGCACTTTTGCCGTAGGGCCGCGAGCCGACATCGATGGCATTCTTCATCGGTGCGGGCACCGAACGGTTGTACTCCGGGGTGACAAACAACAGGGCATCGGCCGCCTGCACCTGGCTGCGGAAATCGTTATAGGCGGCGGGCGGGTTGTCCTGGTCGATGTCTTCGTTGTACAGCGGCAGCTCGCCGATTTCGATGATCTTCAGCTGCAGCGAGGGTGGCGCGAGTTCGCTCAGGGCCAGTGCCAGTTTGCGGTTGATCGAAGCCTTGCGCAGGCTACCGACTAGCACGGCGACGCTGTAGGTCTTACTCATGACGACTCCTTGTGGGGGTGGGCGACGAGACTGGAAACTATAGACCGCCACCAGCCCAGTGCCGTTCTGCGTCAAATGACGAAGGCTGCCAGCAAATCCTCGGCAAACGCGCGCTGGGCATCACTGGGGTGCTGGCCGCGGTGGCTGGCCAGGTGAAACTGCACCGCAAAACCCAGCTCTTCGGCCAGCAGTACGCGAAAGCGACCGTTGGCCAGCCAGGGCGCGGCAATATGTTCGGGCAAGTAGCCGATATGCCGGCCGGAGAGGATAAACGCCAGCGCGCCGTCGAGTTGTTCGGTCTGCGCCGAGCTGGGTGAGCTTTGAAACGGCTCGTGCACCTGCACAAAACGGTAAGGGTGCTGCACCCGATCGGCCTGCTGCAGGTCTTCCCGGCTGATCTGCCGGCGCTTGAACAGCGCATGCCCCTTTGCGCAAAACAGCACCTGACGCTCACGAAACAGCGGCTGATAATTCAGCGCGGTCTGGTTGCCAGAGAAATAGCCGATGGCCAGGTGCAGTTGGCCTTGCAGCAGGCGCCGCTCCAGCTCGGCCGGCATGGCGGTCAGCAGCTCGATTTGCACCGCCTGGTTACGCCCGCGAAAGCGGCCAATGGCCTCGGCAACCTGTTCCAGCACGCTGGCTGCCAGACCTTCTGACAAACCAATGCGCAGCTCACCCAGCAGCTTGTCGGCCATGCCCTGGGCTTCGCCCTTGAAAGTGTCGATGGCGCTGAACAGTTTGTGCGTGGCGCTCAGCACCTGCTCACCCTTGGGCGTCAGACGAAAACCGCCTTTGCCGCGCTCGCACAGGCGAAAGCCCAGGCGGGTTTCCAGCTTGGCCATCTGCGTGCTGATGGTCGACTGCCCAATCCCCAACTCGCCTTGCGCGGCGCTAAAGCCACCGCACTCCACCACGGTGACAAACAGGCGCAGCAACTGCAGATCGAGGTCGCGTAACTGGCTGAGCATGCAGGCTCCAAACATTGCTGGTGGTCGATGCGTCAGTAGATCACTTGATTTTTCTTCAAAGCAACCTGGGGTGCACCCGCGTCCGCCTGACGCTGCGCCGTGGCAGCATTGCAGTCTGTGTGCAAGAACGATCAAGCGCGCTGCGTATCGGCTGCCGATACTGCCGCCATGTCTTGTGAGGAGCGGAAATGGATCCCGTCAGCAAAGCCCTTTGGCTGATCGAAACGGAGCTCGATAAAGCGCTCGACCTGGAGCGGCTCGCCAGTGTCTGCGGCCTGTCGCGGTTCAGTCTGTCACGGGTGTTTGCCGGTGCTACTGGGTGGTCGGTGATGCGCTACGTCAAGGCGCGTCGCTTGAGCCGCGCAGCGCATCGTCTGGCACTGGGTGCGCCGGATATTCTCGAGGTCGCGCTGGAGGTCGGTTATGGCTCCCATGAGGCATTTACCCGAGCGTTCCGCGAGCACTTCGGACTAACCCCCGAGGCGTTGCGCGCGAACGGTACCTTGAATGGAATCGAATTGCGGGAGGCCCTACGCATGCAAGCAACTACTACTTTTCCCCTGTTAGAACCCCGTTTTGTCGACGGCGAGGAACTGCTGATCGCCGGGCTCGGCGAGCGTTTCACCGCCGATACGACCCAGGGCATTGCCGCGCTGTGGCAGCGTTTCGTGCCCTATATCGGTCGCGTGCCGGGGCAGCAGGGCTGGGAAACCTTTGGCGTGTGCTGCAATCCACAGAACGACGGCAGTTTTGAATACATCGCCGGGGTACTGGTCAATCGCACCGATGACTTACCTGCGGGTTTCACCCAGCAGCGTTTAGCCGCCCATCGTTACGCCGTATTTCTGCACAGCGGGCATATCTCGAGCATTCACGAGACCTTCAACGCCATCTTCCAGCGCTGGCTGCCCAATGCCGGGCTGCAGGGCGCCGATGCGCCTGAGTTCGAGCGTTACAGCGGCGACTTCAACCCGATGACGGGTACGGGCCAGGTGGAAATCTGGGTGCCGCTACGGGGTTAGCGGGTCATCTTCTTCACAAACACCACGACAAACAGCGCCATGGTAAAGCTGCCGGCAAAGGCCTCGAATGCGGCAATTGGGCGGGCCAGGCCGTGGGGTGTGATGTCGCCGTAGCCGAGGGTGGTGAAGGTCACCACGCTGAAGTAGAGGCAGTCGCCGAGGTCATCCAGGTTGGCCAGCCAGCCGCGTTCCAGAGCCAGGCCCAGGGTTTGTCCGGTGTGTTGTAAGCCGACCAGAAAGTACAGCAGGCCGCAGAAAACAATCAGTGCCATGGAGAACAGCACAACGTTCAGCGGTTTTTCGCCGTAGCCGCTGAACAGGTCGACCAGCCAGGACAGCAGGCGTCTACCACCGTAGCGCGGCAGTTGCCTGCGGCGCATAACCATTTCGCGGTGGAAGAACAGCCCGGCCTGCTCGAACAGCCCGGCTTTCTCCAGGTGCAGGCGCAGGTTGCGGTAGGTTTCCTCGGCTTCTTCAAAACAGCGCCGCGCGGTTTCAGTGTCGCCGAGGCGCTGGTACGCGCTGCCCTGGCGTTCCTGGCGCAGGCGCCGATCCCAGATCACGTTGTCCAGGCGCGCGCCGTCGAGTTGCACGCCCAATAGGTTGCAGTCGCGCAGGTCACAGCAATGCAGATTGGCGCCGCGCAGATCAGCTTTCATCAGCGAGCTGCCGCGCAGGTCGAGGCCAAACAGGTGGGCTTTCTGCAGGTCGGCGCGGTACAGGTCGCTATCGCGCAGGTCGTAGCCGCTGTGCTGGTGGTGGTTGACCAAATCGATGCCGGCCAGCTTGGCGTATTTGAGCTGAAAGCCGCGCATCGGGGCGCCATTTTGCGCGCGCCGGTGCAGGGCGGCGCAGAGTCCTTCGGCGTCACGTTTGTCCTGCTCGGCATCAAGCCAGAAGCGTTCATCGACCTGCAGCTCGCTCATCGCGCCGCTCTCCTAGGTGGTCTAGCAAGACTAGTCGGCTGCTGGCGCAGCGGACGCGTTCATCCGCTTAAACATTGATGGATGGCAATGTCAGCGTAGGCCACTTCATATTTATCCAAAGCAAACCGCGCGGCAGGATGACCTCAGCCCACTAACCGCCGATGAGGTTGTTCGCCATGCGTTCGCTCATGCCCCTGTTACTGCTGTGTTGCGCCTTTGCCACTCAGGCCGAAGAGAAAGCCCTCAACCTCTACAGCTGGTCCGCCTACCTACCGGAACAGGCTTTACAGCGCTTCAAGGACGAAACCGGGATCACGGTCAAATACGACATCTTCGACAGCGCCGAAGCCCTGGACAGCAAATTGCTCACCGGCGCCAGCGGCTATGACGTCGTCTTCCCAGCCTCCAGCGGCCTGGCCCGGGCGATTCAGGCCAAGGCTGTGCAGCCGTTGGACCGCAATCAACTGCCGCATCTAGAGAACCTCGACCCGGCGCTGCTGAGCAAACTCGCCAGTGCCGACCCCGGCAACCAGTACGGCCTGCCGTACACCTGGGGCACGGTTGGCGTTGGGTTCAACCGCCAGGCGCTGGAGCAGCGTCTGCCCGGCGTGCCACTGAATAGCCTGGATCTGCTGTTCAAGCCCGAGTACGCCAGCAAGCTCAAGGACTGCGGCATCGCGGTGATCGACTCGCCGCAGGAAGTGATCAGCATCGTTCTCAACTACCTGGGTAAAGACCCTTACAGCAGCGAGCGCGCCGACCTCGATGCGGTGGCGCAGCTGCTTACCCAGCTGCAACCTAACCTGCGTTACGTCGGCGCCGGGCGGCATATCAATGATCTGGCCAAGGGCGAAATCTGCCTGGCGCTGACCTACAACGGCGATGCCTATATGGCGGCGGCCAACGCCCTTGAGGCCAAGCAGCCGTTCGAGGTGCAGTACCGCATCCCGCGTGAAGGCACGCTGCTGTGGTTCGACACCATGGCGATTCCCGCCGATGCGCCGCACCCCAAGGCCGCCCACGCCTTTATCGATTACATGCTGCGGCCCGAGGCCATCGCCGAGCTGACCAACAACGTGTTTTTCGCCAACGCCAACCAGGCTGCCACGGTGCTGGTCGACCCGGCGATCAGCGGCGATGCCGATATCTACCCCGGTGAAGTGGTGCGCGCACGGCTGTTTGCCGAGCAACTGATGCCACTGCGCCAACAGCGTGAGCGCACGCGCGTCTGGACCACTTTCCGCAGTCAGTATTGAGGACAAGGCAATGGAAGCATTTAACGGCAACGACCTGGCCTTCACCCGCGACAGCCTCTACGGCACCTTCTCCGAACCGACCTATGCGGGCGTTACCAGCTTTATGCGCCGGCGCTACAGCCGCGATTTGCAGGGCGTGGACTTGGTGGTCAGCGGCGTGCCCTTTGACACCGCCACCACCAACCGCCCCGGCACCCGTTTCGGCCCACGGGCGATTCGCGCGGCGTCGATCACCAGTGCGTGGGAGCGGCATTACCCCTGGGAGTTCGACCCCTTCGACCACCTGGCGGTGATCGACTATGGCGACTGCAACTTCGACCACAGCCAGCCGCAGAACACCCCTGCGGTGATCGAGGCGCATGCCGCGCATATCGTTCAGGCTGGCTGCGGCATGCTTACCCTGGGTGGCGATCACTTCATCAGCTACCCACTGCTCAAAGCCCATGCGCAGAAATATGGCGCGCTGTCGCTGGTGCATTTCGATGCCCACAGCGATACCTGGCCGGATACCGATGAGGTGGAGCAGGGCATCAACCACGGCACCATGTTCTATTACGCGGCCAAGCACGGCCTGGTCGATCCGTCGCGTTCGGTGCAGATCGGCCTGCGCACTACCAATGACGACGTGATGGGCTTTCAGGTGCTGGATGCGCGCCAGGTGCACCGCAGCACACCGGAGCAGATCGCCGCGCAGATCCGCGCACGGGTCGGTGATAACCCGGTTTACCTGACCTTCGATATCGACTGCCTCGACCCAGCCTTCGCCCCCGGCACCGGCACGCCGGTATGCGGCGGCCTGAGCAGCCATCAGGCGCTGGAAATCCTGCGCGCCCTGCGCGGCATCAACCTGGTCGGCATGGATGTGGTGGAAGTGTCGCCACCCTACGATCACGCCGAAGTCACCGCCCTGGCTGGCGCCGCCGTGGCGATGGAGCTGGTGTGTTTGTATGCGGCGCGGCATAAGTTGGGCGAAAAGACGTAGGGTGGAAATCGTTGTTTATTTCCACCATGGGCGTTTGTCTCGATTGCCCATGGTGGACCGGTGAAGCGTGGTCCACCCTACGGCTTTACCGATACGGGTGCGTCCGCTTTTGTAGGGTGGGTTAGCGGCGCTGGGGCGGTATGGTTATCGCCACGCAAACGGGACGCCGCGTAACCCACCATTGCGGTATATCGCTAGGCCGCCATGGTGGGTTACAGCGCATTAGCATTCAGCTGCTCGCCCAGGCCAATCGGCGGCGGCAGAAACAGCCGTGCATCCATCAGCGTTGGCTGCCGCACGATGGGGGCGAAGTCCATGCGCTCAAGAATGTCGCGCTGGATATCCACCCCCGGCGCCACTTCGATCAGCTCCAGACCGTCCAGCGTCAGGCGCAGTACGCAGCGTTCGGTGACGTAGAGCACCGGCTGGCCGCGTTCGGCGGCTTGGTGGCCGGCGAAGGTGCGGTGCTCGACTTCGGCGACAAACTTGCGCAGTTCGCCGTCCTTGATGATGCGCAGCTGGCCGTCCTCGATGCGGATGTCCTGTGGCCCGGCGCTGAAGGTGCCGAGGAATACCACCTGCTTGGCGTTCTGACTGATATTGATAAAGCCGCCGGCACCGGCCAGACGTGAACCGAACTTGGACACGTTGAGATTGCCCGCTGCATCGGCCTGGGCCAGGCCGAGAAAGGCGATATCCAGACCGCCGCCGTCGTAGAAATCGAACTGATAAGGCTGGTCGAGCAGCGCGCTGTGGTTGCTCGCCGCGCCAAAATCCAACCCCGAGGCGGGTATGCCGCCGATCACCCCGGGTTCGGCGGTCAGGGTCAGGCGCTCGATCACGCCTTCTTCGGCGGCCACCGCTGCCACGCCTTCCGGCATGCCGATGCCGAGGTTGACCACCGCACCAGCTTTCAACTCCAGCGCCGCGCGGCGCGCAATCAGTTTGCGTATATCCAACGGCATGGCCTTTAGGCTGTCTACTGGCACCCGGGTTTCGCCGGCGAAAGCCGGGTTGTAAGCAGTGGCGAAGGTCTGCTGGTGATTGGCCGGGTCAGCCACCACCACACAATCGACCAAAATCCCGGGGATCTTCACCTCGCGCGCATTTATCGAGCCGCGTTCGACGATACGCTCGACCTGGGCGATCACCAGCCCGCCCGAGTTGTGCGCAGCCATGGCGATGGCCAGGCTCTCGATGGTCAGCGCCTCGCGCTCGAAACTCAGGTTGCCGTCGGCATCGCTGCTGGTGGCACGCACCACCGCCACGTGGATCGGAAAGGTCGGGTAGAACAGGTAGTCCTCACCATCAAGCGGCATTAGCCGCACCAAGTCGGTGGTGGTACGCGCATTGAGCTTGCCGCCGCCGTGGCGCGGATCGACATAGGTGCCTAGGCCGACCCGCGACAGCTGTCCCGGCTTGCCGGCGGCAATGTCGCGAAACAGCTGGGAGATCACCCCCTGCGGCAGGTTGTAGGCCTCGATGCGGTTGTCTACCGCCAGCTTCTGCAGCCCTGGCACCAAGCCCCAATGACCGCCGATCACCCGTCGCACCAGGCCTTCATGAGCCAGGTGGTTGAGGCCGCGGCCTTTGCCATCGCCTTGGCCAGCGGCATACACCAGGGTCAGGTCGCGTGGAGCCTGTTCAGCAAGAAAACGCTGCTCCAGGGCTATGGCGATTTCCTCGGCGAAACCGATACCGACAAAGCCGCCGGTGGCCAGGTTGGCGTTATCCGGGATGCGCGCCACGGCAGCGGCGGCGGTTATGATCTTGCTCATGGTGCTTACTCGAGAAACGGGATGGGGAAACGGCGTCACCCTGTAGGAGCGGGCCATGCCCGCGATAGCGGTTCGCGGGCATGGAACTAGGCGTCCCCGCCGCTCCTACGGATGCACCGGATCAGAAGCTGCCAAACATAGTGCCGAGGGTAATCACCACTACCAGCGCCACCATCGGGAAGGCCACGGTGTTGACGAAGATAAATTTGTACGACTCGCGGTGGGTCAGTTTGCAGATCGCCAGCAGCGAGATCACCGCGCCGTTGTGCGGCAGGGTGTCCATGCAGCCGGAAGCCATCGCGGCGACGCGGTGCAGCAGCTCAGGGCTGATGCCGGCGGCGTTGGCCAGGGTCAGGTACTGCTCGCCGAGGGTTTTCAGCGCAATCGACATACCGCCGGAGGCCGAACCGGTGATGCCGGCGAGGATATTCACCGCCACGGCTTCGGAGATCAGCGGGTTATCGGAGACGCCGAGCACCAGGTCGCGAATGATCACAAAGCCGGCCAGGGAGGCGATCACCGTGCCGTAACCCACTTCGGCAGCGGTGTTGAGGATCGGCAGCATGGAGCCGAACGCGCCGTCGTTGACGCTCTTCTTCAGGTCCATCCAGCGCTTCCAGTGCATGGCAATCAGCAGCAGGATGGCCGCACTAAGGGCGACGATAATCGCCCAGATACCGATCAGCGACTTGGCGTCCTGCAGGCCGCCGAACTCCGGCTTGGCCAGGTAGCTGGTGTCGAGGTTCGGCAGAATCTGCTTGGCCATCAGGAAGTTCAAACCGATCACCACAAAGATCGGCAGCAACGCCAGCCAGAAGCCGGGAGTAGTGCGGTTGTCCTCGGCTACCGGGTCATCGCGATGCTCGCCGTAGCCTTCACCGGCAGCCATCAATTTGCGCGACTGCGCGGTAAGCCACCAGGTACCGAGGCCGAACATGATCAGCCCGGCGATCACCCCAAGGCCCGGCGCGGCAAAGGCGTCGGTGCCGAAAAACGGGTTGGGGATGGCGTTCTGAATCGCCGGGGTGCCGGGCAGGGCAGTCATGGTGAAGGTGAACGAGCCGAGGGCGATGGCGCCGGGAATCAGCCGTTTTGGAATGCCCGCCTCGCGGAACAGCGCTGCGCCAATCGGGTACACGGCAAAGGCCACGACAAACAGCGACACGCCGCCGTAGGTGAGGATGCCGCACGCCAACACGATGGCCAGAATCGCCCGCTCGCTGCCCACTTTCGCGACGATGCCATGGGCGATAGCGCGGGCTGAGCCCGAGTCATCCATCAACTTGCCGAATAGCGCGCCGAGCAGAAACAGCGGGAAAAACTGCATCACATAGCCACCCATGGCCTTCATAAACACCTGGGTGTAGGTGGGCAGCAACAGGCCGATATCGCCGGCAAACAGCAATGCCAGCAGCGCGAGCAGTGGGGCGAGGATCAACACGTTGATGCCGCGGTAGGCGAGGTACATCAACAATGCGAGGGAAATCAGAATACCGAGGGTACCCATGGCTGGTTCCTTTTGTTGTTGTTTTAAGCGCCGCTCTCTGGCGGCGCTGATAAGCGTGCTCGTTTAACTAGGCAGCCGAGAGCAAGCGTTAAGCAGACTAGAGCGAAAGCTGTGCCAGGCGGGGCTACGACTTTGGTCTAGGTGGGTGAAAGGCTTGTGATTGAAGGGTTGCGTGGGTTTTCGGGCGATTTTGCAGGGTTGTTGGCGGAAGGTGAGGTGTCTTTATTTTTGGAATTAATCCAGAAATCTGGATGTGCAAGGTCGCGTAATTCCAGAAATTTGGATTGGTGGTTCTCGTAGGAGCGGGCCATGCCCGCGATCTGGTGGACTTACTAACACCGCGGGCATGGGTTAGGCACCCCGCCGCCCCTACAGGAAACTGCGTGCGTACATTCGGGCTGCGAGTTGCGCCTGGCTTAGTCATGCTTACCCAACCCATGCAGGGCCAACTTGGCATACAGCCCTGCGCGGGAGATGCCTAAGCGTTGTGCAGCCTGTTGGCGGTTGCCGGCTGTGGCGTGCAGGGCTTCGGTCAGCGCCTGGCGCTCGGCCTGTGCCAGTTGCTCCGCCAATGTCTGCGTCACGCTGTTCGCTGGCTGCGGTGCAGGGCTTTGCACGGCGGGCGTCACCGGGTCGACCAGCAACGCCCGCACCGTCTGCGCATCCAGGCGACCGTCGACATCCAGTTGCGCGCGCTCCAGCAGGTTGCGCAGCTCGCGCACATTACCGCGCCAGGGCTGTGCGCTGAGCAGGGCGAGGGCGTCGTCGCTGACTTCCAGTGGCGCCTGGGCGGAGCGGTTGGCGATATCGTCGAGCAGATGCTCCAACAGCGCCGGAATATCTTCGCGGCGCTCGCGCAGTGGCGGTACGCGCAGGGCCAGGACGTTAAGGCGGTAGTAGAGGTCGTCACGAAACTGGCCGGCGGCGACCTTGGCTTCCAGGTCGATATGCGTGGCGGCGACCACCCGCACATTTAGCGGTTTGACCTGATTGGAACCGAGCGGCTCTACCTCCTGCTCCTGCAACACGCGCAGCAGCTTGGCCTGCAGTGGCAGCGGCAGGTCGCCGATTTCATCGAGAAACAGCGTGCCGCCGTCGGCCACCTCGAACTTGCCGATGCGTGCCTTACGATCCGCGCCGGTAAAGGCGCCGGGTGCGGTGCCGAACAGTTCGGCCTCGACCAGGGTTTCCGGAATGGCGGCGACGTTGACCGCGACAAACGGCCCGTTGGCCCGTGGTGACAGGTTGTGGATGCCCTGGGCCAGCAGCTCTTTGCCGGTGCCGGTTTCACCGCGTAGTAACACCGTGGCGTCCAGCTGTGCAGCGCGGCGGGCCTGGCGTTTGACCTCGCTGGCCGCCGTGCTGGCGCCGATAAAACCGGCGATGGTGTAACGTGCGCGGCGCGCCTTGGCCAGCTCGTGCTGAGTGGCGACCAGCTGGTTCTGCAGCACGTTGAACTTGGCCATCAGCGGCTTGAGGTGGCGGGCGCGGTCGAAGAGTACGAAACCCAGCGCGCCGACCAGGGTGCCGTCTTCATCGCGCAACGGAATACGCGTGACCACAAAGTGCTCGCTGCCGAAAGCCATCAGGTCGAGCATGCTCGGCTGGCCGCTTTCCACCACTTCGCGCAGACGGCTGGCCGGCAGTACTTCTTCGATTTCCTTGCCAAGCACGCTACGCGGGTTGCTGATGCCGACCTTCTCGGCGTACTTGTCGTTGATCCAGACAATCCGCGCCTGCCGATTGACCGCGATGGTGCCCTCGCATTGGGCATTCAGATGGTCGAACAGCAACGGCATGGCCACGGCGCGAAAACGCTCGGGCGAAACACCGATGATCAGGCCGTGTTGGTCGAGGTCGTCGCGGGCAATGGCCATGTGCGCAGTACATCCAGAATCAGGTGCGGCCGATTATGGGTGGCGCCGCGCGAAAGCGGCAAGGAACCGCTGGTGCGGATGCATGGTCGATCTCTACACATATCTAAAAGGAGAACGCCCCATGGACCTCGTTCGTATTCTGATCGCCATCCTCCTGCCGCCGCTCGGCGTGTTTCTGCAAGTCGGCTTCGGCGGGGCCTTCTGGCTCAACATTCTGCTGACTCTGCTGGGCTACATCCCCGGCATCGTGCATGCGGTGTATATCATCGCCAAGCGTTGAGCTGCCGCGCTTTCCAGGCCTAAGCGGCGTGCGTCTACAGTCGCGCGGCCAAGGTTAAATCGTTGCTCCTGTTCAAGCGCTAGCTGCGCTTTTGCCCCGACGTGTGAGCGTCTTGCGGATCAAGGGGCGCTGCGCTCATAAGCGCCCAGGTCACACACAGCGACGCCGTCACCATCGCCATCTTGCGGGCGCGGTTGGCTGCGTTGGTCATGGCTGCTGCAGGAGCTGATCCCCCCATCCAGTGCCGGGCTGGCCGGGCGCAGAGCGTGAGTGCGGGGGGCGCCGCCGTTGTCGGCCAGCGGTTCGAGCAGGCTGGTGAGGGTTTGCTGGTTCTCGATATAGCGCTCGGCGGTGCAGTTACCTGGGCCAGTGCCCAGCAGCATGCCGCTGGCCTGGTAACTGGCTTTGTCGCCCTGGTTGTTGCAATTGCTCCACTGGCTATCGTCCATCACGGCGATATTGCCGGCGATCAGGCTGTTGCGCAGCCGCAGTTTGCCGAAGTTGTACAGGCCCGGCCCGAGGTTATCGGCGATGGTCACATGGATCAGCGTCGCCTGCGGCGTACCGCTGAATGGCGGGTAGGCTTGCCCGTTACTGAAGACTCCGCCCATCCGTGAGTAGAAGTCGTCGTTGCCGCTTAGGGTGCTGTTGCTCAGTTTGATCGAGCCGAGGTTGCTGATGGCCGAACCGCTGCCGCTGGCCAGGTTGCCGGTGAAGGTGCTGCGGGCAACGTCGGCGCTGCCCTGGTTGTACAGACCGCCGCCCATACCGGAATCATCGTCGTCGCTGGCTCTATTGCCGCTGATCGTGCTGTCCCGAATCAACAGGGTGCCCGCGTTGAAGATGCCGCCGCCCATACCCAGAAAGGCCTCGCCGGCATTCGAGAGATTGGCGTGCACGACCGAGTAATGCAGGTTGAAAACCCCGAAGTTGGCGATGGCGCCGCCCGTACCCGGTTGGAACATGCCGGCGGAGCGATTGTTCTCGATACGCGCACGGCGCACGGTGGTGGTGCCGTGATTCTCGATGGCGCCGCCGAAAAAGCTGGCTCTGCCGTTGCGCAAGGTCAGGCGGTCGAGCTGCAGCTGCGCGCCAGGCAGGGTTTCAAAGTGCCGATCCAGCCCCGAGGCGTTAATGATGGTCTGCTCCGTTGCTGCGCCAAGTACTGTCAGGTTGCCCTGTATATCCAGATCGCCATTACGGTTTTCGTCCTCATCGAGGATTTCGCCGTCCTCGCCGGTCTGTGGCGGTAAGGTCAGGAAATAGGTCCCGGCGGGCAGCAGGATGCGGTTCGAGCCGCCTTGGCGGTTGGCGGCCGCCACCGCGTCGCGCAATGAGCAGAGGGCGTCACACGTGCCGTCGTACTGATCGCTGGTGGTGGTAACGCGAAAGTCGCTGGCGTTTGCCGCAACGGGCACGATGCACAGGGACGCGGCGAACAGTGGGCCATACAGGCGGCTCGGGGCGGGGCAGGCTGGGCGCATATCGGTTCCTTTTCGGCGTGGGCCGAATCGTTATGGCGCGGACACAGCGCTGCTTCCGCAGACAGGGTGGTAGGCACGGTGCACCACCGATAAGTGGACCGCGGTTGTTGTGGCCGGTTCCGATTCGCCGCTGCGCCGCCTATCTGGATCGTTCCATCGCACTCAGTCGTCTCGGCTCGCCCGGCAAAGGCCATTGGCATGGCGCAGGTAAGCAGATGCTGCCCTGCCTCGATAGAACCGGGATGATTGCGCCAGGTGGTCAGACTTTAGTTGTATTGCCCGTCTGGCCAAGGTGTGAGAGTTGAGGCACAGTGAGCCATCAAACCGCCACCTATGCAGCGCCGGCCATGTTTTTTCGACCGCGAACCAAAACGGGCAGTGACAGCAGCGCCGCTGTCGACGACCTACAGTACGTCGGCCAGCGCTCGTTGATCCGCATGATCTTTGCCACCACCGGGCTGACCCTTGGGGTGTTCTGCGCGCTGCAATTTATGGCCGGCAATTACCTGTTTGCCAGCTTCGAGCTGGTGGCCACCGGGGTTTTGCTGTGGGGCGCCTGGCGCATCGTCAGGGTGCGCAACCTGCTGCCCTGGATCTACCTCTACCTGCTGCCGACCTTCAGCTTTCTGCTGTACATCATCGTCATCCCCAACGCCTCGAAAACCGCCTTCGTCTGGGTCTATAGCATTCCGGTGCTGTCCTATTTGCTGCTCGGGCGTACACGCGGCAGCGTGCTGGCGCTGCCCTTCGTCATCGGTGCCTGCCTGCTGTACCTGTACAACTACCCGGTGCAGATGGATGCCGAAAGCCTGATCGATCTCGGCAATGCGGTGTTCTGCGGGGTGATGATTCTGGTCTTCGTCTACCTCTACGAAGCCCGCCGCGCCGCTGCCTACCAGCAGTTGCAGCATATGGCGCGCACCGATGCGCTGACCGGCGCGGCCAGTCGGGGCAGTTTTCAGCAGAGCCTGGAGCAGAGCATCCTCGAGGCGCAGCGCAGCCAGGCCAAACTGGTGCTGGTGGTGCTGGATATCGATCACTTTAAAGCGGTGAATGACCAGTACGGCCACGATGCCGGCGACCAGGCCCTGCGGCATATCTGCAACAGCCTCAACCAACGCCTGCGCGCCACCGACACCCTCGGCCGGCTGGGTGGCGAGGAGTTCGGCCTGCTGCTGCGCAATACCGATGGCCAGGGCGCCGAGCCGCTGGTGGAAACCCTGCGCGAGCAGCTCTGCAGCCAGCCGATGCGCTACGGCGAGCAGGACATTGCGCTCTCCGCCACCTTCGGCCTGGCCGAATGGCCCGTCGATGGCCGCACTGCCGATCAGCTTTACCGCTGCGCCGATCAGCGCCTGTATCGCGGCAAGGAACTGGGCCGCAACCGCCTGGTGGGTCGTGACCGTTCAATCGATAAACCCAACGGCGGCTAAGCACTGCCTGCGCCGCCCGTAACGCCCCTGTCGCGCCGTCTACACTCAACTCGGCTTATCGATAAAGCGCTGCGTTGGCGTGCCCTCGGGCGACCACCTTGGCGAAGTTATTGGTCACACAGGGACTTTCCATGACCGTACTTACCGCCTTTCTCAAGCAGGTTCTCAAGCTTTGGCATTCCCCCGACCTGGCCCTGATCAGCCAGCGCCGCGAGCGGCGCATGCGCATGCTCGCCAGCCTGGTACTGCTGCTGGTCGGCAGCCTATGGGGCATCTTCTTTAGCCTGCGCGGCGCGTGGGGCATCGTCGTCATGGATCTGCTGATGATTCTCTGCGGTCTTGGGATTTTTATTCTGACCCTGCGCAACCACGTCCGTTTGGCCAATCTGCTGCTGTTCGGCGTGATCATCCTGATCATCCTCGGCACCACCTTGCTGATGGACCCTCACACTGCAGCGGCCCCACGGGCCACTCACCTGTACCTGCTGCCAATTGCGGTTGCCGCGCTAATGGCGTTTCGCGATGAGCGCCTATGGCTGCGCTACGGCGTTGCCGCACTGTGCCTCGGTTTGTTTACCGTGCTGGCGTCCTCATCCTGGAGCCCCGTCAGCACCTACCACCTGCCGGATGATGTGCGGGTCACGGGCTCCTGGGTGCAGGGCGTGGCGGCCATGCTGATGCTGTTCGCCCTGCTGCATATCCTGCAGAGCGATGCCGCCGAGCGCTCGGTGCTTGACCGCGACCTGCACGCGGCGCTGCATGAGCAACAGTTTGTGCTGCACTACCAGCCGCAGTTGAACAGCATCGGCAAGGTGACCGGCGCCGAAGTGCTGATCCGCTGGCAACACCCACAACGCGGGCTGCTGCCGCCCGCCGAGTTTATCGACCATGCCGAAAAAACCGGGCTGATTATCCCCATGGGCCAGTGGGTGCTGGAGCAAGCCTTTACCCAGCTCCACGCCTGGAAGGACGACCCGCTCTACCGCGACATCAGCCTGGCGGTAAACATCAGCCAGAAGCAGTTTCGCCAGGCCAGCTTTGTTGCGGACATGCTCGGGCTGATCGAGACCTACGCCATCGACGCGCGGCGGCTTGAACTGGAGCTGACCGAGACCCTGATCGTTCACGACATCGACGACCTGATGGCCAAGATGGCTGTGCTGATCGAGCGTGGCGTGCGCTTCTCCCTGGATGATTTCGGCACCGGCTTCTCCTCCCTCAGCCACCTCAAACGCTTGCCCCTCAACACCCTGAAAATTGACCGCTCGTTTGTCAGCGATGTGCTCACCGATGCCAGCAGCCAGGCCATCGTGCGCACCGTTATCGCCATGGCGCAAAGCATGGGCATGACGGTAATTGCCGAAGGGGTGGAAACCCAGGCGCAGCAAGCGTTTTTACTGAGCAACGGCTGTAAGCAGTTTCAGGGCTACTTGTTCAGCAAACCACTGCCGCTGGCCGGCTTTACGGCGTTTGTCGAACGGCAGAATGGCTAGGCGGTTGCACGCGCTCTAGTCGCTGATCGATGCATAAACCGCTTGCCTGTCGCTCGCGCTGCTTTGTAGGAGCGGGCCATGCCCGCGATCACCGGCGCCCGAATTGCGCGCTGCTGCCCATAACCCGCCCCGCGCCACTCATCCACCCTATACAAGCGGCCTGGGTATAAAGCGACATTAAGCGAAGCGGTTTATGTGCCATCAACTTACTGGCATTTAACTGGCAATTAGGCAGTTATACGAAGCGGCGTTAAATAGTCTTGGTTTGTACAATCTCATATTGCTATGTAACCGTTCATCGGCCGTTGAAAAAATTCTTCAAACGTTTCCCTGGTTGCCGTTATCGGAATAAATACCCAGTGCAATAAGCATGGGAAAACTAGCGAAACGGTAGTTATACACATACAGGAGAACTGTCATGACTAAAGGTAATAACAACCCAGGTAACTTCGCCAACGATCGCCAGAAAGCCTCTGAAGCGGGCAAAAAAGGCGGCCAATCATCAGGTGGTAACGTTGCCAATGACCGGCAAAAAGCCCCGGAGTCAGGGCGCAAAGGCGGGCAGCAGAATCAGGGTGGCGGACGCCAGACTTAAGCCCCATTTCTGCAGCATTACCGACGCGCTTAAATCCAGAATGAGGAAGCCCCAATGCGTGCGGCACCTGAGTTCAACCGAGGCGAAATACAACACGTCAGTGTTGTAGAGATACAACCTGAAGCGATGTTGATGACGAACCGGAAAACAGCTGCTAGCGATCCCCGTGTTTATGTTCAGGGCTGTTGCGAACATAAAGAGGGCGCCGAATATGCTGAAGGTAAAGCCAGCGCGCCGCACATGCCGGCAATCTGTGAGAAAGCCGGTTAGTTGTAGCGAGCTGGCCATGCTTCCAACGTCTGGACGTAGAGTGATGTTGTGAGAGGCTGTGACGGTAAAAGTGGTGCTTTAATGGGTTACTACTTCATTTACCGTCGGCAGCCTCGCCATCATTACTTATTAAATAATTGGCTATTAAGTAATTCAAAGCTACTTAGGCTAAGCCCGGCCACTAAAAGCTATGCCCAAGGACGGTGGTAACGCTGTTAACGTCATGGCGGGTCGCGCCCACCTTGAGTGTTTGCCGAGGTGCCTTATGTCCTTACACGTCATCACCTTCACTGGCCCGATCAATGCGTCCACCTGCAGCCAGCTGATAGAAAAAGCCTCGGTGGCTGTTCAGCGCGAGGCGACAGGCTTGGTCCTGAATATCGCGACTATGGGCGGCGAGTGCAGTTATGGCTTCACCATGTACAACTACCTGATGGCCTTACCGATCCCGGTGCACACGCACAATTTAGGTACGGTCGAATCCATGGGCAATATCGTGTTCCTGGCCGGCGAGCAACGAACGGCCTGCCCGCACAGCAAATTTCTCTTCCATCCCTTCCACTGGCACTTGCAGGGCGCAGTCGATCATTCGCGCATGTCGGAATACGCCATGAGCCTGGATTACGACTTGCAGCTCTACGCGCGCATCGTCGCCGAGCGAACGGCGCATGCCAGCGAACTACTGGAAACGGAAAAGTACCTGACCGCCGCGCCCCGTATTGTCGACCCGGAGCAGGCCATCTTGTCCGGCCTTATTCACGCCATCGAATCGCCGCACATCAGCGCGGATGCCGTCAGCAGCTTTATCCACACCTAGGCTGAAATGCAGGTGCCAGTGCTGCTCAACCGCGCGGGTTGGGCAAGCGCCAACGCGATAAGCACGAGGGTTGCGCAGTGCGGCGGCGCTGGCGCTGCGCGTTACATACCCGCGCAATTGACCTGTCAGCGCGCGTACCGTTTGCCCGTAAACCTGAACTATCCGGCCGTGCTGCGCTCACCTTTTATACACAGCCAACGCGAGCCTGGCGGGTCTGCCGCCCGCAGCAATCACCGGCCAGGTACGCCCAGCGATGAGGACCGACCGTGAATGCAACCACGCACCCTACCTACCGAAGCAGGCCAGGCCCGCTGCACGCCACCCTGCTGGCCGGGACCGTTCCGCTGTTTCTCGGCGCCCTGCTGAGTGATATCGCCTACTTCCGCAGCTATCAGATCCAGTGGAGCAACTTCTCCTCCTGGCTAATAGCCGGTGCGCTGGTGTTTTGCGGTTTCGCGCTGCTGTTCGCCTTCGTCAATCTGCTGCGCGCGCGGCCTCGTTCCGGGCGGCCGCTGGTGTACTTTTTGCTGCTGCTGGCGACTTGGATACTGGGGTTTATCAATGCCCTTGAGCATGCCAAAGACGCCTGGGCCACCATGCCGGCCGGCCTGGTGCTATCGGTGATCGTCACGTTGCTGGCCTGCGTGGCGACCTGGATCGGCCTCAGCAACCTGCGTACAGGAGATGCCGCATGAACCGCACCCGCACAGCCTTAACGCTGACGCTGGCGTTGTTCCTCAGCGCATGTGATAGCGAGCAGCAGAACACCGCGCAACACTACGGAGCCGAGCCGAAACTGCCCGAACCGCAGCGTGGCCTGCTACCTAGCATGAAGATCGCCGAACCGCAGAAGTGGGGTGATCAGGTGCCAAGCGTGCCGGCAAACTTCAGCGTCACGGCCATCGCCACCGACCTGAAAATCCCCCGGCAAACCCTCGTTCTGCCTAACGGCGACATCCTGGTGGCGGAAGGCCGAGGCGGCAATGCCGCGAAGCTCAAGCCCAAAGATGTGATCGCCGGCTATATCAAAGCCAAGGGCAACACCCCGGTCAAAGGCGGCGATCGCCTGACCCTGTTGCGCGACGCCGATGGCGACGGCCGTTATGAGCTGCAGCAGGTGTTCGCCGACAACCTCAACGCGCCGTACGGCCTGGCCTTTTACGAGGGCAATCTGTACGTCGCCAATCAGGATGCATTGGTGCGTTTCGATTATCAGGACGGCCAGACCAAGGCCAGCGGCCCGCCAACCAAAGTCACCGACCTGCCGTCCGAGATCAACCACCACTGGACCAAGGCGCTGACCATCAGCCCCGACGGGCGCTTTCTGTATGTCGGCATCGGCTCCAACAGCAATATCACCGAGCGCGGCATGGAAGCCGAAGTCGACCGCGCCATGATCTGGCAGATCAATGCCGAAACAGGCGCCTACAAACCCTATGCAACCGGCCTGCGCAACCCCACGGCGTTAGCGATTCAGCCAGACACCGGGCAGTTGTGGACAGTGGTCAACGAGCGCGACGAGCTGGGCGCAGACCTGGTGCCGGACTACCTCACCTCGGTACGCGAAGGTGGCTTCTACGGCTGGCCCTACAGCTACTGGGGGCAAAACGTTGATTCGCGCGTGCGCCCGCAAAAGCCGGAAAAGGTCGCCAGCGCCATCACCCCGGACTACGCCCTGGGCTCCCACGTCGCCGCCCTCGGCCTGGATTTCTCCATCCCCGCCATGGGCGACAACTTTAGCGAAGGCGTATTTATCGGTGAACACGGCAGCTGGAACCGCAAAACGCCGGTCGGCTACAAAGTGATCTTTGTGCCGTTTCGCGACGGCAAACCCTCAGGGCCACCGGTTGATTTCGCCACCGGCTTTCGCACCGAAGCCGGCAAAACCCGTGGCCGCCCTGTAGGCGTAACCGTCGACCCGCGCGGCGCGCTGATTGTTGCGGATGATTTGGCTAATACGGTATGGCGGATAAGTCGGGCGCAGTGAGTGGCTGTGCGGCCGCTGGGGTTTACGGCGGTTGTGGGAGGGTAAGGTTGTCGCGTAATCAGTCCCAAAAAGGGAACGATAGGTCCCTTTTTGGGACCTATCAGACTTCAATTAGTAGAGCAGGTATGAGCAGCTACGATTGATTCTCGGTGAACTGTGGTCTGTCCCCTATTCCGCCTAGTAAAAGTCCTCCTCTGCGCGGTCCTCGTCATAGCCGTAATCATAGTTTGATGTGCGGCCAAGCCCGTCAAAAGAATCTTGTTTTGCTAGTTTGCCAACTAGTTTAATTAAATTATCGCGTTGTTTAATTGGGCGTGCCTCAATCATTAACATTAGTGTTTCTTTGTATTGTGAAATATTGCCTTTCTTATCGTATATTTCGTCAATCAAAAACTGAATGTCATGATTGAATGCGTACAGATAAAGTGGGCCTTTCCACCACTCTTTTCCGATTACTCCGGTTATGTCAATGCTTCTGTTTCTCTCAATTTCTTTTGCTGCTAAAAGTTCTTGATATCGAAGATGTTCAAATCCGTAATTTTCACCGCCTGGTTGCTTTATTAGGATATTGCAAGAAAATATGAGGTCTTCAATCGCGCTTGTGATCTTGGCAGGAGGATACCTGTTTTCGAAATCGGAGATAAGGAACTTACTTATCTCCGATATGGAAGTTTCTCTTATCTCGTTTCTATGGAAGCGGTAACCCAGTTTTATACAGCACGACTCTAGAAAACTTTTTTCGTTTTTTGTGCGGCAAATGCCTTTGTGGTGGTCGTACAGTCCGCAAAGAAGCTCAATTTTTCTCCAGTATAATTCTGGTTCGTTTTCAGGTATAGGCACGTTGCTGGTGTGAAGGCTACAAATAATAGTCGCTAGAAGTGGGTTCTTTGCAACGTCATATAACTTTTTACGCTCTATTATTTCTAAGAGAGTACCTGCCTGCTCACTGTCTCCAATCCATCCAGTAATGAACTTTTCTAGTTGTTTTTTTGTGAATGGTAATAGGGTTATGCCTAAGAATTCAATTTCCCTGATGTACTTAACGCAGTTTCTTGATGAGGTAATAACTTGGGCGTGAGTTACATTTTTTGGCAGTTCAGATAAGGCTTGTATCACCCATGGTGCATGTGTGCTTGCTTCGTCTAGAGCATCGACTATTACGATGCATTTTTTCGAATTTTGTAGTGCAAGCATTAATGCTCGGCGATTTTCTGTAGAGGCTGAGACGTTTTTGTAAATAAGGAATGCATTTAATAGTGACTCGAAAGGTTTTTCTTCAGTAATGAGAAGTACCTTTGTGTTCTGGTCTAATTCGCCAATTTTTTTAGTTATTCTGTTCAGGGGTAAGAATAGTGCTATTTGCCCGGTTTGTTGGTTTTGATATAGCTTTTCTGCATACATGTGGAGAGTGGTTGTTTTTCCGGCGCCCGCTTCGCCATATATTGCTATGTTGCAACCTGAGTCAAAAAGCGAGTGTGCGGAGATATCTAGAATATTCTTATTTGCTGATCCCTTGACGATGCTGAACTTGGCAACGCTATTGTTTTGTTTGGTTGCTACATCAATTGTACGAAGGAGGGAATTTATTTCGTCGAGAATTGATTTTGTTTCGCCGCTTGTTAGGGATCGTTCGTTCAGTTTTTGAATGTGCTCTTCTGCGTATCGTATTTTAGAGTTTATTTTCTCCGCAAAATAGGCTTGATCAATGGCAGCATCAATAACAGGCTGTGGAATTATCTCATTAAGAATGAGTAGTAGCTCTTTTTTTGATCTGTAAACTTCATTTCTAGTGTCGTAAAGAAATCGTAATGTTGTGTATGGAGTCTTTGGCATTCCATTTCGAGGTGGACATGCTATCTCTGTATCGTTACTTATCTGGTCCTGAAATTCTTCTAGCGAAGATAGCGTTTGAGTTACTTCTGAAAATTGGCTGCCGTTTTCTGACGTTTCTTTTATTTTGGAGTAATGAGCAAGCGCTTCAGAAAGTGTGGAGGTAACTTTTTGTTTTCCGCTTGCTATGTTGGTTCGTAAATCTTCTGATCGCTTAATTAGTTTGGTGTTGGCTACACTTATGTGTGCGTTTAGATCGGATTGATATTTTTCTTCAATATCTGCTATTGAACTGGCAATTACACCAAGGTCTCCGTGATCTTTTAGAGATGAATCAAGTTTTTTAAGTTCGTCCCACTCGGCTTTCGAGTATGGCAAGGCTTTTTCCATTCGATAATCAACTGTTCCGCCAAATACTAGGCTGCTATCTACCTCTCCAACGAAGAAATTCAAGTCGTTATAATATTCTGTGTATTTTCTTTGTTCTGCAATGTGTAATGCATTGTTTAATTCTATGTTAAATATTTCTTCAGGGGCCGGTGCTATAGCTATCTCTGCGTCAGGGATGATGTCGTTAGTAAAAGATGGCCAATGTTTTAGTATGTTGTCCGTAAGAAATTCTCCGTCGAGAACCTCTATGTTTGGGAGGGAAAGAATTTCGAATTGTTCTTCAAGATGCCTGCTATCTATCTTGTAAGGAGTGACAAAATAAACTTTATTTGGCCGCCGTTTACTGCCGTCTGACAAGGCAATGGGTTTCATAATGCATTGGCTAAGTTGGTATGTGTACTCAGAAAAGCTGATTCGGCTTGCTGTGCTCCTCTTCGACTTAAATTTCTTTGACTGAAATACGTGGATTTCATCTTTTCCTAAAGCAGCTGGCAGGTGAGCAATAATATCTTTCCCTTGCTCGTAAGAACCCCCATTGAATTCTAAGTTCGTATATCCAATTTTTTCTAGTAGAGGTATTAGTATATTTTTACTAAAGTCGTCTTCTGTGAGTTTTTGGATGGCGTCTAGGATTATTTGTTTTTGTTGCATGGGCTGTTCTAGACCTGTTGGAAGTTTTAATTTTATATGCCGGGTTCTGGGCTGACGATGAGTAAGATGAGGCAGGTTTTTACATTATCCCCTGGCCGCATGTTAAAGGTGCTGCATCTTCCGGCACTTAGGAAACCCCGAGCATCCCCAAAATTGGTGCCCCGCTTTCGCCCCTGATCTCGCAGTACGAATAACCAGCGCACTGCCACATTTCGGGCACTGCCGCTCAGCTGTCGGATCACTTCTACGTTTAAGGTTTTGCACATGCTCGCTCTGAGTGGCGAGGGTTGGCGCGCGGCGGCCGGTTTGCAGGGCGTGCAGCATGGCGTCGACTTCAGCTGTGCTAAACACCGGCTGCTGGAATGACTGGATATAGCGGACAAAGCCGATGCCCTGGGTGACGTTGGCCGGCACTGCGGTTTTAAAGCTGCTGCCGCCGACAAAGGTTATGACCGAGTGCAGGTGCTCGGGGTTTACGCCCAGGGTGGCTTCCAGGGCTTTAAGGTGTTTGTAGTTCTGCCGCAGCGGGTTCTGGAATTTGAAGCTGTGCTTGGGGAATTTCTGCGTCCACTGCGCTTGGTTTTCGCTGCCGAAAATCCAGCCGCTCATATTCTTCGTTTCCAGCACAAAGATGCCGTAGGGCGAGAGGAAGATATGGTCGATCTGCGTGGTGCCGTCGGGCGTGTTGAGGGTGACGTTGTGCAGGCGGCGGTAGCTGTGTTGGTCCAACTGCCAATGGGCGAATAAGCGCACCAGCAGTTCGCCAATATGGCCCTTGGCCCAGGGCGATTTGAGCAGGGTTATCAGCAGCAGGGCGGGAATCAGCCAGGCCAGCGCATCGATAAGTGGCCGCAGGATAACGCTGGGGTCCATGCCTTCTTCCTTGAGCAATGCCGCTTGAGTGGCGCCCGTAAGCTGGGCGAGCAGGCGTGTCGGAACTCCAGATGCATGACACTGCTCCGGATAATGGCCAATTGCTTTCAAAGGCTCAAGGGGCTAGCGACTAATGTCCAACAATTGATCGCTTGGCATGCCTGGCTTAGCGCGATGTGCGCTGAGAATGGCGGCTCGCAGCGGCTGTGCGGCGGGGCGGGGGCTTAGGCTGTTTGTGCACGGCGGAAGGGCAGAGCAACGCGCATGGATGGGCTGGTTGATCCGTGAGCCGATTAGCGAGCTTATTCGGCTCACGGCTCACGGCTCACGGCATGCGCCGATACGGTGGGCGATTGGGCTTAGGCCGCCACCGAGCGTCTGCCCGGTGGCGGCCGGGCGGTTACTCGCTGCGCAGGAAGTGCACGCTAAACAGCTCCGCCGGGTCGCGCCACATCGCCACCGAGGCAAAGCCGCAGTCGGCGGCCAGCTGACGAAAGCTGGCCGGGGTGTATTTGTAGGAGTTTTCCGTGTGCAGGGTTTCGCCGGCAGCGAAGTCGAACACGTGGTCCTCGATGCGCACCTGCTGCGCTTGCGGGCTGACCAGGTGCATCTCGATGCGCGATTCGGCCTCGTTATAGAAGGCCCGGTGCTGGAAGCGGCGCGAATCGATGTCGCTGTCCAGTTCGCGGCGGATGCGCTCCAGCAGGTTGAGGTTGAACAGGGCGGTTACCCCGGCCTCGTCGTTGTAGGCCCGTTCGAGTACCTCACGCGGCTTGACCAGATCTACGCCGATCAGCAGGCCGCTGCCGCTCGGTAAGGCTTGATGCAGGTTACGCAGAAAGGCGCGGGCCTGCTGGGGATCGAAGTTGCCGATGCTGGAGCCGGGGAAGAAGGCCAGCGGGCGCTCGCCCAGCGCCTCGGCGGGGAGCTTCATCGGTTGGCTGAAGTCGGCGCACAGGGCGTGTACGTCCAGCCAGCGGTAGTCGGTTGCCAGGCGGCGGGTGCTGGCGTGGAGGAACTCGCGGGAGATGTCCACGCCCAGGTAGCGCGCTGGGCGCAGGGCTTCGAGCAGCAGGCGAACCTTGCGGCTGGCGCCGCTGCCCAGTTCCACCAGGCTGGCGTTACGCCCGGCCAGCGCGGCAATGTCATGCGCGGCCAGGCGCAGGATGGTTTCTTCGGTGCGGGTGGGGTAGTACTCGGGTTGCCGGCAGATCAGCTCGAACAGCTGCGAGCCTGGGTGATCGTAAAAGAACTTGGGCGATATGCTTTTGGGATTGGCGGCGAAGCCCGCCAGGGCCTCTTCACGCAGTGCTGCTTGTTCGGGGTCTAGGGCCTGTTGCTGAACGCGGTTTGCCAATGCCATGGTCAGAGCTCCTTGGCCAGGCGCAGGCCGGAGAACTGCCAGCGCATGGTGGGGTAGAAGAAGTTGCGATAGGTCGGGCGTATGTGGTCTTCGGGGGTTACGCAGCTGCCGCCGCGCAGCACCATCTGTCCGGACATAAATTTGCCGTTGTATTCACCAAGGCTGCCGGTCAGTGGTTGGAAGCGCGGGTAGGGGCGAAAGGCGCTGGCGGTCCACTCCCATACATCGCCGTAGAGCTGCTGCAGGCCTTCGCCGCCGCTGGAGGCCACCGGGTGCAGGTGGTCGTTCTCGACGAAGTTGCCCCAGGGCGATTGGTCCTGGGCGGCGACTTCCCATTCTTCTTCGCGGGGCAGCCGTGCTTGCGCCCAGGTGGCAAAGGCATCGGCCTCGAAATAACTGAGGTGGCACACCGGCGCCTCGTGGTCCAGCTCGCGCGGGCCGCCCAGGGTCAGCTCCAGCCAGTCGTCGCCATCCCGTTCCCAGTACAGCGGCGCTTGCCAGTTGGCGCGGCGTATATGGTCCCAGCCATCAGCCAGCCACAAGGCGCTGCTGCGATAGCCGCCGTCATCGATAAAGTCGAGGTATTCGGCATTGGTCACTGGCCGGCTGGCCAGCTGGAATTCGTCGATGAAAACCCGATGCCGCGGCCGCTCGCAGTCGAAGGCAAAGTCCTCGCCGGCATGACCGACATGGCGCAAACCGGCGGGATAGGTTTGCCAATGCAAAGGGGCCGCCTTGCTGTCGCCGGGCTTGAGGTCCTGGCGATAGGCCGGGCGCAGCGGGTTTTGCGCGAGGATGTGTTTGATGTCCATCAGCAGCAGTTCCTGGTGCTGCTGCTCATGCTCCAAGCCCAGCTCAACACGCGGCAGCACTTCGCTGGCGATATCGCTGTCTAGGTGGCTGAGCAATTGCTCCATGGCCAGGTCGACATAGCTGCGATAGGCGTACACCTCGGCCACGGTCGGCCGCGACAGCAAACCCCGGCGCGAACGCTCGAAGGGCGTGCCGTGGGTTTGGTAATAGGAGTTGAACAGGTGGTCGTAACGCGCATCCAGCGGGCGGTAGCCGCGCAGGAAAGGCTGCAGGATGAAGGCCTCGAAGAACCAGGTCACGTGCGCCAGGTGCCACTTCGGCGGGCTGACGTCCGGCATGCTCTGGATCACATAGTCCTCACGCTCCAGCGGCTCGCACAGGCGTTCGGTGACGTGGCGTACGCGGTGATAGCGTTGGCGAAGGTGTTCGAGGTTTACCAGAGACGTGTCGTTGCTGGGAGCACGGTTCGGCATGTCACGCATTCTCTACTGGCGTCGCAGGGAAGGCGCGACCTGTCATTAAGCCGACCGGCCGAGGGTAGAAAAGGTTCAGAGAATTTGCTGTTCAAACGGGCGGATGGCTATTGGGCGTGCGGTTCGGTGGGCGCTAGCCGGTGAGCTGGGATCCGGCTTGGCGCCGATTAACGAGCTTGTTCAACCTACTGGCTATCAGCTCAACCTGCAGCCTCACTTTTGAGGCCTACCGCTATTGCCTGACTTCGAGTTTATAAAGCCGCTCCACATCTTGGCCCGTGCATTGGGTGCCGAAGGTGTTTCCGTATACCAGCACGTCATAGGTGCCGGTCTTAGTCGGCGTCCCATGGATGACGCCATTCTGTTCTCTTGTTTCATGGCTCAACACTAAGCCTTCAGGCAGGGGGTGGGCAGGAGCCACTAGCAGTTTGCTGACAGGAGTGCTTGCGTCGACCACATCAACCCTAACGCTATATGGCGTCCCCACTTTGGCGATTGGAAGCTCCGTAGGCATTAATTTGAGTTCTGGTCTGGTAGCGCAGCCGGCAAGGACACTGCCAAACATTACAGCTTCACAGCCGGACAACATCATCACCAATCCGCTAATGGCGACTGATCTAAATCTCATGTGCATTTCCTTCTGCGTTATGGAATTCGGGTGAATACCTGCCCACCAAAGATCTTGTTGAGCAACTGGTCTAGCCGATAGCCACGGGTTACCAAATTCCCAACCATTCCCCAAGAGAAAAAGTTGGAGCGGGTAATGTTCTCTTCCAGCGATGTGGCGGGTGTGATGACGCCATTTGATGTTTCGGGAGTACCCTCCCACACAATCCAGTGGTTTTTGCCGACCCCCACCCCACCATCAACCATGACCGCATTTACGAGCGACACAACGTGGTGTGTGGCGGCTACAAAACCAAGCAGTTCAAGCAAGCGATCCAGGCTGACGCTGCCAAGCTGGATGTTGTGGAATACAACTGATGCTCCAGCTTTCACGAACCACGATTCAATCGCACCAGGAAAGGTGATCCCAGCGGCCTGATCGTCCGGCGAGTCGTAGTTCAATAACCCGTTCTCGCTATCTCGCAGACTTGCCAGGGAGATCCAATCTATCGGGGGGATGCGGTCGCCCGGTGCCTTATTGCTAAAGTTCTTAGGGTTGCAGCAGGCATGACTGGGCTTGATGTGTAGGCGGCCAATGGTCGTTTTTCCCGTTTCCCAGAGATCGATGATGGACTGGGCATATAAGTCTGGCCTGTCCATCAGCAATGCATAGAAGAAGACAGCAGGGCCACATAAAGATGTTCGATCTTGATCCGGGTAGACCGGGAGGCGCATCTGGCTGTTGGTCGGCCTTCCGTGCGCGCGTGCGACTCGTAGTCGAAGCTGATCAATGATCTGCTGCTTTTCGAATGGGTCTCCCGGACTTCCCATCGGGTAGCCGCGATCATTGAACACGCGGCCTTTGGTCACCGAGCATTCGAAGTCGTCCAGGATCTTCTCGGCCACAGCTACTCGATCAATCGCTGGCGCTGACTGAGCCAGAGCTGCGACTGGCTGTGCGGGTTGCGCCGCGAGGGCCGTAGCCGGCGGTTGCCGGTTTGGCGTAGTAACAGTGGCCGCTGGAGCTGCGGCGGCTGGCAGCGCTAATGAGGTTGGCGCGGTAAAGGGTGCCGCGACTGCGGAGTTACCGATGATCACGCTACCTGAGCCGCCAACGATCACACTGCCATGCCCCCCGGTACTGCCCAATGTCGCCGCTGGCAGGCCATTGATCAGCACTGTGTTAACAACTGCACCCACGATGGGGCTGCCACACACCGACGTATCGGTCAGCCGCGCGGCTGGTAAGTTGTCAAAGAGGACGTTGGGTGAGCCCTTGGCGATGGGGTTGGTGCCATGGCCAGGTAATGGGCAAGAGGTGGGGTCAGTTTGGCGAGCCGCCGGTTTTCCGCTCATGGTGAAACTTCCTTGTTTTCGGAGGTGTAGATCCTACGCGTTTCTCCTGCAGTGCTCTTGCTGCGTGCCTTGAACTGAGCGTGGTGTCACGGCTCCAGTATGGGCGGTTGATTAAACACGCCGCCAGGGTGCGCGGTGTCTTCTGCATATAAGCCCTGCAACCTTAAAGGTGACGCCTTGCGCGTTCTCTAGGGGCGTTAAGCGCCACTGTTGCGGTGCATTACTTGAGTTCAGCGGCGGGGGTAAACATGAAGGGGCTGGTCTGCGGCGCTCGCGCGAGCGGCTATTAATGCGAGGAATAATCAGCACACGCGACGGCAGTGTCAGTGCCGTCGCGTGCTTGGGTTTAGCTGGCGAGGAAGTCGAAGTTCCACAGGCCGTTGTTGCGGGTCAGGGTGACATCCACTTCGGTGGCGGTGATGGGCGCGATGTACTGCGTCATGTCAGAGAAGTTCTGCACGATGTAGGTCTCTCCGACCATGGGCGGTGTTGCGACCATGAAGTAGAAGTGAGGCAGGTACTCGAAGCTGACCGTCATGCGTGCATCCACCTTGGGCATGGTGACTACGGGCCGGCCATTAACATACCAATTGCTGTCGAGCTGGATGAACGGATTGGTCTTGTTGATCACCCCGCATTGCTGCGGGGTTAGTTTGTCCTGCGCCAGTGAGGTTGGCGCAGCTTCGAGAAACGGCGACAAGCCGCTTGGGCTAACTGCCTGGATTAACTCCCCCGGAGAAATACCGCGGCGCCCCGAGACAATGGTATTGCCGGGTTTGTCCCCGAGCGTGGTGACATCGGTTTCAATCACTGCTTGATAGTCGAACGACTCGGTTGCACCGGCCGAACCCGTTAATACCTGCCATGCATGAATTTGGTAATCCCGCTGTGGCCGCTGAGGCTTGAGGAAGACCAATACAGTCTTACCTTCCATATCGTCGACAGCGAAGTTCACGTTGAATACGGTCATGGTCAATCTCCTTTTGTTCCGATTGCAGCCGCAGCTGAACTGCCGTGGCTTGCTGCATTGACGAGGTAGAGCGGCGCTTGTGAAAAACGCCATGCACTTCACAGGAAGGTGATGAGTGCCGTCTGGCCTGCGGGGGCTAATCCCCGCTTACCAGAAAGGATGCTCATCATGAACAATCGCAAGCTCAAGCTATTCCCTGCCGGTCTGCTGGCGCTGCTGTTCAGTGTGTCTGCGTTTGCGCAGATCGACTGTGTCGGTGGTTCTGCCGCTGTGGCCAATGTGCTGCTCAACCCCGGTGCCGCTAACACTAATCTCAACCCCTACATCAACCAGCGTCACGTATTTTGTGGAGGGCTGAGGGACGACGACACCGCAATGGGGTATCACTCACGGCCTGATGGTCATGACCCAATATTGGCTCCGGCGGTGCTCGCTGCGCGAGTGACCGGAGCCGTTACGCAATCCACTGACTATCCTGATGTGTATCAAGGCGTAGGCATTCAGGTGCGTCAGGTGGACGGCCCTTGGGTTGACAAACAGCCGGATGTCTCGACGTTTTTTCCTGATCATTGCACCCAGGCGCAGGTGGTGGCCTCGATCGGTTATGCCTACAGCCAAGACTCGCAAGTCGCTAGCGCGCCGTTTCATGGGCCCTCTGCGCCCAATGCGGGCTCGCCGCTTTACTGCACCGGTAGCGACGGTTCTCTATTGCAGGTGCAGGGTTATCTCAATTTGATTGACGGCAACTGGATTGTGAACACCGCTTATCCGCAAATGTAGAGATAGTGTGCAGGGTAGGCGCTAAGCCGCCCTGCACGGTTTTGACCGTTTGATTCTTGTGTAGCGTTTTTACGCTTAAGGGGCCGGAGCCCCTAGGCAATGCACGCATATCGCATGTTGCTGGTGAACCATACGTTTGGCGTTTGGCGCTTTGCCGGGGCATTCACAAAGCTTGCGCTACTCCGTCTGGAGAAAGGGACAGCCGTCCCTTACATCAGAAAGGAGTCTAACCATGCACATGTTTCCTACCTTCCCCCTCGGCGTGGCCGCAGTAATGTTCAGCGTGTCAGCTGTGGCGCAAATTAATTGCTCCGCCGGTGCGCCTGGGGTTAACCCTGTGCCGATCCAAGTCGGCAATGCGCCGATAGCCAACAGCCGGATCAACCCACAACTGAATCAACGACACATCTTTTGTGGCGAGATCAATCCTGTCGGCAATGCCGTTGGCTACCACTCCCGGCCAAATGGCCACGATGCACTGTTGGGCACACGACCAGGCTCGCCAGTCGCTGCGCAAATTACCGCGGGGCAGCGTTTTATCGTGCCGCCGGGCAACAATCATCCCGCGCCGTATCGTTATGTTGGCAATGGCGTGCGGGTATTCAATGTGGCCACTAATGCTTGGGTGCTTAAAGCAAGTCCTTCGACCTTCTACCCGGACAGCTGTAGCCAGCGGGAGGTAGTGGCGTCGATTCGCTATGCCTATATGCACCCGTATAGCGCTGCCCCTGCAGGGCCGAATAATCCGTTTAGCGGTCCTTCAGCACCCCGCGTAGACGCGCCAGGCTATTGCACGGGTGCAGGCGGGCAGATTTTTACGGTGGGTGGTTACTTGAATCTCATTGGCGGTCAGTGGGTGGTTAACTCGGCTTACCCGATTGCGATGTTTTAGCGGCCTTTATTGAGTTGTAGAAGGCTTTGTAGGGCGCACTTCTGCCGCAAGATGCTATTCGGCGGTGTAGTGCGCCCTTATTAGTGGGTGTCGTGTTTGGCGAGGGCGTAATGAGGGGCCTTCGGTAGAGGGCGGTGAGCACCAGGAATGTACGGCTTAAGTGCGGGAGGCGTTATAGACGGCGAGTGGCAGGCTGAGTGCGGGCAGTGACGACGCTTAAATTGCGCGGATGAGAAAGTGCACGTATTGATTTTTGCCGCGACTTTCCTCGCTTAGACGCACAAGTGCGGGCTCGCCGGTGGGGCTCTGTGGCGCTGAACTGTCCTGCGTCTGGTTTTGGCTTGAGCCTTGACCGCCTTGCTGGGCAACTTGCAACGCTGAACCGGCCTTTTGGTAGCTGTGTACGTGCGTTTGCAGGGCGTCGTATTGCACTGAACCTACCGCGTTGCCTGCCCAGCCACCGGCTTCTTGCGCGGAGCGCTTGTCAGCATCGGGGTCACGCTGTTGTGCGTCACCGTTCGGGCCAATGGGGTCGGTGGCTGCGCCGTTAACACCACGTAGCACTCGGCCACGGTAGTCCGGTAGCAAAAAGAAGCCGGCTTGCACCTGCCCTTGTTGGTCCAGCGCCTGGCCGTAGAGGTAACCAATTGCGCGAAATAGTCGTGGGTAACGCGCCACCGCAACACGCCTGCCGTCGCAGAGCAGCCAGCCGAGTCGGGCCAGGTGCAGTGCGTACGCCGCCAGTGCGGGTGGCGGATAAGTGGCATTGGTGGGCTGGTCTAAGCCCGTTGGCGCGGCATAACTGATCACGCTGCCGACCGGCAGCGTGCTGGGTGGCACCCACGAGGCGGGGCCGGGCGTTAAGGTGCTGAGCATGATGATTGCAGCTCCAACTGTTCGGCGAGATAGCGATGACAGGTTTCCACGTTGAAGCGCCAGCATTGATCTTGCGCCGGTAGCTGCGTGTGCAGGTCTTGCCAGAGGTTGTAGAGGGCAGCGTCCTCGGCAAACACCGGCACCTGCGTGTCGTCGCCCAGCCATAGCCGGCCGCCGCTGCGCAGTAGGTAGAACAACCGTGCGGCGCTGGCGTTGTCGAGCGCTAAGGTCATGCGCAATTGCGCCGCCTGCAGCAGCGCAATACTGGCCTGCGGACGATTCAGCTCGCTGTGCAATGGCAGCCAGTCCGCCGGTTGTGTAGCGCTGGCGTAAGCCAATATGGCCTGCTGCCACGGCAGGGCGCGGCACAGCCAAGGCTGCAGTTGTTGCGCGCGGCGCAGGTTCAGGTCGTGGCTGTTCGGGTAATGGCTCTGTACTGCCTGCAGAATCGTGCCTTGTAGCCGGTTAACCAGGCAGCCAGCAACGCCGCCGGGTTGCTCGGCGCAGAAGCGTTGCAAGGTGGTGGCCAGTTCGACCAGCGCCTCTTGGTAGGCTTCGAGTAGTTGGTTATAGGCCTGCGTTTGCCAGTCCGCCCGTTGTACCGCGTAATGCTGCGCGCTGCAGGTGAGTTGCAGGCTGATGGCTAGCGCGTCGCTGGCTGTGACCAGGGTGAAGGGAACCTCGCCACTCAAACCGATTAGCTCGACCGGCTGAGGTGTGTCCAGCGTCAGCGCCTTGCCGGCAATCAATAGGCTGCCACTGCTACCGCTGGCGGCGGCAAACTGCAGGCTGTTGGACTGATAGCCCGGTGGAATAGTTAAGGTGCCGCAGGTCTTCGGTGGTGTGCTGCTCAAGTCTTGGCTGATGCGCAGGGTTTTCTGCGGGGCGGTGAGTAGGCGCTGCAAATTGTAGCGCTGCGCCAGCGCCAGGTAGTTCTGCTGGTTGAGCTCGGCGGGGCTGCTCACGCCCGGCACAGTATCTGTTGTCACCCAGGGCGGTACAGGGATGGTTTGGCGCTGCCCGTACTGGGCGTTGAGGGCCGTGAGCAATACTTGGCCTGGGTTATCTAGTGTCCAGTGGAACAGCAGGCGTGGCCCAAGATCGCGCAAGCGCGCGTCACGCTGTTCTACAAGCCAATGATAAAAGCCCCGTCGGGCCTGCTCGCCTAGATTATTTAGTCGCTGCCAGCTGCTACTTTTCCACGCGCTGCGCAACAGCAGTTCGCGCCGCGTGCGCAGCGTGTGTTGGGTTTGGCTGAGCGCGCGCTCGAACAGCTGCTGAACCTCAGTACGCGCCTGCTGTACCGGTTGAAAATCAGCGCCATCGAGTGTGCCGGGAGCGACCAGATAGTTACCGTTGACGGTTACGCTGAGCCCATCAGCACCGTATTGCTCAGCCAGGTCATTAAATTGAGTGCGGGTGACCAGTTGCGGCTGATCCAAGAGCTGCTGCTGCGTAGTGCTGTGCTGCTGTTGTTCGGTGTGCACTTGCGTGGCGTCGTGCTGCCGCTCGCTCAGGCTGGTTTGGCGGCTGACGCGTTTACCGAGCTGCTCCCCCGGCAACAGGTTGATCGCTTCGGCAATGGAGCCCAAGGCATAGCCGCAGACGCGTTCGGCGAATTGGTACAGTTGCCCTGCCCCCAGCAGCAATCCTGGTGGGGCTTGCATTGTTTGGCCTTGGGGGAGTGGAAACACAGGCGTGGGCAGCTCGGCTTGCGCGTGTTGGGCCGCGCTAATCTGCGTACCAGTAAGCAAGGCCTGCGGTGCTGTGGTTAAGCCTTGCACCAGTGCCAATACACGCAAACCGCGTAGCAGGTCATTGAGTGCGGGGGACTGGCTGTAGTCCAGTACCAGCAGGCTCAGATAACTGTTGGCCAAGCGCTGCCACTGTATGGCGAAGTCGGGCAGGCTGAGCACATCGTCTGGCGGCATGCCGAACAGCTGGGTCAAGGCGGCGATCAGCGCATCGCTATTGCTCAGTGGTTGCGCCAGTACTGCATCGGCTTCAGGGCTGGCCAGTCGTGTGAAAGGCGTTGGCAAGGTGTCTAGGTCTGCGACGAACTGGCCTTCCCAAGGCACCTGGTTGGTGAAAAAGGCATTGGCTAATTGTTGTAAGGGTTCCAGTGACTGTTCATCTGCGGTACTGAGCAGCTGTTGATAAAAGGTCGAGGTGTTGGCCAGCGCTAATAATCGCAGTAGTGCGGGGGCTCGAGTGTCAGCCGCAGGCGGTACCAATAGCGTGAGAAAGCCCAGCTGCCGAAATGGTGCTAAGCCACTCACCTGATTGTCGGCATGCTGCTGCATTGCCTCTGCAGGCGGCGTGGGCGTGGGCGTGGGCGTTGGGGGTGTGGTCGGTGGCCAGCTGTCCAGCTGCTGTGTGATAAAACTGCCGGGTAAGAGCGGCAGGTTGGCCGAGCAATGGTAAGCGCCGTCGCGGCCGATATCGAGCCGGTATGCACACTCAGAACGGCTGAAAGGGGCCGGTAGATTCGTCGCCCATTCGGTGCTGCTTCCGCCTAAACTGGCCGTATCCAACCGCATGCCCGGCGCTGTCAGTGTGATGTCAATGACAGGCGAGGCGCTACCGTGTCGCCAGAGAGACCACTTACCTTGCCACGGTGTGGGTACTTGCAACTCGCCGCTACGCGGAGGCACCATTTGGTTGCCCGACAAGGTTAGTAGTGGCCCCCAGCCGCTTTGTATAAAAGCATCAGCCGCGACATAGCTCGCACTGAACAGCCACTCCTTAGAACCTTGTTGCAGCAGACTTAAGGCCAGCGACTGAGTGCCGCTCGGTACCTTTAATAGAAAGCCTGCTTGTGCATTGCTTTGGCTAAGACTGAAGCCTAAACCATCGTCCTCGGCGTTGACGTAGCCTTCTAGACGGGGCCCGTCATCGCTACGCAGCCAGCGCCAAGAAACCTCGAGTAGGCCGACCTCGCAGTGCTTCAGCATGGTGGTCGTCTGGGATGTCATAGGTCACCTCCCTGCATATCGAACGGGCACAGCCAGCCACGCAACTGCTGTCGTGCGAGCTGTACACGCTTACGTGCGTTGGGTTCGCTGATCGCGAGAACCACCGCCATGTCGCCATACTCAACTCCGCCGATGCAGCGCTGCTCCAGTGCTTCGCTCAGTGGCACGGGCAGCCGCTGCATGGCCGCGCTTAGCGCTTCCAGAGCTTCGTGCAGACAAGCAGTATGTTCTGGGCCGTCCTGCGCAGGGTGCAGTTGGGTTTCGTCAAACAGGGCGTTGTCGATCCAGTCGATGTTGCAGGTGGGTAAGGTTTGGCGTAATCGATCGATGCAGTGATTGTGCGTTACTCGGCGTAGCCACGCCGGTACGTTATGGATGTTGCTGAGACGCTCAGGCTCTTTCTCTAGTAGGTGAAACAAACGCAGCCTTAGCTCGCTAAGCGCATCTTCAGCGTCATGCGGGCTGCGAATAACCTGCTGGCAGCGCCGCTTCATGATCGTTTCGTTGGCCATCAAGAATCTCCAAATGGCAGCCTGGGTTACGCGCTGAGCCACGCGTGCGTCGATCTCCATGAGCCTCGTCATAATCATTCCTTGATTGCTCGTGACGTCGGAACCGGAATGCTCTTCGCGGAGCGGTTCTACGTGCCGACCGAACATGAATGACGTAGCTGCGACTGAACTTGTGAAGAACTTAATCGGCGCACACGTAGTGCGAGGCCACCGACAGTTTATGAAGGGCGTAAACGAGCCATGCGCGGGCATTGAACGGCAGAGAAGGAAGGCCGGGCCGCACGAAGATTGAGCAGCTGTGCTTTTCTGCAGGCATGAAAAAGCCGCGCAGTGCGCGGCTTTGGAGTTGGTGGGCCCACACGGACTCGAACCGTGGACCAAAGGATTATGAGTTGCCTAGAAACGCTGCAAGCCCAGTAAAATCGCAAGTAGCTTAACGTAGGTACAGTAAGCTGAAAGCAGCGTGGTTACTGGTTTCGAGCGAATTATTCCGAAAGTGCCTGAAGCTGAGCACTGTACCGCTATTGTACTGTCGTTAACGGTCGTTCCGTACTCTACTAAGTGCCGGCTCCGGCCTCTGTTTTGCTTATAGTTGTTCACAACGAGCCCAGGTATTTACGCGAGACCTGCTTTTAGCGCCGGCGTAGTCGTTGATCAGAAGGGGCTTTTGATATCTCTGAGCCTTGGATCGCCCGTACTGCCCCCCAGCTCAAAGCCGTCCGACTGATGCCGTATAATGTTTCGTTCTCAAAATATACTGGCAACGCAACGTGCGAGCCTAACCGAAACATATCGCTGACATGGGAAGATGGAAGTGAAAGTATGCTTTGTAGTAATGGGGTTCGGGAAAAAAACTGAATATGAAACCGGTCGCACGCTTGATCTGAATGCCACCTACGAGACCATTATCGAGCCTGCCGTCACTTCTCAAGGCTTGAGGTGTATCAGGGCTGATGAAATTACGCAGTCAGGGTTTATCGATGTAAAAATGTACGAGATGCTCCTTAGAGCCGATCTGGTCATTGCTGACATTTCTACTGGAAACGTGAATGCCGTTTATGAGTTGGGCGTGCGGCACGCGCTCAGGCCCAACTCAACCATCATCATGAATGAGGATCAGGGCAAGCTGTACTTTGACCTGAACCATGTCAGCACATTTCGGTACCAACACTTCGGAGATGACATTCTGGCGCGAGAAGCCAAAAGAGCTGTTAAAGCTCTTGGGGAGCTTATTGGCGCTGTAATGGATGCTCAAGCCGTAGACAGCCCTGTTTACACATTTCTCCCCAAGCTCCTCTCGCCAAGAATGTCCGACGAAGAATACGAAGAGCTGCTGGAGGAGGCCGAGGAAGCACAGCAGCGCTTTTCTCGTCACATGCGTGAAGGTGAAAAGTTCATGCGACAAAGCCGGCACGATCTAGCGAGTAGGGAGTTCGCGGCAGCCAGGGATATGAAGCCTGGCGAACCTGACATTCTGCAGAAACTGGCATTGACCACTTACAAGGCAAAGCTCCCCGATGAGATTTCGGCATTGCGCGCCGGCCTTGAAATCATCCGCACATTGGACCCTGAGGCCTCGAACGACCCCGAGACTGTGGGCGTGGCCGGAGCGATCACTAAGCGCCTGTGGTTGCGTGAAGGCGACCGCGAGTCGCTCGATTCGGCGATCCAGTTTTATCGACGCGGATTTGAGGTGAAACGCGACTATTACAATGGCGAAAACCTAGCGCTTTGCTTCGAGTTTCGTGCCCAGGTTCAGGCAGAGCATTCCGAAAAAGTGTTCGATTTCATGTGCGCCCATAAAATTCGCCAGATGATTGTGAAGTCGCTACTGCCCCTATTTGAATCCGCGGACTTTTTCGATCGCCCCGACAAGCGCTGGATATATGCCACGTTAGCCAATTGCTATTTCGCCATCGAAAGTCCGACCGAAGCCAAGGCTTTCGAGCACAAGTTTTTGGGCGCAGCCGACGCACAGTGGGAAATAGACACCTATATGGCTGGCAAGGATGAGCTGTTCGCCATCAGGCCAGAGCGGCTGGCAGCGCTTTCTACTGCCCAAAAATGAGTGCGCGTGCTGCTTCAGCCTAATCAAGGAGCAATAATGGGATTGCCTAGAACATTTGTTGGTTTTAGCAGCACCGTTCGGCACATGTACGAGCTGATGGGAGCATGGAAAGAGAACACCCGTTTAGATTTCAATTTCGCCGATTGTCAGCTGAGCATGGCCCTGGACTCGGAGAATGAGGACTACATCAAACGTAGATGCCGAGAGCGCATCGAAATGGCAGGCACCTTCATGCTTTTGATCGGCAGAGACACCCGATCAAAACACAAATATGTGCGCTGGGAAATTTAGGTCGCGATAGAGACGGGAGGCAGTCTGATCGGCGTCAACCTGGATGGTGGCCGTCACCTCAACGCGGACCTTTGTCCGCCTGTAATGCAAGATGTTGGAGCAGTCTTCGTCCCTTACTCGGTCGCTATCATCGCTCATGCGTTGGGGCACCCTACCAACAGCCTGCGCGGAAATTATCATTTCCCAGACAGTGGTTTCAACAATCTCGGTTATGAGGCCGTTTAATGCAAAGCTCTGATTTTCCAGGTCTCTACCAAGCGGCCGACAAGCTCTCAGGGGATGCTCAAACGCATTTCCTAAGCGCCCTTATTGTTAATCTGATTCTATTGGTGGCAGCTGCTGTAGTGTCCGTTATCAATTATCCGCATTGGATATCGGCTGCCATCCAGGCCGCGCTGTTCGCCGGGGCATTAGCCAGTTCAGTTTACTTGGCGGCCAAGAGGCCGGAGCGGCTTTGGTACTCTGGACGTGCAGTCGCTGAGTCCATCAAGACGATAACGTGGCGTTACGTTTCCAGGGCAGAGCCTTTTCACGAAAGCGATGAGACCGCAAAGCAACACCTCTTACAAAAACTTACGCAGGTGGTGCGGCAGAATCCGGGGGTATCAGACAAGCTGATTAGTCATCTTTCTGCGCACCAACTTACTGCGGTTATGAAGCAGCTAAGGGCTGGTGACTTCGTTTTGCGACGTGATACGTACGTAGAGTTCCGTATCAACGATCAGTTGGACTGGTATTCGCGAAAGGCAAGATTCAACACTAGCGCGGCAAAGTATTTTTTCACGGCTCTGATCATCGTGAACGCCGTCGCTTTCATTTGCTCGTTGATCAAGATCGCCAACGTGCAGTACCAGTATTTTCCTACCGATGTGTTGATAGTTGTCGCAGCCAGCCTACTGGCGTGGATGCAGGCGAAGCGGTTCACCGAGCTTTCTGCCTCTTATACCCTTACCGCGCACGAAATCACCCTCATCCGAGAGCAAGCGCAAGAGCTAGCCTCAGATGACGATTTGTCGAAATTTGTGGGTGACGCTGAGAATGCGTTTTCGCGCGAACATACCCAGTGGGAAGCGCGCAAGGACAACTGAACAGATAGATGTTGGCCTTTCAGGTTGTCCAGATAGGCGGTAGTTAGCGTAACGCCCCTGCGCGTTGTTCGCCTACTTCAGCTCGTCAGCGAGTTTCGACCAGGCAACAGTCTTGATCCCATTTTCTGAGATCCATTTGGGTTCGGTTCCGTTGAACCGACTACCCGAGTGCACAGCCACCACTTTCTTCCCAAGCTCCAGGCTCTTCTCAACCTCCCACTTAACCCACTTGCTCTGAGCAGTGTCGTTGGAGATATATACAACAGTCACCGAGGCGCGGTTGATGCGTTCTGAAATTTTGCGCTTGATGTACTCTGCTTGATCGCTGTCGTAGGGCTCGCGCACGGAGTGATCGTTGAACTCGATATCGTTATTGTCATTTTTTGCCTGAGCTCGTAGCAGATTGACCTCATCCATGTCCTCAGTCGCGAAACTGATAAATACGTTGCGCTTGCCCTCGTTGAGCGCCGCCTTGGCTTTTTGCTCCAGCGATTTAACATCGCCGAGTCGGCTCCATCCACCTGAGCTGCTCCCGCCCATTACTGGTTTCCCTCAAATTTGAATTCGTTGCAAGCAATGCAGTTACCACACGCATGTTCCTCGCCCAGATGGCAGGAATACGTCTGCGTAATACCCTTTTCGGCTGCCAATACAACGACATCAGGTTTTGTAAACGACGCCAGGGGGGCGAGCACCTTGATCTGCTTGCCCATGCAGAGGCATATCATGTGTTCGGCCTCGGTCAGGAATCCAGAGGTCTGATCGGGGAACAGGCTGGTGCTTTCATGAAGCAGGCCTATTGAAATGGCATCTGCATTTTTCTGATGGGCATATGCAGCCGCAATTAACAGGAAAAGCATATTTCGCCCTGGGGTGAAGGCGTCGTCGATGATGTGGAGATTTGGATCCGTAAGCCCTGAACGTATCAACTTCCCGAAGCCCGACAAATCAGCGATCTCGGGCTCGGGAAGGCCCAACCTCTTCATGGCCAGCCTACAGGCAGCTAGTTCCTTATCACGTGCCCGCTGACCGTAATCAACGAAAAGCGGATAAGTTCGCAAGCCTTCTTCTATCGCCAGTTTTGCGACCAGTGTGGAGTCCAGCCCCCCGGAAACGAGTGTCACGATGCTCATACTAAAATAGCCTCCTGCTTGCGGTTCGCGACGCGCATGACGATCCATATTGCCCAGTCGAGCAGCCCGACCGGACAGTCCATCTCTCGCGCATGGTCGCGCAGTCGCTCTTCATGACGACCGTACTGGCTCAGCCCAGAAATGGACGCTTGGGCGCCTGAGTAAATGCCTTGTGCAGACATGTAATTGAGAACATGCCGATCCAGGATTGCCAAGTCATAGGTGACTCCACAGTTGCGTAAGAACATGCTGGCTTGCTTAGGCCCAATGCCACAGGCGTGAGCAACCAGCCATGCCCGTGCGTCTTTGACGTCCATGCTGATTAAGGCTTTTAGGGAGCCACCAGTGCCTTCTACCGCCGCCCAAGTCGATGCCAGGTGACCGGCTTTGGCTTTGGGGAACCTGTAGCTACGTTTTTTGCCTTCTACATCCAGAGGAGTGCTCAGTACCTCAAACAAACGCTCGGCGAGGTCTTCCTGATCTCCCCATACTTGATGAAGAAGTCCCCGTGCATCTATTGCATCTGCTGCCGCCATGGCAAGTGGATAGGGTACCTGGCTGCTCAGGATGCAGCATGACAACTCCCACCAGAGGTGGCGCTCGTCTGACACTACCCCCTCCTCAATGCGCAGGCGGATGTCAGGGCAGACCGCGGCTACCGCTCTAGACAGTGCCTCGGCGCTATAGGTGGTCATGGAAATATCTCCGGGAAGAGCTTTCTTAGCTCTTGGGCATTGAACATTCGCACGATGCCTGTCGCGAAAAGCTCGGCGTCCTTGGTTGCAATCATGGAGCGCATTATGTGCCCAAACTCTTGATAGTATTCCAGATTATACAGGGCGACCTGGCCCGCATATTCAATGTCAGGGTTGGCATCCACCATGTCGAGAAATGGTGTGCGATCCCCCGCATTTTTGAAAAAGTCAAAATGCTGGAAGTGATGAAGGCGGCCCCGTCTGGGGTCGATGGAAAATCGGCACCATTCCAAGCCGTCAAATGTGTCAGCTCCTGCGGCTACCAATACAGCGATGCTCCATGGGTTTCCGGTGCCCAGCAGATGGATGGGCTGGTAGTAGGGCAGTTTGTCAAGCTCTGTCCTTACTCGCTTCATCGTTTTTGCCCGAAGCGCCAGGCCTGCCCCCAATTCTCTTTCAGCAACCGCGATGACCAGAGGGCGGAGCTGTTCGGACACCCCTCGTACTATTTGAGGCAGGCGTGCCAAGCCGGCCTCATCTTGCGACACATGGACGATGGGCAGTACAGGAGCCAGGGTGTGCTTGGAGTCTCGTCTTACTGCCCGGACAACCTCTTCAATTGCTTTGTCCGGATTCTTATTCGGGGTCATTTTATCAAAGCAAAACGCCCAGTCATGAGGTGTACCCAGCAAAGCCTCCTTGAAGTGCGCTGGAGTCCAGTCCTTGTCGCCCATGCGGTCGGCTTCATAGTTCCCTGAGTCAATCAGGACGAACCCACCTTGCCTGCGGTAGGCCTGAATTTCCTTGACCATCTTTTTGCGTTCTTTGGATTTCACCAGATCGTATGCAGAGACCAGGATTGATTTAGTGTTGTGCGCCTTCAACACGCTCAGCGCCGCGGTGGGTTTGAACTGGGTCTCATGAGATGAAACGGACATGAACACGTTCGGAATCGGCAACAGTCCGTTATAAACCGCTTCAAGTCGACTTGGCGGGCATCGAGGTTTGACGACTTCACCTATCTTCACCTGCAGCATTTTCACTGCTTCTGCGTCCACGTCTCCTTGCCATGCGCGGAAATCAACGCTACTGAAGTGCCCATACGGATAAGGCGGATCGCTATCATCCAAAATCAATGGGATAACCGTTTTGCCGTATTTACTCGCTAGGCTGAGCTCCCCCGTCACGGCTGGTTTACTCGCGAAAGATGAATACAGCGCGATTACGCATTTCGTACTCTGAATGTTCTCTTTTATAACTGAGTTGAAATCGCCAACGATAAGGTCGTCCAGCCAGACACTCCATGAGGGCGAGAGGAGGTCTCGAACCTTAACTGCGGTGTGACGGTCTTCCTTGGCATAAATGATGTAAACGTCCGCCATTGGTTGGTCGGGCCTCAACTGGTTACATTCCATTGCACAACCCTAGGGCGATGCCATTTATTGTTATGATCGGTTCGCGGCTACGCTTTCACCTGCTGCCCAAGCAGCGAGGTAGATGGCTGATGCGAAGTCATCTGTTACCTCAATATCCTTGGTCAGCGAGACTGTCGTGCTTAATCGCTCGTGCAGCACGACGATTGGCCTTCCTTGCGCCTGAGCTTTCCGAATCCGAATCAGCGCATGTTGGGATAGGCCATCGTCGATGACGAGCGTGGCATCCGCGTTCCAACCGTCGGCCTCTTGTTCCGTCTCTGGGCACATCACTTCCATTCCCAGTTCGCGCAAGGCAAAGCGGGCTTCTTCCAGGGTGTAACGTTGGCCGATGGATTCGGTACCCCCCTCAATGCAAATCCGTGCACCCGCTACCGCTGCAACGGGAAGACGCTGAGAAAGTGAAAGTGGGTCAAATTTAAATGTGCGCGTTTCACAATAAAGCGAAACTGACCGCGACGCCAAATCAGCTGCTTGGGTGGCAGGCATTTTTCTTTCCGCCCAATACACTGCAAATACCGCGCTGAAAATGTCTCCTGTGCCGATTTTAAAAATCTTGCTTGAACGGTAAGCCGGCACATGGGAGACGTTGCCCGCAGCCTCATAAACCGATGCACCGCAAGCGCCCTTTTTGACAACAACAACTTGAGCGCCCGTCTCGTTTATCAGGTGGCGTGCGGCTTGATCGAGGTTGTCGATACCAGTAGCTTCACGGAGCTCAAGTTCGTTGAGCACCAGCGCTAATTCGCTTGCAGTCGAGCCATTTGCCGAAAATGGCTTTGGGTTACGCCAGGTCTGTGGATCATAAACAGCACGATCGGCTGTGACGGTAGCATCGCCCTCCAGAAATCCAAATCGCAATACTGCCTCCGCTGTTACGCGCAACGTAGGAAGGTGGCCGATTGCTTCTCGCGGTGGTTCGACATGGGGAGAAGATAAGGGGTGAAAGTAGGCAAATACGATGGACGATGGGCGGGCAGTAGTTTTAACGGTCACTCCTCTACTTAGAAGTGCCCGAATTGCAGCATCGTCTGCGGAAGATGCGTAGGTATGAAGTTCAGAGCCGGGTGATAGGTCGGCCGTAGCCATCGCTGCGCGGACTCCCGAGCCCATCGTGCAATCCCACGAAGGTATATCGCATAATTCTCGGTATAAACCACCCATGATGTGCATTGTGCTTCCTTGGTTATCAATCGTTCAGTCAGATAAGGCTCTGCGTTTTTCGCCTTACCTCAAAATTTACCTTCAATGACGGATATAGCGGATAGATCACCATTTCCATGCATCTTCCCCATTTCAAATACTCTGCATGGTCCTGCACTTTGGAAACCCCGAGCAGCCCCAAAACTGCGACCCCGCTTTCGCCCCTGATTTCACGGTACGAATCAACAGCGCACTGCCACACTTCGGACATCGCCGCTCGGCTGTCGGATCACTCCTGCGTTTAAGGTTTTGCACATGCTCGTGCTGGGTGGCGAGGGTTGACGCGCGGCGGCCGGTTTGCAGGGCGTGCAGCATGGCGTCGGTTTCAGCCGCGCTGAATACCGGCTGCTGGAATGATTTGATATAGCGGATAAAGCCGATGCCCTGGGTGACGTTGGCCGGCACTTCGGTTTTGAAGGTGCTACCACCGACAAAGATGATCACCGAGTGCAGGTGCTCGGGGTTAACGCCAAGGGTGGTTTCCAGCGCTTTAAGGTGTTTGTAGTTCTGCCGCAGCGGGTTCTGGAATTTGAAGGTGCGTTTGTAGAGCTTCTGCGTCCACTGCGCCTGCTTTTCGCTGCCGAAGATCCAACCGCTCATGTTCTTCGTTTCCAGCACGAAGATGCCGTAGGGCGAGAGGAATACGTGGTCGATCTGCGTGGTGCCGTCAGGGGTGTTCAGCGTGACGTTGTGCAGGCGGCGGTAGGTCTGCTTGTCCAACTGCCAATGGGCAAACAGCCGCACCAGGAGTTCGCCAATATGGCCCTTGGCCCAAGGTGACTTGAGCAGCGTGATCAGCAGCATGAGCGGAATAAACCAGCTCAACATGTCCCAGACCTGTGCGATGACGGGGGTGAAGTCCATTTCCCAACCTTCAGTAATCCTGAGTTAACCGGATAGTACCGAAATTAGGCGTAATGGCACGATGATATTTATTGGTTGTATTCGGCTCATTTCGTGAGCCGAATAGTCCGGCTAATCGGCTCACGATGGCGTCGTAGCGCACTGTTTTTGGGGGCGTGATCTGCAGCCGTTGGCCCTGCGTTATCAGTTCAGCGCTTCTTTGCCAGCAATTCAGAGCGGCCAATCACCTCTCGGCTGCGTTCTGGTTTGCGCGGCCCTGAGAAGCCGGCTTCTTCGATGGCGGTGTCCAAGCCACGAAAATGCGGGGCGGCTTTGGGGCTGCGCAATGTCTCCATACCCTCGTTCCAGGCATGCACCATGTGTTTGGCCACATCGCGCCAGGCGGGCTCGTTTTTCGCGGCCTCGATCACTTCTCTGCCGACCGCTACGGCGGACTCGCAGAGTTGCTCGACCATGGCGGCATACTGGCGCGGTGGAATACCTAGGACGGCTTTGAAAAAGGTTTCCAGCGAACGGCCCGGTGTCCAGGTTTGTCTTCCGCCTACGGACAGGCCAGGTGGGTTGCTGGCGAAGCGCGGGTAGGCCTGAGTGGTCACCAGGTCATAGATCGGGGTAAAGGCCACGTCGGCACGCGAGGTGTAAAACAGCGCGATGTTCTTCGCGTGGCAGTCGGCATTACGCACCACGTAGTTGGTCAGCAGCTGCCAGCCCAGGTGCTCGCGTTGCGCTTGCAGGCGGTCAGCGGGGATATAGGCCCGTGTGGCCTTCCATACCCGCTCGGTGGTGGGGGCGTACTTTTCATGTGGCGGCAAACCCAGCAGCCCGCAGGCGTCTTCGACTCCGCAGCGGGGGATGCCTTGCTCGTCCACGTCGAAACGATCCACTACCAGGATTTTGCCGTCCTCTGACATGCGACAGGCTGCGACCGGCACGACATTTAGCCGCTCCAGTACGCGCATGGTGTAGAACTCGTTGAAGCCTAGAAAAGGGGTAGTGGCATCGGAGCCTTTGATGATGTGAAAGCCGGTGCGCAGGGTCGGTTTGCCTAGCGGCTCCCGAGACTCGGCGGCGTCGGTGGCAATGAACTTTGGTACGACCCCCGACACGGCTACCCGAGCATATTGCCGTACCAGTGCGGCGAACCGTTCGCTGGTGTTTTCCGCCTTGAGCAGATGGCTTATCTCTAACGGTGCCATTTCGACGCCAGGCTGGATGCCTTCAGGCGTGACTGAGACTCTGCCGATGCCGGTGCCCCCCACCACGCCCAGCAGCGACAGGTCGGTGCCATCGAGCAGCGGGCCAAATTCTTCGCGGATGACGCCCAGCAAATACCCTTCGGGTAGGTTCTGCCGAAAAAATGGGAACAGATCGCGGGGCCAGCGCCATGCTTCTTCGCGCGCCGGCATAGTGAGGCTGATGAAGTCCTCCGGTGCTGTTCCTGGCAAGTATTTCAGTACGTATTCATCGCGCTCCCGATAGAGCTTGGCCACCGGCCTTGAGCTGACGTGGACGTCGAGGATCATGCTCAAGCGCTCCCTGACCGCTGCTCGTTGAGGATGTCTTCAACCGTGCGTTCGTGACCGGCCTTAACCAGCTTCAAGTCATAGCCTGCCGCTTCCAGCAGCCGAACCAGCACCGAGACACTCATATCGCCTTTAGCCAGTGTTTCCATGCGCGCAACAGTGGAGCGTGATACCCCTGCGCTGCTGGCCAATGCCTCTTGGCTCAGCTTGGCATCACCGCGTGCCTGTTTCAGCATTTCGGAAACATCGTAGAGAGAGGTCATTTGTAGCCCTCGGGCATCAAAAATAGATCTAATGGCTGAAAATGTAGCTCTTGGGCTACATTTAGACAAGTGCTGCCAGGCTGGAACTGTGGCTCGCGGGCTACAAAATACACGTGTTAGCTATCATTTGTGGCTTAAAGGCCACAAACCAGCCGGCATGACGAGGCCCATGGCTGCGCCCTAGGGTTTGAGCGGGGTGAGGTGATCTCTGTCCTCAGTCCATGGACTGAGGACAGTCTGCTTACCGGGCGGCTCTGAATCGCCCCGTGCTTGGGGCTCTGGTGTTAAGCGAGGTTCGTTATTCGGTGACCACAAGGTTGTAGACTCGGCTTGCTCTACGCCCAGTGCATTGGGTGCCGTACGTACCAGCGGACATGTGCACTTCATAGGTGCCGGCCTTGAGCGGTGTGCCGATGATAAGGCCATGCGAGTCGCGATCTTGGTGTTCGACCCAAAGCCCTTCAGGCAGGGCGTAGGCATCATTCACATAGATGCCATGCACGGGCGTCGAGGTGTTGATCACTTCGAGTTGTACGCTATAGGGCTCGCCCACTGCGGCTACGGGTAGGCTCTCGGGTAGTAGCGTGGGCTCGGGCTGCATGGCACAGCCCGCCAGCGTATTTCCAACGATACCTGCTTCGCAGCCAGCAAGCGGTAGTGTTAGGCAGAGGGCAAAAAGCAGTTTCCGCAGCATATGGGGTTCCTTCCTGGTCATGGGATTCGGCTGAATACGATCCCGCCGAATACGTCCTTGAGGAGCTGTTTGAGCGTATAGCCCCGCGTTACTTGGTGCATGGATTGGCCCCAGGAGAACAGCTTGGAGTCGACGATAACTTCTACCGGCAAGGTGGTTTGATCGACTCGGCCGCCTTGAGTGTGCGGGGGCTTTTCCCAGGCGATCCAATGGTTTTTCCCGACCCCTGCGCCGCCTTCCACCATCGAGGCAGAGATCAGCGAGGCGACATGATGTTGGCCGCCCGCATAGCTCAACAGCTCCACGAGTTCCTCTTGATTGATATGCCCGAGGAATTGGATGTTGTCGAACACCACGGTGGCGCCGGCTTTGGTGAACCAGGCTTTCACTTTCCCCGGTAGGGTAATCCCAGGGATCTGATCACCGGGCGAGTCGTAATCGAAGAGGTCGTTTTCGCTGTCGCGCAGGCTGGCCAACGAAATCCAGTCAATCGCGGATATACGATCCCCTGCCGCCGTATGGCTGAATTTCTTTGGGTTGCGGCAATCGTAACTTGGCTTGATATGCAGCTGCCCTATGGTCGTTTCACCTGTTTCCCACAGCTCGATGATCGCCTGGGTGTAAAGATCGGGGCGATCCACCAGCAGTGCATAAAAGAAAACAGCTGGCCCGCACAGGCTTGTCTCTTGCTGGTTGGGAAATGGAGTGATTCTTTCCTTGGTCGAAACGTGCTGGCCTTGGGATCTTGCGATGCGTACTCGCAGCTGTTCTATGACTTTGCTTTTCTCAAATGGATCACTTGCCGTGCCCATTGGATGATCGCGGTCGTTGAAAACACGACTCTGAGACGCCGAGCACTCAAAGGTGTCCACGATCTCCTTGGCCGCTGCAACTCGATCCGTTGACTGAACCGGTTGCGCTATAGCCGACGCGGTTGCGGTTGTGGCTGCCGCTTGCTGGGCAGGCTGCGCAACGGGAGCCGTGGCCGGCGGTTGGTTCTCGGACGCTTTTGCAGCTGCCGCCGGCGCTGCGACTGCAGCTATGGATAATGGCGTTGGCGCGGTAAAGGGTGCCGCGACTGCGGAGTTACCGATGATCACGCTGCCTGAGCCGCCAACGACCACACTGCCGTGGCCACCCGTACTGCCCAATGTCGCCGCTGGCAGACCATTGATCAGCACCGTGCTAACAACTACACCCACGATGGGGCTGCCACAGGCCGACGTATCGGTCAGCCCTCGCATGCTGTCGCACTGTCTGGCACAAGCTCACGTGTCAGAGTGGTGGTGACACTCTACGATTTTGTCAGCCGGTAAACTGGCCGGAGTCGGCCAAAAGCGGCCGCTCCGATGTTTCTACAAAAATAGGGGTGATTCAGCCTGTCTAGGTCTCGGTTTTTAGAAAATCTATAAATGCCCGAAGGGGCGAAGGCACGTGCCTGCGGTCGTTGTAGTAAAGGTAGGGGCCGTCGAATACCTGCCACCAGTCCTTGAGTACCGGCAATAGCGAGCCCTGCTTGATCAACGGTCCGAGGTACTCCTCGAAGGTGTAGATAATCCCAACACCGCCTATCGCTGCGCCCACTTCAAGGTCCTGGGATGAGCTGAGCAGCGGCCCCTGCGGCGGTACGCGTATGGTGGTGCCGTCTTTTTCAAATTCCCACACCCCTAGCTTGCCGCTCTCGAAACGGTGACCGATCAGACGATGGTTAAGCAGGTCGCGGGGATGCTGCGGTGTGCCGTTCTGCGTCAGGTAACCAGGTGATGCGGCGGCCACGAAGCGCTGTCGACGCGGGCCGATAGCCGAAGGTGGCGCTGACCGTCTTAGCGCACGCCAAAAAAGCTAATGAGCTACCAGCTAGGCCAACCTGATCTATGAGGCAAGAGAAAGCGTTCTAGGTGCAGGGCGGATTCTAGAAAACGATGGACGGTCAACTTTGTATTGACATATCGGTAAATCTCGATATTATTGAGCCATGGGTTGATCGATTTCTTCAACGCGCTCTCAAGCCCTGTTGGGGTTATCGAAGCCCGGTGCATAGGTCAGTGGGTCTACTGCAAGCGGAATGAAGCAAACGTCAGTGTTCTTGTCGAGCTAATAGGCAAGGAGCTGGAAGCGTAAATTTTTAACTTAAAATATCGAAATATCTCGGTATCTATTTTTATCGATACGAGGAGTCTGAACATGAAAAAGCAAATCCTTACCGCTGTGATCCTGGGCAGTCTGTCAATCAGTGCCTTTGCCCTGCCAGCCAGCAATCCGCCGCCGCTGTTAAGTGAAAAGCAGGACAGCAGTGTAAAAAACCTCATAGGTTTAGGCCTCGACCTGCAAGCCGAAGGTGGTGCTGATCGCTTACTTGAGCGCCAGAAGGAGCGTTTGCGTGTAGCTGAAGGTGGTGGCGACCGTGTACATGACCGCCAGATGGATCGTCTGCGTGTAGCCGAAGGTGGTAGCGACCGTCTTACCGAGCGCCAAAAAAAGCTAACGCGTACCAGCTAAACCACCTATCGGATGGGACAAGATCAAGCGTTATAGGTAGCTGGGCTGACTTTAAATAACGGCGGTTGATTCTTGTATTGATATATCGGTAAATCTCGGTATTATAAAGTTATGGAATTAATCGAAATATTCAAAGCGCTCTCAAATCCTACACGCCTTAAGATTTTGAAAGGTTTGAAGGACCCCGCAAAGAACTTCCCTCCGCAGGATGAAGGTGACGTTCTCGTCGTGGGAGTCTGCGTCAGTAGTATCCAAGAAGGCATCGGGCTGTCGCAGTCAACGGTGTCTGGCTATCTTGCAACTCTGCAACGAGTGGGCTTGGTCGAAGTCCGGCGTATAGGCCAGTGGACCTACTACAAGCGGAATGAAGCAAACATCTGTGCTCTTGCCGAGACAATAGGCAGGGAGCTGTAACATTTTATCCTATGATATCGAGATATACCGGTATCCATTTTTGTCGATACGAGGATTTACAAATGAAAGCGATGATTCTGAAAGCATTTGGCGGCCCTGAGTCGTTCGAACTTAGCGACGTACCAAAGCCAGTGCCGGGTGCAGGGCAAGTCCTGGTGCGTGTACACGCAACCTCCATCAACCCGTTGGATTATCAGGTTCGGCGTGGCGATTATCCCGACTATGTGCCACTGCCAGCCATTACCGGGCACGACGTATCGGGCGTTGTCGAAGAAGTCGGGCCGGGTGTGACGAGCTTCGCTCCGGGAGACGAGGTCTGGTACACCCCGCAAATATTCGACGGCCCAGGCAGCTATGCCGAGTACCACGTTGCGGCCGAAAGCATCATTGGGCTTAAGCCGCAATCACTGAGCCATCTTGAGGCAGCAAGTCTGACCCTGGTCGGCGGAACAGTGTGGGAAGCACTGATCGGGCGTGTGGCGCTCAGAGTAGGGGAAAGCATTCTGATCCACGGCGGCGCAGGCGGCGTCGGTCATGTCGCGATCCAGGTGGCAAAAGCCATTGGAGCGCGGGTCTTCACGACCGTGCGCGAAGCCAACTTTGAGTTCGCGCGCAACATGGGTGCTGATGTACTGATCGACTACGAAAAAGAGGATTACGTCGACGCCATCCTTCGGGAAACCGGCGGCCAGGGCGTTGATGTGGTGTTCGACACCATTGGCGGCAACACACTGACGCGCAGCCCCGACGCGCTCGCCCAACTGGGCCGCGTGGTCTCGATTGTGGACATTGCCCAGCCACAAAATCTCATTGAAGCCTGGGGCAAGAACGCGAGCTATCACTTCGTGTTCACCCGACAAAACCGCGGCAAGTTGGACGAGCTGAGTACGTTGGTAGAGCGCGGTCAGCTGCGCCCGCATGTTGGCGCGGTCTATTCGCTGGCCGACCTTGGGCTCGCCCATGCACGGCTGGAGAGCCGCAACAACGGTCTGCAAGGGAAAATCGTGATTGCAGTCGAGCCATCGCTCATCCCGTAAGTGCGTCTTATAAACCGTCCAAGTCATTTTCGAGGAAACGTCATGATTTATGAGATCGCCCTGCTCCCCGTTCACAAAGAACGCATTGAGAATTTCAAACGTGCATTTGCCGAGGTCGAACCGTTGCTCAAACGCGCAGCGGGTTACGGCGGCCACATGCTCGCCCAAGGCATCGAAACGCCCCAGGTACTCAACCTCATCGTGCGCTGGCGCTCGCTCGAGGACCACAAGAGCTTCGAGGCGAGTGAAGACCATCAGGTGTTCATGGAAGGCTTAGAGGAGTACTTCTCGGAAGAACCGACGGTCTACCACATTGAGGGAGCGGCATTTTCCATGGGCAATGCTGCTTTCTAAGACTTTCACATTGCGAGGACTCATCGGGCCAGCTGACTTTTGAGGTCACAGGCCCGACTCAGCCCGCTGTTAGGAAAATAAAATGTTTAAAAAGCGAATCAGCTTGATCGCTCTGGGGATGTTGAGCGCAACGCAGGTCATGGGTAACGACCAAACCGAATCCATGGGTTTTATTGAAGGCAGCAGCCTCAATGTGCTGCTGCGTAATGCTTACATAAGTCGTGACTACAAAGATGGTCGAGAGGACAAAGCCGAGTGGGGCCAAGCTGCCATCGGTACGTTCTCGTCCGGTTTCACCCAAGGCACCGTCGGTGTGGGCGTGGACGCTTTCGGCCTGTACGCACTGCGACTAGATGGCGGCAAAGGTCGTACCGGTGCACAAGGTATCGACTTTTTCAAAAAAGGTAACAGCGGCAGCGCGGCTGATGACCTGTCGAAGAGCGGTGCGGCAGTCAAATTCCGCCTCTCCAGCACCACACTGACCTACGGCGACCAGATGCCGGCCCTGCCGGTGTTGAGCTATCACAATGGCCGCCTGCTGCCGGAAAGCTACACGGGCACTCTGATTACCTCCAAGGAGATCAAAGGGCTGGAGCTTAATGCCGGTCGCTTCACCGCCCAATCGCGTAAAAGCGCCCAAGGCCGAGACAGTGGCGGCCTGAAGTCGATCAACGTCTTAGGTGGTAGCTACCAGTTCACCGAACAGTTCACGGCAGCGGCTTATGCGTCCGACGTTGAAAACGTGTTGAAGAAGCAGTACGTGAACGCCAACTACGTATTCCCGACCGACCAGGATCAGTCCCTGACCCTGGACTTCAACGGCTATCGCACCAAGCTGGAAGATAGCTACGTTCGCCAAAGCGGCGCCACTGGCGACGACAACAAGATCTGGAGTCTGGCCGCCACCTACGTCAAAGGTCCGCACTCGTTCATCATCGCTCACCAGCGCAGCAGCGGCGATAGTAACCTGGGCTACGCCTTTAGCGGCTACCAGAAAGACCAAGGTCGCGTCGGCGACGGCGGCAACACTATCTACCTGGCAAACTCCTTCTGGTCTGACTTCAACGCCGAAGACGAACGCAGTTGGCAACTGGGCTACGGTCTGGACTTCAGCACGTTCGGCATCCCGGGTCTGAGTTACAGCGTGGCTTATGTGCGCGGCGATAACATCACCACGTCAACCAGCGAAGGGGGGACCGAGCGCGAGATATTTAATCAGTTCAAATACGTCGTACAAAGTGGCACGGCCAAAGACCTCTCCGTGAAACTGCGTAGCTCGGTTTTGCGCGTGTCGAAGAAGTCGAGCGAATACAACGTTAGCGGTAATGAAGTGCGTGTGTTTGTGGATTACCCGATAAATGTTTTTTGATGATGGGGGTTGGTCTCGCGGCCTGATTAGAGGCTGAGAAAACAATAAGCCCCAACTGGTGTTGGGGCTTATTTTTGGATTTTGACGGAGTCACGCGAAGCACAGAAATAAGAACGCTGGTCTGATTGATGGTGTCCGTGCGAGCAAACACATCTTGCAAACAGGCCTTCTTGTGCGTGGTGTGAATATTTTCGTTCTGCATTTTGAGGGCTTTCTGCAGTTACGATTAAGTCTAATGGCGACGCCCTACAGACCAATCTGATCTCTTCCCGCCATTCGTCTCCCCTCCTGCGGCGGCTGCCAAAAAACCTGCTCAATCACTTATGAGCATCGTCATGATGATCCAATGTGAGCTGTACAAGCCCTGATCTTGGGATTCAGACGGAGCGTTTGCGTGTAGCCGAGGGTGCGCTGACCGTCTCAGCGAGCGCCAAAAAGTTAATGCGTACCAGCTAAACGACTAGGCCAGCAGCACAAGAACAAGCGTTATAGGTAGCTGGGCTGGCTTTAAATAACGATTGAGGGAGCGGCTTTTCCATGGGGAATGCTGCTTTCTAAGACTTCCACATTGCGAGGACTCATCGGGTCAACTGACGGTTGAGCTCACTGGCCCGATATTTATCGTCGCAAACTGATTCCAAAACCGCAGTTTGGTCCAATCCAAGTTCCTGCCGCTCGGAAATATTCTCTTTATCTACCCGGCACCGGGGACCAAGCAAGGGCGCAGCCTACGACCTCTTTGTGGCTCGTACGCTAAAACATGCTCGACATCGAACATGCGGAAGCCTCTATAGATACGAGGATTTACAATGAAAGCGATGATGCTGAAATCATTTGGCGGCCCTGAGTCGTTCGAGCTTAGCGACGTGCCCAAGCCAGTGCCGGGTGCGGGACAAGTCCTGGTGCGTGTACACGCAACCTCCATCAACCCGTTGGATTATCAGGTTCGGCGTGGCGATTATCCCGACTATGTGCCACTGCCAGCCATTACCGGGCACGACGTATCGGGTGTTGTCGAAGAGGTCGGGCCGGGTGTGACGAGCTTCGCTCCGGGAGACGAGGTCTGGTACACCCCGCAAATATTCGACGGCCCAGGCAGTTATGCCGAGTACCACGTTGCGGCCGAAAGCATCATCGGGCACAAGCCGCCATCACTGAGCCATCTTGAGGCAGCAAGTCTGACCCTGGTCGGCGGAACAGTGTGGGAAGCGCTGCTCGGGCGTGCGGCGCTCCGAGTGAGCGTCATCCGCGCTTTCTCGGCAATGCCGCGCTGTCCGCTGGTGACTTCGTTCATCGCGCCGTCGAGGCCGCCGATCTGATCGTCAACATCGGCCACGATGTCATCGAAAAGCCACCGTTTTTTATGGTCATTGGCGGTACCGAAGTGATCCACATCAACTTCCGCTCGGCCGAAGTTGACCCGGTGTACTTTCCGCAAATCGAAGTGGTCGGTGACATCGCCAACGCCGTATGGCAGATCGGCGAAGCGCTGAGTATTCCGGAACATTGGGACTTCAGCCGGTTGATGGCGATCCGTGAAGCCAATGAAGAACACGTCATCGAGGGAGCTGACGACAACCGCTTCCCGATCTACCCGCAGCGCTTCGTCGCTGACGTACGTCGTGCCTTGCCGTCCGAAGGCGTCGTCGCGCTGGACAATGGCATCTACAAAATCTGGTTCGCGCGCAATTACAAAGCCCACAAACCCAACACGGTGTTATTGGACAACGCTCTGGCGACCATGGGCGCGGGCCTGCCGTCGGCCATGGCTGCGCACCTGGTCTGCCCGGATCGGCCGGTGGTCGCAGTGTGTGGCGACGGGGGCTTCATGATGAACAGCCAGGAGTTGGAGACAGCGGTACGCCTGAAGATGAATCTGACGGTCATCATCCTGCGCGACAACGGCTACGGCATGATCCGCTGGAAGCAGGCGAACATGGGCTTCACCGATTTTGGCCTGGACTATGGCAACCCGGATTTCGTCATGTATGCGCAAAGCTACGGTGCCAAGGGCCATCGAGTGGAAAGCGCTGACGGCTTCCTGCCACTGTTGCAGCGTTGCATCAGCGAGCCGGGCGTGCACGTGATCGATTGCCCGGTCGACTACTCGGAAAATGACTTCATTCTCAACACTGAGCTCAAGAGAAGAAGCGCTTTGGTCTGATCTCTCGAGACTCGTTTGTCTTAATGGCGGCATTGCGCTGCCGCCAGCCTTTCTGTCCTGAAATCGGAGTTCATCATGCAACTCAAAGATACCCAGCTGTTCCGCCAGCAAGCCTTCATTAATGGCACGTGGGTTGATGCGGACAATGGTCAGACGATCAAGGTCAACAACCCGGCAACGGGAGAAATTCTGGGCACCGTGCCGAAAATGGGCGCTGCCGAAACCCGCCGTGCCATCGAAGCCGCTGACAAAGCGCTGCCGGCTTGGCGCGCACTGACCGCCAAAGAACGTGCGAACAAGCTGCGTCGCTGGTTCGAGCTGATCATCGAGAACCAGGACGACCTCGCTCGCCTGATGACCCTGGAGCAAGGCAAACCATTGGCCGAAGCCAAGGGCGAAATCGTCCACGCCGCTTCCTTTATCGAATGGTTCGCCGAAGAAGCCAAGCGGATCTACGGTGACGTGATTCCAGGCCATCAGCCAGATAAGCGCCTGATCGTGATCAAGCAGCCGATCGGTGTGACCGCGGCAATCACTCCATGGAACTTCCCGGCCGCGATGATCACCCGTAAAGCCGGCCCGGCGCTGGCTGCCGGTTGCACCATGGTGCTGAAGCCGGCTTCGCAAACGCCATTCTCGGCTTTTGCTCTGGCTGAACTGGCCCAGCGTGCGGGCATTCCTGCTGGCGTATTCAGCGTGGTCACCGGCAGCGCAGGTGACATTGGTAGCGAGCTGACCAGCAACCCGATCGTGCGTAAATTGACTTTCACCGGCTCGACCGAAGTCGGTAGCCAGTTGATGGCTGAGTGCGCCAAGGACATCAAGAAAGTGTCCCTGGAACTGGGCGGCAATGCACCGTTCATCGTGTTCGACGACGCGGACCTGGATAAGGCCGTTGAAGGCGCGATCATTTCGAAATACCGCAACAACGGTCAGACCTGCGTCTGCGCCAACCGCCTGTACATTCAGGATTCGGTCTACGACGCGTTTGCCGAGAAGCTGAAAGTGGCGGTGGCCAAACTCAAGATCGGCAACGGTCTGGAAGAAGGCACCACCACTGGCCCGCTGATCGACGAAAAAGCCGTGGCCAAGGTTAAAGAACATATCGCCGACGCTGTTTCCAAAGGCGCCACCGTGCTTTCCGGCGGCAAGTCCATCGAAGGCAACTTCTTTGAGCCGACCATCCTGACCAACGTGCCAAACAACGCTGCCGTGGCGAAGGAAGAGACTTTCGGCCCACTGGCACCGCTGTTCCGCTTCAAAGACGAAGCCGACGTGATCGCGATGTCCAACGACACCGAATTCGGCCTGGCCTCGTACTTCTACGCCCGCGACCTGAGCCGTGTGTTCCGTGTCGTGGAAGCCCTGGAATACGGCATGGTCGGCGTCAACACGGGTCTTGTTTCCAACGAAGTCGCGCCGTTCGGCGGTATCAAGGCCTCGGGTTTGGGCCGTGAAGGATCCAAGTACGGTATCGAAGATTACCTGGAGATCAAATACGTGTGTCTGAGCGTATGAGGCTCTCAATCTAGTAACGCTTTGCTCACTACTTGTGGGAGAGCCCATTGAGTGCTTGCTAGCGGGCCGCTCTGGCCACAAAGCTTCGGGTGTCGCCCTGGGTGATTCGTGCCTGCATGGAGTTAAAGTCATGCGCATTCAATTGGCATAACAGTAGTTGGCGCGATAAATTGTCGCCGACTGTCCTGTGCCGCTGGAGAACGCCATGACTACGCAAGACCCTTGCGCCGAACTGCTGCTCGATAACCAGCTGTGCTTTGCCCTGTATTCGACCTCACTGCTGCTGACCAAGGTCTACAAGCCGCTGTTACAGGAGCTGGGTCTGACCTACCCACAGTACCTGGCGATGATGGTGCTCTGGGAAGGCGACGGCATCACCGTGGGCGACATCAGCAGCCGTCTGCTCACCGACCCTGGCTCCGTCACTCCGCTGCTCAAACGCCTGGAAGCCGAAGGCTTGCTCAAGCGCACCCGTAGCAGTGTCGACGAACGCGTGGTTGAACTGTTCCTCACCGACAAAGGCCGCGACCTGCGCGAACAGGCCAAGCGCATTCCCAGCTGCATCCTTACCGCCACCCAGCAATCCGCTGCGGAGCTCGGCGCCCTGAAAGCTGAGCTGGTCGCCCTGCGCAGCAGCCTGCAACAGGCCGTTTAGGGACCTAGGCGACAGACCTGTCGCCCGCCCCGGCGGGGTCGTCGCACAAACCGCGTCACGCTCCTCGTCACCTCCCAGTTCCGTACAACAATTTCACCCGCCACCACTCTCGTAAACATCACGCAACAGCCCGCCAATCCTCGCTTATGCCCGAACAAAGCAGTGCTTATCGCCAAATGCTTAAAAATATATATTGCGCGCTAAATTAATGCGCACTACAGTTCACCCCATGGAGCTGATTGGTGCGCAAAACATTAGCGCGAAAAGACCACAAAGACATGCAGTTGTCTTCATCCAACCCAACAACCCTGACATTCATGGAGCACCGTTATGAAAACCCTGATCGCTTTCACCGCCCTGCTCGCTCTTTCCGGCCCGGTTCTGGCTGACGACAGCCAGGCAGATGGCAAAGGCCTTTACCCAAGCTGGCTGATCAGCCACGAAGGCTGATCGCCACCTGACACTGCAACGCTTTAAACAAACCAACCTAAACAGCTCCAGAGGATTACCACCATGTTGATTCAAACTATTGCTTACCGTGCCTATGCAGAAGCCACCGGCGGCCGTGATGGCCGTGCCATCTCCTCCGACGGCGTACTCGACGTCGCCCTGACCACCCCGAAAGAACTCGGCGGTGCTGGCGGTGCGGGCACTAACCCCGAGCAGCTGTTCGCTGCCGGCTACTCAGCCTGCTTTATCGGCGCGATGAAGTTCGTCGCAGGCCGCGACAAGCTGGCGATGCCAGCAGACGCCTCGATTGAAGGTGTAGTGGGTATCGGCGCGATCCCCAACGGTTTCGGCATCGAAGTCGAATTGCGCATTAGCCTGCCAGGTATGGACCGCGAGCAAGCACAAACCCTGATCGACCGTGCGCACCTCGTCTGCCCTTACTCCAACGCCACTCGCGGCAATATCGACGTCACCCTGACGCTGATCGACTAAGCCTTGGCCTTACTGCTCAGGCTCAGTACCGCAAGCCCGGTGCTGAGCCTGACAAACCGATGCCCGCGCCCTGCATGCAGAAATACGGACCGTATTTTCAGTCTGTCGCGTCATCAATTTGATTAAGAGGAAGGAACTCATCATGCGTACTTTCACGATGATTAAAACCGTCATCGCCATCGCGACCACAGCCGTCGTTCTTGGCGCTATGAGCCCTGCAATTGCATCGCAAAGCACAAACGATAAGCCTACCGTGGTACTCGTGCATGGTGCATTTGCCGAGTCCGCCAGCTGGAACGGGGTAGCCACGCAACTGCTGGCACAAGGCTACCCTGTAATAGCCGCAGCCAATCCTCTGCGCGGAGTGAAGTACGATGCCGACTACGTCGCCAGCATCGTCGAGCAGACCAGCGGCCCGGTAATTCTTGTCGGCCATTCCTATGGCGGCTCGGTCATATCCAACGCCGTGCAGGACAACTCGAACGTGAAGGCATTGGTGTATGTCGCAGCATTTGCTCCCGACAAAGGCGAGACCGCAGTAGAGCTATCCGGTCGTTATCCGGGCAGCACGCTTGGGCCAACTCTGGCCACACCCGTAACGTTGAAGGACGGTAATAAGGACTTGTATATCCAGCAGGACAAGTTCGCTCAGCAGTTTGCAGCTGATGTCGCCGCACCTGAGGCGGCACTGATGGCGGCTACCCAGCGTCCAATCACAGAGCACGCCTTACATGAGGCATCTGGCGATCCTGCCTGGAAGCAATTGCCGTCTTGGTTCATTTACGGCTCGGCGGACAAGAATATTCCTGAAGCCGCCCTTGCGTTTATGGCAGACCGTGCCGGTTCGAAAAAAACAGTAACGATCGAGGACGCCTCCCACGTGGTGATGACCTCCAACCCTGAAAAAGTCGCGGCCTTGATCATTGAAGCTGCCGAACAAACCGCCAACTGAGTATTGGCTTAGAGCCTGGACTTTGGGCCGGTGCGCCCCAAGTCCAAGCCCTATTTAAGCTCCAGAGGGAGCAGCTTTGGTTTTAGCCGTGCAGCTTTGATGCGATACGAGCAACGTGTTCGCCCTGATGGCGTGCGATTTCCAGCTCACGCTCATCCGGCTGCCGAGACCCATCGCCCCCGGCGATGGTAGAGGCACCATAAGGCGTGCCGCCTCCTACTTTCGAGATATCGAACAGTGCCGGGGTGGTATAGCCGATTGGCACGATGATCATTCCGTGATGAGCAAGCGTGGTCCAGGTGGAGGCAATGGTCATTTCCTGGCCACCGCCCGTTCCTGTTGAGGTAAACACGCTGGCGACTTTTCCAGCCAGCGCGCCCTTGGCCCAAAGGCCACCTGTTCGGTCGAGGAAGTTGCGCATTTGTCCGGACATATTGCCGAAGCGAGTCGGAGTGCCAAAGATGATTGCATCGAAATTTTCCAGTTCCGACGGCTGTGCCTCTGGTGCGCTCTGATTGGTCTTTCCGCCCGCTGCAGCGAAGGCTTCTGGGCTCATTGTTTCAGGGACCCGCTTTACCACAACCTCTGCCCCTGGAACGCTGCGCGCCCCTTCGGCGATCTTGTTCGCCATGGTCTCAATGTGGCCATACATGGAGTGATAGAGCACTAAAACTTTAGCCATTGCTAGTTCCTCATTTCTGTAAGTTTGCGCTGCCTGAAACACCCGTGGTTCGGGTGTAAATCTATTTGGTTCGCCCCTCTCTAGGCTCCGCCATACCACACAGCACAGTTTGGATTAGCGCTGGCAGCAAGCCCTTGAGCTTCGATAGCCATGCGCTATGCGCTGCACACTGAGGCTCTAACAATGGCCAGTGTTCTGGGTGTGGAGCTGGCCTGTTCCTCGTATAGCCCGGCATCGCACAAACGTCGCCAGGCCTGAGGTGTAACCCCGATCTGGCGGCGAAAGGTACGGATGAAATGGGATTGGTCACAGAATCCGTGACTGTGGGCGATGTCGGTCAGCGAGGAGTCGGTGGTGAGCATGATCTGTCGCGCAGATTCGATGCGGCGACGTGCGACGTAAACCAGCGGGGTGACACCAAAGGTATTTTTGAAAGCATGCGAGAAGTAACTGACACTCAGGCTGAGCGCAGCAGCCAACTGATTTGTGCGTATTGATGAGTCGAGGTTAGCGTCGATGTAGTCGACCACTCGTTTGATTTGCCAGCCGGGTAGGCAGCCATGGCGGTTCTTTAACTGGCTATCGCTCTTCTGCAACATGACCAGAGCGCGGGTCAGGCATAGGCAGGCTGAGTCACGATCAATGCTCAGGTGCGCTTGAGCATCTCTAAGCAATAGCATGACGCCGTCATAAGTTTCGTCGGAAATACAGCGCTGAGTCTGGCTGTCTACTGCGGTTGCCGGGGTAACAGCATGCAGGGTGGCACGCATGGCGGTGCTCCACTGTGGATCTTTGTGTCCATGGCTCCATGCTATGCCGTGCTCTGATCAGGCATAAGACAACAATGGGGGGCGCGTGCCCCCCTCAAAAGTGGGGTATTACACCGTGATGATGCCGCGCTGAATGCCGAGAGTGACCGCATGGGTGCGATTGCTGGCACCCAACTTGTCCATGATGCTTCTTAAATGCCCCTTGATGGTGTCCTCCGCGATCATGAGCTCCGCGGCAATTTGCTTGTTGGGTTTACCCATAGCCACACATTGCAGAACCTGGATTTCACGAGCGGTCAGGGAGTCGTGGCTTAAGTGGTCAGCCAGCTCAACAGCTATCTCTGCCGGGAAATAGCTGTTGCCTGCAGCAATAAAGCGGATGGCATCCAGCAACTCCTTACGCAGGCTACTTTTCAATAAGTAGCCGAGAGCTCCCGCCTTGATTGCATGCAATGCCCGTACATCACCCCGATAGGTGGTCAGGATGGCAATACGTGCGCCAGGAAACTCGGCGCGGATGGCCTGAATCGCCTCGATGCCATCCATCTCGGGCATTTGTAGATCCATCAGGGTGACGTCCGGGCGCAGCGAGCGAAATAGCTGAAGCGCTTCGCAGCCATTGGTCGCCTCGCCGACCAGCACTATGTCTGATTGGGCTTCAAGGACGGCGGCTATACCCTCGCGCAGCAGAGGGTGGTCATCGACGACCAGCACGCGTATCTGTTCATTCTCCGGATGCACACTCAGGGCCTCAATTGGGTCAATGCACGTAGCCACTGGCTAAGACGTCGCGGAATACGTCGATAGGCCGTTAACGCGGGAACAGTCAGCTGAATTTCAGTGCCACTGTGGGCGCCTCTTTGAATAGACAGCCGTCCGCCGATTTTTTCGGCCCGCTCCAGCATGCCGTGTAAGCCCCAGTGATTGGGGCGGATATTGGGCGGCAGATACTGTGGGTCGATGCCGCTACCGTTATCGTCAACGCTTAGCTGAAATGCGTGCCGGGTGTAGACGATGCGGATTTCCACGTTCTGCGCATTGGCATGTCGAAAGGCGTTCATGATCGCTTCACAGCCTATCCGGTAGCTTTCTTCACCGACTATCGGGTGCAGCGGCAGTGGCGTGCCGTGGCTGTTCAGGGTAAAGCGCGTACTGCCTTCTAGCTGCAGCTCACTCGTGACAGCGGCAAATGCATCGATCAGGTTCAGAGCAGGCTCGTTCAAATCACGGAGATTGTTCACCCGCTCTCGTGCCTCCACCAAAACCTGATCTGCGCGGTCTAGCGCACTCTCCATTTTGCCCCGCGCTGGATGAGTACTGGGGATTTGCTCAGTGGCCGCCTGGAAACTCAACATAAGACCCTGCACACCCTGGAGCAGGGTGTCATGCAGTTCACGGGCGATTCGCTCGCGCTCGGCGTGTCGCTCCTCAAGGCGGTCCCGCAGATGCTGGGCTGAACGGCGAATATTGAACCGATGCAGCATCCACAAAATACTCGCCACTGCTAATCCGCTCAACATTATAAATAGTGGGGTGCGGTAAAAAACTGGTCGAATACTGAAGCTCAGCACGGCCTCCTCGGTGCTCAGTATTCCATCCTGATTGGAGGCCAATACGCGGAACCGATAATCCCCGGGGCCGAGCCCCGTATAGATGGCGCTACGTTTTGAACCCGCCTGCTGCCAGTACGTGTCGAACCCCTCCAACAGATAGCGAAAGTGCAAGCCTTGCATGCCTGAGAGACTGAGCGCTGCATAAGAAATTTCGATGCTTCTTGGTTCTGCGCCCAGTTGTGACAACTCACTGGGTCGGGGTTCCTTACCATCGACATTGAATGATTGGATAACTACCTTGGGGGCCGCTTTACTCTGCACGTAGCGAGTCGGATCGATCCAGGTCACGCCCTTACTGGTGCTAAACCATAGACGTCCATCCGTACTACGCACTGCAGTGGGTAATGGGAGTACTTGGTGCGGGTCATTGGCCAGGCCACCAATCACCTCATAGCTGCGGTAACGTACGTGGTATTGCGGGTCAGCGATGGCGCGCTTTAACTCACGAGCGGTCAACTGATAAACCCCGGTTTTGCCATGCAGCCAGAGATCATAGCTACCGTCGCCTTCAGGTTCTCTGGGAGGCACGGCTAGAATCGCGTAGATATTGTCGAACAGTCCATTGTCCGGTAGGTGAAGGCTATGGAAGCGCTCACCATCGAAGAAGGCCACTCCACGCTGGCCACCCACCCAGGTGAGACGACCCTGATGCAGCATCGCGGTGACATGACCAACCTTTAAGCCTTCGTCTGCTCCCCAGTGCCGCTGTCCCTTGTCGTCCTGAGTCACGATCAGGTTATTGCGGTAGCCAAACCAGAGTCTGCCAAGGGGATCGGTGGTAGCGGTGACAGGCATTAACTGGCTTGGATCAGCATTAGGCGGCGCAACCATTGACCAACGCCCGCCTTGAAGAACGAATAGTCCCTTGCGGTTGATCGAAACCCACAGGTTGCCCGCCTGATCGAGCGTCATCGCGCGGACGGCTGAGTCAAGCCCATCCTCGGTTGGCAATGACGCGACGCGCTCGGTTTTGTCTCCTTGCGCACGCCAGATACCCTTGCGGCCAGCCATCCAGATATCACCGTTAACATCACTGAAGGCATTACTAATCGGTGCAGGGATATCCAGAGAGGCCAACCCAATACTGCTCAGGCGCATTGCCGGTAGGTTGCTGGTACCTGCCCAGACACTGCCTGCAGCACCGGCAACCAATGCAAAGTTCTGGGCGTTGTGTGGAAATGCGGCCGAGACCATAGCACTGGGCCGAAAACGGTCTAGCCCGGCACTAGTACCCACCCAGATATTGCCTTCGACATCTTCGACTAATGGGAGAACGATATCTGCACTCAAGCCATCCTTGGCCATAAACTCTTCTTGATGCCTGAGTACGTCAGTTATCGATAGCGCATTGAGGCTGGCAGAGGCGTGTACATAGCGAACGCCCTTACCGCTGGTGCCCACCCATAGCGCCCCGGTGCTATCGAATAACAAACCATTAGCACCATCGATTACTGTCACCTGGGTCGCCGCATCGCCTTCGTTTGGCACAATTCGGCGCAGCGAACCGCCATAGCGTTCGGCCATCCAGATGGACCCATCTGGGGCCTGAGCCATTTGACTCACCCAACCAACCGCAATGCCTGCATCGACAAACGCTCGGGCACCCGACGGCAGGTAGAACAGGCGATCTTCATTGGCTGCCCATAGCGTTCCATCGCGGTCGAGAAGTACCGCGCGGGCATGTCGTCCCGGAAAGTTCCAGTCGCTACCGATACGCTGCCAGGCGTTACCGTCAAAACGCGCCAAACCATCATTGGCGGCGATCCAGACTGCGCCACTGTGATCCTTGGCGATGCTATAGACCACTCCGCCAGGCAACCCAGCGCTGACTGGGTAAGTGGTTATGCCCGTGTCGGTGATCAGGCTTATGCCACCCGCACGAAGACCGGCCCACAAGCCTTCGTCCGCCGCCTTGAGGGCGGAAATAATGCCAAGCGGACTGCCGTCAGGCGGGGCATAGCGCGCGAAGTCTAGGCCGTCAAAGCGATAGAGCGAATCGTTGGTTCCGAGCCAGAGATAGCCGTCTCGGGTCTGAGCCAAAGCCCCGACCTGGCTAGGGCCCTCATCGGCGACGGTCCAGCGGTGGTGCTCCAGCGTGTCCAGTAAGTAGTCGGCGGCCGTTACCGCCGGACTAAACCATTGGAGACCAATCAACAGCATATAGATTGCCAACGCCGTGCCTGTGCGCCAGCGATTTCCTGGGGCGAGCATCTGCTGTTTGGTTGGGGGGGAACCCAATACGCTAATCACTGCGCGAACCTGAAACAAATCAAAAACGACCCAACTGATTTTGCGCCCATTCAATTGTGTAGTCAGCTATTTGCTCCCAGCCCGGTTCGGCGATGAGCCAGTGGCTGTGCCCGGCAAAGCACTTGAACGAGGTACTGGCCGCCGAGCGATTGTATTGCCGATAGTTCGACGTCACCACGCATGGCCGTATGCTGTGATCGTTCTCGGCGGCGATCAACAGCAGCGGTGCTCTGCGGTCATTGGCAAAATCGACATGTGTGCCAATACCGAAAGCCGCTTCAAAGAAAATCCGCCCCGGTGCGGGCACGATATGGTTTGCATGTAGCAGCGAAAGGTCCTGAATCGTCATAGCCTGGGTATATTGTTGGGCAAATTCTCGTAGTGGAAAATACATGACTCGCGCCCAACTGCCCCAAGCCATGCGCACGGGTATCGCCCTGTAGAGAACGCTCAAGCGAGGTATTACCCCGCGAGGGGGCATCGCTGCAATCGATATCCCGGCACAGCCAAGACCACGATCCAACAGTATCTGTACGAGCAGACCGCCCAGCGAGTGGCCAATCAGCAAGGGAGGCTGAGGCATGCGCCGAATCAACGCTGCATAGTGTTCAATAATTTGTCTGATCCCAAGCCTTGGGAAGTCGATATGGGGCGCGTTGCGCAGCCTCTCTGGCGGCCCCTCCGATAAGGGCCAGGGTGGGGCAATGCAGGTGTAGCCACATGCCCGATAGCGACTGGAGAAATGTCCCCAAACGGAGGCAGACAGCCATTCACCATGTATGAACAGCACGGTTGTAGTCATCCCTGATTAGTGGGTGCTAGGTAGTGGTGAATACGTATGGCGACCCCGCCAGCCTGGAACTGGCGAGCCGCGGCCTCGATGCGTTGTTCGGCACGGGTTACCCGGCCGTGGTGGCGCAGATGTTCAAGCCAGGACTCATCAAAGAAAAACTCCAGCCAACGCTGTGGATGCTCACTGTCCTGAACCAGCCCCCAGGAAAAGGCACCATTACGCATGCGCATGCTGCGTACATCCTGCATGGCAAGGCGAAACTGTTCTGCCTGCGCCGGATCGATCTGGTACTCAAGGGTAACCATTACTGGACCGCGTTCCTGATCCTGGTCATCTGCAAGGATCGGTGTAGGCCAGTGCAGGGACGGTGCCAGGTCTTCGGCTTCGGTAACCGGCAGGTGGAAGCGCAGGGTCAGCACGATGCCCACCAGCAGGGCTCCGCCAGCGATCAGCAGGGTGAGGCTGATCGACAGGTGACTGGCAACGAAGCCCCACAGCGCGCCGCCGGCCGCCATGCTGCCGAAGAACACCAGGATGTATACCGACAGTGCACGCGCCCGCACCCAGTTGGGTACGGAGGTCTGCGCCGCCATTTGCAGGCTCGACAGCACGGAGATCCAGGCCGCGCCACTGATCATCATCACCGGTATCAGCCAGTACAGGTTGCGCACTCCAGCCAGCGCGGCAAGTACCAAGGCGTAAAGCAGGCTGGAGCCGGCCACCAGATGATCGGGTTTCACCGCATCACGGATGCGCGGCAATAAAGTAGCGCCGAGCACGGCACCGATGCCGACGCTGCCAAGCAGCAGGCCGAAATCGCTGGCACTGCCGTTCAGCTCGCCGCGCACGATCAGCGGTAGCAGCGACATGCCGGCACTGGCGCCGACGAAGAATGCCGCCGACCGCACCAGTACTGCTTGTAACGGCTGGGAGCTGCGGCTGTAGCGCCAGCCTGCGCGCATGGCCCCGAGCAGCCGTTCCGCCGGGAATAGCGCAGGTATTTGTTCGCGTTTCCAGGTGTACAGCACCGCCATCACCGCGAAGAACGACACGGCGTTCAGCGCGAAGGTGGCCCAGGGGCCGCTGAGGCTGACCAGCACCCCAGCAATCGCCGGCCCGATAGCCCGGGCGACGTTGATGCCGAGGCTGGACAGGGCGATCGCTGAGCCGAGGTCGCGCTTGTCGACCAATTCGGGCGTCAACGCTGACCATGCGGGCATCATCAATGCGGTCCCCACGCCCATGCCCAGAGTCAGGAGGAGCAGCAGCGAGACGGTCATCACGCCGTTGAGTGTGAGCAGAGCCAGGAGCATCGCCACCGCGGCCATCCACACTTGCACCATAAGCAGGTAGCGACGCTTGTCGACGATGTCGGCCATGGCACCCGCTGGAAGAGCCAGAAAGAACATCGGTGCGGAGCCTGCAACCTGCACCAAGGCAACGTGCATGGGGCTGGCTGACAGCGTCGTTATCAACCAGCCGGCCCCTACTTCGTGCATCCAGGTGCCGATGTTGGAGGCGATGCTGGCCAGCCATAGCCAGCGGAAAGTGCTATGGCGCAGCGCGCTCCAGGGGGAGCGCTTTTCGATAGTCGTGTCCATGCTCAGAACGCGAAGCAGGAGCAGCCGAAGGCACCCCAGAAGCCTTGGTAGTCACTGACCGGTACGGATGACCGGCGCACCTTGTCATGGCTGTGCGCATGCACCGCGCAAGGGCCTGAGCATTGGTGCACCTGAGCCAGCAGCGGTGAAGCGGGACGCCAGTGGCCGGGGACCTTGGCAACCGGTGACCAGTCCGGCATCACCGGCAGGCTCGGTGGCGACAGCTGGTCGAACTCCGCAGCGCCGTAGACCACTTTGCCGTCGACGACGGTCAGCACCGATTCGATCCACTTGATCGCCTCTTCCTCGACACTGAAGAAGTCCGCCGACAGGGCCGTAAGGTCCGCCAGTTGCCCGACCTTGATCTGGCCCTTTTTGCCTTGCTCTGACGAGAACCAGGCACTGCCATGGGTAAACAGCTGTAGGGCGGTGTCACGGGACAGCCCGTTGGGGTAAAGCTCCAGCCCACCAACGGTTCGGCCGCTGACCAGCCAGTAAAGTGAGGTCCAGGGGTTGTAGCTGGAGACGCGGGTTGCATCAGTCCCCGCGCCAACGGGTATGCCCTCGGCCAGCATGCGTTGAATGGGTGGGGTCTGTTCGGCGGCTTTGCTGCCGTAGCGGTCGACGAAATACTCGCCTTGGAAGGCCATACGGTCCTGAATGGCAATGCCACCGCCAAGCGCGCGTACCCGCTCGATGTTCTTCGGGCTGATGGTTTCAGCGTGATCGAAGAACCATGGCAGGCCGTTGAACGGAATGTCGCGATTGACCCGCTCGAACACATCGAGCATCCGTGAAATGGATTCGTCGTAGGTCGCGTGCAGGCGGAACGGCCAGCGCTGCTCCACCAGGTGACGCACTACGGGTTCCAGGTCCTGCTCCATAGTCGGCGCAAGGTCTGGCCGAGGTTCGAGGAAGTCTTCGAAGTCTGCGGCAGAGAACACCAGCATTTCGCCGGCACCGTTGTGCCGGAAGAAGTCATCGCCATCGCCAGGCTTGACCATGCCGCTCCAGTTCTTGAAGTCGGTCAGCTCTTCCTTGGGTTTCTGGGTGAACAGGTTGTAGGCGATACGCACGCTCAACTGGTTGTGCTTGGCCAGCTCGCGGACCACTTCATAGTCGTCCGGATAGTTCTGGAAACCACCGCCAGCATCGATGGCACTGGTCACGCCAAGGCGGTTGAGTTCGCGCATAAACTGGCGTGTCGAGTTGACCTGATACTCCAGCGGTAGCTTTGGCCCCTTGGCCAGGGTCGAATAGAGAATCATCGCATTGGGTTTGGCTACCAGCATGCCGGTGGGTTCGCCATTGCTGTCGCGGACAATCTCGCCGCCCGGCGGGTTCGGCGTGTCGCGGGTATAGCCGACAACACGCAGTGCCGCACGGTTTAGGAGGGCGCGGTCATAAAGGTGCAGAACGAATACCGGCGTATCGGGTGCGGCCTTGTTCAATTCGTCCAGGGTAGGCAGGCGACGCTCGGCGAACTGGAATTCATTCCAGCCGCCTACCACCCGCACCCATTGCGGAGCAGGCGTGCGATCAGCCTGATCCTTGAGCATCCGCAACGCATCAGCGAGAGATGGAACACCCTCCCAGCGCAGTTCCAGGTTGTAATTCAGGCCACCACGAATCAGGTGCAGGTGCGAGTCATTGAGACCTGGGATCACCGTGCGCTTTTGCAAGTCGATAACCTGGGTCGCATCACCGCGGACCGCCATGGCCTCTGCGTCGCTGCCCACGGCAATGAATTTTCCGTCCTTAATGGCCACCGCTGTGGCTTGCGGCTTTTCACGATCCACGGTATGCAGACGGCCGTTGTACAGGATCAGATCGGCTTTCATGGAACCTCCCGGAGGGTTGGCGAAAGAGCTGCCGGCGGCGCCGGCAAAAGGCATGGCATACCAGAGTGCTCCGGCGGCGCCGAGAACTGAGCTGGTAGCGAGAAACTTGCGACGGCTTTTGTCTGAAAGATCTTCACTCATGATCATTCCTCATGACGTGGTGGGTTGAGCCAGCCAGCTAACCAGCGGGTCATCATTGGCATGAACCAATAAACCACCAGCAGCACGATACTCAGTGTGATAACCACATCGCCGACGGGATAACTGCCTAGCCAGGTAATGTGTTTGAAGATGAGCTGCCACAGTTGGGGCACTATCAAACTGAGCGGCATAATGACCAGGAAGGTCACACAGGCCTGCTTCCAGCGTGGCGGAGGCTGATGTTCTGAGGCAGGTACAAACCAGAACTCGCGGGCGCTCGATACTTCGATCTGGTCGCCGTCGGTGAGCAAAGGCTTTACCTCGGCGATTAACTCCTGGCGATCACTCGAATCCAGCCAGCCCTGCAAGTGCACCTTGCAGGAAAAGTGCAATACGCAGGTGAACAGCGGCAGTCCATCGCTGTGGCTGCGGAATACATCAATACCCATATGTCCGGCATAACGGCTTGCCGTATCAATGATGCGCCGCAGCCACGCTTCGTATTGCGGCTCATGTCCGGCCTTAACCCTGTGCCTGACAACCAGGGTGGCCGCCTCATTGACGGTATCTACGTCCATATGGACTCCTGTAAATGGATGAGCGCTTTGTGGTACCTGGTGTTAAGGGGCTCACATCCCCTAGGTTTATTACAGGTGGTCTTTGTGCGCAGTACCTATCTGGAACATGGATGCGCGTACGGCAGGGACCAGGGTGTTACGGCGGGTAGACCCGAACTCGTTTATCCGCCGTGGTACAGGGTTGGTCTCACGGCATGAAACTTCATATTTATGGGGTTTATGTTCGCGTAGGGCTTTGGAGGGGGATTGTACGAATGTGCGGTTTTGGGACGGCACTGCTGCTGTATGGGCGAAGCGGATGCAATAAGCGCATAGCCGGGGCTAATGGCAGTAGGCTTCAGATGCATAACGGTTGCGCAACAGCACGCTGAGGATGGTAAGCACGGCGACTATCTCCAAAGAGAGAAATAGCGGTGCCAGAAGGATAAGGAGGGCAAAGCCGGGCAATATGAGTCTGGATATTCCGCTGAGCAGGAACAGGTCACGGATGAGCCAGATGCCAAATACATACATGCTGATCGGCACACATATAGCGTAGAGCTCCAGCGTGTTGCTTATCGAGCTATCGCCCGTCTCGCGTTCAACGAGCACTGCAAAACCGCAGCCTATTGCGGCCCCAGCCATATAAATCAACGCGTGCCCATACCCCCAATACAAGGCGTGGGGTAAAGCCCTGTCCTTGATCTGTTCCTGCTTGGAAAAATACAGCCACCACAGCGCAAAAATAATCAGCAGCGATAACAGAGCAATGCGCAGCAGTGGTGAGGTGATGTGTCCGGAGTCGGCTGCTGACAATGCCAGGGAGCCGGCCAGTATGGTTTCACCCATGACGATGATATTGAACAGCCCATAGCGTTCTACGATGTGGTGTTTGTTCCAGGGTGTTTCGCCCCTGCTTTCAGCGATGACGGGGACGCAGAGTTCGAGCAGCGCGCCTACTGCAAAGCCTACGAAGAACAACCCAGGCCCGCCCTGCGGCATCAGCATGAATGCCAGCCAGTAACCTTGAACCAGCAGCAAGCCCGTGGCGTAGAGTTGGGTGGTGGTTTTTCTCGCGCTGTCGTGTCGGCGCGCCCTTAGCCAGAGCGCAGCCAGCGGCACTCGCATGATCACGAATCCGACGACAATCAGGTCTAGATCCCGAGAATCGAAAAGGCGCTCAACGCCTGCCGCAACGGTCAAGGCGCCTGCCATGATGACGAGCGTCAGTGCTCGGTAAAGTGCATCGTCATTGTCGTAGGCCGATGCGAACCAGGTGAAGTTCATCCAACCCCACCAGATGGCAAAAAAAGCCGCGATGAAGGTGGCTATGCCTTGGGTAATGTGTCCGGCAGTTAGCGCATGGTGCAAGCCAGCAGCTGCCGAGGCGATGGCGATGACGAACACCAGATCGAAGAGCAACTCCAGCGGTGTAGATACCCGGTGAAACTCTTCCGGGTCGCGGGGATGCATTGGCAGTACTCCGGAGAGCAAAAAACGGCGTATACCCATGGTGTACCCGCTACCGGAGCCCATTGATTTGCAGTCGGGTCGACCTGTTGGATCGACCCGGCAGAGGTTAGATCTTCGCCGCAACAGGCTCCAGCGTCGGTCCGTGTGTTACCCGCTCTGGCGCCTTGTGCACCATGGTGTAGGCATAGTCGACGCCCATGCCATATGCACCAGAGTGCTCTTTGACCAATGTCATAACGGCGTCGTAGGTGTCGCGGTTCTTCCAGTCACGCTGCCACTCCAGCAGTACTTGCTGCCAGGTAACTGGGACAACTCCAGCCTGAATCATGCGTTGCATGGAGTAATCATGCGCAGCTTGGCTGGTACCGCCAGAGGCGTCGGCCACCATATAAATTTCATAGCCGGCATCATGCATCGCTGACAGGGCGAAGGTCGTATTGCAGACCTCGGTCCACAAGCCCGAGACGATCACCTTGTTACGACCATTTTTTTTCAGCGCATCGCGTACTTTCTGGTCGTCCCAGGAGTTCATCGAGGTGCGCTCAAGAATCGGTGCTTCAGGGAAAACGGCCAGTAATTCCGGATAGGTATGGCCCGAAAAGCTTTCTGTTTCGACCGTGGTGATGATGGTTGGAATCGAGAAAATTTTCGCAGCCTTGGCCAGGCCGACCGTGTTGTTCTTCAACGTCTGCCTATCAATGCTTTGTACCCCAAATGCCATCTGTGGCTGTTGATCGATAAAGATCACTTGGCAATTGCTGGGTGTCAGCACTTCGAGTTTTGGATTGGTCATTTCAATCACCTGATGTGTGTTCGCACGTGAATGCTGATGATCGCCATGGCGTAAACACAGTGCTGCAGCCATGGCGATGCCGTAGATAGGCCAATTTTTAGGAGGCCTTCAGTCCCTCAATCTTGCTGAAAGGCATTGGTACTATCGCCAGATCGGCTGTCTGAGAATTGGACAGGCTTACGGTTCTGGGACATTTATGCGGTTAATGGGTTGGGGTCGCGAAATTGGTTTCTGCAAGCCCAGCTACCGCCTATGCCTCTTCTGGTTGAGCGCGATGTGTTCCTTCCGTGGGATCGAGCATGTTGCGCTCATCTGCAGCCGTCTGGCCGTTGGTATCTATTGCCAGGCGACTGTCTTGGGTCATGCGGCCGCTTATGACATGGCTGGCGCAGGCGGGGTTGGATCGTCCGGCAACGGGATAAATTCCGCGTTGTCTGCGTCTGGAAGTTTCATCCGTCCCGCCTTCCAATCTGATGCCGCCTGAGCGAGTCGATCCTTCGAGGATGACACGAAGTTCCAGTAGATGAATCGTTCGCCAATCGGCTCGCCGCCAAGGACCATCACCGTAGACTGCTTTAATGCCCGGACGCGCGATGCGGCAGGACCGAGTACCAGCATCTTGCCGGTCTCGTAGCGTTGTCCGTCCAGCTCCACCTCGCCCATCGCGACGTAGAGCGCACGCTCCTTGTGGCCGCTGGGAATCTCGGCGGTTGCGCCCGGCACCATGTCAAGATGGGCGTAGAACAGCGGCGAATGTGTCTCGGTAGCAGCCGTCAGGCCATAGGCGCTACCTGCAATCAGCCGACCTGTGATGCCGGCGTCGCTCCATTGCGGCAGATCAAGCCCCGAATGATGCGAGAAAGACGGAGCGATCTCCTCCTGTTCGGTCGGCAGGGCGACCCAGGCTTGAATCCCATGTAGATGATCGCCTTGTGACCGCCCGCGCTCCAAGCGCTCGCTATGTGTGATGCCGCTACCTGCGGTCATCCAGTTGACTTCCTGTGGCCGAATCGCCTGCTCGTAGCCGAGGCTATCACGATGCATCACCTCGCCAGCGAACAGGTAGCTCACGGTCGAGAGGCCGATGTGCGGATGCGGGCGAATATCGATGCTGCGATCGCTACCCGGTGCCATATCGAATGGCCCCATATGATCGAAGAAGATGAATGGACCGATCATGCGCTGCGTGGCGGACGGCAATACGCGGCCGACCTCGAAGCCGCCGCCGAGGTTGTGACGTCGCTGTTCGATGATCATTTCAATCATGTTGTATCTCCTGATGGATGTGGGTACATCCCGGCAGACGCCGACTGCAGGTATCGGCCGACTCTGTTGAAAAAGTTGGCCTCGGTTACCACGATGGAAAGATGGCACCTGAGGTTGAAGTCTTGAAAACCAGGAGGTTGTGCAGCATCGCTACTATCTCCAGAGTGGCCGCCTGAGAATTGGACAGGCTTACTCTTCTGGAACATTTATGCGGTTAATCGATTGCGCTAGCGCAATGGGTTTCTGCAAGCCCCTCCACCGGCTGTGCTTTTCTGGCTGAGCGCGATGCGTTTCTTCCATGGGATCGAACATTAAGATGCCACCAAGGGCCGCCTTTAACAGCAATACGCCGTCATGGATCGGTCTGGCCAGCCCTTAGGGGTGGTGAGCATTTATGTGCGTTCGAAAACTATTGTTCTATCCCCGCCAGCCATTGCTCCAGAAGAATGCCCCCGGCCTTCTCGAGGCCGTTCGCATAGTGCTTTGCATCGCGACGTAGGGTGGCGGGGTCGATGCCTGACGTGGCCAGCTCGCTCGCATGCCCTAGTAACCAGTGCTCAAATCGTGCGCCACGGACTTCGGGATGAAACTGCAGACCGAGTACGTTTGGCCCGCGGGAGAAGGCCTGATTGCGGCACAGTGAGGTGGAGGCAAGCAGGCTGCAGTCTTCCGGTAGATCAAAAGTGTCGCCATGCCAGTGCAGAACGGGCACGTCGCGCAGCGCGGCGAGGGGCTGATATTCAAGGGCGGGCGTCAGGTCGAGGGCCGACCAGCCGATCTCCTTGGCCGGCCCAGGATAGACGCGCGCACCCAAAGCTGCAGCCATTAACTGCGCGCCGAGGCAGATACCGAACGTCGGTCGGTCAGCCGCCAGGCGTGCTCGCAATAGCTCTAGCTCGTCGGTGAGGAGCGGATAGCTGGCGTGATCGTAGACGCCAATCGGGCCGCCAAGAACCACCAGAAGGTCTGCATCAAGCGGGTCGAGCAGGCCGAGATCGCGCTCTGCTGCTTCGACGTACTCGATGGCGTAGCCGGCTTTGCGCAGCGGTGCCTCGAAGTTGCCAAGATCTTCGAAACCGACATGGCGGATGGCTTGCACGGTACGCAGGGTCATGATGAGTGTTCCAAAACAGAGGAGGACCGCGCGGCCCTGGCCATGAGAATGTGTTCGAGGTCCTTCAGGGCGGCCGCTGCGGTAGCGATCGGCTCCACACCGCAGCCGATGGCCAGCGTCTCGCCCATTGCGTCGCTGCTGATACGAATCGCCTTGTTCTTTCCGCTTACGTGGGCGAACGGGTCGGACAGCGGATAGGTCTTGATGCCGACACTGGCGCGGATCGCACCGTCTGCGCAGGTGATGCTGCCGACCAGCTTGGGCACGAGCCCCTTCGCGCGCCACGCCTCTATGCGCTCTGCCGTGACCGACTGAATACCGTCGACCACCAGGTCGTCCATCGTCAGGTCGGCACCAAGACCGAAGTTGGCGAGCAGCAGGAGCTTGCAGGCGGTATCCCAGCCTTGCGTGTCGTTGCGCGGGTCAGCTTCGGCGAAGCCTCCCGCCTGCGCTTCACGCAACGCCGCATCGAAGCCGAGGCCCTGTGTGCTCATGGCGTCGAGCAGGTAGTTGGTGGTGGCGTTGAGGATGCCCTCGATGGCGAGCACCTTGCAGCCGGCCAAGCTATGGTCGAGCAGGTCGAGTGTCGGCAGGGCGGCGGCCGCCGCGCCACTGAGTTTGAGCATCACCCCTGAGGCCTGCGCGAGATCGCGCAATTGTCGCCCGCTGTGGACCAGGGCGCCCTTCGATATAACGATGCAGTCCTGGCCGGCCGACAGCGCCGTACGAAGGTAGGCAAGACCCGGCTCGCCGCTGCGAAAATCGCTCGGCCCTGCCTCGATAAGAAGGTCTGCGCCGCTCGTCATCACGAAATCCGGCCCTGAAAGACCCGCCTGCAGTGCATCCAACTGGTTCGCTTGCAGGCCGTTCGTATCAGCCATGCCCGCACGTGATCCGCACACCGCGACCAGGCGAACGTCCACGCCGTAAACCTGGCGATAGCGCTCACGCCGGGACAGGAGCAGGTCGGCTGTGGCACGTCCGACGCCGCCGAATCCGGCGATTGCAACCTTGAGCGTTTGCATGAGTTCGCTCCTTTCGCCTCTACTTGGCAAACAGATTGTTGATGTCGGCAAATGCCTTCATTTCGACCGCGTTACCGCTTGGGTCCTTGAAGAACATCGTGGCCTGCTCACCCGGCTCGCCCTTGAAACGAATATAGGGTTTGATGATGAAGTCGACACCTGCCGTGGTAAGCCGCTCGGCTGCCGCTTGCCAATCCTGCATCGGCAGGATCACGCCGAAGTGGCGGACCGGCACGCCATGCCCGTCTACCGCGTTCGCCGGTACGGCGCTGGCTTCATCGGGCGCGAGGTGGGCCACGATCTGGTGACCATAAAAATTGAAGTCGATCCATTCCGACGAACTGCGACCCTCGGTGCAGCCCAGCAGAGTGCCGTAAAAGTCGCGGGCGGCTGCCAGGTCATTAACCGGAAACGCCAGGTGGAAGGGGCATAGCGCAGTCATTTAGGTATCCCTCGTTGGTGAGTGGGATCAGCGTATCCGGCGACAAGATTCATAAAAAACGATATGTTCTGATCATGAGAAAAACAAAAAGTTATCAATCGTCATGATCACTGAACTTCGTACCCTGATCGCTATAGCACGCCATGGCACATTCAGAGCCGCAGGTGATCGGGTCGGGCTGACTCAGGCTGCTGTCAGCGGCCATATGCATAGGCTGGAGGAAGCACTCGGCTTCACTCTGTTCGACCGCACGGGGCGCTCGGCGACGCTGAACGCCGCCGGCCTGCGCACGCTCGCCCGTGCCGAGGCGTTGGTTGCCGGGTTCGATGCGCTTGGGGAGCCGACAAAGGACGAAGAGTGGGCCAAACCGCTGGAGATCGGAGCAATCTCCTCGGTTCAGGCGACCATCCTCACGCGTGCACTGGTGCCATTCCGTCAGCGCTTTGCGAACTGCCGAGTGAACCTGTCACCGGGCGTTTCACTGCACCTGATGGATCGGGTCGAAGCGGGTGAGCTCGATCTGGCCATTCTCATCCGCCCAGCCTTTGAGCCACCTCGGGAGCTGGAGTGGGTGCCGCTGGCATGCGAGAACTATGTCCTGCTGACGGCCCAGGGGGTTGTGGGTAACGATTGGCGAGCCGTGCTCCTCGAACAACCCTTCATCCGCTACAACCGCTCTTCGTTCGGCGGGCGGCAGGTAGAACGCTTTCTGCGCGATAGCTCACTAGCGCTTCAGGAGTGGATAGAGGTCGACGATATCCAGGCAATGCTGTCGATGGTTGAAAGCGGCCTCGGGGTTGCCGTGGTGCCGTTGACGGAAACGACCCTGCCGCTGCCGACAAGTGTTCGTGCCATCCCCCTCGGCCCCGATCCTATCCATCGCGAGATCGGTGCCCTGTACAACAAGGTCAAACACTCGACTGCCGTGGCGGGCTTTATCGAATGCTTGCAGGGCGCAGGTGTGGTTAGGTCGTTGTAAGTCTGTAGTTGATTTGCGAGGGTGGCCGAACTACCACAAACAAATGCTCGGTATGACTGCTGAGACCCTGTACGACCTCTGAATAACCCCTAGTTTTGTAGATACTAAACTGCCGCTTTTGGCCGGCTCCGGCCTGTGGTGGCCGATTTCTGTCTGTCGTCCTCTGCAGCCTTTCCTAGAAAACTGTTGTTGGTGGCTATGTCCGCAACCCTACAGCTGCAAGCCCGAGCCGGAGTTGCCGGCTCGAGTCTGTCGTCTACAGCGACATGGGTAGGTCTCTGGTTTGATCCTCTCTGCACTGCAGTGAGCATATGCGCTGGTGGAGGCGGCTGAGGAACCCCACTTCAAAGGCTCTCCGTTCTATTGCGCATGGCAGTAAGTCGCGCTCGGCGATCATGACTGCCCAGAGCCAACCGCCGCGGGCATTATCAAGCCAACTCTGGGCCAGCTTCACGCCCTGGTTAAACGCCTGTCTGCAGTCTGCAGCCCAGATGATTTCCATGCCTGGATGGCCGTCATGCTCTGGCAAACAGGTCATTACGCCTTTGCTCATTTGGCACCTCCCCGCACTTCAGAAAGTGCACGGCGGTAGAGCACCACCATTTCATCGAGTAGATCCAGAGCTGAGTATGCCGCTACGCGGAAACGCAAGTTTTCTGGCTGGAGGCCATCGGGCTCAGCCATTTGATCAAGGAGATTGCCCAGCATAATGGCGCGCTGTTCAGCGGCGGCCTCAGCGGGGAGGGTAGAACGCTCAGATTCATGCAGCGGGCTTGGCCGCAGTGGGAAGGGTACAACGCAGGTTTCGAACTCAGCCATGGCGCACCTCCGAGTTGGAGGCGAACAGCACGAGTAAATGACCAAGGCGGAGCTCTTGGGTAAAAAAGGGGTAGCGCATTTTCCTTATGCTCCTCAGACGATTAAGGAGCCGCCTACCGCCGTTGCTACACGGTAATGGAGGCGGACCGTGCGGGGGTAGCAAACCGGCGTCCGAGGGAACCGGCCAGGCAAAAGCCTGCCCCACACGGCCCGCCATAAAGTTAAGCAACCAAGCACACGGAGTGCTGACTACTTAAGTTATGACGCTGCCGCGTCCCGAACGATTCAGGTTGCTACACCCGGCCGTAGCATTCACCACGACGGGCGCACTCTAGCTCGCGGGTTTCAGGATGGCAACCGGTTGAGGCGTAGATGGGGGGGATAGGCCGCGCATAAATGTACAACCGGTTAGCTGTCGGCGCACAGGCGGCAGAGTGTGTTAAATCGCAGTAAGCCAATACACTGAAATTAATGAAATCGCTGTCAGCGTGATCGATTGAGTACCTGGCGCTCGCACTGGTCTGTTAGCGCTTGAGGTGCAGAGAAACCTTAGTCGCAGGGTATGTTCTCTGGTATCCGCTTTCCCATGCTTACACGCTTCTCTGGGGTATAGCCGAGGGACTTGTAAAACCCGCATACGCTTTCATTGTCGCTCATGATCTGAAGGTTGATCTTCATGCAGCCTCTTCCGGCCAACGCCTGTTCCGCGTGGCGCACTAGGGCCGTCCCGACGCCTTTCATGCGATTTGAATGATCCACTTCTACAGAGTACAGCCAGCCCCGATGCCCGTCGTACCCCGCGAGCATAGTGCCAATGACTTTCTCTTCAAATGTGGCCACGAAGAATAGATCGTCTTTGGTTTCTAGCTTTTTATCGATAGCAACGCTCGGCGTATTGTGTGCCGTCTCGTATCCGAACACCTTTTCCCAAAGATGGATTACTTCAGACCTGTGAGTGCCATTTGAATATGTAGTGATTGAGTGCATAGATATTTTAGTTAAAAATTCCTAAGATTTCATCGTGGGGCAAGATATAACTCATCCCCAATGAGCAAAAAACATTTGAGTCAGTTGTTAAGCATCAAGCCAGCGTGGAGTTGAAATCGCAGAGCTATTAAAAATGGCTAGCCAAGGTCTCGCTAGCTTTTGGGTTGAGGTGCTGTGGCGGTCAACCTCGTTTCCAAAAATACCATCGAAGCCAAGACTTGCTGCACATTGGCAAATATGCTCAATAAGTCCGCGTGTGGCATTGTACTGAATCATCGTCCAGGCATCTTCAATGCTTACTCCGGCGCGATCTGCTTGCTGAGGAATTAACGATTTTAGATAATTAATTCCTGCGGCATTAGCTGTTAGACGCAGGACGTCTCCAGTAATCCAGCCATCGTACCAGTGCTCCTTTCTGAAGTTTTCGAATAGATTGTTAGTCGGGTGCTGAGATGCTTTCAGTCGTAGCTTCTCCAAATCATCCGATTTCAGCGTGCAGTCTAAGATATTGGCATTCAATACTATGCTTGATACCGAAATTTCAGTACCGGCACCCGAAGCGAAGTCCTTTTCCGTCGTAAGAAAAATAGCACTGTGAGGAACAAGAAAAGGGTCTTTCCTTGGTGGAGGAATTTGCCAGCTTTGAAACCTAGAGGATGTCCCGTGATACCAGCATGGATGATTTATAAGTTGGCTCAGTGGACGTGTATGTGGGACTTGGGTCATTACTATTCCTGACGTTTGGTTAAGGGCGGGCTTTAGCCCGTTGCTGTGAGTGAAGCGAGTGCCTGGTTAGGCGAATGAACTGAGTCCCCATATCGAATTATCGCAGTAGCGTAGGTTGCCGTGATAAGGGGCTGCGCCGCGCTAGAGCTTTGGCCCTTCGAATACGCCGCCAAACACGAGGAATGTCCTCGACTGGCGCCATGCTGAGTCGGACCGTCCAATAAGCCCATGCTCTCGTCTTGCGCATCAGAAGTCGCTCCCCCCTATCATGTAACTCCAGCAGTTCCGAGATGAAGCGGTAGAACGCACTATGGCTGAGAAACTGGTCGTTTACCCTCTCGAGAAGTGCCTCACCAATCTGCTTGACCCCCACGAGGATGATTGCACTAGGTAATACACAAATGGCGACTGGTAGCACGATAGCTAGCCACAACTGAAGGATCAGATTCCATGTATTTAGCAGGAACTGTTCTAGGTCGGCAAAGAGTGCATCTCTGGAAAGAGTCGCAATAACGATGCCGGCCAGTACCGCCACAAAGCCGGTCAGGTATGCGGCAAAACTACTGGGTGATGGTAGTTTGAAGAAGGTTCCTGCGCCACGTAACAAAGGCTCCTGAGCTCTAGCCTTAAGTTCTCGCCGCCACTCCCAGTCCTCAATGAGGTGCTTGGCCAAGGAGCGCAAATTGTCCCCTTCAGCGAATGTCGCACGGATATAAGCGTGCTTTTCTTTCGCCAAGGTGTCATGAGGCGTCCTGAAGTGAACCCGCTTGGCGGCAGGATAAAGCAAGCGATAGCGCCGCTCAGTCCCTTGGAAATATACCTGCATAAGGCCGAGCATCATGGGCAACTCGTAAATCAGCAGCCATGCCTGATCACTTTTGCTCAGCAGGTATGTACTTTTGGCAATGCGTAGGTACAGGTCGGAGAACAACAGCCCCAGAATAAGTGTTGCCAGCCCAATAGACAGCCATAGAGCAAATGAGCCGAGAGCGTAGAAAACTGGCGGGCGAAAAGTTTTGCGGTAATGGCGGATTTTGTCGGCTATCGCTTCCATGTGGCTTCTCTGTCACTAAGTTGGAGATTAGTACTCTGGTGCAATGAGTTTCTATTTAATAATGGGTGTACAAAAATGGTAAAAGTCGGCCAGTAGCAGTAGGCCAAATGCAGTTGTTGACCCATAACTGCCATTTGCAGAGGGCAGTTATGAGGCCAAATCCATATATTAGCTTTGGCGCAAGCCGGTCCTCTGGACCTAGGTTTGCTTGATGGCGATGACGCAAGTTTCGCCAGCCGGCGCATCCGAGTGGCGAACCTGTATTCGCCAGTAGTTAGAGCGCAACCAACTCGGCGATTTTTGCCGCGACCATCGCCATTGAGTCCTCCATAGTGTCTAGGCCGGTTCGGGAGGCGAGCATGGGGCTGATATTGCGGAGGGCTTCATATGTCGTGTTGTGAACGATAGGAATAAGCTGGTTCCCCGCCAGGAGTGTCGAGAGTTCTTTGTCGGCTACGCTCTCTTTTGGGAGCCGACTCAGTAGCGCTGGGGTAACAAGCACCAGCCCAATTCGCGAATTCGCTAGGCCCTTGTCAATAGCGCGCATCATTGGAACTCCGAGGCCAAGGTCTTTCTCGCTGAACCAGACTTTGACACCGGCTGCCACGAGCAACTCGTGCAGTTCTTTAGCTGGCCCTTGTCGGTCGTCCCATGCGTGGCAGAGGAATACGTCACGTAGGTCAGGCTGATTGGCTGCTCGTGCCTCAACCGTTTGGCGGATTGGCGTGAGTGACTGAACTTGGGCGAGGGTGTACGACAAGGACGAGCCAGCTTTTGACCAGCGTGGCTTTGAGTTTCCGCTGGGCCTAACACCACTGGCACTACTGGTGGCATAGCTACTCGCGCGACTGCTCGGTGTGGAGTAGGACCGGATGTTGCTGCGGTAGCGGCATGCGGGGCAGGCAGCGGCCGCTGCACTTGAGCTGTGTCCACGTACAGGTGCTGTGCATCTAGACATGTCGAGATCCTAAATTTATAGGGAGAGAGGCCCCTGGGCAAAGAATGTGCCCAGGGTTCTGTTGAGCGATTAAATCAATTAGTCGCTTTTGGGCGAATGACGATGCGGAACGGTTGGCCGTTAGCACGTCGAATCACCTTTCCCGATTTGGTGGTGATGGTCATACGGTAGATGACCTCGCCTTCCCCTTCGGGCTTTTCGAACATCTCAAGCTGAGGCATAAAATGTCTCCATTGAGGTGGCTCGAACACAGAACTCGCTCCCTTGCGTAAGGAGTCAACAACGACTACTATCGCAAAGCTTTCAACACAAAAGCGCGAGAGACATCTGGAGCCAGTTCAGACGTCTTTTACCGAGGCCGGTCAAGTTCGCACCTTGACCGGCTTTTTCGTTTCTGGCGTTCTACTATCCCGCTCAAGCCGCTTTATGGATCGCAAAAGGTGCTATAGATTGAGATAGGAGGCATCCATAATTAAATCCTATCATGATCATTTTGATTAGATCAAGTGCTCGTATGCTATAGTGGTTTCAGATGTGATCAGCAGTGAACTGGTCATGCAGTAAGACAGGTACGACGGGGTGCAGATGATTGATTTGAGGGATTACAGCCAGGCCCAGCGGGAGCGTCTGGTGTATATAGATTTTCGTCTCTATTTCACTGGGGGCGTTTCCCGAGCCGATCTGATGGATCGCTTCGGTATAGGCGCCGCCGCCGCCACTCGTGATTTCGCGCAATATCGGGAGATTGCTCCTGGTAATACAGAGCTTGATACGGTGGCCAAGCACTACGTGATATGTGAGGCCTTTTCACCTTTAATTGCACATTCGCCTGAGCGGGTGCTCGCAGCTCTTTCTCAGGGGTACGGGTACGACTTGGAAGGCGAAAAGCCACTCATCCTCAACGAGTCTGTTTCGCTACTGAGCAAGCCTAAGGTCGAAATCCTTGCGCCAATAACTCGTGCCATTAGCCTGAATCAGGTGGTGAAGATTAGTTACACGTCTGGTTCGGGGGAGTCTGAGCGTGAAATTGTGCCCTTCGCTGTTAGCTGTGATGGCTTGCGCTGGCATGTCCGAGCTTACGATAGGAAGCGTGAGAAGTTTGTAGACTTTGTGCTCACCCGAATTGGCCGCGCTCAGGTTCAATTGGGACAAAAACCTACAGATGTTGAAAACCAAATGCATGATGATCAGTGGAATCGCATGCTGGATTTGCCCCTCGTATCGCACCCTGATAGGGACTGTGAGCAGATCGTGATGCGCGACTATGATATGCCTGATGGTGTGCTTAGGTTGCGTGTTCGGGCTGCAATGGCAGGATACGTACTGCAGCAATACCACGTTGACTGTTCTCCAGACCACAGCATTGAGGACAAGGCTTATCGTCTCTGGTTGAGTGATCCCTTTGTTCTGTATGGCGTGGAGAGCTCTATGTTTGCTCCCGGATACAAAAGCCCGAAAAGCTAATGACAGCTTCGAGGCGCGGATAGCCATAAATGAGACTGTTTGTTGACTATTGATTACGTGACATCCCTCTGACTGCGCTGATTTTGGCGACCTGTCGATGATCGAGATGCTTGCAATGTCGTAGGGCTGTTGAATATACGGCGTCTAAAGGTCTGGTGAGCGATCTGCTTGGCGTCCTCAGCCGATATTCCGCCTTGAACCAGGCGTTCCACGTAGTCCGCTTGCGAAAGCTGTGGCTCATTCTTTGGATGCTCGTGGCGACCTGTCCTGTGAATGACTGCCTTCAACCAGCGTGACGGGGAGGAATGGATCGTTCCCTTGGTCAGTGCATTCAACAGTTGAGCGGTAATCGCTTCCTGTTGATTTGCGGGAATCGAACGGATGAGTTGAGAGACCTTTTGCTTCTCCTCTGCATTCAGTAGCGGCAGTTCTGGTGTGCGCCGTACTGATGATTCATATGAAGGTTCATATGGTGGTTCTAGGGGTGACATAGCTTTGTCACCCTCCCCCTGACATAGCTGTGTCACCCCCGGGGTGACACAGGTGTCACCCTCCCCAGCTCTGGCATCAACCGGGGGTGACAATTTGTCGGGGTAGCTTAGTACGAGGGTGTAGCCATTAGAAACCTGCCGGCCGTTGGCATCGAATCGAGCGTCCTTCTTCAGCATGCCTGCGGTTAGCAGGGTCTTGATAGTGCGCTGAATGGTGCGTTCCGAAGTGCTGCATTTGGCTGCAATCGTCTTCATCTTCGGCCAGCAGTAGCCGTGATCGTCTGCGTTATCAGCGAGCGCCATGAGAATTAGCTTCGGAACGGGCGGGAGCGGCTGCTCCCATGCCCAGTTCATGGCCTTGATGCTCATATCGGTCAGGCTTCTTCAATGACACGAGCTACTGCAGATGTTTTGAAGTAGACCCTGCGGCCGATTTTGACCTTGCACCGACGTAGCTCGGCAGACAACTCGCTGTTTCCGCTTAGGGATACCCTTAGGCCATCTTTGCTGCGATGTAGAACCTCTGCTAACTGTTGGAGGGAGAGTAAGCATCTGCATCGACTTGTGGCCGCTAATGGCTGAGACCTCCTGATCAGATAGGCCGCCCTCGACCAGCCGGCTGACAGCCTCATGACGCAGATCGTGAAAGCGCAGGTCCGGCATTCCGAGCTTGTTCTTCAACAGCCCCCAGGTCTTGGTGAAGGCGTAGGGGCGACGTTTTTCGTCCTTCCCCGGTTCGCCAAAGAACACTAGGTTGCAGTTCTCGGGACGAAGAGGATTCGCAAGAGCGGTCTTGAAAGTCTCGGTAGCCAGTTTGGTGAGCGGAACAGTTCGGGCGCTGTCGTTCTTGGTGTCTGCGAGCCGCACAACGCGCTTTTTGAGATCGACCTGATGGCAGCGCAGGCCTGTGATCTCGGACGAGCGCATTCCTGTCTCCAGGGCAATACGGACGATCCAGCCTAGCATTGGGTTGCTGTGGTTGTTTACGGCGGTGAGCAAGCGCTTTTCTTCTTCGGCGGACAGTCGGCGGTCGCGACCATCTCCTGGGCTGGGCTTGCGAATATTAAGCACTGGGTTGAAGGTCAGGCCCAGGCCCCATTCCTGGATCGCCACTGTGTAAAGGTGGCTGAGTAGGGCCAGTTCAAGTCTTACGGTGTTGTTGCTGGTAGGGGCGCCACGCTTGCTCTGAGTGCCAAGTCGGGTGTCTCGATAGTTGGCGATGACTTCAGCGGAGAGGGCAGCCAGGGAGTACTTGCCCAGGTGCTGGATCAGTTGTTTGGCCTTGGTCGCTTCGGCTTTGCGCGTGGTGGGCTTCTTGCTCGGCGTCACCTCGGCTAGATAACGTTCGAGGGCCTTTTCTAGCGTCATGCGTTCGGAGCCGCTGCGCTGGATGTATACGCCGCGCACCATCTCGTCTTCGGTGCGGCGTGCCCAATCTTCAGCGTCGCGTTTGGTACGGAAGGTTTTAGTGTTGGTCGGCCAGCCCGTTTTGCGGACTAAAGCTTTCCATGTGCCGGCAGGTGTTTTGACGATTGTGGCCATCTGAAAGGACTCCAAAGGCAGGCTGGCATACCAGCACTGTACCGATTTTGTACCTTTGGACCAAAATGCTGATCCAGATGCCACAACCTCAGAAAGCTTAAAGCCGCGCAGTGCGCGGCTTTAAAGGTGGTGGGCCCACACGGACTCGAACCGTGGACCAAAGGATTATGAGTCCTCTGCTCTAACCAACTGAGCTATGGGCCCTCAGAGGCGGGCGGATTATACCGGTGCCTTCTCGGCAGCGCCAACCGAATGGCGTGGGGTGAGGAAGTTTTGTGCGAAGGCGTCCGCATGAATGGCGCGGCTGATGACGAAGCCCTGAATCTGTTCGCAACCTTCGGCGGCGAGAAACAGTTCTTGGGCTTTGGTTTCCACACCTTCGGCAATCACGGTCAGTTGCATGCTACGGCCCAAGGCGATGATGGCGCGCACGATGGCGACGTCGTTGCTGTCGTTGGGCAGGCCGCGGACGAAGGATTGGTCGATTTTCAGGGTGTCGACCGGCAGGCGCTTGAGGTAGCTGAGCGAGGAGTAGCCGGTGCCAAAGTCGTCGATGGCCAGTTGGATACCCAGGCCTTTCAGCTGATGCAGCAGGCTCAGCGCTTCTTCTGCCTGGTTCATGATGAAGCTTTCGGTGATCTCCAGTTGCAGCAGTTCTGGGGCCAGGTTGTGGTCTTCCAGCAGGCTGGAGATGCGTACCAGCAGGTGCGGTTGGCGCAGTTGCACGCCGGTCAGATTGACCGATAGGGGGCCGAACGGCGCGTGTTGCTGCTGCCATTGCTGCATTTGCCAACAGGACTGACGCAGCACCCAGTCACCAAGGGCGATGATCAGGCCGGTTTCTTCTGCCAGGGGAATAAAACGATCCGGCGGGATTTCGCCGAAAACCGGGTGATGCCAGCGCACCAAAGCTTCGGCGCCGATCAGGCGGTTGCTGCTTAGGCTGCGCTTGGGTTGGTAGTAGAGCTGCAGTTGTTCCAGTTCGATGGCCCGGCGCAGTTCGCGCTCCAGGGCCATGCGTTCGGTGGCCTGGAAGGTCAGATCGCGGGTGTACAACTCGACGCGGTTGCGCCCTCGCGCCTTGGAGCGGTACATGGCGGCGTCGGCATTTTTCACCAGGGTGGCGACATCGTCGCCATCATCTGGGTAGCGGCTGATACCGATGCTGGCGCTGATAAACAGCTCCTGCTCGTCGAATTGGAAGGGCAGGCTGAAGCAGTCGAGCAATTTGTGCGCGATCAGTTCGGCATCGCCATCGTGCTGCAGGCCGGGTAGCAGGATGATGAATTCATCACCGCCGAGTCGGGCGACGGTGTCGATGTCACGCAGATGAGCTTTCAGGCGTTCGGCGATGCTCTTCAACAGTTGGTCGCCGACCGGGTGACCGAGGCTGTCGTTGATGTGTTTGAAGCGGTCCAGGTCGATAAACAGTACGGCGCCCATGCGTTTGTCGATGTGCGCATCTTCGAGGGCGGCGCGTAGGCGGGCTTCGAACAGCATGCGGTTGGGTAGGCCGGTGAGCGGGTCGTGATGGGCCTGGTGGTCGAGGCTGGCCTGGGCGTGTTTGAGCGAGCTGATATCGGCAAATACGCCGACAAAGTGGGTGATCCGCTGATCGCTATCGCGCACGGCGCTGATGGTCAGCCATTCCGGGTAGAGCTCGCCGTTTTTGCGCTTGTTCCAGATTTCACCTTGCCAGTGCCCGGAGGCGCTTAGGTTGTGCCACATGGCGGCGTAGAACGCGCTATCGTGGTTGCCGGAGGCGAGCAGTCGCGGCGACTGGCCGAGGGCTTCGGCTTCGCTGTAACCGGTGATGCTGGTGAAGGCTCGGTTGACCGCGGTGATGCGCTGCTGCAGGTCGGTGATCATCACGCCTTCGGCGGTGCTTTCGAAAACGGTGGCGGCCTGCTTGAGGTTTTCTTGCATCTGCTCGCGCTCGGTGATGTCGCGCGCGATGGTCAGCATGCAGGTGTCGCCTTCGGTGGGGATCGGCTGTACCGACATCTCGCAGGTGCGCAACGAGCCATTGCGGGTGCGAATAAGGGCGCGGAAATCGCGCACCGAGCCGTGCTGTTGCACGTGCTCGAACATGCGAGTGCGGTCGTCCGGGTCGGCCCAGATGCCCAGTTGCAGAGTCGAGCTGTCGGTCGCCTCCTCGATGCTGTAGCCGGTGATGTGGCTGAAGCCTTCGTTGACATCCAGCAGTTGACCATCGCTCAGTCGAGTGATCAGCAAACCATCGGGGGAGGCATGGAAGGCCTTGGCGAATTTGTCTTCGGAGAGTTTGAGGCGCTGTTGGGTGTCTTTCAGCTCGCTGATGTCACGCACCGCCACGACCAGGGTGCAGTCGTCATCCAGAGTGACACGCTGTGCGGAGATCAGCGCGGTGAACTGGCTGCCGTCGCGCCGGCGGAACATGCCTTCAATGTTGTGTGCTTTGCCCTTGCGCAGCATTTCTAGGATGCGTGGGCCGATGCCTTGTTCGATCCACAGGTCCAGCTCCGAGCTGGTGTGACCGATGGCTTCGGCGGCGCTGATGCCGAACTGTTGCTCGAAGGTGTTGTTGACTGCCAGCAGGCGGCCATCTTGCAGGTTGAGCAGGGCGATGATGTCCGGGCAGCTGTGGAACACTGAGGCGAATTTCTGTTCCGACAGCGCCAGCGCCTGTTCGGTGCGCTTGGTTTCGGTGATATCGATCAGTAGGCCGCGCAGCATCTGGCTGCCATTTTGCGGTGATAGCGTGACGATGTCGCGTACCCAGACTTCACGGCCGTCGGCGGCAAGCATGCGGTAGTCCAGGCTGTGGTCGCGTCCGGCCTGTGTTTCAGTGCGGCAATAGTCGAGGGTGCGGTGCGCGTCATCGGGGTGCAGGATGCGCTCGACAAAGCCAGGTTGCAGCCAGTCTTGGGCGGGGTAACCGAGCAGCCGCTCTGCCTGGGGGGCGACATAGGTATAGCGGAAGTCGCTGGGGTCCATCTGCCAGGCGATGGCATTGAGGCTTTCCACCAGGCCGCGGTAGTGCTGCTCGCTGTTGCGCAGCTCTCTTTCCAGCAGGGCGCGGTTGTGCATTTCACTGCGTAGGCGGTGGTTGATGCGCAGGATACTGAAGATGATCAGCAGAGCCGCCAGCAGGCCGGGCAAGCCAAAAAGCAGCAGGCTGCGCCAGAACGGGCGTTGGTCAATCGGCTCGCCCACCCAGCGCTGCTGGATGTCGGCAATTTCGATCGGGGTGAGTTCGCCCAGCAGTTTGTCGAGAATGCCGGCCAGGATCGCTTGATCCTTGGGGACGGCCATGGCCAGCTGGTAGCGGTATGGAGTCTGGCCGCTGATGATGATGCCGTCGAGCTTGAGCTGGCGTAGGTGCCAAACGCTGGACGCCAGATCTCCGACCATTGCGTCGGCTTGTCCAGAGGCCAGTGCTTGCAAGGCTGCTGCCACGCTAGGGCGTGGCCAGAGGCGGAGTTCAGGGTGTTTGTCTCGCAGCAATTCGTGAGTGGCGTAGCTGTCGACCACGGCCACCCGCAGTCCTTGCAGCTCACGCAATCTGTTCGGTTGCGGGCCTTGTTCCTGGCTCAGGATGACAATCGGGAAATCGAGGTAAGGGCGGGTGAACGTCAGGTATTGCTCGCGCTCAGGAGTGGCCATCAAGCTAGGCAGCAGGTGCAGCTTGCCGGCTCTTGCGTCGGCCAGCACTCGGCTCCAGTTTTGTGCGGGGGCCGGGCTCAGGGTGATCGACAGGCGCTCCTCAATCAGCCGCACATAGTCGGCGGCAAGGCCCTGGTAGAGGCCGTCGTCATCAATAAATTCGTAAGGGTGCCAGTCGCGGTCAACGCCCAGGCTAAGTTGCGGGTGCTCGGCCAACCAGGTTTGCTCGGCGGGCGTCAGCTCGAGACTGAGCGCGGGCACGCTCCAGCACGCCAAACACAGCAGGAGGGTGGCTGCAAAACGCGGCATGGGCTGTGGCTCGTTCGCTAGGCAATTAGGAAAAGTGTAGACCCGCCTGGCAGGGCTTGGTAGTTGCCCAGAATGCAAAACCCCCGGCAGGGCCGGGGGTTCTGGTGTTACTCGTCGAGGAAGGAGCGTAGATGCTCGCTTCTCGTCGGGTGGCGCAGCTTACGCAGCGCCTTGGCTTCGATCTGACGAATCCGCTCGCGGGTTACATCAAACTGTTTACCAACTTCCTCAAGGGTGTGGTCGGTATTCATGTCGATGCCGAAACGCATGCGCAGGACTTTGGCTTCACGGGCAGTGAGGCCGGAGAGTACTTCGCGTGTCGCTTCTTTGAGGCTCTCAACGGTGGCGACATCGATTGGCGACTGCATGGTCGAGTCTTCGATGAAGTCACCCAGATGGGAGTCTTCGTCATCACCGATCGGGGTTTCCATGGAGATCGGCTCTTTGGCGATCTTCAATACCTTGCGGATCTTGTCCTCAGGCATTTCCATGCGTTCACCCAGCTCTTCCGGGGTCGGTTCGCGACCCATTTCCTGCAACATCTGCCGGGAAATACGGTTGAGCTTGTTGATGGTCTCGATCATGTGCACCGGAATACGGATGGTGCGCGCCTGGTCGGCAATCGAACGGGTGATTGCCTGACGAATCCACCAAGTGGCGTAGGTCGAGAACTTGTAGCCGCGACGGTATTCGAACTTGTCCACCGCCTTCATCAGGCCGATGTTGCCTTCCTGAATCAGATCGAGGAACTGCAGACCGCGGTTGGTGTACTTCTTGGCAATCGAGATCACCAGACGCAAGTTCGCTTCAACCATCTCTTTCTTCGCGCGACGAGCCTTGGCTTCGCCGATCGACATGCGACGGTTGATGTCCTTGATCTCAGCCAGAGTCAGCTCGCACTCGGCTTCCAGGGCAGACAGCTTTTGCTGGCAGCGCTGGATATCGCCTTGCAGGTTGCCGATGGCTTCGGCGTATTTAGCCTTGCCTTTGGCCAGACCGGCGGACCACTCGACATCGATTTCATTGCCGGGGAACAGCTTGAGGAAATCGGCGCGTGGCATGCGGGCATCACGTACACAGAGCTGCATGATGGCGCGTTCCTGGGCGCGCAGGCGCTCCAAGGAGCTGCGTACACGCACAACCAGGGCATCGTACTGCTTAGGCACGAGCTTGATCGGCATGAACAGCTCGGCCATTTCTTTCAGCGCGGCAATGCCTTGCTTACTGCCGCGGCCATGCTTTTTCAGGGCTTTCTTGGCGAGGTCAAGAGCGTCGCCAATCGCGGTGAAGCGGCGCAGGGCCTCTTCAGGATCCGGACCGCCGTCGCCTTCTTCTTCCTCGTCATCGCTGGAGTCGGCGTCGTCGTCGTCAGTTTCTTCGGCGGCATCGCCGTCTTTAACTGGAACAGGCGCAGCTGCTTCGGCGGGAACGATACCGTCATCCGGATCGATATAGCCGCTGAGGACTTCAACCAGGCGACCACCATCGGTGGTGACACGGGCGTACTCGGCCAGAATGCTGTCGACAGTGCCGGGGAAATGGGCGATAGCGCCCATGACTTCACGGATGCCTTCCTCGATGCGTTTGGCGATTTCGATCTCGCCTTCGCGGGTCAGCAATTCCACGGTGCCCATTTCACGCATATACATGCGCACAGGGTCCGTCGTGCGGCCGATATCGGTCTCCACCGCTGCCAGCGCTGCAGCTGCTTCTTCAGCGGCTGCCTCGTCGGTATCGGCGTCGGCCAACATAAGGGCGTCCGCATCGGGAGCACTCTCGTGTACGGGGATCCCCATGTCGTTAATCATGCGGATGATGTCTTCCACCTGCTCCGGATCAGAAATATCTTCCGGTAGGTGGTCGTTGACCTCTGCGTAAGTCAGATACTTCTGCTCACGACCCAGGGTGATCAACTCTTTGATACGAGACTGCTGTTGCGCTTTTCCGGACATAACACCCTATCCACTGAAGGTCTTGGCGGGCAAAAAACAAGCCGCGGATTATACCCGAGTAACACCCCTAAGCGCCAGTTGGACTCGGGATTACCGGTGATGCATTACGACTCAGCAAGCTGCGCAGCTGATCTTTCTCTTCTGCGTTCAACTCACTTTGACGGGCTTTGCGCAGCAAATGTTCCAGGCTGCGCTCGCGTTGGCGGGCTACTAGACTAGTTATAGTGTCGAAAAACTGTTGTTCAAGGTTGTCGGCTGAAATCAGCCATTCCTTTTCGGCCAAGGCGCGCAATAGACGGCCCTGCTCGGTGCCATGCCAGCGGGCGATCAGTTGCAGTGAGCGCAGGTTGGGGCTCTTTTGCAGGGCGCCAAGCAAGGCGACCAGCAGCTGGGCGTAGGTGTCGTCTTCGGCGGCGAAATGGCTGACATCTTCGACCTTCTGCGCCAGTTGCGGGTGGTGCAGCAGGGTGCGCAGCGCGCTCAGGTGCGGCGATTCGACGCTGACTGCGGTGCGTGGTGCACGCGGGGCGAACTCGCCCTGGCCCTTTTTGTTCCACTTGCCGCCGTCTTTCTTCCAGTTGCCTTTGCCTTTATTGCGTTCAAATTCCGGCGCCGGGCTGGGGTTTTCATATTTGTTTCGGTTCGGTTCGACATCGTAATAAGCGCTGTCGGGAATTTCGGGGTAATCCGGATAATCGCTGGGCGGTGGGCTGCTATGGCTTGGCTGGCTGCTGCGCGTGGTTGGTGCCATCTGTTGCAGGGCTTCGCCGGATAGGCCGGTGATTTCGCTGAGGCGCTGGCGCATCAGGGCGCGTAGGTTGTTGCCGGGTATCTTGTCGATCAGCGGCGCGGCCAGAGTCATCAGGTGCGCCTTGCCTTCCAGGGAGCGCGGGTCGGCTTCTTCGCTGAGTTGCTGGAAGAAGTAGTCGGCCAGTGGCTGGGCGTGCTGGTTGATCCGTGCGCGGAAGGCGTCGGTGCCTTCGCTGCGCACCAGGGTGTCCGGGTCTTCACCGTCGGGCAGGAACAGAAAGCGCGCGCGGCGGCCATCCTGCAGGCTCGATAGCGTGGCTTCCAGGGCGCGCCAGGCGGCGTTACGCCCGGCGGCGTCGCCATCGAAGCAGAACAGTACGCTGGGCACGACGCGAAACAGGCGTTTTAGGTGTTCTTCGCTGGTGGCGGTGCCGAGGGTGGCGACGGCGTTACGCAGGCCTTGCTGGGCCAGGGCGATGACGTCCATGTAGCCTTCGACCACCATGATCTCGTCGAGATCGCGGTTGTGCTTGCGGGCCTCGAACAGGCCGTAGAGCTCCTGGCCTTTGTGGAACACCGGGGTTTCTGGGGAGTTCAGGTACTTGGGCTTCTCGTCGCCCAGCACGCGGCCGCCGAAGGCGATCACCCGGCCACGGCTGTCGCGGATGGGGAACATGATGCGGTCGCGGAAGCGGTCGTAGCGTTTGCCGCTCTCGGCGTTTTCGATCAGTAGGCCTGCGTCAATCATGGCTTTTTGCTGCAGGCTGTCGCTGGCCAGGTGCTTGTGCAGGTTGTCCCAGCCGGGCGGGGCGAAGCCCATGCCAAAGTCGCGGGCGATCTCCCCGGACAGGCCGCGGCCCTTAAGGTAGTCGACGGCGGCTTTGCGTTGCGGGTGGCTTTTCAGTGCCTGCTTGTAAAACTCGGCGGCGGCAGTCAGTAGTGGGTAAAGCGGTGAGTCAGTGGGCTGGCGTGGCTTGTTGTTGCGTCCGCCTTCCTCGCGCGGCACTTCCATGCCGGCGCGCTTGGCCAGGTCCTCGATTGCCTGGGGGAAATCCAGTTGGTCGTGGTCCATGACAAAACCCAAGGCGTTGCCGCCGGCGCCGCAGCCAAAGCAGTAATAGAACTGTTTGTCCGGGCTGACGCTGAACGAGGGGGTTTTTTCTTGATGGAAGGGGCAGCAGGCGGTGTAGTTTTTGCCGGCCTTTTTCAGCTGGATGCGTGAGGCGACCACGTCGACGATGTCGGTGCGGTTGAGCAGATCATCGATAAAAGACTGTGGGATCAGGCCGGCCATAGGCACTCAGGATACTGTCATGCGTTGGGGCAGAACAGGTCGGGGCAAAAACTAAAAGACTCCGATCGTCACCCGAAGGTGGCGCGGAGTCTAAAAGCGAAACCCGGCCGAAGCCGGGTATCAGGCGCTGCTTGTAGCTAATCGTGCGGGCAGAAGCCGCGACGCTTAGTACAGGCGAACGCTGCGGCGCTGTTCGCGCTGCACTTTCTTGGCGTGACGCTTAACAGCGGCTGCTGCTTTACGCTTACGCTCGGAAGTCGGCTTTTCGTAGAATTCACGGCTGCGAACTTCAGCCAGAACACCGGCTTTTTCGCAGGAGCGCTTGAAACGACGCAGAGCTACGTCGAAGGGTTCGTTCTCTTTAACTTTGACGGCTGGCATCCAGGGCGTACCTTCTTTATTACCGGGGGGTAACGTTGCTCCTGGCAAATGGCGCTGGAGAACGTAGGTTTTTAAGGGTTGCGGATGTTACCGCCTCATCGCGAGGAATGCAAAGCCTCTGATCGAAAAGCGCTGGCCGGCTCGCGCCAGCGGCCATTATCATGCGCGCCTTCGAAGTTGCACACTCTACTACAAGGCACTGCCCATGCTGGTTCTGGGATTGGAAACCTCCTGCGACGAAACCGGTGTCGCGCTCTACGACAGCGAGCATGGCCTGCTGGCCGATGCGCTGTTTAGTCAGATTGATCTGCACCGCGTATATGGCGGCGTGGTGCCAGAGCTGGCCTCGCGTGATCACGTCAAGCGCATGCTGCCGTTGATCCGTCAGGTGTTGAGCGAGGCGGGTAAGGACAAATCCGCTATCGATGCCATCGCCTATACCGCGGGTCCTGGCCTGGTCGGCGCGCTGTTGGTGGGGGCGTCCTGTGCGCAGGCATTGGCCTTTGCCTGGGACATTCCGGCGCTCGGTGTGCACCATATGGAAGGCCACTTGCTGGCGCCCATGCTGGAAGAACAGCCACCGGCCTTTCCGTTCGTCGCTTTGTTGGTGTCGGGCGGGCATACCCAGCTGGTTCGCGTCGATGGTATCGGTCAGTACCAGCTGCTCGGTGAGTCTCTGGATGATGCCGCAGGCGAGGCGTTCGACAAAACCGCCAAGTTGATGGGGTTGCAATACCCGGGTGGACCGGAGATTGCCCGCTTGGCGTTGAGTGGTACGCCGGGGCGCTTCAAGTTCCCGCGGCCGATGACTGATCGTCCTGGGCTGGAGTTCAGCTTCAGCGGCCTGAAGACCTTCACCCTGAACACTTGGCAACAATGTCAGGCTGCCGGTGATAAATCCGAACAGACGCGATGCGACATCGCTCTGGCATTCCAGCAGGCGGTGGTCGATACGCTCACCATCAAATGCAAGCGCGCGCTCAAGCAAACTGGGTTGAATAACCTGGTCATCGCCGGTGGCGTTAGCGCCAACCAGGCGCTGCGCCAGTCGCTGGAAAAAATGCTCGGGGAACTGAAGGGCGAGGTGTTCTACGCCCGCCCGGCGTTCTGCACCGATAACGGCGCAATGATCGCTTATGCTGGCTGCCAGCGCTTACTGGCGGGGCAGCATGAAAATTTGAGCATCAAGGTGCAGGCGCGCTGGCCGATGGAGCAGCTGCCGGCGCTGTAGCAACTACTAGATGAGCCGGATTCATCTGGCCAATTTAGAAATGCCGCTCACTGCCGGCGAATAGATCGCGTAAATTGCCGCGATGGCGCCAGACGATCAGCCCGGTCAGTACGCAGACGGGAAGCAGGGCGTCGGGCTGTTGCCAGGCCAGCAGTGGCAAGGTTAGCGGTGTGGCAATCAACGCGGCCGTTGAGCTGGTGCGAGTCAGGATAAACGTCAGTAACCAGGCGGCGACAGCCAGTAATGCGGCTGGCGGGTACAGGCCCAGGAGCATGCCGGCGGCAGTGGCGACACCTTTGCCGCCACGGAAGTTGAAGTACAGCGGGTACAGGTGGCCAATAACGGCTGCCAGGCCGATCCAGGCTTGCTGCTGTAGCCTGAAGTCGAGCAGGCTGGCGATCAGTACCGGCAGCAGGCCTTTGAGTAGGTCGCCGATCAATGTGAGGATGGCCAGGCGTTTGCCGGCGACCCGGAACATGTTGGTGGCTCCGGGATTGCCCGAGCCGCTGGCGCGCGGATCCGGTCCGCCGTTTAGGCGGCTGAGCAGAATGGCGAAGGACAACGAGCCGAGCAGGTAGGCGAGGGTCGCCAACAGCCAAAACATGGTATCCATTCCGGGGCAAGGGAGCCCTGATTCTAACTAGGTGCGGCAGCCTTGTCGTGCCACGGAGAGCGTGCTTGGACACAGTTTTTATCGAGGGGCTGGAAGTTGATACGGTGATCGGTGCCTACGACTGGGAGCGCACCATTCGCCAGTGTTTGCGTCTGGACCTGTACCTGGGTTGGGATAACCGTCCGTCCGCCGCCGGCGATGAGCTGGACAAGGCGCTGGATTACGCCAAGGTCTCGCAGCGCATTCAGGCGTTTGCCAGCGACTCGCAATTTATCCTGGTGGAGACCTTTGCCGAGCGGTTGGTCGAATTGCTGATGGCTGAGTTTCAGATCCCCTGGGTGCGCCTCAAGCTGACCAAGCCTGGTGCGGTGCCGGCGGCCAGTGGTGGGGTTGGCGTGGAGATCGAGCGCGGATGCCGCTAACTCCCGTTTTACTCGGTCTGGGCAGCAACATCGACCGCGAGACGCACTTGTGCGCTGGCCTCGATGCGCTCGCCGGCCTGCTCGGTGAGATGCGCTGCTCGCCGGTATTCGAAAGCCAGGCCGTGGGCATTAAGAGTGGGCCATTTTTCAATCTGGTGGTGGCTGGCTATAGCGCGCTGCCACTGGGTGAGCTGGACCGCCGACTGAAGTTTATCGAGGCCGACAACGGTCGCTATGCGCCAGAGCGCAAGGGCCTGCCGCTGGATATCGACGTGTTGCTGTACGGCGATCTGGTCGGCAACTTCGACGGACTGATTCTGCCGCGTGCAGAAATCCTCAAGAACGCTTTTGTGCTTTGGCCGTTGTCTTTGCTGGTGCCGGACGCATTACATCCGGGTGAGCAGCGCCGCTTTGCTGAGCTCTGGCAGGCTGCGCAGATTGATCAGCAGCTATGGCCGGTAGCGTTTAGTTGGCGCGAGCAGCAGCTGACGCCAGCAGAGTTGATTCAGACGCATCCCGCTTCTTAGTCCGACTGCGCTGCCGCGCTTGCTTTGTATGCCGTGAGGGCTTGTAGCCGTTCACGGTTCAACGCCTCACCTAGTTCTGCACCCTTGAAACCCTGCGTAAGCAGGGGCTGCACAGGCACAGCACGGGCGGCGTGCATGGCGGCGCGTAGGTAGTCGGCCTGCGGGTAGGCGCGTTGCTCCAGGCCGAGGCGGCCACGGGCGTCCATTTCACAGGCGGCGATAAATTCTTCGAAGCGCTGCGGACGGCGGAATACATCGAAGCCTTGCAGCAGTTTGAGCAGGGTTGAGGCTTTCAGCTCCAAGGCACGATGGCCGTGGGTGTGGAATTCGCCGACCTGCAGGGCTAGCTCCTGGCAATCTTTGGGCACCTTGCAGCGCTGGTTGATTGCGCGGATCAGCTTCAGCCCGGTGTGCTCGTGGGCAATATGCCGAGGCCATTCGGCCTCCGGCGTCAGGCCCTTACCAATATCATGCAGCAGACAAGCCCAGCGCACGGTTAGCGGTTGCTGGTGCTCGGCGCATTGACGCAGCACGCTGAGTACATGCTCACCGGTGTCGATTTCCGGGTGATGAGCGGCGGGTTGCGGTACGCCGAACAGCGCGTCGACCTCCGGCAGCAGCTCGCGCAGGGCGCCACAGTCGCGCAGTACCTGGATAAACACATCAGGGCGCGGCTCCATCAGCGCGCGGGATATTTCCTTCCAGCTGCGTTCCGGCATTAGCGCGCTTAGTTCGCCAGACTCACTCAGCTCACGCATCAGCGCCATGGTTTCTGGTGCGACGCTGAAGCCCAGCGGCGCGTAACGGGCGGCAAAGCGGGCGACGCGCAGCACGCGCAGCGGGTCTTCGGCGAAGGCTGGAGATACATGGCGCAGCAGCTTGGCTTGGAGGTCGCGCTGGCCACCGTAGGGATCGATTAGCGTGCCATGATCGTCCTCGGCAATGGCGTTGACGGTCAGGTCACGGCGGATCAGGTCATCTTCCAGGGTCACGTCCGGGCTGGCGAAGAAGGTAAAGCCGCCGTAGCCGCGTCCGCTTTTGCGTTCGGTGCGGGCTAAGGCGTATTCCTCTCCGGTCTGCGGGTGCAGAAACACCGGAAAGTCGGCGCCCACCGGGCGGTAGCCCTGTTCGAGCATCTGCTCGGCGCTGGCGCCAACTACCACCCAATCGATCTCGCTGACCTCGCGGCCCAATAGGTGATCGCGTACTGCGCCGCCGACTTTGTAAATCTGCATCATGGTTCCTCCACTAAGTGCGGAGGATAGCGGCTGGTCGTTGGCGAGGGGTAGCTCGGATGCAGTTCTAAAGAGTTTTCAACATGAACCGGAGTGCATCCAGACTATGGAGTGGCCATGGGAATTTGCTGTAAAAGCGCCTGAGTCGCCCGTTCGAGCAGTTCGGCGCTGTCCTTGGCCGGGCTCAGTCCAGTGCGAATCAAACCTTCCCAGAGGATTTGCTGTTCCGGGGTGGTCAAGCGGATACGCAGGGTGCCGGTTTCATCGCGCAAACGGTGAATCGCCTGATAAGGCCCCAGTGGCGTTGGCGGAGCGGTGTCGACGTTGAAGTCCAGGGGGCTGTCCTGCACCGCCAGCCAGTAATACACCTGAATCTGTGCCTGTGGGCTCGCCTGGTAACCACGGGTGCTCAAGCCTTCGCGTAGTAATTGTTCGAGCTGTGCATAGCGCTCGGCAAATGGCACGTCACCTTCTACGGCCTGTTCAGCGGCGATCAGGCTGAAGCTGTGTTTGCCGGTCAGTTCGGCACTGGCGGGGGTCAGTATCTGGGCGCGGGGCAGCTGGCTGCTGCAGGTAGCCAGTGCCAGGCACAGCAGTAATACGATAAACAGGCGCATCGGCAGATTTCCGGTTGGTCTGCTGCGCATGCTGGTGCCATGGCATCATGGGGCGCAACCGATCAAATGGGCGGGGTCATCAGGTCGAGGCGCGGGTAGTCGCTGTCATGTTCGGTTTCATGCTTGGGTGGCACATGTTGAGTGCCGATCAGCTGTTCGCCCTGGTACATCTCTAAGTGGATATTGAAACCCCACAGGCGGTGCAGGTGTTTCAGCACTTCTTCGGTGGAGTTGCCCAGCGGTTTACGATCATGCTGCTGGTGGCGCAGGGTCAGCGAGCGGTCGCCGCGGCGGTCGATACTCCAGATTTGCACGTTGGGCTCGCGATTGCCCAGGTTGTATTGTGCGGCCAGGGTTTCACGAATCTGCTGGTAGCCGGGCTCGTCGTGGATCGCCGGAACGTACAGTTCGTCTTTCTGGTCGTCATCGAGAATGCTGAATAGTTTGAGGTCGCGGATCACCTTGGGCGACAGGTACTGCAGGATAAAGCTCTCGTCCTTGAAGCTGTTCATGGCGAATTTCAGGGTGCTCAGCCAGTCACTGCCGGCGATCTCCGGGAACCAGCGGCGATCTTCCTCGGTCGGCTCTTCGCAGATACGGCGGATGTCGCGGTACATGGCAAAGCCCAAGGTATAGGGGTTAATGCCGCTGTAGTAGGGGCTGTCGAACGGCGGCTGGTAAACCACACTGGTGTGCGACTGCAGGAACTCCATCATAAAACCTTCGGTCACCAGGCCTTCGTCATACAGGTCATTCATCAGGGTGTAGTGCCAGAAGGTGGCCCAGCCTTCGTTCATCACCTGGGTCTGGCGCTGCGGGTAGAAGTACTGGGCGATCTTGCGCACGATGCGAATGATCTCGCGCTGCCAGGGTTCCAGCAGCGGGGCGTGCTTCTCAAGGAAATACAGAATGTTTTCCTGCGGCTCGGCGGGGAAGCGCTTGTTGTCCTTGTCGCCGCCTTTGCTGGCGTTTTTCGGGATGGTGCGCCAGAGGTCGTTGATCTGCTTTTGCAGGTGCTCTTCGCGGTCCTTCATGCGCCGCCGTTCTTCCTCGGCGGAAATCGGGTAGGGGCGTTTGTAGCGATCGACGCCGTAGTTCATCAGGGCGTGGCAGGAATCTAGCAGGTCTTCCACGGCATCGATGCCGTGGCGCTCCTCGCACTGCATGATGTATTGCTTGGCGAACACCAGGTAATCGATGATCGAGCTGGCATCGGTCCAGGTGCGGAACAGGTAGTTACCCTTGAAGAAACTGTTGTGGCCGTAGCAGGCGTGGGCAATAACCAGGGCCTGCATGCAGATGGTGTTTTCTTCCATCAGGTAAGCGATGCACGGATCGGAATTGATCACGATCTCGTAGGCTAGACCCATCTGCCCGCGCTTATAGCCCTTCTCTGTGCTGAGAAAGTGTTTGCCGTATGACCAGTGGTGGTAGCCCAGCGGCATGCCGACCGAGGCGTAGGCGTCCATCATCTGCTCGGCGGTGATGACCTCGATCTGATTGGGATAGGTGTCCAGCGCATAGCGTTCGGCGATGCGGCTGATCTCGCGGTCGTACTGGCGGATCAGCTCAAAGGTCCATTCCGAACCGGTGGAGATTGGTTGGCGGCGCTTGTCTTTGCTCGTGCTCATGTGGCTAGCCTCCGCTGGAACAGGTCGCGGAATACCGGGTAGATGTCGCCGGCCGAGACCAGCTGCTGTTGGGCAAAGGTATCGGCGAATGCCTCACTCACTTGCTCGTATTCGAACCACAGCGCCTGGTGCTCGCGTGGGGTGATCTCGACGTAGGTGAAGTACTGAACGAACGGCATGATCTGATTGATCAACAGATCCCGGCATACGGGGGAGTCGTCATTCCAGTTGTCGCCATCTGACGCCTGGGCGGCGTAGATATTCCATTCGTTGATCGGGTAGCGCTCAGTCATGACCTCGTGCATCAACTTGAGTGCACTGGAGACGATGGTGCCGCCCGTTTCCCGCGAATAGAAAAACTCCTCTTCGTCGACTTCTTTGGCGCTGGTGTGGTGGCGGATAAACACCACGTCGATCTTGTCGTAGTTCCGCTTGAGGAACAGGTACAAGAGAATAAAGAAACGCTTGGCGATGTCCTTGGTCGACTGAGTCATCGACCCGGACACGTCCATCAGGCAGAACATCACTGCCTTGGAGCTGGGGTTGGGCTGTTTGACCAGCAGGTTGTACTTGAGATCAAAGGTGTCGAGAAAGGGCACGCGCCTGATCCGCGCGCGTAGCTTGCTGACTTCCTCTTCCAGCGTCTGGATATCGCCGAGGTTGTCCGGCTGTTCCAGCTTTAGGCGCTCCAGCTCAGCCTGAACGGTTTTGAGTTTGTTGCGGCTGCTGCCCGAGAGGGCGATGCGCCGGGCGTGGGCAGAGCGCAGGGTGCGGACGATATTGATGCGTGACGGATTGCCTTCATTGCTGATACCGGCGCGCACGCTCTTGAAGGTGTCGCTACCGGTCAGGTGGCGTTTGATCAGGTTGGGTAGCTCAAGATCCTCGAACATGAAATCGAGGAATTCTTCCTGGGTGATCTGGAAGACGAACTCATCCATGCCTTCCCCAGAGTTACTCGCCTTGCCTGCGCCTTGCCCGCTTCCACCGCCTTGCGGGCGGGCAATCTTCTCACCCGCGGTGAACTCACGGTTGCCGGGGTGTACGGTGGTCTGGCGACCACCACGGCCGTGGTGCAGTACCGGCTCGTCGATATCGCGGCCAGGGATGCTGATCTGCTCACCGTGCTCCATGTCGGTGATGGAGCGGCGGCTGACCGCCTCTTCCACGGCCTTTTTGATGTGGTCGCGGTAACGCCGCAGGAAGCGCTGGCGGTTTACCGTGCTCTTGTTCTTGCCGTTCAGGCGTCGGTCGATCACATGGCTCATAACTGCCCTCCGTGCACTCAGACATCAGGCGCAAAAGCTGGCAAAGCGCTGTCCCGCGCTCTGCGCTGCCTTGCGGCCTGTTGCGTCAGGCCGCTTTATTGCGACTTACGAACCCGTAGATACCATTCGGACAGCAGGCGCACCTGCTTGTCGGTGTAACCGCGTTCGACCATGCGAGTGACGAAATCGTTGTGTTTCTGTTGATCCTCCTTGCTCGCTTTGGCGTTGAAGCTGATGACCGGCAGCAGGTCTTCGGTGTTGGAGAACATCTTTTTCTCGATCACCACACGCAATTTCTCGTAGCTGAGCCAGGTCGGGTTTTTGCCATTGTTATTGGCACGGGCGCGCAGCACGAAATTGACGATCTCGTTGCGGAAATCCTTCGGATTGCTGATGCCTGCCGGTTTTTCGATCTTCTCCAGCTCCTCGTTGAGGGCCACGCGGTTGAGTATTTCGCCGGTTTCCGGGTCGCGGTATTCCTGATCCTGAATCCAGAAGTCGGCGTAGAGCACGTAGCGGTCGAAGATGTTCTGCCCGTACTCGCTGTAAGACTCCAGGTAGGCGGTCTGGATTTCCTTGCCAATAAACTCGATATAGCGCGGCGCCAAGTATTCCTTGATAAAGCGCAGGTAGCGCTCGCGTACCTCGGCGGGGAATTGCTCCTGTTCGATCTGCTGTTCCAGCACATAGAGAAGGTGGACCGGGTTGGCGGCGACTTCGTGTGGGTCGAAGTTGAATACCTTGGAGAGAATCTTGAAGGCGAAGCGAGTCGACAGACCGTTCATGCCTTCATCCACGCCGGCAGTGTCGCGATATTCCTGAATTGACTTGGCCTTAGGGTCGGTGTCCTTGAGGTTTTCGCCGTCGTAGACGCGCATCTTCGAGTAGACGTTGGAATTTTCCGGTTCTTTCAGGCGGCTGAGGGTGGAGAACTGCGCAAGCATCTTCAGGGTGTCCGGCGCGCAGTGGGCCTTGGCCAGGGAGCTGTTGAACAGCAGTTTGTCGTAGATCTTGATCTCGTCAGTCACGCGCAGGCAGTACGGCACCTTGACGATATAGATGCGATCGATGAAGGCCTCGTTGTTCTTGTTGTTGCGGAAACTGTGCCATTCCGACTCGTTGGAGTGCGCCAGCAGAATGCCGCTGTAGGGAATCGCGCCGAGTCCTTCGGTGCTGTTGTAATTGCCCTCTTGGGTGGCCGTGAGCAGTGGGTGTAGCACCTTGATCGGTGCCTTGAACATTTCGACGAACTCCATCAGGCCTTGGTTGGCCCGGCACAAAGCACCGGAGTAGCTGTAGGCATCGGCGTCGTTCTGTGGGTATTCCTCAAGCTTGCGGATATCCACCTTGCCGACCAGTGCGGAGATGTCCTGGTTGTTCTCGTCGCCCGGCTCGGTCTTGGCCACGGCGATCTGGTTGAGGATCGAAGGATAGAGCTTTACCACGCGGAACTGGCTGATGTCGCCACCGAACTCCTGCAAGCGCTTGGTCGCCCAGGGCGACATGATGCTGTTGAGGTAACGCCGTGGAATACCGTAATCCTCCTCAAGGATGGCGCCGTCCTCGGCATCGCTGAACAGCCCCAGTGGTGACTCGAATACGGGCGAGCCCTTAATGGCGTAGAACGGCACTTTCTCGATCAGGTGCTTGAGTTTTTCCGCCAGGGACGATTTACCGCCGCCTACCGGGCCGAGCAGGTAAAGGATCTGCTTCTTCTCTTCCAGGCCCTGAGCGGCATGACGGAAGTAGGAGACGATCTGGTCGATGCACTCTTCCATGCCGTGGAAGTCGGCAAAGGCCGGATAACGGCGGATCACCTTATTGGAGAAGATCCGCGACAGCCGTGGGTCGGTTGAGGTGTCGAGCAGTTCAGGCTCGCCAATCGCTAGTAACAGGCGCTCGGCTGCCGAGGCGTAGGCGCTGCGATCCTGTTTGCACAATTCGAGGTACTCCTGCAGGGAAAACTCCTCCTGGCGAGTCGCTTCGAAACGTTGTTGGAAGTGGCTGAAAATGCTCATGACTTCTCCTCGCTCTGCGCAGAGCCGGTGCGGGATCGGTCAGGTGCTTGGTAGCTCCGGTGCGGATGCAGCCGGGATAACCCCCCAGAACACCTAATAATCTTAGAACTTGTCCAACGTCTGCTGCGCGTCGCGAGACCTTGAACTGGTTCTTACCGATGGCCCGATGCCGTTTGGCCGGCTCTACCTTGTTTTGGATGGCCTGAGCTAAAGGATAGTTCGGAATCAGCGGGGTCAAGGGGCGCGGAACGATAACTGGATATTACCGTTGGTCGGGATGGGCCGGCAGGCCGCTGCTGGTGCGGCCTGGGTACTGAAAAAAATTATTCTTCTGGTGCGTGTGCAGTTTCGTCAGGGTAGGTGGCGCGCCACAGCTCAAAACCGCCATCAAGGCTGTAGACATCGCTGAAGCCCTGACCGACTAGGTAGGCCGCCGCGCTCTGACTGGAGTTGCCGTGATAGCAGGTGACGATCAACGGCGCATCGAGATCGGCCTGGGTGATAAAGGCGTGTAGTGAGTGGTTGTCGAGGTGTTGCGAACCGTTGATATGGCCGGCGGCGAAACTCTGCGGATCGCGGATGTCGACCACCACAGCACCTTGCTGGCGTAAGGTCTGGGCCTGCTCTGGGGGGATGCGTTTGAATTCGCTCATGCTTGCTCCTTACAGTCGCAGCTGTATTTCTCGCCGCTATCGATATTCATCAAAGTCATGCTTGCGCCCCATACGCAGCCGGTATCCAGGGCTACCACGTCTGGCTCTGGGGATAGCCCTTCGAGTGCTGCCCAGTGGCCAAAAATAATTCGTTGGCCGCGGGTTTTACGTTGCTTGTAGCTGAACCAGGGCGCGTAGCCCGCCGGTGCGCTGCCGACGCCTTCCTTGCTTTTCAGGTCAAGGGTGCCGTCGGCTTTGCAAAAACGCATGCGGGTGAAGTAGTTGGTGATCACCCGCAGGCGGGTTACGCCGTGCAGATCGCGGTCCCACTTGGCCGGCTCGTTGCCATACATGCCGTCGAGAAACAGCGGCATAAGTGCGTCGTCACGCATGGCTGCTTCTACTTCGGCGGCGCGTTTTAGCGCTTTGTCCATGCTCCACTGCGGCGGGATGCCGGCGTGCACCAGGGCAGTATCGCGGGTTTCATCGTAATGCAGGAGTTTCTGCCGACGTAGCCAGTCGAGCAGGTCGGCGGCATCTGGCGCTTCGATAATCTCGCGCAGGGTGTCGCCCTTTTTCAGCCGCTCGATATTGTGTGCCACGGCTAGCAGGTGCAGGTCGTGGTTACCCAGCACGCAGGTCAGCGCATGACGGATGCTGTAGAGAAAGCGCAGTGTCGCCAGGGACTCGGGGCCGCGATTGACCAGGTCACCAACCAACCACAGCTGGTCCCGTGCTGGGTTAAAGGCCACACGCTCAAGCAGGCATTGTAGGGGTTTCAGGCAACCCTGTAGATCGCCGACGGCATAGGTGGCCATCAGTGCAGCGAGCCCGGTACCGCAAGACGGAAGGGGGCGATCAGAGCGTCAAAGCGTTTGCCGTCTTCAGCGAGCATCTGATAGCTACCCTGCATGATACCGACGCGGGTGGTCATCACTGTACCGCTGCTGTAAGTGTGGCTGGCTCCGGCCTCAATTAGTGGTTGCTGGCCGACCACGCCGGCGCCGCGCACTTCCTGCACGCGGCCATCACCGTCGGTAATCACCCAGTGGCGCGAGAGCAGTTTGGCCGGCAGTTCACCGTTGTTGCTTACCGTGACGGTGTAGGCGAAGGCAAAGCGGTTCTGCTCCGGCTGCGACTGCTCCGGCAGATAGCGGGTGACGACGCTGACGTCGATCTTGTAACGCGAATCGCTCATGCGTAATTAACTCAGTGGGCAGGTACCCAGTCTAGCCGCTGTCAGTCGGCGTTGGGTTGTTCGGCCAGTTTGTCCGCCAGGCGTACAAATGCAGCCAGGTCCAGTTGTTCGGGGCGCAGGCTGCCATCCACGCCGGCCTCTTCGATGGCAGCAGCCGGCAGCAGGGCCTTGAGGGTGTTGCGCAGTGTCTTGCGGCGCTGGTTGAAGGCTTCGCGCACCACGCGTTCGAGCAGGTGATGGTCCTTGGCCGGATGCGGTAGCACCTCGTGCGGCACCAGGCGGACGATCGCCGAATCGACCTTGGGCGGCGGATTGAACGCGCCAGGGCCGACATTGAACAGATGCTCCACGCGGCAGTGGTACTGCACCATGATCGACAGGCGGCCCCAGTCACCACCACCCGGCTCGGCGGCCAGCCGCTCGACCACTTCCTTCTGCAGCATAAAGTGCATGTCGCGGATCAGCGCGGCATTGCTCAGCAGGTGGAAGATCAGCGGCGTGGAGATGTTGTACGGGAGGTTGCCGACCACACGCAGGCTATGTGGCGCGGCCTGCAACTGGTTGAAATCGAACTTGAGGGCGTCGCCCTGATTCAGGCGAAAGCGCGGGTTGCTGCCGAACTGGTGTTGCAGGATCGGCACCAGGTCGCGGTCGAGTTCAATCACGTCGAGCTGCGCGCCGCTGTCCAGCAGGCCTTCGGTGAGCGCGCCTTGGCCTGGCCCGATTTCCAGCATGTGCTCGCCTTCGCGGGCGTGGATGGCGCGCAGAATGCGGTGAATCACCCCGGCGTCATGCAGGAAATTCTGGCCGAAACGCTTGCGCGCGCGGTGTTGGTATTCGGACATGCAGCAGCTCCAGGCTTCAAGACATCGGCTTGAAGCGAATGTAACGTGTGTAGAAAGCCGGGCAGTTTAACAGCATTGGCTACGAACGCCCCGTACTGGCTGCGCTCATAACCCGGCTCAATCGGCTGATCGCTGACTGGCGGCCATTGCGTAAGCCGCCTGCAGTGCGACCTGCAGGCTGCCGCTGTCGATCTTGCCGCTACCGGCCAGGTCCAGGGCAGTGCCGTGGTCGACCGATGTGCGGATGATTGGTAAGCCCAGGGTAATGTTGACCGCCGCGCCGAATCCCTTGTACTTGAGCACTGGCAGGCCCTGATCGTGGTACATGGCCAACACTGCATCACAATGTTCGAGATGCTTGGGGGTGAACAGGGTGTCGGCCGGCAGTGGGCCGATCAGGTCGATGCCCTCGCTGCGCAGCTGCTGCAGGGTGGGTTCGATTACTTCGATTTCCTCCCGACCCAGGTGACCGCCTTCGCCTGCGTGTGGGTTGAGACCGCAGACCAGAATGCGCGGCTGGTCGATGCCGAATTTCGTGCGCAAATCAAAGTCGAGAATCCGTGTGACGCGGCTCAGGCGTTCGGGGGTGATGGCATCGGCGACATCCTTGAGCGGCAGGTGCGTGGTCGCCAGCGCCACACGCAAGCCGTGAGTGGCAAGCATCATCACGACCTGTTCGGTGCGCGTCAGTTCGGCAAGAAACTCGGTGTGCCCGGAGAAGCTGATCCCGGCTTCATTGATTACGCCCTTGTGCACGGGCGCGGTAATCATCCCGGCAAAATAACCATCGAGGCAGCCCTGGCCCGCGCGGGTCAGGGTTTGCAATACATAGTCGGCGTTGTTCGTGTCGAGTTGGCCAGGCTCTACGGGGACTGCCAGTGGTGTATCCCAGACATACAGGCTACCGGCAGGCGCGGGGTGGCTGGGCCATTGCGCGGGGCTGACGCTGATAAGTTGAGTCTGCAAGCCCAGCAATTCTGCCCGTGCAGCCAGTAATTGCTGGCTGGCGATGGCAATCAGGGCATGGGGCTGCGCCTCGCGCGCCAGCAGCAGGCACAGGTCGGGGCCTATGCCGGCGGGCTCACCAGGGGTCAGTGCGAAAAGGCGGGCATTGCTCATCGGTAGGCTCTCGCTATGCGTCAACGGGGCTTCAGTTGATCAGAGTGTGGGGCCATTATGCGTCGGGTTGACCAGTAGTCGCGAGGCATGACCGGCTACAAAAAAGCCCGGTTTTGCGTGTGCATAAACCGGGCTTGTTTGTTATCTCGCCTAGTGCGAGGGCCTATCAGAGCTTGGTCTCGACGTAGGCTTCGTCGCGGATCTGGCGCAGCCAGGCTTGCAGCTCTTCGTCATACTTACGGTTGCGCAGTACAGTCATGGCCTGCTGCTCGCGGAACTGGGCACTGCTGTCAGTGGCACGACGGCCCATGACTTCCAGCACATGCCAGCCGTAAGGACTCTTGAACGGTTTGGACAGCTCGCCAGCCGGCGTGCTGTTCATTACTTCACGGAACTCAGGCACTAGCACGTTCGGGTCGATCCAGCTCAGGGTGCCGCCGTTCAGCGCCGAGCCTGGGTCTTCGGAGAAGTTCTTCGCCAGTTCGGCGAAGTCTTCCCCGGCCAGGATGCGCTGGTGCAGACGTTCAACCAGGCGTTTGGTTTCAGCTTCGCTGCGGATTTCGCTGGGCTTGATCAGAATGTGGCGAACATTCACTTCGTCACGTACCTGGCTGTCGCCGCCGCGCTTTTCCAGCAGCTTGAGCATGATGAAGCCGCCAGGAGTACGCATCGGCTCAGTTACCTGGCCAACTGACAAGGCGCTAAGCATGGTGTCGAAAGGTGGTGGCAGCTGCGCGGCCTTACGCCAGCCCATTTCGCCGCCTTCCAGCGCGGTTTCACTGGCCGAGCGGGCAATCGCCAGCTGAGCGAAGTCAGCGCCTTGCTGCAACTGCTGATACAGGTCGCGAGCCTGGCGATCAGCGGCCTGGATGTCTTCCGGAGAAGCACCTTCAGGTACTGGAATCAGGATGTTGGCCAGACGGAACTCTTCCGAAAGCTGCATCTTGCCCATGTCTGAAGCGAGGAAATTCTGCACTTCCTGATCAGTCACCTGAATGCGCTCAGCCACGCGGCGCTGACGTACGCGGCTGATGATCATCTCGCGGCGTACTTGGTCGCGCGCATCGGTGTATGACAGGCCGTCCGCTGCCAAGGCAGCGCGGAATTGCTCGATGCTCATGCCATTGCGCTGGGCAATGGTGCCAATGGCCTGGTTCAGCTCTTCGTCGGTAATCCGAATACCCGAGCGCTCACCAATCTGCAGCTGGATGTTCTCGATGATCAGGCGTTCCAATACCTGCTGGCTGAGCACATGCTCAGGCGGTAAGGCCGCGCCGCGCTGGGCAATGGTTTGCTGTACTTCACGCAGGCGTGAATCGAGCTGGCTTTGCATGACGACATCGTTATCGACAATCGCTACGACGCGGTTGAGTGGTTGTACCTCAGCGTTTGCTGCAGTACCCAGAAACAGCGCGCCCAACAGCAGGGGGCGCACGCAATCAGAAAGCTTGATCTTCACGTTCACGATAACCTTGAATGCCTTGGTCGAGGAAAGACTCAACTGTATTGCCGATTACACCACCCAGCCCCTTGAACACGACCTGCAGGAAGATGCCGCGGTCCGCTTGATCGTTGCGCGAAGGGTTCAGGCTGACTTCGTTATAGTCAATCCAATAGCGATTGATCAGACGTAGCTTCCAGCAGCAGCTGTCGTACTCGAAGCCACCGAAGGCCTCCAGCGTGCGGTCACGACCGTAATCGTACTGCCAGCGGGAAATCACGCTCCACTGCGGCACAATTGGCCAGATAACCGAGAAGTCGTGTTGACTGATCTTGTAGTAGTCCTTGATGTATTCAGGGGAGTCGGGAGTGCCATAGTCCCCACCACCTACGACCCAGTCACCGCTTGCTTCGTCATAACGCACAGAGTCATTGCGATAGCGGTAGCCGGCATTGATTACCTTGTTCGGGTTATCTTCAGGCTGGTAATGGAACATCGCACTGCCGGAGCGGGTGCTGCCGGAGTCTGGATCCCAGTTGAAGTCCGAGGAGAAGCGCCAGTCGCGATTAAAGCGATACAGGTATTCAAGTGCATAAGGTGAGGTCGATGACGTCGAGTCACTGCGCGTGCGATAGTCGATGCCAGGCATCTGCACCTTGCGGTCTTCAAAGTAGAAGGCTTGACCAATGCTAAATCGTTGACGTTCGAAGCCATTCGGCTCTACCCAGCGGTTGGTTAAACCGAGCGATAGCTTGTTCTCATCGCCGATGCGATCCTTGCCTGAGAAGCGATTCTCACGCCACAACGAGGAGTAGCTGAAGTAGCTTTCGCTGGTGTCAAAGACTGGAATGTCGGTCTGGTCTTCTTCTGCTGTATAGAGATAGAACAACCGTGGCTCAAGGGTCTGGCGGTAATTTTTACCAAACCACTGAGTGTCGCGGTCGAAATACAGACCGCTGTCCAGGCTGAACATGCCTACGCCGCGGTTTTGGCTGCTCTTGTATTCCTGTTCGTCCAGCAACGAGTCTTTGCCTTGCTGGTCCAAACTTAAATCGTAGCTAGTCTGCAGATATTTGACCTGCGGCTTGATATAGCCCCAGCTCCAATCCAGAGGCAGGCTCACTGCAGGCTCGACATGTATGCGCTCGCCGTTGGCCCTCGCTAGGCCTTTCAGGCGCTCGTCATACCAGTCTTCCAGTAAGCCGTTTTCGTCCGAGAATTGGCCGTTGCGTAGGTCCCGATCAAAGCGCACATATTCTGTGCCATAGCTGAAGTTCAACCCTGCGGGTTTAAATGGCAGTACACCGTCCAAAGTCAGTTGCGGTAGGCGGTTATATGGCGTCACATCGGTGACATTGGCCAGTTCGTATGCGTGCGCATTCAGGCGTGCTGTGTAGCCTTCGCCACGATAGGTCAGGGTGCCGCGCTGATCCACGTAGCTGTCTGAGCCGAGGCCCTGGTCTGTAGTTAGATCTTGGAAGTAGTACGGGTCACTGATATCGGTGTAGTCGACCTCAGCCATCAGACGCGAGGTCAGGCCCGTTGTGTGTTTCCAGCTGTACATCCAGCGCTGATCTTCATATTCCGACTGCAGTTTGCGGTCGTCATTGCTGTCATCCAGGTACGCCGCGCCAAACTGGCCTTCGCTGTTCTTGGTGAGATAGCGGAATTCACCTTCCATCAGCAGACCGCGATCGCTCATGTAGGTTGGATACAACGTGGCGTCGTAATTCGGCGCCAGGTTGAAGTAATATGGCGTCTGTAGGGTCAAGCCGTTATCACCCGAGCTGCCGAGGCTTGGCGGCAGGAAGCCGGACTGGCGACGGTCATCAATCGGGAAGTAGATATAGGGTGTGTAGAACACCGGAATATTCTTCACTCGCAGAGTGACGTTAGTTGCGGTGCCGAAACCGGTGGCCGGGTTCAGGGTGATGTTGTTGCCCTTCAGGTGCCAGGCGTTGCTGCCTGGTTCGCAGCTGGTATAGGTGCCGTCTTTCAGGCGAATAATCGCGCTTTCTTCGCGCTTGGCGTAGAGCGCATTGCCGCGAATATGGCTCTTGTGCAGCACATACTCGGCGTTATCGACCTTGGCCTCACCGTTGTCCAGTTGCAGCTCTGCACGGTCACCCACCACCAGAATGCCCTGATCACGCAGGCGTACATTGCCGATCAATTCGCCGCGATTTTCCGCCTGACGCAGATTGGCTTCATCTGCTTCGACCTGCATGCCGGCCTGACGCAGGACTACATCACCAGCGAGGGTGGCAACCTGCTCTTCCTGCTCATAGCGCGAAGCTTTGGCCGATACATACATTGGCGCTTCAGACATTGGCGTTTGGTCGCCCATGCCTGGACGCGTCGGCTCTATGTACGCGCCTGCGCAGTAAGGGCCGGCTTCAGCCAGCTGAGCAGCGCTGAGATTTTCTCGCGGCACCCAGTCTAGGTGGCTGAAATCGGCGCTGCGTGACGCGAGGCCTCTGCCACGGCTTTCAGTCACCAGGGTCGCTTGCGCGGCTTTCCCCTGAGGTGCTTCGGTGCTGCCTTCACCAGCATTGCTGCTGGCGACCGAATCACGTTGCACTGGCCGTGCTGGCAGCGCAGCATTGCTGGTTTTCGGGGCGCAAGCCCAGCCGCCGGTGGCGGAAACCTGGCAATCGTACTGCTCGGCAGCGATAGCAAAAGGAACGGCTAAAGGCTGTAGTGCCAGAAGGCTGCCAGTGACCAATAGAGGAAATTTTCTACGGAACGCGGGGTATTTTACTGCCATCTTATTTTTCCGGGCTTCCTGCGCGTCATTGGCCCTGAGGCCACACGCCTCTCGATGGGCTTGAAAAGATGCTGGATAATAAAGCATGACCCGCGCAACGGCTAGCGCCGTCGGAGACCTTGTAATGCCCGATGAAGATGTACGCTTAAAACTCCTCGAAAATTGGCTGGATCAGCAGCTGCCTGGGCTTTTTGCCGAACAGGGTTGGGGCGCCGTACCGGCTGCCACGCTTACCTCTGCCAGCAGTGATGCCAGTTTTCGCCGTTATTTCCGCTGGCAAGGTGCTGGGCGCAGCCTGATCGTGATGGATGCTCCACCGCCGCAGGAAGACTGCGCGCCCTTCGTTAAAGTCGCACATTTACTCGCTAAGGCGCGCCTCAATGTGCCGCAGATTTTTGCCGCTGACCTTGAGCGGGGCTTTTTATTGCTCAATGATTTGGGCCGACAGACCTATCTGGATGTGATCAACGAAGACAATGCGGACGTACTGTTTGCAGATGCCATGCAGGCGCTGCTCGCGTATCAGCAACTGCCGATGACTACGCCATTGCCCACTTATGACGACGCACTTCTGCGCCGTGAGCTGCAGCTATTTCCCGAGTGGTATGTGCAGCGTCACCAGGGTATTGAGTTCAGCGAGCAGCAGCAGGCCATGTGGCAGCGCGCCAGTCAGGTGTTGATCGACAGTGCCCTGGCTCAGCCCAAAGTGCTGGTGCATCGTGACTATATGCCGCGCAACCTGATGCTCAGTGAGCCGAATCCGGGTGTGCTGGATTTTCAGGATGCGGTTTACGGCCCGGTGACCTATGACGTCACCTGTCTGTTCAAGGATGCCTTCCTCAGCTGGCCTGAAGCGCGCGTAGGCGGCTGGCTGGAGCGGTATTGGCAGCTGGCACGTGACGCTGGTGTGCCGGTCCAGCCGCAGCTGGATGATTTTCTGCGAGCCAGCGACTTGATGGGTGTGCAACGCCACCTCAAGGTAATTGGCATCTTCGCACGTATTTGCCATCGCGATGGCAAGCCCAAGTACCTGGGTGATGTACCGCGGTTCTTCTCTTATATAGACGCGGTACTGGCGCGTCGGCCGGAGTTGGCCGAGCTGGCTGAGCTACTCGGTAGCCTGCGGCAGGAGTCTGTATGAAGGCGATGATTCTGGCCGCCGGTAAGGGTGAGCGGCTGCGCCCGCTCACCCTGCATACACCCAAACCATTGGTGCGTGCGGCCGGCATGCCCTTGATCGAATACCACGTGCGCGCATTGGCGGCGGCCGGGTTTACCGAATTGGTGATCAATCATGCCTGGCTGGGGCAGCAGATTGAGGATTACCTGGGTGATGGCTCGCGTTTCGGCGTCAGCATTGCCTATTCGGCTGAGGGTGAGCCGCTGGAAACCGGGGGCGGGATTTTTCAGGCGCTGCCTTTGCTGGGTGATCAGCCGTTTGTGCTGATCAATGGCGATATCTTCACCGACTACCCCTTTGCCGAGCTGCGTCGTCCGCTATCCGGCCTGGCCCATCTTGTGCTGATCGAGAATCCTGGCCATCACGTCAAGGGCGACTTCTGTTTGCGCGGTGGGCAGGTCGCAGATGCACAAGCGGGGCAGGACAGCCTGACCTACAGCGGCATGTCGGTGTTATCGCCTGCGCTGTTCGCCGACTGTGAGGCTGGTGTCTTCTCGCTTGCGCCGTTGTTGCGCGCGGCGATGGCGACTGGGCAGGTGACCGGTGAGCGGTTTGACGGTTGCTGGGTGGATGTTGGCACCCATGAGCGGCTTGCTCAGGTCGAGCGTTTGCTTGAGGCGCGCGGCTAGGATGATCTGGCCTGCAACTGCGCTGGGGGCTGTGATTGGATTCGCCGTGGCCAGTATTCCGGGTGCCATACTCGGCGGCCTGCTCGGTCAGGTGCTGGACCGGCGCTTACGTATTCAGTCATGGGCGGCTTTGCGTGAGCGTCTAGGCGGTCGCGTTGAGATGCGTGATGAGTGGCTGTTATTCGTCCTTTTGGGGCGTTTGGCCAAGAGTGGTGGTCGCGTGCTGCCTGCGCATATCCAGCAGGCTCAGGCGGAAATGCAGCGATTGGGGCTGGACATCGAGGGGCAGCGTCAGGCGATAGCAGCGTTTGCTCAGGGAAAGGTCGGGCGCGACAGCTTGCGCGCCCCACTGCGCCGACAGCGTCAGCGCAGCGAAGCACTGCTGCGTGCGTGCTGGCGGATGGCCTGGGTTGATGGTCAGGTCGGCCAGGCCGAGCGTGAACTGATCATGCTCTGGGGCAAGTGGCTGCAGGTTTCGTCTGCGACTCAGGAGCAGCTGAGTGATGCCTATGCGCCACAGCAAGGGCCGTTGGTTTCGACGGCCAGCAATGCCTATCAGCGTGCCTTGAGTCTATTGAAGGTAAATGCCGATGCCGAACCTGTGCAGATCAAGCAGGCCTACCGGCGCTTGCTCAGTCGTCATCATCCGGACAAGTTGGCGGGCAGTGGCGCCACTCCAGAACGAGTGCGTGAGGCAACTGAACGTACCCGTGAGCTGCACCAGGCTTATGATCTGATTCGCCAGCGTCACGGTTTTCGCTAGCAGGCTGTTGAAAAACTACCTTGGCTTTGGCTTCCTGCGACGCTCTATCTCCTGCATCCATACAGCCGTGCGTTGCCATCGCGGCGTTAAAAACAGGCTCAAATGCTCATTTACAGCTCGTAAATCCCGCTTGATTCGCTGCGCCCACCCTACGGGTCAGTCGGTGGCTGTTACTACGCTGCGCTACGTTTCTTGTCTGCTTTTGCGGGGCCGACATCGGTATTGCGCTGGCTGCCTCGGCAGCGGTTTTCAACGGCCTGCTAGCGCCTACTTCACCTGCAATTTCAGCGTCAGCCAGCCACGAATGCGGCGGTAGAGTTGTTCCTGTTCGGCTTCGCGGTTACCTGGCAGGGCCTTCATTGCGATCTGTATATAGCTGGGGTGCTTCTGCCGTTTACTGGCTTGTGAGCGTTTAAGCGCGGCCTGCCGGTCAGCGGACAGGTCCTTGTAATAGAAATCGCCAGTGGCCAGTTGCAGTTGCGGAATCAGCTCATCCAGTGGCGGGGTATAGCCAGCAGGCAACTGTGCAGCGACCAGTAGCAGATTCTGAATGTTGGCCGGCTTGCGTTCGGCGAGGTAGCGCGCGGCCCAGTAGGCGCCGCTGCCGTGGCCGAGGAGCACAATGGTCTTGGCTTGCTGTTGCTCGGCAAAATCGATGGCTGAGCCGATGCGCGCCAATACGCGTTCGGCATGGGCTTTCTGTTGTTCTTCAGTGTTTTTCACTTTGCTCGCCGCAGTTTCGGCACTATCAAGCTGGGTATTGCTGGGTTCCGCAACGGCTTCATCTGCGGTCGGGCTGCCTTCGGCGCTTTCCTCTGCCGATGCCGTCGTGGTGTCGGCTGCCGCTTCTTCTTCCAGCTCTGGATCTGGTGGTTCAGCGCTGCGCAGTGGCGGCGCATCACTGTTGGGATCGGGAAGGGTCAAGCTGAGGCTGTGCCAGCCGCCATTGGGCAGCTTGCTGCGCAAGGGGCCGACGCTCTGTGGCCAGTCGGCAGTTTCATCGTCGCCCGGTAGGATAATCACCGCGCCGCTAGGGTCGGCGACATTGGCAGGCAGCCAGAGAGCAAGAAAACGCTCATCGCCCGCCTGCAGTTGCTGCTGTTCTTTCTGCTCCAGGCGTTGCTCCAGGGCCGTGGCTTCCACTTCGCTGCGCTCGGCTAAGGGCGCGCGGACTTCTTCCGCTGGTTCAGTTGCGGTGTCCGTCGCGGTAGGGGCTTCTTCTGTGGGCGTTTCTTCTTCCGCCTGCAGTGGGCTGATTGCTAGCAGCAGGCTCAGGGCAAGGGCGGCGGGGCGCGAAAACATTGGGCTCTCCAGCGAACATCGTGTCTTAGCAGCCTAGCCTTTTCCGCTCTGCTTTGTCAGGTGTCGCTCATGCGCGCCAGGCCTTGGATCGGGCTGGTACAATGCGCGCCTTCCGTGAATGCCACCGAGGTGCGCTATGCAACCCTTCGCCATTGCTCCGTCGATTCTTTCCGCTGATTTTGCTCGTCTGGGTGAGGAAGTGGACAAGGTGCTCGCCGCCGGCGCTGACATCGTGCACTTCGATGTAATGGACAACCACTATGTGCCGAATCTGACGATTGGCCCAATGGTCTGTGCTGCACTGCGTAAGTACGGCATCACTGCGCCGATTGACGCGCACCTGATGGTCAAACCGGTGGACCGCATCATCGGTGACTTTATCGAGGCGGGCGCCAGCTATATCACCTTCCACCCGGAAGCCAGCGAGCATATCGACCGCTCCCTGCAGCTGATCCGCGATGGCGGTTGCAAGGCTGGCCTGGTGTTCAACCCGGCGACGCCGCTGGAGGTGCTCAAACATGTCATGGACAAGGTCGACATGATCCTGCTGATGAGCGTCAACCCAGGCTTCGGCGGGCAGAAATTTATTCCCCATACCCTGGAGAAGCTCAAGCAGGCGCGCGCACTGATCGACGCATCCGGCCGTGAAATCCGTTTGGAAATCGATGGCGGGGTGAATGTGCAGAACATTCGCGAAATCGCTGCGGCGGGCGCTGACACCTTTGTCGCCGGCTCGGCGATCTTCAATCAGCCTGACTACAAAGCCGTGATCGACGCCATGCGCGCCGAACTGGCTCAGGCACGCGGGTGAGTTTGCTGCGCGAGCTGTTCCAGGGAGAGTTACCGCACCTGGTGATGTTCGACCTGGACGGCACTCTGGTGGATTCGGTACCTGATCTGGCCGCTGCCATCGATAAAACCTTGCTGCTGCTCGGCCAGCCAGCGGCCGGGATTGAGCAGGTGCGCGACTGGGTGGGGAATGGCGCGCGGGTGCTGGTGCGCCGTGCCCTGGCAGGCGGCTTGGCGCATGAGCATATAGATGAGGGTCGTGCCGAGCAGGCGTTAGAACTGTTTATGCAGCACTATGCCGAAAGCCATGCCCTGACTCAGGTCTACCCTGGCGTGCAAGCCACTCTGGATTGGCTGCGTGAGCAACAGGTCGAGCTGGCGATTGTCACCAACAAGCCCGAGCGATTTGTTGCGCCGCTGCTTGATGAAAAGGGCTTGGGCGGCTATTTCCGCTGGATTGTCGGTGGCGACACCTTGCCGCAGCAGAAACCCGACCCGGCGGCGCTGCTGCATGTGCTGAAGCTGGCCCGGGTGGACGCTGCGCAGGCGCTGTTTGTTGGCGACTCGCGCAATGACGTGCTGGCGGCCAAGGCGGCTGGCGTGCCTTGTGTGGCGCTGAGTTACGGCTACAACCATGGGCGGCCGATTGCCGAGGAGAATCCTGCGCATGTGCTGGATTGCCTGAGCGGCTTGCTGCGTTCCGCTGAACCCCCGACTTTGCCTGGGCTTGCGGGTTGATTCGGGTCCGGCCCTGCGCTAGTGTGGCCGAACTTCAATCCCGCCTGAAATAAGAGAGCTTCGTGGTGGTTACCTGCACGCGCTGGTCGGCAAGCACCGACATGAAAATCATCAAGGCCCTGGCCCGTTGGCGCTGGCGCCCCTGACTTGATCTTGGCCGCCTAGGCGGCGCGTTTGCACTCGACCGAATTACCTCAAACCACGAGGCTGATCATGACCCGCGAAGAATTCCTGCGTTTAGCCGCTGCCGGCTATAACCGCATTCCTGTTGCCTGCGAAACCCTGGTGGATTTCGATACGCCACTGTCCATCTACCTGAAGCTGGCCGATGAGGCCAATACCTACCTGCTCGAATCCGTCCAAGGCGGCGAGAAATGGGGGCGTTACTCCATCATCGGCCTACCAGCGCGCACTGTGCTGCGGGCCTATGGCCATGAGGTGTTGATTAGCGTCGACGGCGTCGAGGTCGAACGCCACCAATGCGAAGACCCGCTCGCCTTTGTCGAGCAGTTCCAGGCGCGCTACAAGGTGCCGACCCTGCCCGGTCTGCCGCGCTTCAATGGCGGCCTGGTTGGTTATTTCGGTTACGACAGCGTGCGTTATGTCGAGCCCAAACTGGCTAAGGGTGTTAACCCGGATGCCCTGGGCACCCCCGATATCTTGCTGATGGTTTCCGATGCGGTAGTGGTGTTCGACAACCTGGCGGGCAAGATGCACGCCATCGTTCTCGCCGACCCGGCCCAGACCGACGCGCTGGAACAGGGTCAGGCACGTCTGCAGGAAATCCTGCAAAAGCTGCGTCAGCCAATTACTCCGCGCCTGGGTGTAGATCTGGCTGCGCCGGCGGGTGCCGAGCCGGATTTCATCTCCAGCTTTAAACGCGATGACTACGAAAATGCGGTCAGGGCGATCAAGGAGTACATCCTTGCCGGCGACTGCATGCAGGTGGTGATCTCCCAGCGCATGTCGATCCCGTTCAAGGCCGCACCGATTGATCTGTATCGTGCGCTGCGCTGCATCAATCCGACGCCCTATATGTACTTCTTCAACTTCGGAGACTTCCACGTAGTGGGTAGCTCGCCGGAAGTGCTGGTGCGTCTGGAGGATGGCCTGGTCACGGTGCGGCCGATTGCCGGCACCCGCCCGCGCGGTGCGACCGAGGAAGCCGACCTGGCGCTGGAAGAAGATCTGCTGTCGGATGCCAAGGAAGTCGCCGAGCACCTGATGCTGATCGATCTAGGGCGCAACGATGTTGGTCGCGTCGCCAGCACTGGCAGCGTAAAGCTCACCGAGAAGATGGTGATCGAGCGCTATTCCAACGTGATGCATATCGTCTCCAACGTCACGGGTCAGTTGAAGGAAGGTCTGACGGCGATGGACGCTCTGCGCGCCATTTTGCCGGCTGGCACCTTGTCCGGGGCGCCGAAGATTCGCGCGATGGAAATTATCGACGAGCTGGAGCCGATCAAACGTGGCGTCTACGGTGGCGCCGTGGGTTATCTGGCCTGGAACGGCAACATGGACACCGCCATCGCCATCCGTACCGCGGTGATCAAGGGCGGTGAGCTGCATGTGCAAGCGGGTGCCGGCATTGTTGCCGATTCGGTGCCGGCTCTGGAATGGGAAGAAACGCTGAACAAGCGTCGCGCCATGTTCCGTGCTGTGGCGCTCGCCGAACAAACTGCCTCCGAGCAAACCGTTCCTGACCAGTCCAAGCGCTGAGGAGTCCCGCCATGCTTTTGATGATTGATAACTACGACTCCTTTACCTACAACGTGGTGCAGTACCTGGGCGAGCTGGGTGCCGATGTTCACGTGATCCGCAATGACGAACTGTCGATTGCCGAGATTGAGGCGCTGCAGCCCGAACGTATCGTGGTGTCGCCCGGCCCCTGCACGCCAACCGAGGCCGGGGTATCCATCGAGACTATTCTGCATTTTGCCGGCAAGCTGCCGATTCTCGGCGTCTGCCTCGGCCACCAGAGCATCGGTCAGGCCTTCGGTGGTGATGTGGTGCGTGCGCGCCAGGTGATGCATGGCAAGACCAGTCCGGTATTCCACAAGGACCTGGGTGTATTCGCCGGCCTGAACAACCCGCTGACCGTAACCCGCTACCATTCTTTGGTGGTCAAGCGCGAAACCCTGCCCGATTGCCTGGAAATCACCGCCTGGACTCAGCATGAGGACGGCGCGGTGGATGAAATCATGGGTCTGCGCCACAAGACCCTGCATATCGAGGGCGTACAGTTCCACCCTGAGTCGATCCTCACCGAGCAGGGCCATGAGCTGTTTGCCAACTTCCTCAAACAACAAGGAGGCCTGCGCTGATGAATATCAAGGAAGCCCTCAATCGGGTGGTCAGCCAGCTCGATCTGTCGACCGAAGAAATGCAGGACGTGATGCGCGAAATCATGACCGGCCAATGCACGGATGCGCAGATCGGCGCCTTTCTGATGGGCATGCGGATGAAGAGCGAGACCATCGACGAAATCGTCGGTGCGGTCTCGGTGATGCGTGAGCTGGCCAGCCATGTGCAGCTGCAGACCCTCGACCACGTAGTCGACGTGGTCGGCACCGGTGGCGATGGCGCGAATATCTTCAACGTGTCGACCGCGGCGAGTTTTGTCGTCGCGGCGGCGGGCGGCAAGGTAGCCAAGCACGGTAACCGCGCAGTGTCGGGCAAGAGCGGCAGTGCCGATCTGCTTGAAGCTGCCGGTATTTACCTGAGCCTGACGCCAGAACAGGTCGCGCGCTGCATCGAGAACGTCGGCGTCGGCTTTATGTTCGCTCAAGTGCATCACTCGGCGATGAAGTACGCCGCCGTGCCGCGCCGTGAGCTGGGCTTGCGTACCATCTTCAATATGCTGGGCCCGCTGACCAATCCGGCTGGGGTCAAACATCAGGTGGTCGGTGTATTCAGCCAGGCGCTGTGCCGGCCGCTGGCCGAGGTGCTCAAGCGCCTGGGCAGCCAACATATCCTGGTGGTGCATTCGCGCGATGGTCTGGATGAGTTCAGCCTCGCCGCCGCGACCCATGTGGCGGAACTGAAGGATGGGCAGATCACTGAGTACGAGGTACTGCCAGAAGACCTCGGGCTGAAGAGTCAGAGCCTGATTGGGCTGGCGGTGGAAAGCCCGGAGGCATCGCTGGCGTTGATTCGTGATGCCCTGAGCAAACGTAAGACCGAAGCCGGGCAGAAGGCCGCAGACATGATCGTGCTGAATGCCGGCGCTGCGCTGTATGCGGCGGATTTGGCTGCTAGCCTTAAAGAGGGCGTGCAGCTGGCCCATGATGCTTTGCACACTGGCCTGGCTTGGGAAAAGTTGCAGGAGTTGGTGTCCTTTACCGCCGTATTCAAAGAGGAGAATGCCGGGTGAGTATTCCAACCGTTCTGGAGAAAATCCTCGGACGTAAGGCTGAGGAAGTGGCAGCCCGCCGCGCCATTGTCAGTCTGTCTGAGGTCGAGCAACAAGCCCGCAGCGCCGACCCGGCGCGCGGCTTCGCTCAGGCACTGCTGGCCCAGGCCAAACGCAAACAGCCGGCGGTGATCGCTGAGATCAAGAAGGCTTCGCCGAGCAAGGGCGTGCTGCGCGATCACTTTGTGCCGGCCGAGATCGCCCTGAGCTATCAGGCAGGCGGTGCAACTTGCCTATCGGTGCTGACCGATATCGACTTCTTCCAGGGCGCTGATCGCTACCTGCAGGAGGCTCGTGCGGCCTGCTCGCTGCCGGTGATCCGCAAGGATTTTATGATCGATCCCTATCAGATCGTTGAAGCCCGCGCCTTGGGTGCCGATTGCGTGCTGTTGATCGTTTCGGCACTGGAGGACGGGCAGATGGCCGAGCTGGCGGCGACCGCCAAGGCCTTCGATCTCGATGTGCTGGTGGAAGTGCACGATGGCGACGAGCTGGAACGTGCGCTGAAAACCCTGGATACGCCGCTGGTGGGTATCAACAACCGCAACCTGCACACCTTTGAGCTCAGCCTGGAAACCACTCTCGACCTGCTGCCGCGAATCCCGCGTGATCGCCTGGTAGTGACCGAGAGCGGCATCCTCAACCGTGCCGATGTCGAGTTGATGGAAATCAGCGAGGTATATGCCTTTCTGGTCGGCGAAGCCTTTATGCGTGCCGACAACCCGGGGGCTGAGCTAGAGCGCCTGTTCTTCCCCGAGCGCAAGCGGGTGTTTGCTGCGCCTGATGTGGACTGAAACCGCCAGGCAATAAAGAAGCCGACGCATGCGTCGGCTTTTTTATTGCCTGCCATCCCTGGCGGCCACCCTTCGGGCCGTCGCTACGCGACGTTAAAAATGGCTCTCGGCCATTTTTTATGCCTGATGTTTTTAGCGCGTGCCGAACACCACCATGGTCTTGCCTTTGACGTTGACCAGGCCTTGTTCTTCCAGTGCTTTGAGCACGCGACCCACCATCTCGCGCGAGCAACCGACGATGCGGCCGATTTCCTGGCGAGTGATCTTGATCTGCATGCCGTCCGGGTGAGTCATGGCGTCGGGCTGCTTACACAGGTCGAGCAGAGTGCGGGCAACACGGCCAGTAACATCAAGGAAGGCCAGGTCGCCGACTTTGCGTGTGGTGTTGCGCAGGCGTTCGGCCATCTGGCTGCCCAGAGCGTAAAGAATGTCTGGGTCCTGCTGGGTCAGTTCGCGGAACTTGGCGTAGCTCAGCTCCGCCACTTCGCACTCGGTCTTGGCGCGCACCCAGGCGCTGCGTTCTTTCTCGGTGCCGTCCTTTTCGAACAGACCCATTTCCCCGAAGAAGTCGCCGGAGTTGAGGTAAGCAATGATCATTTCACGACCATCATCGTCTTCGATCAGGATAGTGACCGAGCCTTTGACGATGAAGAACAGCGTTTCGCAGCGATCGCCCGCGTAGATGATGGTGCTCTTGGCGGTGTAGCGGCGGCGGTGGCAATGCGCGAGAAGCTTGTCGAGATTTTTTATTTTAGGTGTGAGGGTAATAGCTACCATGCCTGAATCCCGAATTTATAAAGGTAAGCCGTTGTGCGGCTGAAGTTCTAATAATAGTTATCCGTACAAGTGTGCCAGTAATTCGGCATCAGCTTAACCAGGCCTCCGTGGTGAGGTCCGGTTTTGCGACCTGGCTAACACTCAGCATGGAACTTTTTACTCACTGAGCAACGGGCCGGCAAGTAAAAGTGCTGTGTTAAGCTGCCTCCCTTTTTAACAGCGGAGCCCAAGTAATGAAAGCGCGTATTCAGTGGGCCGGCGAAGCCCTGTTTATTGGGGAGTCGGGCAGTGGCCATGCGGTGGTAATGGACGGCCCGCCGGAGAGCGGTGGTCGTAACCTGGGTGTGCGCCCGATGGAGATGGTGCTGATCGGTTTGGGCGGTTGCAGTAACTTTGATGTGGTCAGCATTCTGAAAAAATCCCGTCAGGCCGTAGAAAGCTGTGAAGCCTTTCTGGAGGCCGAGCGCGCCACTGAAGAGCCCAAGGTATTTACCAAGATTCACCTGCATTTCGTGGTCAAGGGCCGCGATTTGAAGGAGGCTCAGGTCAAGCGTGCGGTTGAGCTGTCGGCCGAGAAGTACTGCTCGGCCTCGATCATGCTGGGCCGTGGTGGCGTTGAGATTACCCACGACTACGAGATTATCGAACTGGGCGCATAAGCTGCAGCCAAGCATCTCGGGTGAAATGAAAAGGGCACTTCGGTGCCTCTTTTTATGCTGCTGATTTAGCCCTACACCCGGTAGGTGGTGCTGGTCATTACCTTGGCCAGCAGGCTCATGCCGAATTTAACCGGTGTCGGGAAGCGTACGCCGCCGGCATCCAGCGCATTGCTGGCATGTTGTTCTTCGTCGACGCGCATCTGTTCGAGAATCGCGCGGGATTTCTGGTCTTCCAGCGGAATCTGCTGCAGGTGCTCATCGAGGTGTTTGACCACCTGATCTTCGGTTGCGGCGACAAAACCCAGGCTGATCTTGTCGCTGATCAGCCCGGCGGCCGCTCCGACGCCAAAGGACAATCCATAGAACAGCGGGTTGAGAATGCTCGGCTGACTGCCCAACTGGCGGATACGCTGCTCACACCAGGCCAGGTGGTCGATTTCCTCATCGGCGGCATGCTCCATGGCTTTGCGCACCTGGGGCAGCTTGGCAGTCAGGGCCTGGCCCTGATACAGCGCCTGGGCGCAAACCTCGCCGGTGTGGTTGATGCGCATCAGGCCGGCGACATGCTGAGCCTGCTCCACGTCCAGCTCGGCTTCCGGCTGCACGATGGCCGGCGATGGCCGGCTCGGTTGGCCGCTGAAGGGCAACAGGGTGCGCAGCGCGGCATCGGCTTGCAGTAATAGGCGATCAACAGGGGAAAAGTGACGTTCGCTGGCCATAGGGACCTCCGGCGATGACTACGGCGGCCAGTTTACTGCAAACACTGGCCGCCGGCTTGATCGAGATCAGGGCAACTCGCGTAGCACGCGAAAACCCAGGGCGTAATCCTTGTGCTGTGGCTGCTTCATATCGCGCTGGCTGCTGCGCAGGTAGCTCGGGCCGCTGTTCCAGGCGCCACCGCGCACCACTCGCGGGCTTTTGTCGAGCAGGCTGGCCGCCTGTTGCTCGCTGCCGTCGAAGGGGCTGGCAAAGCGTGAGGCGGTCCATTCCCATACATTGCCGGCGGTGTCATGCAGGCCGAAGGCATTGGCGGCGAACTGGCCGACGCGCTCGGTCTTGCTCTGGACCAGGCGCGAGGTGGCGCAGCCACGGCAATGCGCACGCGGTCGGGTTTCCGGGCTGTCGAGCTGCTCGCCCCACCAGTAGTAGCTGGTGCTGTCCGCGCGAGCGGCGTACTCCCATTCGGCTTCGGTGGGCAGGCGATAGCGCTGGCCGGTGACCTTCGACAGCCATTGGCTGTAGGCCACAGCCTGGTGCCAGGACACATGGATTACCGGCCGCTGCGCTGACAGTCCCCAGCCCTCGTTGTCTGGCATTGCTGTAGCGGTGGCCTCGGCGTAATGCTGCCAGTCGGCAAAGCTCACTTCGTAACGGCCGATGGCGAAGGGCTGGGCGATTTCAACCGGCGTCAGCGGGCGCTCGTTATGGTTGCCACGGCCGCTGTGATCACCCAGCAAATAGCGTCCGGCCGGCAGCACAACCAACTGCGGCCCTTGCTGGCCTTTGGGCAAGGAGTCGCTGAATACGCTGCCAGGCGTATGGGCTTGCGCGGGACTGGTAATCAGCAGGGCGAGCAAAGTCAGTGCGCCGAGTAATGCACGATTCAACCGGGTGGCCATGCCATCTGCCGCTGACCCAGTACGTGCATATGGATGTGGTGCACCGTCTGGCCGCCCAGGTCATTACAGTTCATCACCACGCGAAAGCCCTCCTCGCAGCCTTGCTCCTTAGCCAGACGCTGTGCGGTGAAGAGGATATGCCCAGCCAGCGGCGTGTCGGCAGCGCTCAGATCATTGAGGGTGCTGATGTGTTTTTTCGGGATAACCAGAAAGTGCACAGGTGCCTGCGGGCCGATATCGTGAAAGGCAATCACCTGGTCATCTTCATAAAGCTTGCGCGCCGGTATCTCACCAGCGACGATCTTGCAAAATAGACAGTCCATGGACAGTCTCCCGGCCGATATTTAATGAGGCCCGAGTTTAGTGGACAAGGAGCGTGGGTGAAAAACGATATTCATGATCTGGGCTTGGTACTGGATTCCAAGACCAAGCTTGTATTGATTGAGTCCTGGGATGAGCTGCGGGTGCTGGAAACCCTGACCAGCTTGGCCGTGCGCCGCAGTCTTGGCTTGCAGTTGTGGTCGGTGACCGAAGGTTTGCAGCGGGTGGGGTTTTCCATTCAAGAGCCGGTCGACAGCACGACGCTTGAGCCGGAAACCGCCCTGCGCCTGATCAAGGCGGATACGCAGCCGACGCTGTATGTGATGTGCGATCTGCATCCGTTTCTTGAGGACAACCCCAAGCTGGTGCGCCTGCTCAAGGAAATCGCCATGAACGAGCAGCCCAGCAAGCCGACGTTGGTGCTGGTGTCCCACGCCTGCAAACTGCCGCCTGAAGTGCAGCGTTACGCCTCGCGCTTTAGCCTGTCACTGCCCTCCGAGGAAGAGCTGCTGGCCATCGTGCGTGATGAGGCTACGGCCTGGAGCGCGCGCAACCGCAATGCTCGCGTGCGCACCGATAACCGCACTTTGCAGCAGGTGGTGAAGAATTTGCGCGGTCTCAGCCATGCCGAGGCACGTGCGCTGGCGCGCAATGTAATCTGCGATGACGGCGCGATCACCCAGGAAGACCTGCCGGAGCTGAACAAGACTAAATTCCAGCTGCTCGATCTCGATGGTGTGCTGAGTTTCGAGTACGACACCGCACGTTTCGCCGAGGTCGGCGGGCTAGGTAATCTCAAGCGCTGGCTGGGTGAGCGGCAGAGCATTTTTCTTGAAGGCAAAGGCGTTGATCTGCCCAAGGGTGTGCTGCTGGTTGGTGTCCAAGGGGGCGGCAAGAGCCTGGCCGCCAAGGCCATCGCAGGGTTGTGGGGCTTGCCCTTGCTGCGCCTGGACTTTGCCTGCCTGTACAACAAGTTTTTCGGCGAGACCGAGCGCAATCTGCGCGAGGCCCTCAAGCTGGCTGAGCAGATGGCGCCTTGTGTGCTGTGGATGGATGAGATCGAGAAAGGCCTGGCCAGCGGCGATCATGATGGTGGCGTCAGCCAGCGGGTGCTCGGCACCCTATTGACTTGGATGGCCGAGCGCAAGGCGCCAGTGTTTATGGTGGCCACTGCCAACGTCATTTCCCGGCTACCGCCTGAGCTGGTGCGTAAGGGACGCTTTGATGAGCTGTTCTTTGTCGACCTGCCGGATGCGGCGGTGCGCGCCGAGATCTTCCGGATTCACCTGGCGCGGCGCGAGTTGGACGTGACGGGGTTTGACCTGACGCAACTGGCGGCGGCTTGTGATGGGTTTTCCGGTGCGGAGATCGAGCAGGCGGTGGTCAGTGCCCTGTATGCGGCGCAAGCCCAGCAACAAACGGTCAGTCAGGCATTGCTGCTGCAGAGCATTCAGGGCACCGCACCGCTATCGGTGGTGATGGCTGAAGACCTTGCCGCACTGCGCGCCTGGGCGGATGGGCGCACGGTCAACGCAGGTTAGCTACGCAGTCGGTTTACCGAACTGGCGATTCAGCCGTGCGCTGATTCGCCGTACCAACCAGCGCGGTCCCAACCGAGGGCTAAGGGCAATAAGGCGGTTGCGCCAGCCGGGGATAATGATCGCGCGGTTTTTCTCCAGTGCCTTGACGGTGATCAGGGCCACTTCTTCGGCGCTCATCATCAGCTTGCTGCTCTGTAGCGCATCACTGTTCATGCGTGCCGTGCGGAAAAACGCGCTGCGGGTTGGCCCTGGACAGAGTACGGAGACTTTAACGCCGTACTCTTTAAGCTCTTCGCGCAGGCCTTCGGAGAAGTGCAGTACGTAGGCCTTGCTTGCGTAATAGTTGCTCATGCCCGGCCCCGGCTGAAAGCCGGCAACCGAGGCGACGTTGAGAATCTGTCCACTGCCCTGACCGGCCATGATGGTGCCGATGGCGTGGCAGAGGCGGGCGAGTGCGAGGATGTTCAGTTCGATCAATTGCTGTTCGCGCGCCCAGTCCTGAGCCACATAGACACCTGATGTGCCGATGCCGGCGTTGTTTACCAGCAGGTCGATACTGCGCTCACCTTGCTCCAGCTCATGCAGCAGGCCGCTGACCTGCAGCGGCTGGCTGAGGTCGCAGACGCGGAGCAATACCTCCACGGAAAAGCGTTGAGTCAGCTCGCAGGCAATGCTTTCCAGCGCATCGCGCTTGCGTGCCACCAGAATCAGATTGCGGCCACGCCGAGCCAGGGCTTCCGCCAGAGCCAGGCCAATACCGCTGGAGGCTCCGGTGACAAGCGCGTAACGGGTCATAGGGTTCTCCGTGATGGGGCCTTTCGACCCCATGTGCCGCGCAAGGTTGTAGTGCTGGTATCAGCGGTTACAGGCTTGTCATCATCGCGGGTACTGCGATCGCGGCGATGATGCCAATCACGATGATGGCGATCCACGACAGTGCCAGAATTTTCACCGCCGTGCTGTTGGGTGGCGGCGGCGGACCAAAGCGGTTGGCCTCGGTGCTGCCGGGGATGATAAACATCAGCAGGGAGAACACTCCGCCGACAATCGGCACCAGGGTGATTAGCAACAGCCAGCCAGACCAGCCGATGTCATGCAGGCGCTGTACGCCGATCATGATGCCGACCACCGCCACGGCGATACCCACCACCACCATCAGCAGGCCGCCGAGAATCTCTGACGCGGCGAAGAAGCCGCCGGCGATGCCGAACAACGGTAAGCAAGCCAGCATCAGTACCATTGACCAGGCCAGGTAGCGCAGGCGACCGATGCGGCCGTCGGTAGTAAAGGCTTTCAGCTCGCCGAATTCCGGCAGTGTTTCTGCCACCGCTGCTTTCGGTGTGGCGTAGGGCGTGGCAGCTGCGCTGACCACTTCTGGTGGGTTTTCCGCGAGCATGGCCTGGCGGGCGATAAATTTCTCGATAACGATGCCGCAGGCCGAGCACTCGATGGCTTTGGCTTGCTGGTGGCCGCACTTGGGGCATGTCATCGGTACGTTGCTTTCAGCTTCGCTGCTTTCCGTACGGTGATCATCGGTTTCCACCAAGCTCAGGCTGGCGGCCAGGTCTTGTTCCTTGCGCACTTTGGCGCCGGCGCTTTGCAAGGCCTTGAGGTACTGGTCGGCTTCGTTTTCGCTGAGGTCGCGCTTGATATCGACATTGCCGCCGCTAAACAGCGAGTTGATTCGGGTCTGGTCGCTCTTGAACAGGCGGGCGAGGTTTTCTTTGGCGGTTTCCAGGCTGACGTCAGGCATCAACTCGCCGTTGAACACAATCTTGAAGCGGGCTTGGGTCATGTCGGCGTCCTTGTCGGTGCCAGGATGGAATTGCGCTACAGACTAGCCGGCCTACAGGCCAGTAAACAAGCTGCCTGCACGCAAATGTGCAGGGGCCTAGAGGCGGTTCACGCTCTGCTGGCGGACCAGCTGCCGACCAAGCGGCCGTTGCGGAGCAAGTAGAGTTGGTTGAACAGCTCGAATAGACCTTCCGAGCGTTGCGGGCGGAGAAATACCCAGTCGTCGACCTGTAAGCCTGTGCCTGCTGAGCCGATTAGGCGCTCCTGGTTGGCGCTGCGCCCATACAGGGCGTCATAACTGAGCCCCGCCGGGGACACCGGCGCTGCTGGCCATTGCCCGCCATACAGGTAGTAAGCCTGTTGGCGATTGGGGTTCCAGCGTTGCAGAAGTTGGTGTGATCCGTCGAGAAACGGCAGTTGCCCAGGCAACGCCTTGAGTACCGGGCTGGCAATCCACAGGGCGGCTTGTTGGGCAGCCAGCAGATCGCTGTCGAAATCGCTGGGTTTGAGCAGGGCGGAGCCAACCGCGACTTCATTCAAGGGCGTATCGAGCCTGGCATGCAGGGCGTAGGTCAGGCTGCCAGCGCCATTGAACAGCGGCTGTTGCGGCCACCGCTCGTTGAATGCAGCGGCGCTGGCGATAAACGCCCGGTAGCGTGCGGTGCTCTGGGCAAAGCCGCTGGCTTGATTGGTCCAAGGCGGCGTATGCGCGAGGTGGGCGTCATAACCCATCAAGCCGCGAATACGCAGCCGGTTCGGGGTGCTGCGCAGCCAGGTGAGCGCGGCGCCGAGTTCGGCGGGCGTGGCAAAGCCGCCACGGGCGAGACCGATATCGATTTCAAAGGCAATCTGCAGCGGCTGGTTGAGGGCTTTGGCCAGGGCTGCGTATTCCTGCAAACGGCTCTGGCTGTCGATCAGCCAGGTCAGCTGTTCGGCCGGGACAAAGCCGCTGCCTTGCGGCAATTGTTGGTAGAAACTCAGGGCCGCGGCGCTGGGCAAGGGTTTGCCGAGCAGCAAGTCGGACTGCGGGAAGCTCACCGCCAACTGATTGATCTGTGGCTGGTGGAATACCATAAAGCGCTGCGTGCCGAGCTTCTTCGCCAGGTAGTCGAGCAACCCGATGGAGGCCAGAGATTTGGCCACCAGACGCAGTGGCAGGTTGTTACCAAGCTGGCTAGCCAGCAGCTCGGCGTTCTGATCGAGGCGTTCAAGATCCACCACCAACAGTGGCAGGCCGGCCCCTGTGCGCCGCAGCAACTGGTTGAGCGCGGCAAAGTAGGGCGCGTGGGGCTGGCCGAGATCATTCGGGCGCAGCGCCCAGCCGCCTAACAACCCCAGTGCCCCGAGGCTGAGCAGGCTGCGTCGCTTCATCGCGCCCAGCGTTGTTGCAACTGCAAGCTATGCGTGAGGGCGGCGCGGTATTCGTTGTCGAGGCGGGCGATCAATTGCTCGACGCTGGGCAGGTCGCGGATATTGCCGACGCCCTGGCCGGCGGACCATACGGTTTTCCAGGCCTTGGCTTCCTCATCCATCGGCTTGAGTTTCTCGCCGTAGTTGACTTCGCCTTTATTCTGCAGCTGTTTGAGGTCATAACCGGCTAGCTCCAGGCTCTGGCGCATAAAGCTCGCTGGCACGCCGGAGACCGCCGGGGTGTGAATGATGTCGGCGGCTTTAGCGTCGAGAATCATCTGCTTATAGGCTGGCGAGGCGGCGTTTTCCTGGGTGGCGATCAGGCGTGTGCCGAGGTAGGCGAGGTCGGCGCCGAGCAGTTGCGCGGCCAGTACTTCGTGACCCTGGTTAAGGCAGCCGGCCAGCAGCAGGGTCTTGTCGAAGAACTGGCGAATTTCGGCGATCAGCGCGAACGGGCTCCAGGTGCCGGCATGTCCGCCTGCGCCGGCGGCTACCGCGATCAGGCCGTCTACGCCCGCTTCTGCGGCTTTCTCGGCATGGCGGCGGGTGGTCACGTCGTGGAATACCAGGCCGCCGTAGCTGTGCACTGCGTCTACCACCTCTTTCACTGCGCCGAGGCTGGTGATCACGATAGGCACGCGCTGCTCGACGCAGATCGCCAGGTCCGCCTGCAGGCGCGGGTTGCTGCCATGCACGATCAGGTTGACCGCATAGGGCGCGGCGGCACTGTCCAGGCCTGCTTCGATTTCTTGCAGCCAATCCTTGAAGCCGCTGCTGTCGCGCTGATTGAGGGCGGGGAAACTGCCGACGATGCCGCTGTTGCAGCAGGCCAGCACCAGTTGCGGGTTAGACACTAGAAACATCGGCGCGGCGACAACGGGCAGGCGCAGGCGTTGTTCGAGCAGGGCTGGCAGCGACATGCAGTAATCCTCTTGAGGTATTTAGAAAGGGCGAACCACGACCAGAATGACGATGCCAAGCAAGGCCAGTACGGGGGCTTCATTGAACCAGCGGTAGAACACATGGCCGCGCTGATTCTCGCCGCGAGCAAACGCTTTGAGCTGGGCGCCGCACATAAACTGGTAGGCCACCAGCAGCGCTACGAGACTCAGCTTGGCATGCATCCAACCCTGGCTGAAGTAGTAGCTGGGGTTGAGACTGATCAGCCACAGGCCTAGGCCGACGGTAAGAATCAGCGACGGCCACATGATGCCGCGATACAACTTGCGCTCCATAACGCAGAAGCGCTCGCGGCTGACCTCGTCGGTGCTCATGGCGTGGTAGACAAACAGACGCGGCAGATAGAACAGGCCGGCGAACCAACAGACCATGGCGATAATGTGTAGGGCCTTGAGCCACAGGTAGAGCATTGGTCGAACTCGTTGCAGGAAAGTGCCTCGATAGTAGTGGGCATGATCGCCTCCGTCATCACTGGCGGCGCTCAAGTGTTGGCCCCTGGCCGAAGCGGCCGTATCATCGGCAGCTTTCCACTGCTGGTATTACAAAGGGGCAAGTGATGATCAAGGTCGGAATCGTCGGCGGCACGGGGTATACCGGTGTCGAGTTGTTGCGTTTGTTGGCGCAACACCCACAAGCGCAGGTCGAGGTGATTACCTCGCGTTCCGAGGCTGGCATGCGTGTCGACGAGATGTACCCGAACCTGCGTGGTCATTACGACACTCTGGCGTTCAGCGTGCCGGACGTGGCCACCCTGGGTGCTTGCGATGTGGTGTTCTTCGCCACTCCTCATGGTGTCGCCCATGCCCTGGCCGGTGAGCTGTTGGCTGCTGGCACCAAGGTGATCGACCTGTCGGCCGACTTCCGTTTGCAGGATGCCGACGAGTGGGCCAAGTGGTACGGCCAGCCGCACGGCGCACCGGATCTGCTGCCAGAGGCGGTCTACGGCTTGCCTGAGGTCAACCGCGAGGCGATCAGGCAGGCGCGCCTAATCGCCGTACCGGGCTGTTATCCAACCGCTGCACAGCTAGCGCTGATTCCGCTGCTGGAAGCCGGTCTGGCCGATACCACGCAAGTGATCGCCGACTGCAAGTCCGGGGTCAGCGGTGCCGGCCGTGGTGCCAGCGTTGGTTCGCTATTCAGTGAAGCTGGCGAAAGCATGAAAGCCTACGGGGTCAAAGGTCATCGACATCTGCCGGAAATTAGCCAGGGTTTGCGCCGGGCTGCCGGTAAGGATGTTGGCTTGACCTTTGTGCCGCATCTGACGCCGATGATCCGTGGTATCCATGCCACGCTCTACGCCACAGTGGTCGACCGCTCTGTCGACCTGCAGGCGCTGTTCGAACAGCGTTATGCCAACGAGCCCTTCGTCGATGTAATGCCTGCCGGCAGCCATCCGGAAACCCGCAGCGTGCGCGGTGCCAACGTCTGTCGAATTGCCGTGCATCGGCCGCAGGATGGTGATCTGGTGGTGGTGTTGTCGGTCATCGACAACCTGGTCAAGGGGGCGTCGGGCCAGGCGGTGCAGAATATGAACATCCTCTTCGGCCTCGACGAGCGCCTGGGCCTGTCTCACGCGGCCATGCTGCCTTGATGGCGGGCTGGGAGGTTCGTCCAAGCGATCCGGGGCGTGACCGGCGACGGCGTATGCTCGGGTTGCTGCTGGTGCTGTGCATTCCGCTGGCCTTTTATGTCGGCGGCTGGTGGCAGCAGTTCAGCCAGCCTGCAGTGGCCGCGGGGCAGCCGGCCGAGCCGGTACGCGATGAGCAGCTGATACGCGAGGTCGATGAGTTGCGCCAGCGCGTGGCGGTGCTTAGCAGTGCTGAAAAGGTCAGCCAGCAAGCCAACGAACAGAGTCGCCTGACCATCAAGCTCCTAGAAGAGCAGATCTATAAACAACAACAGGATCTGGCTTTCTACAAAGGTGTATTAGCGCCCGCCAGCCGTCGTGAAGGTCTACGTATCAAGACCTTTGAGCTACAGGCCACGGACAGACCTGAACATTTCCGCTACAAGATACTCCTTAGTCGCGTGGGTAAAGGCGAGACGCCGCTAGAAGGCCAGTTACAGGTGTCGATCACTGGCAAGCAAGGCGAGCAGGATGTCACGCACGAGCTGGCGTCACTGAGCGCAGATTTGCCCGATGCCCTGTCTGAGCAGCCGATAGCCTTCGCCTTCAAGCACTTTCAGGCCATTCCCGAAGCTGGACGATTTGCCGAGCTAAGGTTGCCTGAAGGGTTTATCCCTCGCGAGATCAAGGTGCGTGCCGATGTAAAAGGCGAGAAGCCTTTGTTGCGCACATTCAAATGGAACAAAGAGGAGTAGCTGTTCCTTATGTGGAATAAAGACAAGGCGCGCACTGACGTGCAGCGTTTCGCGGGTAAGACCAGCCTGATTGCGGTGGGTGCCGAGCTACATGGCGACTTGCGCTTTCAAGGCGCGGTGCAGGTCGATGGTAAGGTCATCGGTAATCTGGTGGCCAGCGAAGGTATGGTGCGCGTGAGCGTGCAGGGAAGGGTTGAAGGTGAGATCCGCGCACCCCATATAGTGATTGATGGTGAAGTGGTCGGCGATGTGCACGCCAGTGGCCATCTTGAGCTGGGCCCGCGAGCGCGAGTGCGTGGCAATCTGTATTACGCCCTGATGGAAATGGCCATGGGCGCGCAGATCGAAGGCCGTCTCTGCCGCCTGCAGGACGAGGCGCGACCACTGGAGTTGCCAGAAACGCTAGATGCCGCACAATAGTTGACCGCTTTTCTCGGGTAAGCGGATAATGCCGATCAGAATGCAGTATGGCGCGTAGCGCCGGGAGTTAATCAGCATGAGCGTCGAAACCTTCACCCCCAGCGCTATGCAATTTACGCAGGGCGCAGCGAACAAGGTGAAGAGCCTGGTCGATGAGGAAGGCAATCCGCGCCTGAAATTGCGCGTGTTTGTAACGGGAGGCGGTTGTTCCGGCTTCCAATACGGCTTCACCTTCGATGAAGAAGTGGCCGAGGATGACACCATCATTGAGCGCGAAGGCGTGAGCCTGGTGGTCGACCCGATGAGCTTCCAGTACCTGGCAGGTGCCGAGGTGGACTATCAGGAAGGTCTGGAAGGTTCGCGATTTGTCATCAACAACCCGAACGCCACCACCACCTGCGGTTGCGGCTCGTCGTTCTCGATCTGATTTGTAGGCTTCAAGCTAACGCCGTGCCTTGCGCACGGCGTTGTCGTTTCTGGGTGTTGCAAATAGGCAGGGTGATCAGGCGGGATAGATCGCGCCAAGTACCCGCAGGCCGCGTGCGCCGGTGACGCTTGGCCGGTTGGCGGGTATGCCTTCCAGGCAGCAGTGCGCCAGCCAGGCAAAGGCCATGGCTTCAACCCAGTCGGCCGGCACGCCGTGCTCATCGGTACTGCTCACCTGACTATTGGGTAGCAACTGCGCAAGGCGGCGCATTAGCGTGTAGTTATGCGCGCCACCGCCACACACCAGCAGCATCTCGGTGTTCTGCTGAGCGGCCTTGAGGGCCTCGGTAATGCTGATGGCGGTCATTTCCAGTAGGGTAGCCTGCACGTCAGCCGTCTCTAATGCTGGTAGGTTCTGCAGGTGCTGATCCAGCCAGGCAAGGTTGAACAGTTCGCGTCCAGTGCTTTTCGGTCCCCGGGTCTGGAAGTAGGGATCACTCAGCAAGGCTTGCAGAAGCTGCGGTTGTATCTGGCCACTGGCGGCCCACTGACCGTCCTGGTCGTATGCTAAGCCTTGGTTGCGCTGAATCCAGGCGTCCAGCAGCACATTGCCGGGGCCGCAATCGAAGCCATAAACCGGGCGTTCGGGCTCCAGCAGGCTGAGATTGCTGAAGCCGCCAATGTTGAGGATTGCGCGGGTGCTGCCCTCGCTGGCGAACAATGCCTGGTGGAATGCCGGAACCAGTGGTGCACCTTGGCCACCTGCGGCAACATCGCGGCGGCGGAAGTCGCTGACGACGCTGATGCCGGTCAGTTCTGCGAGCAGGGCGGAGTTGCCGATCTGGATGCTGAATCCACGTGCGGGCTCATGACGTACGGTCTGACCATGGCTGCCGATGGCGCGAACGCTGTGCGCGGGTATGTCGTGCTGTATTAGCAGGTCATTGATGCCTTGTGCGGCGAGCGCGACCCACTGTTGTTCGGCGATAGCCGCGCGGGCTAACTCATCTGGGCCGGATGCGCACAGGCTGAGTAAGCGGCTACGCAGCTCGTCTGGCATGGGTAGGTAGCGAGTGCCGAGCAGGAGGGTGCTGTGTTCCTGCTCGATCAGCGTAATGTCCAAGCCATCCAGGCTGGTGCCGGACATCACGCCCAGGTAGAGAGGCATGGCCTAGCGCTGATTGTTGAGGGCAAGCATCGTGGACTTCTCTTTGTCCATTTGTGCCATCAGCGGTTTGCTCAACTGCATAAAACGGGCTTTTTCGCTGCTGGCGATCGGATCGGCCATTGGTAGCTTCTGGCTCAGTGGGTCAACGTGTACGCCATTGACTTGGAATTCGTAGTGCAGATGCGGGCCAGTGGAGAGGCCGGTGGTGCCGATGTAGCCAATAATCTGACCCTGCTTAACGTTGCTGCCACTGCGAATGCCTTTTGCAAAACCATTCATGTGGGCATACAGGGTGCGGTAGCGTTGGCCGTGCTGGATGATTACCGCGTTGCCGTAGCCGCCGTGACGGCCGGCCAGAGTGATGCGACCATCGCCTGCGGCCTTGATTGGCGTCCCGCGTGGGGCTGCGTAATCCACACCCTTGTGTGCACGAATCTTGTTCAGAACCGGGTGGCGACGACCTGTGGAAAAGCGCGAGCTGATACGGGCGAAATCCACCGGGGTACGAATAAAGGCTTTTCGCATGCTTTCGCCATTGGCGCTGTAGTAGCTGCTGTTGCCTTGCTTGTTGGTGTAGCGCACTGCGGTGTAAGTCTTGCCGCGGTTGGTGAACCGCGCCGAGAGAATGTTGCCGGTGCCGACTTGCTTGCCGTTAACCACTTTCTTTTCGTAGATCAGTTCGAACTCGTCGCCTTCGCGAATATCCATGGCGAAGTCGATGTCGTAGCCGAATACGTTAGCCAGATCCATGGTCAGGCTATGCGACAAGCCAGCACGCTTGGCTGAGAGGAACAGCGAGCTATTGATCACGCCGTGGCTGTAGGTGGTTTGAACCTCAGGCTTGACCAGTTCGCGCTTGAAGCTGAAACCCTTCTCGCTTTTCGTCAGGGCAATACTTTCCAAGTCGCTGAGCTTGCTGTGCAGGCTTTCAAGTTGGCCGTCTTTGTTTAGCTTGAATTCGAGTGCTTGACCTACTTTCAGGCGTGTCAGCTGCTTGGCTTCCTTGCTGCTATTGAGCGCCTCATGCAGAGTGGTCGCGCTCAAACCGACCTTGGCAAATACTGTGGACAGCGTGTCACCGTTCGCCACGCGAACAATGCGGTGCAATGGATCGGTTTCTGGTGGCGGGGTAGCTTGTGCGGCCTGCGACTCATCATTTGTCGATGTATCAGTTACGGCGGTGCTGGCGAACGGCGACTGGCGCGTCAGTGAAGCGGCTGATTCCAGCCCATCCTGCTGCTCGGCGTATTCTGCTCCGTTGTCCAGCTCAAGGTTTAAGTAGGTTTTCTTTGCTTCGACTTCGCGGGAGGGGAATACCAGTAGGGCAAGGCTCAGTAGGGCGGCGACGCCACTGGCCGCCAGAATATGGCTTTTCGGGTACAGGGGCGGCGCTTTAGTTGTAGAGGTCATAGGCTGCTTTTTGACTTTAAAAATGAAAAGAAATAGATAAACGAAATGATGAATATGCAGTAACTGTATAAAATATAACCAAATCGCTAGCTAGGCAACCCCGGTTGTCGCAAGGTGGTCTTAGCGTAGGTAGGTGGTGGGCGGAACTTGTGATTTGTCTGCGATCTTGTATGGTTGGTTCCCTTTCGTTTTTGAGTGGTCGTGAGTCCTGTCATGAAGTCGGTTGAAGAGCAGTTGGCGCTGATCAAACGTGGCGCAGAAGAGGTTCTGGTTGAGGCCGAGCTGGTTGAGAAGCTCAAGCGTGGTCAGCCACTGCGTATCAAGGCAGGTTTTGATCCGACTGCGCCGGATCTGCACCTCGGACACACGGTGCTTATTAATAAGCTGCGCCAGTTCCAGGAGCTGGGGCATCAGGTGATTTTCCTGATTGGCGACTTCACCGGCATGATCGGTGATCCCAGTGGCAAGAGCGCCACGCGCCCTCCGCTGACTCGCGAGCAAGTGCTGGAGAACGCGGAGACCTACAAGGTCCAGGTGTTCAAAATTCTCGACCCGGCGAAAACCGAGGTCGCCTTCAACTCCACATGGATGGACAGGATGGGGCCGGCAGACTTTATTCGCCTGACCTCGCAGTACACTGTGGCGCGCATGCTTGAGCGTGATGACTTCAGCAAGCGTTACTCGACCAATCAACCTATTGCCATCCACGAGTTCCTCTACCCGTTGGTGCAGGGCTATGACTCTGTTGCGCTGCAAGCAGACGTAGAGCTGGGTGGCACCGATCAGAAATTCAATCTGCTGATGGGGCGCGAGTTGCAACGCTCCTATGGTCAGGCGTCGCAGTGCATCGTCACCATGCCCTTGCTTGAAGGGCTGGATGGCGTGAAGAAGATGTCAAAGTCATTGGGCAACTATATAGGCATCCAGGAAGCGCCTGGCGTCATGTACAACAAGCTGGTCTCAATGCCGGATGCTTTGATGTGGCGGTACTTCGAGCTGCTCAGCTTTCGCTCCATGGAAGAGATCGAGCAGTTCAAGCGTGATGTCGAGCAGGGTGCTAACCCGCGTGACATCAAGATCAAGCTGGCTGAAGAGATTGTTGCTCGCTTCCATGGCGAAGAAGCGGCGCTCAGTGCCCATCGCTCGGCGGGCAATCGTATGAAGGAAGGCGAGCTGCCTGAAGATCTGCCAGAGATCGAGGTTCTGTCGGCTGAGGATATGCCGATTGCCGCGCTCCTTAATAAAGCAGGTCTGGTGAAGAACGCTGCGATGGCGCGTGATCTGTTGGGCTCCGGCAGTGTGCGCGTGGATGGTGAGGTGGTGGATCGCTCCTATATATATAAGGTAGGGGCCGTGCATGTCTGTCAGGCCGGCAAGAAAGCGTTTGCGCGTATCACGCTTAAGCTCGGGTCGTGATGCGTTAGGTGTGGTTGGTTCGACAAAGCCGTTGAAGCGTCAGCTTCAACGGCTTTGTCGTTTCTGCAGGCGGCGCGGTTTCGGGGTTGGCGACTTGGGTATAGGCGGCTATTGAAACAAAAGCACAACAATCGATTGACCTGTGTTTCATTGTCCCTATAATGCGCAGCTCTTCAGGCGTGTGCAGTCCATTAAACTTCTTATAAAACAAGAGTTTAGATTTAAAAGAGGGCTTGCAAAGCAGCGAAAGCTGCGTAAAATGCGCCTCCTCTTCAGGAGGTGGTGTTTGAGTCTGAAGGGGTTCGGTCGAGATGATCGAAGGCGGTAAAAGAGGCGGTTGACAGCGATTTGAAACGCTGTAGAATTCGCCTCCCGCTGACGAGAAGCTAGGTGTTGATCGAAAGCGCAAGTGGTTGAGATTGAAAAGAAATTTTCGAAATCGCTTGACGGAAGGTGAGGCTGCTGTAGAATGCGCGCCTCGGTTGAGACGAAAGGCTTAACCAACCCGCTCTTTAACAACTGAATCAAGCAATTCGTGTGGGTGCTTGTGAGGTAAGACTGTTAGTCGCAAGATTATCAGC
>NZ_CAXAOW010000007.1:0-169325 GCF_963970805.1 Pseudomonas sp. EA_35y_Pfl2_R5 | reverse complement strand
CGTAACGCGTTACAAGCAGGGAAGCGGTGCTTTAAATTATGCGTACATCCGAGCGTCTAACAATTGGTTCAAATCGCTCGCTGCGCTCGCTGGGACGGGCTAAAGCCCGCCCCTTAACCAAACGTTAGGCACACATGAAAAAGTCCGGTACTCGACCATGAGTGATGCAAAACTAAAATCACGAATAAAGAGAATATTTAAAGATGAGATGGAATCAAAAGGTTTTGTTTTGAAGAAACCTAGAATTCCAGAGAGATTCTTGCAGGGGCTAAGGCAAGGCATTGAATTCCAGCCTGGAACTGGACACTTAGCCGGCAAATACACTTTAAATGTATTCTGGAGTTTCACACATGCCTTAGATGAGGGCATATCAATGCATGGTACATCTCGTATCGGAGCCCTCACTGGCGGCGGGGACACTTGGTTTTCGCGGCAAGATGAAAACTTGGAATCCGACTTCAGTGCAGTTAGTGAAATAATTAAAAAAGTAATTCTACCCTACCTAGACAAATATAACTCAATAGAGAGCATCCTGGCAGGTGTCAAAAGTGGTGAGCTAGATACTTCTCATGCGCTTGGCGTTGATGAAGGATGGCGTGAATTCAATCTAGGGTACTGCTTCGCTTCTCTTGGAAATAGGAAGGAGGCAGTGAAGCACTACAGCGCAGTTATAGAAATGCACTCTAACCATACAGTTGAATGGGTGCAAAACCGAAAGCAGGCTGCTGTTAGTGAAATTTCGCGTCTATGTGCCTAACAACTGGTTCAAACCGTTCGCTTCGCTCACTGGGACGGGCTAAAGCCCGCCCCTTAACCAAACGTTAGGTTTAGCCGTATGTCCTTCATAGAGAAGACTAAAGAAGCAATATTATCAAAAGCGGTAGAGGCATCTATAGCGTCAATATCTGCGCTTCTATTATTTATTTTCTATCAAATCTCACCAGTGATAATTACTGCTATTGAGTCCGCAATTTCCCAGAAAACGCTTCTAGCTCTTTTAGCGCTATCGATCGTGACAAACATCTTTCTATTGGCACTTGTAATCTTAACCAATTCCAAAAGCAAGAATGATCTCTACCTTAAATTTGGAGTCTACTGGGATAAAGACAAAAATGCACACTGCCCTATTTGCAAAAACGTGCTGTCTACCAATAACCGTTTTGGCCCACTTAGCGAAGAATATTACTGCAACCCTTGTAAAAAGCTAACGTACACCACAAACGCCACAGGGGAGCAAATTCCAAGGCAAGAAGCAATTGAGCGTCTTTAAACCTAACAATGCGCTCAAATCGCTCACTCCGTTCGCTGGGACCGGCGAAGCCGGCCCCTTAGCTTAATCGTTAGGCATACAAAGCAAAGGAATGCAGCCACATGGAAAATCGCGGATTCAACAGTTCAAAACCGTGTATTTCTCATGAAAGGAATTTTGCGTATTTGAAATCGCAGGCGGGCCAAAAAATCTTGGCTCAGCAATATCCGGCACACCAGCCATAGCATCGCGCTGGCGCTGAGGCGCTCAAAAATTGCCAAGCAGAAAAAGCACATGAAACGGCACAAACCGCATGAAGAAGCCATTCAAAGCAAAAGCATTGCCGATTATCGTGGCGCAACAACTTGCAGTGCCCGGTTCAAGTCCGCGCCTAACAAGTGGTTCAAGTCGTTCGCTTCGCTCACTCAGGACGGGCTAAAGCCCGCCCCTTAACCAAACGTTAAGCACCACCGCAGACCAAGGACGTCCATGAAAGATCTGAATGAACACAAGAAAATTGCAGTGCTGATTGACGCCGATAACGCTCAGCACTCCAAGATAAAATCAATAATCAGTGAAATATCCGTCCATGGGCATATCGTAATAAAAAGAGCATACGGCGACTGGTCAAAAGACAATTTAAAAGGGTGGAAAACATCTTTAAACGAACTGGCTATACAGCCAATCCAGCAATTCGCATACACCACAGGTAAGAACTCTACAGACGCATTAATGATTATTGATGCTATGGACTTGTTGTATTCAAATAAATTTGATGCATTTGTTCTGGTTTCGAGCGATAGCGATTTTACAAAGCTAGCATCTAGGCTTAGAGAAGCCGAGATAGTTGTTTATGGTGTCGGGGAGAAAAAGACACCAATTTCCTTTCGAAATGCTTGCGACGATTTTATTTATACTGAAAATATCGGTATTGAAATAACAGAAGAAACACAGGTGCCGCAAAAAGCTCAGGACCACAGCATTGCTGAGGACCTTGTACCTGCTCTAACCAAAGCTTGGGAGCGGTATCAAGACGATGATGGGTGGGCGAACGTTGCACCTGCTGGAAGCTTTGTTAAACGTGCCATGCCTGACTTTGACCCGCGCTCATATAATGCCAGCAAATTCCCAGACATAATTTCACGCCTTACTAGTCACTTTGAAATGAAAAAGTTCAAGGGCAAAGGTACGGTTAATATTGTTGCATACAGACCTCTTACAGGCGCTTAACAACTGGTTCAAACCGTTCGCTCCGCTCACTGGGACGGGCTAAAGCCCGCCCCTTAACCAAACGTTAGGCTCTTTCATGATATTCCTGGCACTCACACGTAAAGGTTATGAAAGCTACCAAAGCATTGGCAATAATTCGGTTTGTTTGCTCTGGCTGTCCGCAGGAATATTCTCTAAGGCAGAACTCGCAGCACTTAGGCAGTCAGGCGTAGCCTTTTCAGACTTTAGCTATGTAATTGAGCCTAACGATAAAGAAGCAATTTCATGCGCAATCCATACCATCAAAGAACACCATCCAGATGAAACGGTATGGGTAGAGTCATGAAACATAGAGTTTTACATGCGTTCGACTCTCAATTTCGGTACAGCCTAACAAGTGGTTTAAATCGTTCGCTGCGCTCACTGGGACGGGCTAAAGCCCGCCCCTTAACCAAACGTTATATGCAGTCGAGGAATAAATGAAGGGATTCTTTAAAAAAATTGTCGCAGCAGTATTCCTATTGTACTTGGCATATATCTTGATGCCATACATATGGCATCTCATGTACGATCAAGAAACACTTGATGCCTTAAGCTGGAATGGATACGGAGGGCAACTAAATATTTACGGCCCTTTCCCTTACTTCATCGCTGGAATCACATTGGTTTCTCTTGTAGGTATCCACCAGCTCAGAAAATGGGGCCGTAAATTATTTCTAATCTCAGTTATTGCATCTGGAGTCTTAACACCATTTTTTGGCCTAGGCGTTATAGGTGGTTTTGACTTATTTATAGGTTATTTCCTAACGGTTGGCACAGGCGTAATCATTTCAATGTCATATTTTTCAAGCGTCGCCGAAAATTTCGAGTAATGCATATAACAATTGGTTCAAACCGTTCGCTTCGCTCACTGGGACGGGCTAAAGCCCGCCCCTTAACCAAACGTTATGCACTAAAGGAATAGTATGCGCTCAGCAAATCTTATAATTACTGGTGGCATTGCTGCATTCTCTACATTTCTTGCTACTTACGCGTCCCCAGTTGGAACAAAAGAACTTCACCACTGGGCACTGGTTCTGGGGATGTTTACAAGCATTGCGTGTATATCATGGCTATTTTTCGGCGCGCTCCTCTTATCAAAAATCAATAACCTTAAAGGTCAGATATTCATCTTGCTTGGCTATGCATCAGCCCTTGCGTTGTGCGCTATATCTGGCAGTAGCTTTGGCGCTTTGTATTTTATAATGCATGCAGAAAAAGTCGACTTCATAACCGCTTTCAAATCTACTGCCATAGTCATACTCGGCGGCTACACAATAGCCGCTGCAATATTCGGCGGGGCACTTTTTTATCTAAAAAGACAACGATCACTACCGCAAAGCGCATAACAACTGGTTCAAACCGTTCGCTTCGCTCACTTGGGACGGGCTAAAGCCCGCCTCTTAACTTAACGTTAGGGTTTCATCATTAAATGAAGCTGCTCCAAGACACGATGAATGATGGCTCTAGAAATTTTCTGTCGCTCCCTACTGGAAGCACTCCGCCAATTCGTTTAGTTTTTCGCGTACTTTCATTGTGGGGAGCTTACCCAACGGCCTACATACCTAGCCTTGGCGAAAGCTGGATAGACTTTAGATACAAAAGACAAAAATTCAGTATTAACAACCAATACGGTGATTTCTGGTTTTTTGTTGAAAATCCCAAGTGCCCTGATTCTGTTCTACTTGAGGTTGCAAACCACTTTGAAAGGATTCTGTGTGCTCACCCCTAACAAGTGGTTCAAACCGTTCGCTGCGCTCACTGGGACGGGCTAAAGCCCCCCCCTTAACCAAACGTTAGGTGCCAGATGCATCCTGAAATTGAGGATTTATCCAAAACCATCCAAGAAGCTGCTGACTTACTTCTTTCTGTGGGTGAACTTCATTGGGGCAACTGGCTTGCAAAAAATGCAGCCTTAATCAGTGCCTCAGACTTCAGAGGCGTTGAGCATGTTCTAACTGCTTTTGGCGGGATGGGGAGCATCAATGATTTGGTCATTCACCCGATGAATGGCCATTCAGTGAACGAAAAGCAAATTTCAATGGTTAATGAAAAACTCGAAGCATTACTAAGCTCCGTAGCCATAAAGTCAAAAAAGCTCTACAACGAAGAGGTAGATGCTCTGCGAGGCACCTAACTAGTGGTTCAAATCGTTCGCTCCGCTCACTGGGACGGGCTAAAGCCCGCCCCTTAACTTAACGTTAGACTCATCCCGTAGAGAGTTCGCACATGGCAGTTAAATTCAATCGCGATGCAGCAAGGCTGAGATACGAAGGTTTAGATATTGATGAGCTTGTACGAATAGCATTCACAGAAAGTAGCGACTTTGTAATTGACGCAGTCACTTTAGCCAAAGACGAGCTTAGCCGACGAGGCGTCCATGGAGAGTCAGACCCAATAGTATTGGCCGCTATCGAACAGCTTAAATTACTTAAAAATTCCGAAATAAAATCAACTTCAGAACCGGCAAATTCTTTCATATTAGCGCTCTGCTTTATTTTTGCTGACATATTCGCCATAGCTTGCGCCCTTATTTATTCGTCAAAAGGACGGAAGATTGCAGCTAGCGAGGTGTGGAAAGCTTTTGCATTTGGTTGGTTATTCCGCATCGCCCTTTTTATTTGGTACCGTGTAATATAAACATACGTCTAACAATTGGTTCAAATCGCTCGCTACGCTCGCTGGGACGGGCTAAAGCCCGCCCCTTAACCAAACGTTAGCTAACCGCGTTCCGCTTAATTGTTTTTTACACCGCGTACAACCGCAGCATCGCTCCATTGCTTTCGGGTTTACAGGTCATCGAAATTTGCGTTTACTGAACGTCCGCCGCCACTATCGGGGCACGTTGAAATTGCGGTTAGTCAGCTGCATCGAAACATTAAATTTATTGCGTTGCACCAGGTTTATCGCGCAACGCGTTACAAGCAGGAAAGCGGTGCTTTAAATTATGCGTACATCCGAGCGTCTAACAATTGGTTTAAATCGCTCGCTGCGCTCACTGGGACGGGCTAAAGCCCGCCCCTTTAATTTAATGCCTTCCTTGCAAACCACCGCCGGGCCACTTCCGCTGTTATCTGCTGCCCGCTTTTTGTTCTGCTAATTTTCCGTCCGCTTCGCTATACCCTGGGCTCATCTGTCCACGCACGGGGTCTATCTCTCCGTGAACGATGTACATCTCATATTCCGGGTACGCCTTAATCAGCTCCGCGAAGTCTTCTAGCCTCGCCTTTGTTCGTATATCAGTCGCTACCGTCTGCCATCTGCGGCGTTCGGTTATAATCGCCGGTCTATAGCTGGCCCTACAGTCGCGCAATATCCACTGTCACGCGCGACGACCAGAGCACTGAGCATCTCCACAGCCACCCAAAACAAGAGAGCATGATGGGCGAATTCGATGCCATCCGACCTTACTCCGACGCCGAAGTCCCTACCGTGCTGGCGCGCCTACTGGCCGACGATGCGTTTCTCGGCATCCTCACCCAGTTCCGCTTCCCGCGCCTGGCATCTTCGCTAGGCTGGCTGCTTAAACCACTTATAGCCTATCGCCTGCGTCTTGAGTTTCGCGACGTGAGTTCTGTGGCGCAATTGCAAACGCGCATCGAGAGCTATGTCGACCGTACCATTGAGCAAGCCACCGATGGCGTGAGCTATACCGGCATCGAACACCTGCAGGCCGGCAAGGCATACCTGTTTCTCGCCAACCACCGCGATATCGTTATGGACCCGGCGTTTGTCAATTACGCGGTGTACCACGCTGGCCTACCCACGCCGCGCATTGCCATCGGCGACAACCTGCTGCAGAAGCCCTTTGTCAGCGATCTGATGCGCCTGAACAAGAGCTTTATCGTGCACCGCTCGATCAGCGGACGGCGCGAGAAACTGGCGGCTTATCAGCTGCTGTCGGCCTATATCAATCATTCGATCCGCAATGATGGCGAGTCGATCTGGATCGCCCAGGCCGAAGGCCGCGCCAAGGATGGCGATGACCGCACGGATTCGGCGATCCTCAAGATGTTCCATATGAGTCGCAAGGGTGAGCCGTTCGCCGAGGTGATCAATGCCCTGCGCCTGACGCCGGTATCGATCAGCTACGAGTACGACCCCTGCGACCAGGCCAAGGCCCGCGAGCTGTTTACCCGCGCCAGCACTGGCAACTACACCAAGGCGGCGGGCGAGGATGACCAGAGCATCGCCCTCGGCATCACCGGCTACAAAGGTCGCGTGCACGTGCACTTCGGCGCGCCGGTCAGCCAGGGCCTGGAGGACAGCAAGTTGCTGGCGGCGGAAATGGATCGGCAGATTCTCACCGGCTATCGACTGTTTCCCGTGCATTACCTGGCCTACGCCATGTGGGCGGACCGCGACCCGGAACTGACCGTGCCCAGCGCCGCCGAGCTATTCCCCGCAGCAGAACTCAGCGCAGCCAAGAACGAATGGCAGCGGCGCCTGGCCAACTGCCCAAGCGAGCAGCAGCCCTACCTGATCCTGCAATACGCCAATCCGGTACGTAACCAGTACCGGATCAAGGCTGGTCTGCCGCTGTAGGCAAATCGCAGCCAGAAAAAACGGCAGCCAATGGCTGCCGTTTTTTATTGCCTGAAAACCGGATTACAGCTGCGTGCTAAGCCAGGACAACAGCAGCGCCGTCGCCAGACAAGCATAACCAAAACGATAGAAAAACTGATTCAGGCGCATTGTCGGCTCGTCAAAGGCACAGGCCTCATCAGCCAGTTCATTGAGCTCACTACCGGCCAACAGGCGTGCCTGCGCACGCTGTTCACGCATACGAGTGGCCAGCAACAACCAGGCGCCGGCGAGGACAAAAAATAGCGCCAGCCCGTTAAGCCACTGCCCAGGCTGACCTTCGATCAGCAACCAGAGCGCTTGCAACGACATGCTCAACCTCTATATCTAGCAGACAGGCGCGCAAAGCGGCGCCTGATTAGCAGCACACCCGAGGCACTCTCGGGCAGTCCAAATACGGCCGCGGAGTCTACCGAAGGTTGCAACACTAGCGGTTCGATTCCGACGAATCGCAGTCGCTATGACCAAGCGGTCTAAACACTGTCATTTTCCTGAGCTATGGTCTAACACTCGCCCCAATGCCTTGCCCATACAGGCTCGTGCACGGCGACTGGCCTTAACATCCATGGAGGATCACACCATGCTGCATGCCCACCCCCAAGACCGCGACTACCTGATCGATTCGCTGGATGACGTGGACGCCGTCATCGACGAGCTGTCTTTCAATGTGCAGGACGACCACTGGCTGGTCTACTGCGCCATGGGCGGCCATGAGCATTACGCCCTACCCGACGTAGACGCACGCACCGGCATGAGCTTGCCCGAGTTCTACAGCGAGGCGGCCTGAAAGGCCGCAAAGCGAGGTGTAAAAAAGCCCGGAATAGTCCGGGCTTTTTTATTACCGCACTAAGGCTTACTGAGCGAGCATCTGGCCGATGGTCGGGTCTTTGAAGGCGCGGGTCAGGGCGTCGCTCAATACATCGCTGATCAGCTTGGTATTGGTCGCCTGATTCGGCGCCATGCCGAAGCGCTGGTTCAGCGAGGCGCCGTATCGGCCGCTGTAGCGACGGCTGCTGTTCTGCACATCGAGACGGAAGGTGGCGGTCATATCCGCTTCGGTCACGTACATACCTTCTTTCGGCGACTGATACTTAAGTTCGGCCAGGGTCAGGGTCAGCTGCGGCGCGTTATAGGCATTCGCGCTTGGGGTAAAGCCGAGCAGACGAACCGCCGCTTCCGCCTGGGCCTGCAGCTTGGGCAGGATGTCCTGACCGGTCACGCTGATCGCACTGGTTTCCGGGTAAAGGCCGCCACGGGTGCCCAATACGGGCGAAGGACGACCATCGGCCACGCGCACCACCACCGGTTGCCCCTGGCCAACAGCGGTCAGCGGGCTATTGAGTTTGGGTTGTGGGCTGAGTTGTTGCGGGCTGTGGGCGCAACCCACCAGAGTAAGGCTGGCAACAGCCACCAGACCAAACAGCAGACGATGCAGCATGCTCAACTCTCCATAAATAAGGGGCAGAAGTGGCGCGCAGTATAACCAGTGTGGTAAATGCCTGACAGCGTTGGTTGTTGGACGTTCAAGGGGGGTAACAGGTTCCCGTAACGCTCTTGTCATGCGCGTCAGGCATAAGACTTTAGTCTTCCCTGCTCATGAGTGATTCGCCATGTTCTCACTGCGCAACCTACTCGCCCCACGCCGCCCGATGCGCTCATTTGCCCTGATCGATGCGCAAGGCATCTGCCGCGCGTTACGTCATTCAGCCCAGGTACCACAAGGCTCCGGCTGGATTGAGGTGCAACACAGCTGCCCAAGCTGGCTCAATCGACCGCTGCCTGTCGGCGCCAGAACCGCCCAGGTCACGCCATGCCTGCGCGTGCAGCAAACGCTGGCGGCCTGACCGGCGGAAGAAGAAAAGTCACACCAGGCGATCAATTTTCCTGCTTTGCCCTTATAATCGCGCCCCGATTATAAGGACGCCTCCTGTTCGGGCCCTGCCGTCACGCTGATGCACCATTCATCGGCCGCGCCCCAGAGAGTCGCCCACTTCGCGCTGCCTTCCGGCCGCCGCTTTCCCCCCCGTGAAATGCCATGCAGTTGCTGCGATGGTCGCTTTATATCGTGGAAAGTCGGCCCTGGCAGACGTGTTTTGAGGTTCACGACTCCAAAAGAGCGTGAAAAAACGGTTTGGAAAACTTCACAAGAGTGTGGCGAAAATGAACGATCTCGCGGTTGGCATCTGCACCCAGAAGCCTGCTTCTTTCAACCCTGAGCGTCTCGCCGACTGCTGATTAGCTGTGTGCATACACAAGCTGACTAACGTCTATTGAGTGCTGGTTTGCGGAGAAGTGGTAATGGCGCAAAACGATTACGAAACAATGGATGTGGTGCTGGTTGGTGCCGGCATCATGAGTGCGACCCTGGCCGTACTGCTGAAAGAGCTCGACCCGGCGATCAAGCTGGAGGTCCTCGAGATGATGAGCAGCGCATCAAGCGAAAGCTCTTATCCGTGGAACAATGCGGGCACTGGCCATGCGGCCCTGTGCGAGCTGAACTACACGCCGGAAGCTGAAGACGGCTCGATCGACATCAAAAAGTCGGTGACCATTAATACTCAGTTCGAGGAATCCAAGCAGTTCTGGGCCTACCTGGTCGAGAAAGGTCGCTTTGGCTCGCCTAAATCGTTTATCAGCCCGATCCCGCACTTAAGCTTCGTGCGTGGCCAAAAAGGCATCGACTTCCTGAAGAAGCGCTTTAAGGCGCTGACCACTCATCACGCCTTCAGCGAAATGGAATACAGCGAAGACCGCGCCACCATGGCTGAATGGATGCCGCTGATGCTCCCGGGTCGCGACCCGAACGAGCCCATCGCTGCCACCCGCGTAATGGCCGGTACCGACGTGAACTTCGGCGCACTGACGCTCCACCTGCTCGAGCACCTGCGCCAGCAGAACGAAGCCAAAGTCACCTGCAGCCAAAAGGTCGTTGGGATCAAGCGCAGTGGTCAAGGCTGGCGCGTCAGCGTTAAGGACCTGAATAACGGCAGCAACCGCGAAATTCAGGCTAAGTTCGTCTTCCTCGGCGCCGGTGGCGCGGCGCTGCCGCTGCTGCAAATGTCCGGCATTCCGGAAGGCAAAGGCTTTGGCGGCTTCCCGGTCAGCGGCCAGTGGCTGCGTTGCGACAACCCGGAAGTGGTCAAGCAGCACCAGGCCAAGGTCTACAGCCAGGCAGCAGTCGGTTCGCCGCCGATGTCGGTACCGCACCTGGATACCCGCGTCGTGGAGGGCAAGACCTCACTGCTGTTCGGCCCTTACGCCGGTTTCACCACCAAGTTCCTCAAGCGTGGTTCGTTCCTCGACCTGCCGCTGTCGATTCGCTTCAACAACATTGGCCCAATGCTGGCCGTAGCGCGCGACAACTTCGACTTGACCCGCTACCTGATCAAGGAAGTACTGCAGTCCGAAGAGAAGCGCTTGGAAACCCTGCGCGGTTTCTATCCAGAGGCCAAAGCTGAAGACTGGCGCATCGAGATAGCTGGCCAACGCGTACAGATCATCAAGAAGCATGCGAAGAACGGAGGCATCCTGCAGTTCGGAACCGAACTGGTGGCAGCACAAGACGGTTCTCTCGCCGCACTGCTAGGCGCCTCGCCAGGCGCTTCGGTAACAGTCTCGATCATGCTTGATCTGATCCAGCGCTGCTTCGGCGAACAGGTGAAGTCAGAGCAATGGCGCACCAAACTGAACGAGATCTTCCCGGCCATGGCTGACGTTCTGGCCAGCGACGCCGAACGATACCGCGAGGTGCAGTCGCGCTCCGACGCGCTGCTGCAGCTGGAACAAACCGTCAGCGCCTAAACCGCGCTGCAATAAAAAACCGCCTCTAGGGGCGGTTTTTTATTGCCTGCCGGGGTGATCAAGTCAGGCCGATGCAGCCATAGGGCGAAAGCTGAAATAATGCCGCAGCGCATCGACCATCTCGACATAGTCACCGGGCGGGGCGACCAGGGCAAAGCCTGAGTCATAACAACCTGGGGTGACATCCTCTCGGGACCACTGGCAAGTGGCGGAGAAATCAATGTAGTGCGGCGCATCATGCCCAGGGATCTTCAGACGCATGTCAAAACGTGCGCCCACCAGCAGGGGCAGCTGGCTGATCAGCATCAGTCCGTCCAGGGAGACATTGCCGATATAGCCCATAGGTTTATCGGTGATGCGATTGAACACCTTCAGGTAGTACGGCAACTGATGCCGCTCGATGCTGCGCTGAATATGCTTGGACATAGTGGCAAATCGCTATAGATGGCCATTGAGTATGGCCCCACTACTGCGCTTAAACCAGTTTCAGGAACAGCGTTCAGACATCCGGCTCTGCAATTGCTGACGGGCGGTATCGAGCTGATCATCACTGTAGTAACTACGCTCGCCGTTCGCTTCGGTGCGGTAATAGCTGCGTCCTTCGGGAATCGAGGCCAGTTTTTTGCGCAGCTCGCGGCATTCCTCGGCACGCTTGGCCTGGTTATCCGCAGCCACAGCAGACGCCTGCGCCTGCTCCTCGCGGCGTGCCTCATAGAAGCGATTGGTGCGTTCTTCGCGCTCACGGGTCAGTTGGTCACGCTCGACCACCTGCGGCTTGACCTCAATCTGCTGAGCCCCAGCCGCCGCAGGGCGCTGACCGAAATGCACCTGGCCATTGGCATCGGTCCAGCGATAGATTTCCGCAGCCGCCAGCCCCGGCAATAGCAACAGGCACAACAAGACGCGCATGGATTCCTTCCCGTAAAACCTCAGCTTACCGCCGAGAATAGCCTTTTATGGCCTGTGGCGACCAGCGGTCAGGGCTTGACCGGATTGACCTTGACGGCCACATCGACGCCGTCATGCCCCAACTGGCGAAGGGTGTCCATGCGTGCACGGGCACGGTAGGCGTACTCACTGGCCGGGTAGTGGGTGACGATGAATTGATAGGTCTGCATGGCATCGACGAACAGCGCCTGACGTTCCAGGCACTGACCACGCAGCAGGGATATTTCCGGCTGCATATAACGCCGCGAGCGGCTGTTGCGCTCGGCCTTGGACAGCGACAGGATGGCAGCCTCGCACTCACCGCGGTCGTAGGCCTGATAGGCACTATTGAGGTGGTGATCAAATGAGTAACGGTTGCACCCCGCTATACCCAGCACCAGCAGAACAATAAACAGTATGCGCATAAGCCTCTCCTCCGATGAGCAGTGTATCGACTGCCGCGGAAAATTCTGCAGCAACATATCCTCTGATGGGTAATGCCGCCAGCCACTTGGCCAGCACACATACGCCTGACTAGACTGGCGCGCAACGGCCTTTGCGCCCAGGAGCTGTCATGTCGTCTTCCTCTCGCCTGCTAATGCTGCTGTGTACCGCACTATTGAGCGCCTGCTCACCCACCACGCCGCTGTTTATTGCGCAGATCACCACCAACGAAGTGGTCGAATACAAAACCCTGAAAAACAACCGCATGCTCGCTGCTATCGAGGATGAAGGCGACCTGTTGACCTATAGCGCCCAGGCCATCCGCGATGCCAAGAGTGAACAGGCCGAGCAGCTGTACCTCACTGGTTACCGTGACGAGAAGCTCAGCGATGAGGTGCGCGCCATCTCGCTTTATCAGATCGGCCTGCTCTATATGAACCGTTTCAACGAGCAGCGCGATGACAATAAGGCACTTAACTACTTCTACCAGGTGCTTAATCAGTTCCCATCCAGCCGTGCCGCCGAACGGGCCGAAGCGCGTATCGTGATGATCCGCGAGCGGGCAGACGAGCCGGTGCACAAAACTTCACGCGAACTGCTCGCGCACTGGAAGCCCAATCAGCAACTCGACCTCTACAAACCCAGCCTCGACCAAGACATGACCCTGCTATCGCGTCGCGCCGTACTGAAAAATCGCGTAGGAGAAGCCGAAGAGCTATACCTGCTGGCCTTGAGCGACCCCGGCATCCCAGCCGACATCAAGGAAAAGGCCCTGTATCAGCTCGGTCTGATGTACCTGGCCCAGGACAACCCCCAAGCCAGCCGCGACAAGGCCATCACTTACCTGCGCCGCCTGCTGGTGCAATACCCCAGCAGCGAGCTGAACAACAAGGCCGCCCGCCATCTGGACCAGGCACTCAATCGCTAGCAGGCCTGTCAAGGTAGTGCAGAGGAACAATGACTACAGCCTTGCGGCATAGTAGCCTCGTGCACAGATGCAACTCAGGAGTCTGTGCATGACCTTTCGCCGCACCAAAATCGTCGCCACCCTCGGCCCCTCCAGCAACAGCCCCGAAGTGCTTGAACAGCTGATCATCGCTGGCCTGGATGTCGCCCGCCTGAACTTCTCCCACGGCTCGCCCGATGAGCACAAGGCCCGCGCCAAGCTGGTGCGCGAGCTGGCTGCCAAGCACGGTCGTCACGTTGCCCTGCTCGGTGACCTACAAGGCCCGAAAATCCGCATCGCCAAATTCGCCAACAAGCGCATTGAGCTCAAGCTCGGTGATCGTTTTACCTTCTCCACCAGCCACCCGCTGACTGCCGGCACCCAGGAAATTGTCGGCATCGACTACCCGGACCTGGTTAAGGATTGCGGCGTGGGTGACGAGTTGCTGCTCGACGATGGCCGCGTGGTGATGCGCGTGATCAGCGCCACCAGCGATACCCTGCACTGCGAAGTGATCATCGGCGGCCCGCTGTCCGACCATAAAGGCATCAACCGCCGCGGCGGCGGCCTGACTGCGCCGGCGCTGACCGAGAAAGACAAAGCTGACATCAAACTCGCGGCCGAGATGGAGCTGGATTACCTGGCCGTGTCCTTCCCGCGCGATGCCGATGACATGCACTACGCACGCAAGCTGCGCGACGAAGCCGGCGGTACTGCCTGGCTGGTGGCCAAGATCGAGCGCGCCGAAGCGGTCGCCGACGACGAAACGCTCGACGGCCTGATCCGCGCCAGTGATGCGGTGATGGTTGCTCGTGGTGATCTGGGTGTGGAGATCGGCGATGCCGAACTCTGCGGCATCCAGAAGAAAATCATCCTGCACGCGCGCCGCCACAACAAGGCGGTGATCACGGCGACGCAGATGATGGAGTCGATGATCCAGAATCCGATGCCGACCCGCGCCGAAGTCTCCGACGTGGCCAACGCCGTGCTCGACTACACCGACGCGGTGATGCTCTCGGCGGAAAGTGCCGCAGGCGCTTACCCGCTGGAAGCAGTGCAAGCCATGGCGCGCATCTGCCTGGGCGCGGAAAAACACCCGACCAGCAAGAAATCCAGCCATCGCATCGGCACCGAGTTCGAGCGCTGCGACGAAAGCATCGCCCTGGCGGCCATGTACACGGCCAACCACTTCCCTGGCGTGAAAGCGATCATCGCGTTGACCGAAAGTGGCTACACGCCGCTGATCATGTCGCGCATCCGCTCTTCAGTGCCGATCTTCGCCTTCTCCCCGCACCGCGAAACCCAGGCCCGCGCGGCCATGTTCCGCGGCGTCTACACCGTGCCGTTTGACCCAGCCGCCTTGCAGCCAAGCGAAGTCAGCCAGGCAGCAGTGGATGAACTGCTCAAGCGTGGCGTGGTACAGGCCGGCGACTGGGTAATTCTGACCAAGGGCGACAGCTACCACACGATCGGCGGCACCAACACCATGAAACTGCTGCATGTCGGTGAAGCGCTGGTGTAACCAGCCTCGCGCCACCGAAAAGGCCGCTCAAACGAGCGGCCTTTTTATTTGCACTGTGAGTGCTGCCATCTAGAAAGTGATACCGAGAGGCGTCGCCGTGCTGTTCTAGTTAACGGGCCCACACGAGTCCTAGAACGCCCAAGACGTAGAATATATATAAATATAAACCCGCTATTTTTAAGTAAGCGTTGACGGAAACTTTTACTGGAGATAAAGAAACCAGAACCGCGCCACAAAACTCATCGTCTAAAAATCACACTGACAGGCACATAAAACTTTAACCCGTAAAACACCTACACACTTAACATGGAAACCTTCTATATAGACAAAGCACAATTAAATAACTTTTATCACCCAACACCACTGGAGATATATGTAAAAGGATTACCAGGCAGCATCAAAGCAACAAGAAAACTACCAATACAACAACCCCATATAGTTAAAAAATAACCCATAGACTAATCCACGACACATGGAAGAAAAATCAACATCCAGACGACTGGGATTGACGCAAGCCCTGCAGCGAACTACACCGTAAAAGAGCAATTCCTTGGTTCTCGGTTCACAACCTACACTCACACCGCAGAGGCATCGCTTTAGCTATTGCCTGCCTTTATGACCATCCAAATGGAAGCAGGAAGCAAAGGATATGGGCGTACTTGGCGGTCCGGTAGCGAGTTTTCTCCTTCTCCTCACCATGGCGTGGACCCTGATTGGGGGCGGCGTTTTTTTCATCGCAAATACCGAATTCCACTACGTAGAAAAGCGCATTGTCGATCACGAGCGTGAAACGGTCGAAATCATTAATGATGAACTTTCGGATCGTGTAAGAGAATTGATTGGCGACATTTCTTATTTAACGGGAATGCCCCGCCTACAAGAGTCCCTCACAACGTCGACGCCTGAAGACCTGACTCGTATAGCGGAAAATATCATTGCATATAACAATGCCAATCGCGGAATTGACCAAATACGCTGGATCGATGAGTCAGGCAAGGAGTTGCTACGCATTAACACTGTCGAGGGCGAGGCTCGTCGTGTGGCGCAAAGTAAGTTACAAGACAAATCGAATCGACCTTATTTTACTGAGTCGCTGAAATTAGGCTCAGGCGAACTCTATATATCCCCCCTAGACCTGAATATCGAGAATGGCCAAATAGAGCACCCTTATAAACCCACGCTGCGTGTTGCCACTCCACTTTTCGACGAGTCCGGCACGCGCCGTGGGGTACTGGTCATCAACTACCTGGGCGAATCCTGGTTGAAGATACTCAGGGATAACAGTTCAGACATGATGCTGCTGAACGCTGACGGCTACTGGTTACAGAGCGGCGAGGCCAAGGATGAATGGGGATTTGTCTTGGGTCAGCCGAACACACTCGCCTCTCGCCATCCGGCAGCCTGGCAAGCGATAAACAGTGCGCCCCAGGGAGAGGTATGGCTGGCCGACGGTCTATGGAGTTGGCACAACCTATTCCCACTGCAGGAGGCCCGCCGCGTGTTCCATCCGCGAGGTTACGGCTCAACGGTTGCGGTCGTCGGCGACGCTGAATATGTCTGGCGGGTGGCCTCGTTCGTTCCCATGGCGGTGCTGAATGAAGAAAAAGCGCGCATATGGCGAACACTGGCCCCCATCGCCGGTTTGTTGTTTCTGATCGCGGCCTTGGTCGCGGCCTGGGTTATCCGCTCTCAATTTCAGATCGCACGACTCAATAAGGCGTTAGCCGTTCGTGCCGAGGCGGCAGAAGCCGCTTCGCGTGCCAAGGCCAATTTTATGGCCAATATGAGCCATGAAATTCGCACCCCCATGAATGCGGTACTTGGCCTGGCTTATCTCTTGGAAAAAGCCGATTTGTCGGAAGATACGCGCGATATGGTGCATAAGATCCGCATCGCCGGCCGTTCACTGCAGGGCATCATCAATGACATTCTGGACTATTCGAAGATCGAGTCAGGGCACCTTGAAATCGAGCACGCGTCGTTCCGGTTAGCGGACATCCTGGATAATCTCGCGACGGTCATGGGCACCAATGCCGAGGATAAAGACCTCGAATTGATCATCTCCCCCCCTCCGGGTATCGACCAGCTGCTGGGGGATGCATTACGTATTGAGCAGATACTGGTCAATCTCACCGGCAACGCTATCAAGTTCACTGACCACGGCGTCGTGAGCGTTCTCATCACACAGGTAGAGGCAGACGAGCAGCAAGTCACCTTGCGTTTCGCCGTGCGCGACACCGGCATCGGTATCTCCGCTGGACAGCAGAGGGAACTGTTTCAACCATTCACCCAGGCGGATGCCTCCACCACTCGCAGGTTTGGCGGCACAGGCTTGGGGTTATCCATTTGCCAGCGGTTGGTGGCATTGATGGGCGGAGAAGTCGGTTTAACCAGCGCCCCCGGCCAAGGCAGCGAGTTCTGGTTCACCCTGACGATGCAGAGAGCCCCAGCGACCGCGTTGTATCCCGCAGCCATGGCAAACCTCAAGGTGTTGATCGCCGATGACAACCCCATAGCGCGTGAAGCTTTGCGGATAACCGCGAGCGGCCTTGGTTGGAACCCGCAGGTCGTTTCCTCCGGCGCCGAAGCGGTTGAGCAGGTACTGACAGAACAAAGCCAACAGGCGCCATACGATGTCATCGTACTCGACTGGAAAATGCCGGGTATGGATGGCCTGCTCGCGGCCCAGACCATTCACTTCAATCAGAAGGCCGGCTATGCACCGATAATCCTCATGGCAACGGCCTATTCTCGCGAGGTGCTTCTCGAGCAGCCAAATGCCGACATGATCGAAGAAGTGCTGAGCAAACCGGTAACGCCATCCATTCTCTATAACGCCGTGGCGCGGGCGCGCAGGCTGCAAATTATCGACCCGACAATCGAGAACGAAAATACCCAGCGCCTCAAGGGCGTTCGCCTGTTGATTGTCGACGATAGCGAGATCAACCGTGAAGTCGCGCAGCGTATCTTCGCCGGAGAAGGCGCGTTGGTCGTGCTGGCCAACGACGGCAAGAAAGCCTTGGACTGGCTTGGAACCCACGTCGGCGAAGTCGATATCGTGCTGATGGACGTGCAGATGCCTGTCATGGATGGCTATCAGGCGACCTGTGCTATTCGTGCCAACCCCGCGTTGGCGGAGCTTCCGATCATCGCGCTGACGGCTGGCGCATTCAAAGCCCAACGGGATGCGGCGCGTGCGGTTGGCATGAATGATTACATCGCCAAGCCTTTCGATGCCGAAGCTGCGATCGACTTGATCAGACGCCTGGCCGCCAAGGGCAAGGCCGTGACCGGGCGAGCCCAGACCAGCGACCTCTCCCAGTCGTTGCATAAGGCGGCGCAAGGGCGAATGCCTGAGCTGCCAGGCATCAACGTCGGACGTGGTCTGGCGCTGTGGGGCGACGAGGAAACCTATCGGCGCTATTTGCGCAAGTTCGTGAGTGAGTTCGGTGACAGCGCCCAGGTGTTGGCAACAGCCGACCTCAGCACAGCCCAAGCGCTACTCCACAAGCTCAAGGGAGTAGCGGGAAACCTAGCGCTTGACGATGTCTTCACCGCAGCAAACGAGTTCGAATCCTTACTCTATGCTGATGAAGATACCAGTACGGCGACAAGCGCCTTTCGCGCCGCCATGGATTGCGCGTTGAGCTCGATTGAGACCTATGCCCCTGACGCTCAGTCAAACGCTGTCGCAAGCCGGCAAGCTCTTGATGAGCCCACGAGTAGCAGAGAATTGGAGTCACTATTTCAGCAACTTTTGACAGCCTTCGATCAGGACAACCCGTCAATGGTGGAGCCGGTTCTGTACGTTCTGGCTGAGCATCTTTCACCCGAGCACCTGGCTCCCCTCGCGGAAGCCAGCGAAAACTTCGATTTCCGCGGTGGCGAGACAGCTATTCGTGCACTGGCGGATGAAATGGGCCTGTCGTTGAGGGATTAACCATGCTCAATGGACCTTTGTTAATTGTCGATGACGAGCCGCAAAATCTCGCAGCCATGCGCCAAGTGCTCGAAGCGGATTATTCGCTGGTGTTTGCACGCAATGGCGCTGAAGCGCTGCTAGCCGCTGAAAAGCATTGTCCCTCTTTGATTCTGCTCGATATCCAAATGCCAGGGGTTGATGGTTATGGTATCTGTCGGCAGTTAAAGGCCAACCCAGTTACCGAATCGATCCCAGTCATCTTTGTCACGGCCATGTCCGAAGTCGGCAACGAGACTGCAGGCTTTGCGGCCGGAGCGGTCGACTACATCGTCAAACCAATCTCCCCGCCCATCGTGCGGGCTCGTGTGCGCACACATCTCTCGTTGGTCGATGTAAAGCAATTGGAAACCAGCCATCGCGATGCGATCTACATGTTGGGTGAAGCAGGACATTTCAAAGACACTGACACCGGCGCACACATCTGGCGAATGGCGGCCTATGCCAGCACACTCGCAATGGCGAGTGGCTGGAGCGAGCGGGATTGCCAGTTGTTGGAGCTCGCAGCGCCGATGCATGACACCGGCAAGCTGGGCATACCCGATGTGATTTTGCGCAAGCCAGGCAAGCTCAATGACGCCGAGTGGCTGGCGATAAAGGAACACCCGCGCATTGGCCACGACATCCTTATCAAGAGTGCAGCACCGGTTTTCCAGATGGCCGCAGAAATAGCCTTGCGGCACCATGAGAAGTGGGATGGCAGTGGGTATCCCGATGGGCTTGCGGGCGAGGCCATTCCTGAATCGGCACGCATCGTGGCGGTGGCGGATGTCTTCGATGCGCTGGCGATGAGACGCCCCTACAAAGATCCCTGGCCTATCGAACAAGTCCTGGAGGCACTGGAAAAGGGCTCGGGAAACCATTTCGAACCCCGGTTGATCGAGGTGTTCGAGTCAATCCTGCCAAAGATTCTCCAGATCAAGGCGGAGTGGGAGAGCAAGGAGAGGAAAAACCCTGCTCTCGGGTCTGGAAGCGTGCCGACCTCCACAAAACACGAATCACCTGCATGAGGCACGCTGAGTTTCGTGCATTCCAACAACGCGTAGCTTTCGTCCAATACCGCGCGCGAGTTAACAGCAGCGTGGCCCCCACCTCGGTCTCAACAAGGTAGCGATCCGCCCGCTTATGTTTCGGCTCAAGCAAACTTGCTGAAGTCCGGCGTGCGCCGCTGCATAAAGGCTGTCAGCGCTTCAATAGCTTCCGGCGAGCGCAGCCGTTGCCCGAACAACGCCCCCTCTTCCTCAATGACCCTGCGCAGTTGCTCGCGATCCGGCGCGCGCATCAGCCGCTTGCTGTCCGCTACGGCTGCCGGTGCCAGTTGCTGAAAGCGCAGGGCCATTTCCCGGGCCTTGCCCAGAGTTGCCGCTCCGTTATCCAACGCCTGATTGGCCATGCCCCAAGCTGCAGCCTGTTCGCCAGTAAAGCTCTGCCCGAGCAGGAGCAATTCGGCAGCGCGAGCGTGGCCTAGAAGGCGCGGCAGGATCAGGCTGGAACCGTATTCAGGGCACAGGCCAAGGTTGACGAAGGGCATCTTCAGCGTGGCGTCATGACTGACATACACCAGGTCGCAGTGCAGCAGCATTGTGGTGCCGATGCCCACGGCAGGACCGTTGACGGCGGCCACCACTGGTTTGCTGAACTCGAACAGCGCCTGCATAAACTGGAACACTTCGCTGTTCAGCCCCGTCGGCGGCGCCTGGATAAAGTCGGCGACATCGTTGCCACTGGTAAAGCAGCTCTCGCCGCCAGTGATCAGCACCGCGCGCACGCTTTTATCCTGATCGGCCTGCACCAGCACTTCGGCCATGCCGCTGTACATGGCGCGGGTCAGGGCATTCTTCTTGTCGGGGCGGTGCATGCGCAGGGTCAGCAACCCTTGCTCACGCTCAATCAGCAGGTGCTCGCTCATTATCGTTCCTCACGGCAGGCCACCCGCGAGCTGAGAACCTGAACGGCTAGCGCGCGTGGGGCAAAAAGACGTCAGCGAAAACCTGGCTACGCGGTAAACCCGCCAGATACAGGCGGCGCGCAAAGGTTTCGACGCTGTCGGGGTGGCCGCAGAGTAAGGCGATGGTTTGCCGTGAAACAAGGCGCAGTTCGGCCAAAGCAGCCGGCAACTCGGCCGCCACCAGCAGCTCGACCTGCAGCTGAGGATGGCTGGCCGCCAGCGACTGCAAGGGCTCGGCCAGGTAATGCGCTGATGCATCATGGGCCAGGTGAATAACCCGGATCGCACCCTGATGCTCCTGGCGTAGCGCCTCACGTAGCACCCCGTACAGCGGCGCCAGGCCGGTTCCGGCGGCCATCAGCCAGAGCGGACGGGCTTGCCAGTCCGGGTCATAGTGCAAGGCTGCACCGCGCAATTCACCCAGACGCAGACCATCGCCCGGCTGAAACGCCCGCGCTTCCGTGGCAAAGGCGCCGCCCTGACGGCAATCGATATGAAACTCCAGCCAGGGGTCTTCGCCCGGCACACTGGCCAGCGAATAGGGCCGGGCAATTCCGTCCTCAGTCCAGAGTTGCAGGTGCTGGCCGGCGCTGTAACGTAGCGGCCGCTGTGGGGTCAGGCGCAGGCGCAGCACCGTTGGACTGAGCCAGTCGCAACTTTGAATAACGGCTGGAGCCGCATCATGCAGCGGGTCGAACACCTCGACCTGCACATCCTCGACTACCCGACACTGGCAGGCCAGGCGCCAGCCCTGCTCACGCCGCGCAGCGTCCAGGGCTTCCGGCTTTGCATCAAGCAGCTCGCCGTCCACGCAACGCACCAGGCAGGCATGACAACTGCCGGCGCGGCAGCTGTAGGGCACGGCGATGCCGGCAGCCAGCAGGCTGTCCAGCAGGTTACTGGCGGGGGCGACCTCAAGGCAGCGTTCCGCGGCCCGCAACTCAGGCATCCACATCCTCCCAGGTCGCCGCGCAACGGTTACGCCCGTCGCGTTTGGCCTGGTACAGCGCCTGATCGGCACGTTGCAGGGCTTCGTCGAGATCATCGTGCACGGTCAGCAGGGTCATGCCGATGGACACGCTCAGGCTGGCCACCTTAACCCCCAGCGGCTCGGCGCGGCTGAAAGCCTCACGCAGGCGCTCGCAGCAGGCGGTGAACTGATCGGCTTCGGTATTGGGTAACAACAACACAAATTCCTCACCGCCGTAGCGGGCTACCACATCACCATCGCGCAGGCAGGCGCGGGCGACGGCGGCGAATGTTTGCAGAACGCGATCCCCAGCGGCGTGGCCGTGAATATCGTTGATCCGCTTGAAATGATCCAGATCGAGCAGCGCCAGGCCATGTTGGCGCCCATGACGCAGCCCTTCCAGCTCACGGCTGGCCAACCGTAGGAAGTGCCGGCGGTTACACAGGCCAGTCAACTCATCGGTAGCAGCCAGGTCTTCCAGCTGGCGCATCATGCCACGTAGGGTCTCCTGATGCGCCTGCAGGGCAAAACGCCGCTGGCGCATACGCTGACGCATGGCCTGGGCATAACTGGCAAACAGACACAACCAAACCAGCACCACCGCCAGCACGCACGTTTGCATCAACGCCACCCGCGGCTCACGCAGCTGCAAGGTGTAGGCTTCATACAGGTTCAGGCCGGCAAAGCCGAAGAAGGCAAACAACGCGCAACGGGCGAAAACCCGCGGCGGCAGCTGAAACACGCCGAACAGCAGAATCAGCAGGTAGATCACCAGCATGCTGCCGCGGCCTTCGCTGAACAGCGCCAGCAGCACAGTCAGCCAGGCCAACGCTACCAACACCTGAGGTTCGGTCAGGCTGGGGTCGGCTAAACGCAGATTGAGGCGGGACAGAAATAGCCCGAGAAACCCCAGCTGGCTCAGGGCGGCCAGGGCGGTAATGGTCAGCGCAGCTAGGGGTGAGGCATGAAATAGCCCGGCAAACACGCTGATCCAGCACAACAGCCCAGTCAGCGCATAGGTTGCCACTGCCATGCCGAAACGCTTCAGCAGCAGGCTTTGCAGAGATCGCTGGGTTACCCGCTGGCTACTTAGGCTCATGGGTTTATGGGCTCCGTCCCATGCTGGCATCTAGCCGCCACTGTACCCCTGTGCTCTGATAATGCCTAGGCCACTGCCGCGTCATTAGTCGGCGCAAACGGCCGATCAACGACCATGGTCTGGGGCCGCACAGGTGTCCGCCTGACGGTGCGCGCGGTATACTGCCGCGCCTTTTTATCTTGTGCTTTGGCCTTGTCCTTTGACCTTGATAGCCCCGCGCCGGGCCATGACCCAGCGCTCTTCGAAGTTCCTGCCCTACTCCTACCTTTACAAAAAGGAGCGCCAAGCATGACCGTGATCAAGCAAGACGACCTGATCCAGAGCGTCGCCGACGCCCTGCAGTTCATCTCCTATTACCACCCCGTGGATTTTATCCAAGCCATGCATGAGGCCTACCTGCGCGAAGAGTCCCCCGCCGCGCGCGACTCCATGGCGCAGATCCTGATCAACTCGCGCATGTGCGCCACCGGTCATCGGCCGATCTGCCAGGACACCGGCATCGTCACCGTGTTTATCCGCGTCGGCATGGACGTGCGCTGGACCGGCGCGACCATGAGCGTCGACGACATGATCAACGAAGGCGTGCGCCGCGCTTACAACCTGCCGGAGAACGTCCTGCGGGCCTCGATCCTCGCCGACCCAGCTGGCGCGCGGAAGAACACCAAGGACAACACCCCGGCCGTGATCCACTACTCCATCGTCCCCGGCGACAAGGTGGAAGTGGACGTCGCAGCCAAAGGCGGCGGCTCCGAGAACAAATCGAAGATGGCCATGCTCAACCCGTCCGACTCGATCGTCGACTGGGTGCTGAAAACCGTTCCGACCATGGGTGCAGGCTGGTGCCCGCCAGGCATGCTCGGCATCGGCATCGGCGGCACCGCCGAGAAAGCCGCAGTGATGGCCAAGGAAGTGCTGATGGAGCACATCGACATCCATGAGCTGAAAGCCCGCGGCGCGCAGAACAAGATCGAAGAGATGCGTCTGGAGCTGTTCGACAAGGTCAACCAGCTGGGCATCGGCGCCCAGGGCCTGGGTGGCCTGACCACCGTGCTCGACGTGAAGATCATGGATTACCCGACCCACGCCGCCAGCCTGCCGGTGTGCATGATCCCCAACTGCGCCGCCACCCGTCACGCCCACTTCGTACTCGACGGCACTGGCCCGGCCGAGCTGGAAGCACCGGACCTGTCCGCCTACCCGGAAATCGTCTGGGAAGCCGGCCCGAGCGCGCGCCGCGTCGACCTCGACACCCTGACCCCAGAAGACGTGCAGAGCTGGAAGCCGGGCGAAACCGTGTTGCTCAACGGCAAAATGCTCACCGGCCGCGATGCCGCGCACAAGCGCATGGTCGACATGCTGAACAAGGGGGAAGAGCTGCCGGTCGATCTCAAAGGCCGCTTTATCTATTACGTCGGCCCGGTTGATCCGGTGCGTGAAGAAGTGGTCGGCCCAGCCGGCCCGACCACTGCCACGCGGATGGACAAATTCACCCGGCAGATCCTCGAAAGCACGGGCCTGTTAGGCATGATCGGTAAATCCGAGCGCGGCCCAATTGCCATCGAAGCGATCAAGGACAACAAGGCCGTGTACCTGATGGCCGTTGGCGGCGCTGCTTATCTGGTCGCCCAGGCGATCAAGAAATCGCGCGTGGTGGCCTTCGCCGAACTGGGCATGGAGGCGATCTACGAGTTCGACGTGAAAGACATGCCGGTGACAGTGGCAGTCGACACCAAGGGCGAATCGGTGCATATCACCGGTCCAGCAATCTGGAACAAGAAGATTGCGGACAGCCTGGCGGTCGAGATCAAGTAAGCCTTGCGGCAACCCCAACAAACCCGGCCACGTGCCGGGTTTGTTGTTTTTAGCGCTAGCCAACCCAACGCCAAGCTAAGCAGCCGTCATGCCGAAACGCCCTGAGCAAAATTACCAACCATCCATCCCGCAACCCGCCGCTGAGTGAACTCCCCGCGCTCGTCCAGTGTCTGTCTGCTGTCGGCCCGCCGGGTGGAGTGCATGGCCATTTGCCCAGCGCGCAGTTGCATAAGCGCCACTTCATTCCGAGCGTGTACCTGCTACGGCAATGCGTCTGGCCGGCATGTACCGCACCCGCCTGAGGGTTTCGTTTAATCGTCATGTGAAGATTGCCCCATGTCCCTATTCCGCTATCGCCCCGCCACCTTTACCCCACTGCACAACCTGACCATCGCGGCCTGCCTGCTGGCAAGCGTCAGCGCCCAAGCCGAAGAGAACACCAGTAACAATCGCTGGGTCAGCGACAGCCTGAATACCTATGTGCGCAGCGGCCCAACCGACGGCTATCGCATCGTCGGCACCCTGGTCTCCGGGCAAAAGGTCACCCTGCTGCAAACCTCCGGCGATTACAGCCAGGTGCGTGGCGAAAGCGGCAGCGCGGTATGGATAGCCAACCGCGACCTGCAGGATGCACCCGGCCAAGCCGAGCGCCTGCCGCTGCTGGAACAGAAAGTGACCGAACTGAGCGCCGAACTGGAAGGCATCAACGACACCTGGAAGACCCGCGTGCAAGGCATGCAGGAAACTCTGGATTCACGCAAAACCCTGATCGACGAACTGCAAACCGCGCGCTCAACACTGGACATAGAGTTAAGCCGGGCCAATTCCGAGCTGCGCGAACTACAAGCGCAGCTGGGCGAGGAAAATCAGCAAGTGCTGATGCGCTATATGGCCTACGGCGGCGGCATCGCCGGTGGCGGACTGCTCGCCGGGCTGATTCTGCCGACCATGCTGCGGGTGCGGCGCAAGCACAATGATCAGTGGGTTTGAACAGCTGGAAACCTGCTCACGCGGACACACGTGCTCTTCCGACGCCCTACAGAACCAGCGGTCTATTAAGATCACTGGCAGGCTAGACACGGCCCAGCGAGGCCGAACCAAGCGCCTGCAATAGCCTGGCAGTCGGAATCAACTCAAACCGCTGCATGTGCTTCAAGAACTCCTGTCGGGTTTGAAGCACGTGCAAATTGGCGCAGGTACATGCGCCATTTTTATCCTAAACAGGATGAATGCGCCGATTGTTCAAGCGTGGTGAACACGGCCAAAGAAACACTGGAACTCCAACTACGACTGGAGTATCAGCATGCGAAACTTATTCGGACCGATGTTCTTCTTTGGATTTATCGGCCTAGCCGTATTCATGATCAGCCATGGAGCGCCACTCGGCTGGCTGCCAGCATTGTTAGTGACCGCAATCGTGCTGGCATACGCTGGCGAGAGACGATGGCCTTATCAGGCGAACTGGAACAAGAGCCAGAAAGATAGTGCACGGGACTATACCCATGCGGCAGTCAACGAGACATTTAACGTTCTGGGTGTAGCGGCGATTCCACTATTGGCAATGTGGCTGCCCGACAGTGGGCTCTGGCCTAATGACTGGCCGCTGGGCTTTCAGTTGTTGCTGGTTGTGCCGTTGGCGGACCTAGGAATTACCCTTGTGCATTACGCCAGCCACCGCTGGCCGCTGTTGTGGCGCCTGCATGCAGTTCACCACAGTGTCACGCGGATGTACGGACTCAACGGACTGATGAAGCACCCACTGCACCAGATGCTTGAAGCCTTGGGCGGTACGTTACCGTTGCTCCTGCTTGGCATGCCTGTAGAGGTCGCCGCGCTGCTGGCGTTCGCCATTACCATTCAGCTGTTGTTACAGCACAGCAATGTCGATATGCGTACCGGCTGGCTGCGGCATGTGTTCGCTTGGGCCCCTGTGCATCGGCTACATCACTTGAAATACGGCACGGCTGGGGATGTGAACTTCGCTCTGTTCTTCAGTTTTTGGGACCGGTTACTCGGGACAGCGTTGGACTCTCAGCGCTATACCGTGACTGACAATGACCTGGGTATTGGCAATCGTCCGGACTATCCCGTGGCCTATCTGGCACAGCTGATCGAACCCTTTCGCCGCGAGCACCCTGCCTATCCACCTGCACCAGTGCCACCGGCTCTGCATGAAGTGCTAATCAAGGACTCGTAACGCCAGATGGCGCAGCGACAAGTCGGCACGAATGCCGAACTGACGGCGCACGCTGCGAGACAGATGGGCGGAGTCGGAAAAACCGGCAGCGCAGGCCGCGGTGGTCAGATTGCAACCGCTTAACGCCAGTTGCAAGGCATGTCGCAGGCGCTGCCATAATACCAGACGGCACACTGACAGCCCCAGCGTGCCGCTGAACAGCCTCTCCAACTGGCTGATCGAAATAGCGGCTTCGCTGGCCACGAGCCTGGCTGGCAACGCCTGGTCGTCGAGCGCGCGAATGCGCTCCAAGGCTTTGCCCAAGCGCGGGTCCAAGTGGCGGCGCTCAAGCCCGCGCAGGTGCTCGGCCAGGCGCTCAAGATCAGGCCCCGATTGCCAGCACGCGTGCTGTAAAGCGCTCAGGTCGAAGGCGAGCGGCTCTGCGAAGAGGGTGATCGACGACTGCTCGGACTGCAGAATCGCGTGTTGCTGATTCGACTCAATCAGCAGCACGGCCCCCTGTTGGACTTGACCTTGTATTAGCGCTTGCACCACCCCTTCCCTGGCAATCAGCACCTGATGGGCATAATGCGCATGGGGCTGAGTGTGACCAGTCTGGCCGTCAACCAGACAGTAATCAGGCCCCATCCACAACTCACCTTTCCAGGCGTGCTCAAGGAGCTTCCCCCTCAGTTGATCGTCCTTGTTCATTGTTGACCTGGCTCGCTATACGAAATCTTGGGCACCAGCAGATGGGCTGAGCGTGATGCCCTCATGCTACCGTCGACGCAAACACCTTGGTTCGCGTAGAGGCGTGATGATTACTGTTTACTCCACCCATCCTACGTATTCACAAAGTCACGCACGCCTCTGATGCTCTGGGCGGTTACCTAGCAAATCCAACCACCTCAATCATCCCGCGTCAGCACTTCCAGTAACTCAATCTCAAAGATCAGATTGGAGTGCGGTTTGATATGCGCGCCGAACTGGCGCTCGCCGTAACCCAGATGCGACGGCACAAAGAGTTTGCGCTTGCCGCCGACTTTCATACCCATCAGGCCTTGGTCCCAGCCCTTGATCACCCGGCCTGTGCCGATCACGCACTGGAAGGCTTTGCCGCGATCATAGGAGGAATCGAACTTGCTGCCATCTTCGAGAAAACCGTTGTACTGGGTAGTAATCAGCGCACCTTTGACCACTTCCTTACCGTCACCCAGTTGAATATCTTCAATCACCAACTCGCTGCTCATCACGCACCTCGTTTCGTCGCCCAACCTGCTCGCGGACGGGGTTACAAGATCATCATTCGCTGACCGGTTCCAGTACCGCCAGCAACTCGGACAGTCGCGCATCCAGTTGCGCAAGTTCTGCGGCCGCAATCGGTGCCAGCAGCCGCGCTTCATTGGCGACATGTGCCGTCACCGCACGCTCAATCAACTCCAGTCCAGCCGGCGTCAACTGCACCAGCATGCTGCGCGCATCACTGGGATTGGCCAGACGGCTGATCAACCCTGATGCCTCAAGCTGCTGCAACTGCCGCGTCATGGTGCCGGAGGTAATCATCAGTGTAGAGAATAGGGTCGTCGGGGCCAGGCAAAAGGGTTCGCCAGAGCGGCGCAAGGTGGCCAGCACATCGAATTCCCAGGCAGTCATACCGAAGCTACTGAAGACCTTGTCCAACTCACGCCGCAGTAACGCCGAACAACGGCCAAGACGGCCGATCACGCCCATCGGGCTGACATCCAGGTCCGGCCGCTCGCGGTGCCACTGCTGAAGAATTGCATCGACCGCATCCATCTGTCGCTGGACTGCCATTGGTTTACCCCTGGAAATTTATCTTGAACTCAAGACAAGTTGCTATTAGCCTCGCATTTTATCTTGAATGCGAGACAAATGCATGGACAGCTCACCTTCGCGTAGCACCTGGCTGGATGTGTTGATCACTGCCTTGGCACCGGCCATCTGGGGCTCGACCTATATCGTCACCACCGAGATCCTGCCGCCGGACCGACCGTTTACTGCCGCGCTGCTGCGCGCCCTGCCCGCCGGCCTGTTACTGGTGCTGTATAGCCGCTACCTGCCCCGGCGCAGCGAATGGCCACGCTTGCTGGTGCTGGCGGCGCTGAATATCGGCTTCTTCCAGGCGCTGCTGTTTGTCGCCGCGTACCGCTTGCCGGGCGGCTTGGCGGCAGTAGTTGGGGCGATTCAACCGCTGCTGGTGATGGGCCTGGTGTGGTCGATGGATCAGCAGCGGCCGGCATCTGTGGCGGTCGCTGCCAGTGTGGTGGGTATTGCAGGGATGGCTGCCCTGTTGCTCGCTCCAGGGGCCAGCTGGGACCCGATCGGGATTGCCGCCGCCTTTATCGGCACCGCTTGCATGGCCAGCGGTACTTACCTGACGCGGCGCTGGCGGCCGACTGTGCCGCTGCTGGCCTTTACCGGCTGGCAGTTGCTGATTGGCGGCCTGTTCCTGCTGCCGGTGGCCTGGCTGATCGACCCGCCGCTGCCGCGCCTCAGCCTGTTGCAGTGGCTGGGTTATACCTACCTGTCGCTGTTCGGCGCGCTGTTGGCCTATGTGCTGTGGTTTCGCGGCATCGCTCGGCTTGCCCCGGTGGCGGTGTCTTCTCTGGGCTTGCTCAGCCCGCTGGTGGCGGTGCTGTTGGGCTGGGCATTATTGGGGCAGAGCATCACCGGCGTGGCGCTACTGGGGTTGATCGCGGTGCTGGGCAGCATCCTGGCGGTGCAATGGGCCGCGACGGCTAAGCCGGTAGTCGCCGCGCCCCATGTTAAAGTCGCACCCTGATACGGCCAAGGCGACAACTAGCGATTATGCAAACCCCAGAATTTACTGGCGAACTGGAAGACTGGAACACCCTGAACAGCAGCATCGGCTTCCCCGAGCTGCTCATCGGCAACGGTGCGAGCCTGGCGGTATGGCGCAAATTCGCTTACTTCTCGCTGTTTGACGAAGCCCAGACCACCCGTAACCGCCCGCTTAGCGCGACCGAGCTGAGCGTGTTCCGCGCCCTGGAGACCAGCAACTTCGAACAGGTGCTCAGCGCGTTGAAGAACAGCATCCGGGTCAATGCCGCGCTGACCATCAACTCCTCGTCGCCGCGCCATCGCTACTTCGCCATCAAGGAAGCGCTGATCCACGCCGTGCGTTCGGTACATATTCCCTGGAGCCAGATGCAGGCCGACGGCCTGGCGCGGATCAATAGCGCGCTTAGCCAATACCAGACGGTGTATTCCGGCAATTACGACCTGCTCAACTATTGGGCCGTGATGCAGGCCCCAGAAGCGTTTGAAGAGATGTTCCGCGGCGCGGACTCGACTTTTGACCTTGGTAACCACGACCGCCAGGGCAACGCCACGCGTATGCTCTACCTGCACGGCGGCATGCACCTGGTAAAGAACATCGACGGCAGCACGCGCATTCTCAATTCGTCGGAAAGCACCTTGCTGGCCAGCTTCGCCATCAACCAGCTCGGCGATATTCCGTTGTTCGTCAACGAAGGCAGCAGCGCGGACAAACTCAAGGCCATTCGCAACTCCGATTACCTGTCGTTCTGCTACAGCCAGCTGGCGCAACCCAAGGACAAGCTGTGCATCTTCGGCCACAGCCTGGCCGCGCAGGATCAGCACCTGATCCTGGCGCTGCAGCAGGCCGGGCTGAAAACCCTGGCGATCTCAATCTACCCGCACAATCCGCTGTTTATCGCGCAGCAGAAGCAGCACTACGCCAGCCTGTTTGCCGAGCAGAAGGTCGAGCTGCGCTTCTTCGATGCGCTAAGTCACCCATTGGGTGATCCTGCGCTACGCATCGCAGCTACCGCGTAACAGGCCGTTTAAAAACGTAGGCGAGGCAGGCAAGACAAGGCAAAAACGGCCGAGGAAGCGGAGTGTACGAGTTGTACATGAGTATTCCGAGGCCGTTTTTAACGCAGTATTGCCAACGCAGGTAGTTTTTCAACGGCCTGTTAGGATTGGATCGCCCGTACCAGGCTTAGCTCAGCCGGCGCACGACGCTGGCTCAGGTAACGGGTGCAGCTAACACGCAGAAACGAGGCGAAATTCACCACCTCGCCACGGTAGTCCATGACCTCGTCATACAGCTTGGTGATCAGCTGATTGGTGGTCATGCCATCCACTTCGGCGATTTCGCGCAGGATGTCCCAGAACTGGTTTTCCAGGCGCAGGGTGGTGACCACGCCACGGATGCGCAGCGAGCGGGCACGGGATTCATAGAGAATCGGATCGGCTTTGACATACAGCTCGCACATGGCGGTCACCTCCATGAATAGTGGGGCCGCATTGGCCACAGGATTTTATAGCGTGATCTGCGTACCCAGCACTTTCAGAAACGCTGCCAGCCAGTTCGGGTGCGCCGGCCAGGCCGGTGCGGTCACCAGATTGCCTTGCACGTGGGCCTGATCCACGGTGATGTCGATGTACTGCCCACCAGCCATCGTCACGTCCGGGCCACAGGCTGGATAAGCGCTGCATTCGCGCCCTCTCAAAATACCGGCTGCCGCGAGCAACTGAGCACCGTGGCAGACTGCGGCAATCGGCTTACCTGCTTTATCGAATGCCTGCACCAGCGCCACAACCTGAGGATTCAAGCGCAGGTATTCAGGCGAACGGCCGCCGGGAACCACCAGGGCGTCATAGTCTTCGGCTTTGACCTGAGCAAAGTCGAAGTTCAGGGCGAAGTTATGCCCCGGCTTTTCGCTGTAGGTTTGCTCACCTTCAAAATCGTGAATGGCAGTGCGTACGCTTTGCCCGGCGGTCTTGTCCGGACACACGGCGTGCACCTGATGGCCGACCATCAGCAGCGCCTGAAACGGCACCATCACTTCGTAGTCTTCGACGTAGTCGCCAACCAGCATAAGAATCTTTTTAGCGGCCATTTGCGTGCTCCCTTTATGAGTTGAGAAGCACAGAGTGTTATGCCGATTCGCCCGCCATGGGTAATAACCCGGTACTACAGGACTAAGCGCGGATAAACGGCGCACAGCAAACCAGCAAAGAGCGAGCCGGGCTTCAGCATAAAGCCCGGCGTAACAGCGGCGTTACTCCAACACTTCTTCATCACGGTGCAGCACATAGGTGCAGCCCGTGTCGTCATCCAGATAGTCATGCACGTAATACATCACCACCTCACCCAGGCTCGGCTGAGCCGCTACATAGTCGCCGATGTCCACGCTGAAATGGCTCTTCGAACCAGGCTTAGCTTCACACTCGATACGCGCATTCACAAACAGCTCAGGTGCGCTGTCGCCGAAATAATCTTCGCGCTCCGCCGCGTCCCAATCAGCCGGGGCCTCGAAAGGGCCGCAGAACAGCACCTTGGCATCACCCAGATCCACTTCCTCAGCATCCGGGTCCTGATCCTTTTCATCGGCGCGATAGACCGTGCAGTCCTGCGCTTGCGGGTTTTCCAGGATGGCCAGACGGGCCGCCAGTTGTTGCTCAGTATCCATAGGGGGCATAACTATCTCCGAGCGTATGGCGCTTAAGGTCCAGGGATGAACAGGGTCTTTTGAGGTTGCATAGCGCTCCCCCCAAAGGGGGCAGTCGCAACGTCAAGAGAGCTAACCATGCCCGTTTTGACTGCGCTTAGCGAGCGAAAGTCCGCCGATCAAATGGACAGCCCAGTGTCCAGGTGCACAGCCCGCAGCGCCAGGGGTTCACAGCTTGCCGCGACGCTGTGCGCGCTCTTCACGGCGCGCCTGTTGCTGCACTTCGGTCAGTACTTCCTGCACATAGTCAATATGCCGGTTGGAGAGGGCACGGGCGTCTTCGGCGCGGCCTTCGATAATCGCCTGATACAGGGCGCGGTGCTGTTCGATCAGCATGTCGCGGGTTTCATCGCGCTGGGCGTACATGCCGCCGATATTGGTCACCACGTTGCGCTTGAGCAGGTCGAACAGCCCGCGAATGGTGTGCAGCAATACGGCGTTGTGGCTGGCCTCGGCAATCGCCAGGTGGAAGTTGGCATCGGCGGCGCCCTCTTCGGCGCGGGTCACCTTGCCGCTGCGGCTGTAGCAATCCTGCAGCACGGCAAAGGCATCGGTCAGGCGCTGGCGATCCAGTTCAGTGGCGCGTTGCGCGGCATAGAAGGCGCAGGAGCCTTCCAGGGTGTGACGAAACTCCAGCAGATCGCGCTGCGCTTCGGGATTGCTTTCCAACAGGTGTAACAATGGATCACTGAAGGTCGAACCCAGGGTTTCGGCCACATAGTTACCGCCACCATGGCGGCTGACCAGCAGGCCCTTGGCCGCCAGTTTCTGAATCGCTTCACGTAGCGACGGCCGCGACACGCCGAACTGCTCGGCCAGCACCCGTTCCGCAGGTAGGCGCTCGCCGGCCTTGAGCGTGCCTTCGAGGATCATGGTCTCCAGTTGGCTGACGATATCGTCCGACAAACGGCGCTGACGCACCGATCCCACTTCCATAGCCCGCACTCCATTGGTTTGACCACCTGCCATGGGCCTTTGCGACCCGCTGCCGGCAAGCCTATCGCCGCCTCAGCTGCCTAGCAAGACGCAGCTTTACGACCAAAGTCGTAAGGCACCTAATTGACAGGCTGGAGCCCACACTTTTACCCTGACCGCGCAGTCTTGTTAATTGGTATTACCAATTAACCAAACAAAAACAATTCCAAGAGTTCATGAGGTCTCCCTATGCCGGCTCTATTGCTTACCCCCGCCGCAGCGCTGCATGCCGATGCGCATCCGCACTCACCCATGCGCATTGCGCAGCGTTAAGGAGAGACCACCATGTCGACGGGTCTTCTTGCCCTACTGGCTTTTTCCCCCATTCTGCTAGCTGCCGTTCTACTGATCGGTCTGCGCTGGCCGGCCAAACATGCCATGCCCCTGGTCTATCTGCTCACCGCTGGCGTTGCGCTATTTGCCTGGGATATGAGTTTTAACCGCGTGCTGGCCTCCACCGTGCAAGGTCTGCTGATTACCCTTGGCCTGCTGTGGATCATCTTCGGCGCGATTCTGCTGCTCAACACCCTCAAGCACTCGGGCGGTATCACTGCCATCCGCGCCGGTTTTGCCACCATCAGCCCAGACCGGCGCATTCAGGCAATCATCATTGCCTGGCTGTTCGGCTGTTTTATTGAAGGGGCTTCCGGCTTCGGCACCCCCGCGGCCATCGCTGCGCCATTGCTCGTCGCCATCGGCTTCCCAGCCATGGCTGCGGTAATGCTCGGCATGCTGGTACAGAGCACGCCGGTGTCGTTCGGCGCGGTGGGTACGCCGATCATCGTTGGGGTCAATACCGGCCTGGACTCAGCCACCATTGGTGCACAGCTGGTTGAGCAAGGTTCGTCCTGGGCGCAGTTTCTGCAGTTGATCACCAGTGAAGTGGCGATTGTTCACGCCATTGTCGGCACCGTGATGCCGCTGATTATGGTACTGATGCTGACGCGCTTCTTCGGCACCGAGAAAAGCTGGAAAGCCGGTTTTGCAGTACTGCCATTCGCGATCTTCGCCGGCCTGGCGTTTACCATTCCCTACGCGCTGACCGGGGTGTTTCTCGGCCCAGAGTTCCCTTCCCTGGCCGGTGGTTTGATTGGCCTGGCGATTGTCACCAGCGCCGCGCGCATGGGCTTTCTGCTGCCAAAAACCACCTGGGATTTCGCCCCGGCGGACAAATGGCCAGCCGAGTGGCTGGGCACTGTGGAAATGAAGCTCGACCAACTCACCGCCAAGCCGATGAGCGCCCTGCGCGCCTGGTTGCCTTATGTGCTGGTTGGCGTGCTGCTGGTGATCAGCCGGGTATTCCCCGAGGTAAGTGCCGCGCTGAAAGCGGTGATGCTGAACTTCCCCGACCTGCTCGGTGAAACCGGTGTCAGTGCCAACTTCCAGCCGCTGTACCTGCCGGGCGGGATTCTGGTGACAGTAGTGCTCGCCACGTTCTTCTTCCACGGCATGAAGCTGCGCGAATTGGGCAGCGCCGTGAAGGAGTCGTCGGGCGTGCTGCTGAGCGCCGGCTTCGTGCTGCTGTTTACCGTGCCGATGGTGCGCATCCTGATCAACTCCGGGGTCAACGCCGCCGAGCTGTCGAGCATGCCGATCCTGATGGCGCGCTGGGCGGCCGACAGCGTGGGCGGTATCTACCCGTTGCTGGCGCCGAGCGTGGGCGCCTTGGGCGCGTTTATTGCCGGTTCCAACACCGTCAGCAACATGATGTTTAGCCAGTTCCAGTTCGGCGTGGCCAGCAGCCTGGGCATTTCCAGCGCGCTAATTGTGGCGGTGCAGGCGATTGGTGCGGCCGCCGGCAATATGGTGGCGATTCACAACGTCGTCGCGGCTTCGGCCACGGTTGGCCTGCTAGGCCGCGAAGGCAGCATCCTGCGCAAAACCATCTGGCCTACCCTGTACTACGTGCTGTTTACCGGCCTGATCGCACTGTTTGCCGTGTATGTGCTGGGCATTAGCGACCCGCTAATGGCAGGCTGATAAGCGCTCGGGCGCGCGAGTCAAACCGCGCGCCCGAGCGTTGTAACAACCCTCATTCTCCACCTGGGTGACTCCATGATCATTTCTGCCTCCACCGACTATCGCGCCGCCGCCCAACGCCGGCTGCCGCCGTTTCTGTTCCACTACATCGATGGCGGCGCCTATGCCGAACACACGCTCAAGCGCAACGTCGCCGACCTGGCGGACATTGCCCTGCGCCAACGCGTGCTGCGCAACATGTCGGAACTGAGCCTGGAAACCCGTCTGTTTAACGAAACCCTGAGCATGCCGGTGGCCCTGGCCCCGGTCGGCCTGACCGGCATGTATGCCCGCCGTGGTGAAGTGCAGGCCGCCAAGGCCGCCGCCGCCAAGGGCATCCCTTTTACCCTGTCCACCGTTTCGGTGTGCCCGATTGAAGAAGTCGCGCCGGCCATCGACCGGCCGATGTGGTTTCAGCTGTATGTGCTGAAAGACCGTGGCTTTATGAAAAACGCCCTGGAGCGGGCCAAGGCAGCCGGCGTCACCACCCTGGTATTTACCGTCGATATGCCGGTGCCCGGCGCGCGCTACCGCGATGCCCATTCCGGCATGAGCGGGCCGAACGCGCCGCTGCGGCGCATGCTGCAAGCCATGACCCACCCACGCTGGGCCTGGGATGTCGGCCTGCTCGGCAAACCCCACGACCTGGGCAATATCTCCGCCTACCGGGGCAACCCCACCGGCCTGGCCGACTATATCGGCTGGCTGGGTAACAACTTCGACCCCTCCATCAGCTGGAAGGATCTGGAATGGATTCGTGAATTCTGGGACGGCCCGATGGTGATCAAGGGCATCCTCGACCCGCAGGATGCCAAGGATGCGGTGAGCTTCGGTGCCGACGGCATCGTCGTGTCCAACCACGGTGGTCGTCAGCTTGATGGCGTGATGTCCAGCGCGCGCGCCCTGCCGGCGATTGCCGATGCGGTTAAAGGTGACTTAGCGATTCTTGCCGACTCCGGCATTCGCACCGGCCTGGATGTAGTGCGCATGATCGCCCTGGGCGCCGACACGGTGATGCTCGGCCGCGCTTTTATCTACGCCCTGGCCGCTGACGGCGAGGCTGGCGTGAGCAACCTGCTGGATTTGATCGAGAAGGAAATGCGCGTGGCCATGGTGCTGACCGGAGCCAAATCGATCAGCGAAATCACTGCTGATTCGCTGGTGCGCGAACTGCACCACGCCGCGTCCTGACGCTGCACCTGACGCCGAATCTGACTACGGAGCCTGCATGAGCCTGCCTGCCGCTTTTCTCACCACCGTCGAGCGCCTGATCCCTGCCGAGCGGCGCTTCGACGACCCGCTGTCGACCCTGGCCTTCGGCACCGATGCCAGCTTCTACCGGCTGATTCCCAAGCTGGTGGTGCGCGTCGAGGTGGAGCTGGAAGTGGTCGACCTGCTTAAGCTGGCCAGCAAGCATCAAGTGCCAGTGACCTTCCGCGCCGCCGGCACCAGCCTGTCCGGCCAAGCCATCAGCGATTCGGTGCTGATCGTGCTCGGTGATAACTGGAACGGCCGGGAAATCCGTGGCCAGGGCAGCCAGATCCGCCTGCAACCTGGAGTGATCGGCGCACAGGCGAATGCCGTGCTCGCGCCGTTTCAGCGCAAAATCGGCCCCGACCCCGCCTCGATCAACGCTTGCAAGATCGGCGGTATCGTCGCCAACAACTCCAGCGGCATGTGCTGCGGCACTGCGCAGAACAGCTACCACACCCTGGCCGGTATGCGCCTGGTGCTGGCCGACGGCACGGTGCTGGACACTGAAGACCCGCTCAGCGTGACGCGTTTTTTTGCCACCCACGCCGACCTGCTGACGCAACTGAACGAGCTGGGCCGCAGCACCCGCGCCAACACTGAGCTGGCCGCAAAGATTCGTCATAAATACCGGCTAAAAAACACCACCGGCCTTTCGCTCAACGCCCTGGTAGATTTCGACCAGCCGCTGGATATCCTCAGCCACCTGCTGGTCGGCTCCGAGGGCACCCTGGGCTTTATCAGTGCGGTGACTTACAACACCGTGCCCGATCACCCGCACAAGGCCAGCGCGCTGCTGGTGTTCCCCGATGTGGAAAGCTGCTGCCGCGCGGTCACTCTGCTCAAGCTGCAACCAGTGTCCGCCGTGGAACTGCTCGACCGCCGCAGCCTGCGCTCAGTGCAGGAAAAGCCCGGCATGCCGGAGTGGGTCAAGGGCTTGTCCGACAGCGCCTGCGCCCTGCTGATCGAATCCCGTGCCGCCAGCCAGAGCCTGCTGCACGAACAGCTGCAATTGGTCATGGCGTCCATCGCTGATTTCCCCTTGGAAAAACAGGTGGATTTCAGTGAAGACCCGGCCGTCTACAACCTGCTGTGGAAGATCCGCAAGGACACCTTCCCTGCCGTCGGCGCGGTGCGCCAGACCGGCACCACAGTAATCATCGAAGACGTGACCTTCCCCGTCGAACAACTCGCCGAAGGCGTCAATCGCCTGCTTGAGCTGTTCGATAAACACAGTTATGACGAAGCGATCATTTTCGGCCATGCCCTGGAAGGCAACCTGCACTTCGTGTTTACCCAGGCCTTCGAAACACCTGAGCAGGTCGCCCGCTACTCAGCTTTTATGGACGATGTGGCGCAGCTGGTGGCCGTGGAGTTTGGCGGCTCGCTTAAAGCCGAACACGGCACAGGGCGCAACATGGCCCCCTTCGTCGAGTTGGAATGGGGCAACGATGCCTATCAACTTATGTGGCAAATCAAGCGCCTGCTCGACCCCCAGGGCATTCTCAATCCGGATGTGATCCTTTCCGAGGATCGTGACATCCACCTGAAAAACCTCAAGCCGCTGCCAGCCGCCGACGAGATCGTCGACAAGTGCATTGAATGCGGCTTCTGCGAGCCGGTCTGTCCGTCGAAAGGACTGACCCTCAGCCCGCGCCAACGCATTGTGATCTGGCGCGACATTCAGGCCAAACAACGTTCCGGCATCGACACCCGCGAGCTGGAAGCCGCCTACCAATACCAGGGCATCGACACCTGCGCCGCCACCGGATTGTGCGCACAGCGCTGCCCGGTGGGTATCAATACCGGCGACTTAGTGCGTCAGTTGCGTGGTCGCGACGCCAACAGCCAGCGCAGCGCCGATTGGCTGGCGAGCAACTTCCGCCGCGCCATGCAGGGCGCACGCGTGATGCTGCATGTGGCCAACGGCGCACGCATGCTGATGGGCGCACCGTTGCTCAGCCGCACCTCGGCGGCGCTCAGCAAAGCCAGTCAGGGTCGCGTGCCGCAGTGGACGCCAGCGATGCCGCAACCGCTGCAACGCCTGCAACTGCCCAAGGCCAATGACGATGCACGGCCACGGGTGGTCTACCTGGCCGCCTGCGTATCCCGCGCCATGGGCCCGGCGGCAAGCGATGCCGAGCAAATGTCGCTACTCGACAAGACCCGCGCACTGCTGGAAAAAGGCGGCTTTCAGGTGGTGTTTCCGGCTGATCTGGACAACCTCTGCTGCGGCCAGCCGTTTGCCTCCAAGGGCTACAGCGAACAGGCCGAACGCAAGAAGCAGGAGCTGATCGACGCGCTGCTCAAGGCCAGTCGCGGCGGCCTCGATCCGATCTACTGCGACACCAGCCCCTGCACCCTGCGCCTGATTCAAGATGGCCTGGACGCACGACTGAAATTGCACGACCCGGTGAAGTTTATCCGCGAGCAGTTGCTCGACCGGCTGACGATCACCCCACAGGACAAACCGGTCGCGGTACACGTCACTTGCAGTACGCAACACCTGGGCGAAGCACAGGGTTTGATCGACATCGTGCGTCGCTGCACCTCGGAAGTAGTCATCCCAGAAGGCATTCACTGCTGCGGCTTTGCCGGTGACAAAGGCTTTACCACCCCAGAGCTGAATGATCACGCGCTGCGCAGCCTGAAATCCGCCGTGCGGTACTGTGAGGAAGGCATCAGCACCAGCCGCACCTGCGAGATCGGCCTGAGCCAGCACGGCGGCATCGACTACCACGGGTTGGTGTATCTACTGGACAGAGTGAGCCGCGCAGGGGCTTGCGAAGATAGTGCCGACAGCATTGGCTTAACGTGTTGCCTGCCGGCTACATAACCCTTCTTTTGCTGTCGCCACGGCTAGCAGAGCGAGGGTAAGGCCAAAAACCTGAACTCAGGCTGACCACCAGGGTCATTTACTGTGAGCCCAGTGATTGGCTCGCTAGCTTCTCGGCACTCCGCTTGTACTCGCGATGAGCAAGTTCCGAAATCTAATTCATAACCGGAGGACACTCCAATGAAAGGAATTACCCTGCCTAGTGTTGTTGCCATCGCTGTACTGGCTTCCCCGGCCTTCGCCGAAGATCTCTGCACCACCAACATGCAGAAACTCTCCGCCGACCCATCCGCTCTTGTGACATTGGCCTCTCCCGCCAAGGAGCAGTTCGAAGAGCACAAGAAAGCCGCCGAGGATGCGCAGAGCATGGGTGATGAAGAAGCCTGCCAATCTCATGCGCAAAAAGCGTTGCTGCTGCTGCGAAAATCCGACAAGGATGGCGAGGCCGGTACCGACTGAGTCGGGGCCGTTAAAACAAGCTGACAGAGCCGTTTGCTAGCCGCATAGGCTATCGCCGCCACTTATCGCTTTTCTGCGCATTGGCGTTACACCTTCTAGAGTTAACACTCACCCCTAGAAGGAGATAGCCATGTATCGTTTAGCTGCTTTCCTGGCTGCGGCTCTGCTCAGCACCCCTCTATTGGCCATGCACTGCCCAGCAGATATGGCAAAGATAGACGCCTTGCTACAGAGCGACCCACCGAGTGACCCAAGCGTACTTGCGCAAGTCCAAGAGCTGCGCGCAGAGGGCGAAACCCTGCACAAGGCTGGCGACCACAGCCAGTCGGTCAAGGTGTTAGGCGAGGCCCTGCAATTGCTTGAGGCCAGTGAGTAGCCCTAATAAATAGCTAGTCTGCGGGCTGAACGCATTCAGCCGTGTGAGCTGTGCTGATCAAAGCGCCTGGCCCAGCAAACTAAGCGCCACGCGGCGCACCTGCGCCAGATCAATTGGTTTGGCCAGACAGGCCTGCGCGCCGCGTTGACGCGCCTCGGCAAACACGGCCTCATCCGCAGCTGCACTGATCACTAACACTGGCACGGCCTGCAAGCGCGGGTCTCGACGCATCACATCAAGTACTTGCATACCATCGCCATCGGGTAAGTCCAGATCGAGCAGCAGCAACGTCGGCGTGCATTGCTCCAGCTCGACCAAGGCCCGCTGGATCGAACCCGCGCCGCGCACAGCAGCAAATTCACGCAACGCTTCCTGAACCACCTTCAGACAAGCTGGGTGATCCTCGACACACAGCACTTCAGCCAATTGCTTGGACTGCACCGACTCCGGCGCGTCACTTGCTGGATCCTGCGCCACTGGTGCCGCAGCGCCTGGAAGGTCGATCCAAAAGCGACTGCCCGCGCCAGCACTGCTACTAAAACCCATTTCCCCGGCCATCAAGGTGGCTAGTTCACGGCACAACACCAAGCCGATGCCGGTGCCTGGAATAGTCGAATTTTCACGCCCCAAACGTTGAAACGGCTGAAACAGATTGGCCTGTTGCTCTACCGTCAGCCCCGCGCCGTTGTCTTCGACCCACAGCCGCACGCAGTTTGAGCGCACCTCATAGCCCATACGAATCAGGCCCTGCGGGCTGTTGTATTTGATCGCGTTGGACAACAGGTTAAGCACTACCTGACGCACCCGGCGCATATCCGCTTGCACATACAGGCCGGCGTCGGCCTCAGCCAGCACCTGCAGTTGTAATTGCCGTTGCTGCACCTCCGGCTGCACCAGCTCGGCGCAACCATGCAGCAGTGCGCCAACTTCCACGGGCTGCAATTTGAGCTGCTGACGGCGGCTCTCGATACTCGACAGATCGAGGATATCGTCCACCAGCGAGGTCAGGTGACGGCTGGCATTGACGATTTCACGGGCGTAATCGGCTTCTAGCTTGGCCTCAGGTTTATCCTGCGCTTCCATCTCGATCAACTGACCAAAGCCGTAAATTGCATTGAGTGGCGTGCGCAACTCGTGGCTCATGCTCGACAGAAAGCGACTTTTGGCCTGACTGGCGGCCTGGGCATCCAGGCTGGCACGGCGCAGGTCTTCCTGCACTTGCTTAAGCCGGGTTATATCGACATGGGTGCCGGCCACGCGCAGGGCTCGACCTTCGCTGTCACGCTCCAACACCTTGCCGCGGCTGAGCAGCCAGACGTAGTCGCCCAAAGCATCGGCGTAGCGGTATTCGGCCTCGAAACGGTCCTCGCCACTGCTGGCAAACAACTGGCGTAGGTGGCGAATACGCTCCAGATCATTGGGGTGCACGCGCTGGTTAAACTCACTGAAACTCATCTTCGCGTGGATCAGCCCGAAGCGCCTGAGAAAGCGCTCGCTGAGAGTGATGCTCATGGTCTCTGCCTCGACCTCCCAGAGACTTTCCGTGGTGCTTTCCAACACCAGTTGGAGAATCCTCTGCGTTTCGACCCGCTGCATTTCACTGGCCTGCAACTGTTCGCCAGTGTGCTGTACCGCCGCTGCCATACTCACCAACTCGTTGATCTGGCTGCTCGGTGCGGCGGGCTGATAATTACCCTGACCCAACTCGCGCATCATGCCGACAATCCCATCAATCGGCTGCACCAGTTGCTCGCTCAAGTGCCGAGAGCGCAGCCACATCAAGGCAAAAAACAACAGATAAAACAGCGCCAGGCCAACGATCAGCAGATAGCCGATGTGCAAGTAGCGCTCGGCCAGGCGATTGGTCTCGCTGAAGATATGTGCCTCATCGACTACCAGCAGCAATTGCCAACCCGTCTGCGGAATCTCGCTCCAGGCGATCAGCTGCTTGCGCCCGCCAAGCTCAACTTCCTGCACTTTGCTTTGCCCGGCCGCCATGGCCTGTAACAACGGCCGCATCTCGGCTCGCTTGGCTAAGTTGAAATCTTCTGGCTTGAGCACCTCACGGCGCACCGCCTCGGCATAGGAATACTGCGTCAGCTCGCGCAGGCCGAAATCTTCTTCGCCCGCACTCGGCAAGGCCATGATGTTGTGGTCACGACTGACCAACATGGCATACCCCTGCCAGGGCACATCCAACTCGCCAATCTCGCCAAGCATTTGCCCGACCGTAATATCCAGCCCCACCACGCCTTCAAGGAAGTCATCGCGATACACCGGCGCGACCGCCGACATCATCCAACCCATGCCCGCCGGGTCGAGGTAGACATCGGTCCAGGCCACCTTGCGCTCAGGGTTATGCTTGGCGTCTGCCAAGTAATAGAAGTTGTAATCAGGTATCACCATGTCATGGGGATACTGCTCGGGCGTCATAAAGAAGGGATAGATACGGTTGTAACTGTCCCAGGTATTGAAATAAGCCGCCGCAACCAGTGGGTTAGCGGCCTGAATCGAACGCATCAGTGGATCAATCTGTGACAGACGCAACGCCTTGGCATGGTCCTGCTGCGCAACTGGCGTACTGTTGGCATAGAAAGACGCCGCCCGACCATCATCGCTACGGCTGTAAAACACACCGTTCTCAGTCAAGGTATGACGCTGGCGCTCCAGCTCATCGGGCTGAAACGTTCGGTTATTTAAAGCATTGAGCGCCGCATCACGAAAGATCTGTGCCTGCGCCTCCACCGAACGCAGGCGACCATCGATCACCTGGCCTTCACGCGCCACCGCCGCAGACAAATCATCCAACGCGCTCTGCTGCAAATGCTCAATCTGCGCATCGCGAATCGCCGCGTTGCTCAGCAGGTACACCGTGATCAACACCGACTCGACAAGAATCAGCGGAATCAGCGCACTCTGCACAAAAGCGCGCCAGATCCACTGACGCAAAGGGTAACGCGACAGGCGTGACATACGAGGGTCTCATCCAAAAGACAGTACGAATGTGCAGGATGCGATCATCGCCGGCAAGCCCCATCAGCGTCCGCCCGGCAATTGCCGGGTCGACGCTGTGGAACCTTTGGCGTAAACTCGCATCCCAGTACCAGCAACAAAAGTTTCGGGGCCGATTAGGATTCGACGCCGGTAGCGAAGCTCTAGGTGCATGCCGACTTGGTAACAGAAGTCGTAAATCCACTGTTGCAACTTTCTATAGTTGCCAATGACGAAAACTACGAGGGCTACGCTCTCGCTGCGTAAGCGGCGCGACTAGTCCTTCTGGTAGCTTCGGCTCCAGCGATCACTAGGGGATGCCTGTAAACCTGAAGTGATTGTCATGCAGAACAGGATCGCCGCGTAGTACGTTGTGGACGAAGCGGCTAAAACTTACACAACTCGTCCAAAGCACCCTGCCCGTCGGGCGGCTGCGGATTAACTCAATAGACACGGCTAAGCATGTAGTACCGAAAGTGGAGAACTGGCGGACGGGGGTTCAAATCCCCCCGGCTCCACCAAATACACAAAAAAGGACGTCCGTGGACGTCCTTTTTTGTGCCTGAAATTCTGTAAGTTCGTGGCTTTCAGTGCCATACCTTCGAGCTTGTTGTTCATTGCACGTAGTTAGAAACAGGTAGCTGTATGTCAACCGCAACCGGCCCACTCATGCAGTCGCAACTCGATCCGCACTTCTACTACCTGGCGAATTTCCGTCAGGCGCTTAGCTGGCTGCAGGAGCGCTATGCCGATCTGTTGAGCGAGGCCGAGCATGAGTTTGTGCGGCAGTTCTTCGCCCTGGACACGCCCGCCCAGGCCCTGCTGGTGCGGATGATCATGCGCAAGGGCAGCCACTTTCGCCTGAGCAAGCTGAGCTATGGGGAAATCGGCTGTGCGCGTCAGGCGGCAGCGCCGCTGCTCGACGCCGGTTGGGTGCGGCATGACGCCGAGCTGTCCTTGGAGGAACTGTTCAAGCTGCTGCGCAAGGATGAAGTGCTGCAGCACCTGGCCAGCCCCACAAGCAGAAAATCGCAGAATAAATCAGAGCTGCTGGCCCAGCTGGCCGAGCCCCACACAGAGCCGCGCGCCTTTGCGGCCTGGTGTCCGGGCAGTGAGGAGTTGATTATCTCCCTGACCATCGACGCGCTGTGCGAGCGTCTGCGGCTGATGTTCTTCGGCAATCTGCGCCAGGACTGGTCCGAGTTCGTTCTCGCCGAGCTCGGCATCTTCCGCTATGAGCGGGTAGAGCTGACGGCCGACTCACGGGCCTTTCGTCACCGCGCGGATGTCGACTGCTACCTGCACCTGCAGCGCAGCCGTGAACAGTTCGAGGCCGGTGAGCCGCTTGCCGACGTACTGCAGCAGATCAATGCCGTGGTCTGCGATACGCCCTTCCTGGCTGCGCGACGCAACAAGCTGTTGTTCCGCATGGGCCAGCAATTGGAGCGCGAGGCTGATCTGGAAGGTGCGTTGGCGTTTTACAGTGACTGCCGTTATGTCGGCGCGCGCCTGCGGCAGATCCGCGTGCTGGAGCGTCTGGGCCGTCCCGAGCAGGCTTATGAACTGACGCTGCAAGCCATCCAGGCCCCGGAAAATGATGCCGAAGCCCAGGCGGTGGAGCGTGCCTTAACCCGGCTGGCCCGTCAGCTCGGGCAACCTAAGCCCGGCAAGGCCAAGCCAGTAGCGCCGGCACGGATTGATCTGAGCCTGCCTAGGCCTGACGCGCAAAGTGTCGAGTTCGCCGTCAAAGCCCATCTGCATGAACCCGACGCGCCCGTGCACTATGTCGAGAACAGCCTGATCTGCAGCCTGTTTGGCCTGCTCTGCTGGCCGGCCATCTTCGCGCCAGTGCCGGGGGCGTTTTTCCACCCCTTTCACACCGCGCCGGTTGATCTGTTCAGCGCTGACTTCCATACCCAGCGCGAGACATTGTTTGCCCGCTGCCTCGCCCACCTCGACTCGGATGCCTACAAGCAGGTGATCCGCGAAAACTACGCGGCCAAATTCGGCATCCAGTCGCCCTTCGTGTTCTGGGCGGCGCTGGACGAAGCCTTGCTGGAGCAAGCGCTCGACTGCCTGCCCGCCGCGCACCTGCGGGCCTGGTTCAAGCGCCTGCTGCTGGACATCAAAGCCAACCGCGCCGGCATGCCTGACCTGATCCAGTTCTGGCCGGCCGAGCAGCGCTACCGGATGATCGAAGTCAAAGGCCCGGGCGACCGCCTGCAGGACAACCAGCGCCGCTGGCTGGCCTTTTGCGCCGAGCACGGCATGCCGGTGGATGTTTGTTACGTGCAATGGGCCGGCGCGTGAACTATCAGGTCGCGGTGCGCGCGCTGTGCGAGTTCACCGCCAAGGTCGGCGACCTCGATTTGCGCTTTACCCCCTCGCCCACCGCCCAGGAAGGCATGACCGGCCATGCCATCGTAGTGGCCCGGCGCGGTCCGACTTACCACGCAGAATTACCCTTGAGCGGCGCCTACCAGGGTTTGCAGGTGCGCGGCCGGGCGGACGGTTATAACCCGGATGAAAACCTGCTGGAGGAGATCAAGACCCACAGGGGCGATATCAGCCGCATCCCGGAAAACCACCGCCTGCTGCATTGGGCCCAGGCCAAGGTCTACGGCTGGCTGCTCTGCCAGGAGCGCGACATGGCTGAGATCAACCTGGCGGTGGTCTATTTCAATGTCATCACCCAGCACGAAACCGCCTTTCACCTGACCGCCACGGCAGATGAACTGCGGGAGTTTTTTGAGCTGCAATGCAGCCGCTATATCCGCTGGGCCGAGTACGAACGCGAGCATCGCCGCCAGCGCGATGAAGCCCTGGTGCGCTTACGTTTTCCCCATGCCGAATTTCGCAGCGGGCAACGCCAGCTGGCCAATCAGGTTTACCGCGCCGCGCGTGACGGTCACTGCCTAATGGCCCAGGCCACCACCGGCATTGGTAAAACCCTCGGCACTCTGTTTCCGCAGCTCAAGGCCTTTCCCGAGCAGCAGCTGGATCGGTTGTTTTTTCTTACCGCAAAAACGCCTGGCCGGCGCCTGGCGCTGGATGCATTGGCCACCCTGCGCAGCCAGGAAGAAGCGATGCCGCTGCGGGTGCTGGAGCATGTGGCGCGAGACAAGGCCTGCGAACACCCGGACAAAGCCTGCCATGGCGATTCCTGCCCGCTGGCCAAAGGCTTTTACGACCGCTTGCCGGCCGCCCGCCAGGCCGCACTCGAAGGCCAATGGCTAAGCCACGAGAGCGTACGCGCAACCGCCTTGGCGCATCAGATTTGTCCTTACTACCTGAGCCAGGAGCTGTGCCGCTGGGCCGATGTGGTGGTCTGCGATTACAACTATTACTTCGACATGGGCGGCCTGTTGTATGGCCTCACGCTGCTCAATGAATGGCGCATCACCCTGCTGGTAGACGAAGCCCACAACCTGATTGAGCGGGCGCGCGGCATGTACACCGCCGAACTCAATCAGCAGCGTTTTGAAGCGCTACGTCGTATCGCGCCTGGCGTGATGAAGGGCCCGCTGGAGCGCATCAGCCGGCACTGGCGCCAGCTGGAACGCGATCAGGAAGTGGCGTATCAGGTGTACCCAGCTGCGCCGGACCTGTTCGTTATGGCGCTGCAAAAGGCGGTCAGCACGCTTACCGATCACCTCAGCGAACAACCCGCTGGCAATGCCGGCGAGCTGCTGCACTTCTACCTCGACGCCATGCTGTTCTGCCGCCTGGCCGAGGCCTTTGGCGCGCATTCGCTGTTCGATATCAGCCGTGGCGAGAGCAACGGCCAGGCGGTGTCGACCCTGTGCATCCGCAATATCGTGCCCGCGCCGTTTCTTGCGCCGCGCTTCGACGAGGCGCACAGCTGCACGCTGTTTTCCGCCACCCTGAGCCCAGCCAACTATTACGCCGACCTGCTCGGCCTGCCGGAAGAAACACCCTGGATCGATGTGGAGTCGCCCTTCAGTGCCGAGCAACTACACGTCCAGGCCGTCAGCAACCTGTCCACCCGCTACGCCCATCGCGACTTCTCGCTGGCCCCAATCGCCGCTCTGATTGCCCGCCAATACGCGGAAAAGCCCGGTAACTACCTGGCCTTCTTCAGCAGCTACACCTACCTGCAGGCGGTGCTGCAGGAACTGCAGATGGCGCACCCGCAAATCCCGACCTGGCAGCAGTCACGCCAGATGGATGAAAACGAGCGTCAGGCCTTTCTCGATCGATTCTCCAGCAATGGCCGTGGCGTGGGTTTTGCCGTGTTGGGCGGAGCCTTTGGCGAGGGCATCGACCTGCCCGGCGACCGCCTGATCGGCGCGTTTATCGCCACCCTCGGCCTGCCGCAGATCAACCCGGTCAATGAAGAGATCAAACAGCGCATGGAGTTGATGTTTGGCAGCAACAACGGCTATGGCTACACCTACCTCTACCCCGGCTTGCAGAAGGTGGTGCAGGCCGCAGGGCGGGTAATTCGCACCGTGCAGGACCAGGGCGTGGTCTACCTGATCGATGACCGTTTCAACCAGCCGGCGATCCGCAAACTGTTGCCCACCTGGTGGAAGGTGGAGCGCTGCCGTTTGCCGCTGAATCAGGACACTGTCAGCTAAACGGGCGACAGATCTTGCGCTGCTTCTTATGCGCTATAGCGCACCGACAGCCGCTCGCTCGGCTGCCATTGTCCGCTACTCGAGCCCTGCAATTTCGCGGCGCTAGTAAATCCCGCTGGCAAGCTTGAGCATTAGCAGCGCCGGTGAAGGCCGCTGGCATACGCCGCATCCTGCTAGCCTGACGGCAGGTATTGCATGTCCTTGCTACTGCCTGGAGGTTTTGCATGTCATGCAGGCGTTGGTTGCTGTTGGTGGCATTAGCTGTGTGCCTGGCACTCACTTCTGGCTGTGCGGCGCTTCCCTCTCTCGTGCCGGATATGGCGCGCCACCGTGCGCCGGTAGCACTGGATGACGCAAATGGGCCGCTGTCGATTGCACGCAGCAAGGCGATCATCGAACGGTTGCAGGCCCGCGGCGCTTCAAGCACGTTCTTCGACCTGCACCTGGCCATTGAGGAATCGATTGTCGGCAGCCCATTGACCACCGGTAATCGGGTCGAGCTATTGCAGGACGGGCCGCGCACCTACACGTCAATGCTGGAGGCGATTGCCGACGCACGCGAACATATCAACATGGAAAGCTACATTTTCGATGACGATGAAGTCGGCCAGCACTTTGCAGACGCGCTGATCGCCAAACAGCAGGCCGGCGTGCAGGTCAATCTGATCCACGATAGCGTCGGCACCCTAGGCACCGCGACGAGCTTTTTCACCCGGCTGAGCGAGGCCGGCGTGCAAGTCGTCGAGTTCAACCCGATCAACCCGCTCACCGCCAAGGCCGGCTGGACAGTGAACCAGCGTGATCACCGCAAGTTACTGATTGTCGATGGACGCATCGCCTTTCTTGGCGGAATCAATATCAGCAGTGTGTATTCCGGCAGTTCGCTGCGCCTGGGTAGCCAGGATGATCCCGCCTCTGACTTGCCCTGGCGCGATACGCATCTGCGCTTGGAGGGGCCGGTGGTGGGCGAGTTGCAAAAATTGTTTATCGACACCTGGGCCAAGCAAAAAGGCCCGCCACTGCCCATCGACCAGTACGTCCCCGCGGCCGAGGCGCGCGGCAGTGAGGTGGTGCGCGCCATCGGCAGCTCGCCAGACGACCCCTACAGCCTGATTTACGTCACCCTGATTTCCGCCTTGCGCAGCGCACAAGACGAGATCTGGTTGACCAATGCCTATTTCGTACCCGACCCACAATTGCTGTCCACCCTGAAGGATGCTGTGGCGCGCGGCGTCGATGTGCGGCTGATCCTACCCAGCAGCACCGACTCCTGGCTGGTGTTTCATGCCGGCCGCGCCTACTACGACGAATTGTTGCAGGCCGGCGTGCGCCTTTATGAGCGCCACGAAGCATTACTGCATGCGAAAACAGCGGTGATTGATGGTGTGTGGTCGACAGTCGGTTCGACCAACCTCGATTGGCGCAGTTTTCTGCACAACCAGGAGGTCAACGCCGTGGTGCTCGGCAACGACTTCGGCGACAAGATGCGCGCGGCGTTTCGTGCCGATCTGGAGAAGTCCCGCGAAATTACCCTGCCTGACTGGCAGGAGCGGCCACTCGATGTGCGGGCCAAGGAACTGTTCGGTCGGCTCTGGGTGTACTGGCTGTGACCGCGCGGCGGCCTGTGCCGCCAGGCCAACTATGTCGAGGGCGCAGGAGCGCTGCTGGCGTTGAGTTGCACTAAAGCTTCGGCAAACTTGCGGGCGGCGGGCCCCATCGGCTCGTCGAGTCGATGGGCCAGATAGGCCTCCGACACAACTTCCCCCTCGCGCCCCAGCGAGTTCGTCCTGAGCCGCACGAGCCGGCCCTCAGCCAAGTCGCGGCTCACCAACCAATGCGGCAGCCGCCCCCAACCGACGCCCGCCAGGATCAGCGCATGCTTGGCGTCCTGAGTATTTACGCGGCAGGTCTGCGGCGAGATCACACCAAAATCGCGCCCCTCGGAGGCGCGCGTCGGGTCAGCGAGGACAATCTGCAAATGATCGGCAAGCTCCATAACCCCAAGGGTGTGGCTGACGCCCTGACTGGCCAGCGGGTGGTGGGCGGCGACCACCGCGACCTGCGCCACCGCCGACAAAGCCTCGAAGGTGATACGTGGGTCGCGGAAATCTTCGCCCACCATGATCGAGAGTGCGCAGCGCTTTTCTTTGAGCGCCAGCAGCGGTCCGCCGAGGGGTTCAACGACAATCCGCACCGTGACCGACGGGTAGATGGTGCGCATCTGGACGATGGCCATGCCCACCTGGTGGATAGGGAAGAGTGTGTCGACGGCAATCGGCAGTTCGAGTTCTACGCCATCGCCAAGCCCGCGCGCCTTGGCCCGTAATGCATCGACGCGCAGCAGAATGTCCCGCGCATTGCTGAGCAACAGCTTGCCTTCCGCCGTCAATACCGGGCGATGCCCCGAGCGATCAAACAGCAATACGCCAAGCTGCGCCTCTAGATTGCCGATGGCAACACTAACGCCAGACTGCACGCGGTACAGCTTGCTGGCGGCCGCGCGAAAACTGCCGCTGTCGGCGATGGTGACAAAGGTACGCAGTTGGTCGAGGGTCAGCGCGTCTAACATGATCACTTCAATCGATCGAGTTGATAAAAATTACATCACTTATTTCGACCCATCAAACGGGGCACCCTTAGCTCACCATCACACCCACATGAGGTAACCCGCATGACCAAGGTATTGGTGCTCTATTACTCATCCTATGGCCACATTGAAACCATGGCGGCAGCGGTTGCCGAAGGGGCGCGGCAAACCGGCGCATCTGTAACGCTCAAGCGTGTTCCCGAACTCGTGCCAGAAACGGCCGCAAGAAACTCGGGCTACAAGGTGGAACAACAGGCACCGGTTGCCACCATTGCCGAGCTTGCCGACTATGATGCGATCATCCTCGGCACACCCACTCGCTATGGCAACATGGCCTCGCAGATGAAGAACTTTCTCGATCAGACGGGCAAGCTGTGGGCCGAAGACAAGCTCGTCGGCAAAGTGGGCAGCGTGTTCACCTCGACCGGCAGCCAGCATGGCGGCCAGGAAACCACCCTCCAATCCACCCACACCGTGCTGTTTCATCTGGGCATGATCGTGGTCGGCCTGCCTTACAGCTTTAAAGGGCAGCTGCGCATGGATGAAATTACCGGCGGCACGCCCTATGGCGCCTCGACCCTGGCCGATGACGGCAACGGTGGTGATCGCCAACCGAGTGCAAATGAACTGGATGGTGCGCGTTTTCAAGGCCGCCACGTCGCCGAAATAGCCCTCGCGCTGGCCGCCGGGCGCAATCACGAGGCGGCATGATGGAAAGCACCGCATACGCCTCACCGCTCACCTCGACCCGCTGGAGCAGCGTACTGCTGCTCGTCAGTGCCGGCACTGTGGCAGCCGTGCAGGTGGGCAAAGCGGTAATCGCCGCGCCTGTGCTGCAGGCAGACCTGGGCATCAGCCTCGCGGACATTGGTTGGCTGACAGGGATTTTTGCGCTGCTGGGGTTGATCGGCGGCATTCCGACCGGCGCTCTGGCGGCAAGTTTTGGCAGCCGGCGCATTCTACTCATCGGCCTGCTGACAACAATCCTGGGGGCAGCATGCGGTGCCATGGCCACAGGTTTGCCGGCGCTCTTGCTGTCGAGAATTATCGAGGGTGCTGGCTTCTTGATGATTACAGTCGCCGCGCCGTCGCTCCTCGCTCAGGTCACCGAACCCGCGGATCGCGATCTCGCCTTCGCTCTGTGGAGCTGCTTTATGCCGGCAGGCATCGCGGCCGCCATGCTCGCCGGACCGCTGTTCGAGAGTTGGCGCGTGCTGTGGTGGGCAAGCGGCGGTCTGGCCTTGCTGGTTTATCTGCTGGTGTGGCTGATCATCCCGAACAGTGGTGAACGACAGGCCTGGTCATGGCGCAGCCTGAAGGCGAACTCCATCACCGTCCTTAGCGCCAGGGCACCCGTCGTGCTCGCGGTGATGTTCGCCCTCTATGGCCTGATGTTCTTTGCGCTGTTCAGCTTTTTGCCGGTACTGCTGATGGAGCGCATGGAGGTTAGCCACAGGAGCGCCGGCTTGCTGAGTGCGCTGGCGACAGCCGCGAATATCCTCGGCAATCTTGCCGCCGGCGTTCTCCTCTCGCGCGGCATAACGCGAGCCAGTCTGCTCGTCGGCGCCAGCCTGACCATGGGCCTCAGCAGCCTCGGCATCTTTCTGTCGCTGCTGCCGGATACCGGCACCTTTATGCTCTGCGTGGTGTTTTCCGCGGTAGGTGGGCTAATTCCCGCCGCGCTGCTGTCTGCCGCTCCACTTGTTGCACCTACGGCAGCCCTGGTGCCAGTGGTCCTGGGGCTGATTATCCAAGGCAACAACCTGGGGCAGATCATCGGCCCCATCGCGGTAGGCAGTGCAATCCAAGCGTTCGGCTGGAGTTCGGCCGCCGTTCTGGTTGCCGCTGCGGCACTGGTTGCTGTGGCTGTCGCACTCACGTTCGGCCGTAACTCACAGCCTGCACGGCCCTAGCGGCGATAAGCCGGCGAAAATTCAGGTTCAAAAACACTCATCGAGGATTGCCGCCAAGGTGCGTTCCTTGGCGAAGCAGGCAGCAAACAGACTCAAGGCCATACATACGATCTGCTCAACATCGTGCACGGGAATCAACTGAGCTGCGCCGCGCTGCTCGGCAAGTGCTGACGGCTGGGCGTTTGCCAGGCATGCCAGCCGTTGCTCCACAGCACAGGTCACATCGCGGGCAGCCTGATCGTCATATAGATAAACACCCCCGAGGAAGCCCGAGAGATGAGTACGACCTTCAACCACTACACCAACATTCCCGATGTTTTTACCGCGCTTGAAAACGCCCATGTGGCAATCGACAGCCATGGCCTGGAGCGGAAACTGCACCATCTTGTGCAGTTACGCGCATCGCAAATCAACGCCTGCGCCTATTGCGTCAGAATGCACAGCAAGGAGGCGCGCGCGGATGGCGAAAGCGACGAACGCCTAGACCGCTTAGTGGTCTGGAAGCAAAGCAGCGACTTTTCTGCGCGCGAGCGCGCGGCGCTGGCCTGGACTGAAGCCCTGACCCTACTCGATCACAGCGTCGACTATCGGCCGTTGCGCGCGGCGCTACGCGAGCAGTTCACTGAGACGCAAATCAGCGCTCTGACGGCGACAGTTGCGATTATCAATCTATGGAACCGTATACAAATCTCAGCGCACTGATATGAGCGAAGAACATCACGATCACCTAAGCCTGTTTGAGAGCAGGCGGGCGCTTCTCACTGGCCTCGCCTACCGCATTCTCGGTTCGTTAGCCGAAGCCGAGGACGCGGTGCAGGATACCTTTGTCAAATGGAGCCAGGCCGACCGGCGCGCGATCAATAACCCGGCGGCCTGGTTAACCTCTGCATGCACGCGCCGCTGCATCGACCTGCTACGCGCGGCCCGGCAAGTCCGGGTCGACTACATTGGCACGTGGCTGCCGGAGCCCATACAGTGCGTGACCGAAAACACGCCAGAACGCGCACTGGACCTGTCATCGTCGCTCTCCATGGCGTTCTTGCTCCTGCTTGAGCGACTCGCCCCCAAAGAACGGGCGGCTTATCTGCTGCACGAGATTTTCGAGCAGCCTTACGCGCAGGTTGCCGCCGTCCTGGGTATGCAAGAAACCGCCTGCCGCAAACTGGTTTCTCGGGCACGGATCAATGTTGGCCGCACCGATGCTCGCAACGTCGTGACCGCGCAGCGGCAGGAGACATTACTCGCCGCGTTTCAATCGGCCATCGCCACCGGTGCGACCGGAAACCTTGCCGCGCTGATGGCGCAAGACATTCAACTGAAAGCCGACGGCGGTGGTAAAGCAGCCACCCTGCTCGACCCGCTTTATGGCAAAGCCCGCGTGCTCGAATTTATCGCCGGCAAACTCAGCGGCTTCTGGAAAACCTATGAATGGCGCTCAGCGGACATCAACGGTTCACGCGGCGCCCTACTGCTCGACGGTGGCCGCATTAGCGCTGCGCTCAGCTTCGGCTTTGATGCGCACGGCGATCTTTCCGGCATTTTTATCATGCGCAACCCCGACAAGCTTGCCCGCCTCAGCGAGCCGGAGATTTTCCTGCAATAGGCGCATGCTGCGCCATCAGCTCGGCGACCCATTCGATAAACACACGCAGCTTGATGCTGATATGCCGGTTCGGCGGAAAGGCCACGTACAGCGGCATCGGCTCGAGGCGCCAGTCGCTGAACAGCGGCAGCAACTCACCCTGCGCCACATGCGGCGCGGACATATAGTCCGGCAACCATAGCACCCCCATGCCGGCCAGCCCTGCCGCCAGGTAGGCGTTGCCGTCGTCGACCGCCAGCACGTAACGACCCTGGATATGAATGCTCTCCCCGGCGCGGTGCATGGCATACGGCAGGGCTTTGCCGGTACGCGCCCAGAGGAAGCCGACAATACGGTGCTGCGAGTCTTCCAGCTCACGCGGGTGCGCAGGCGTGCCAAGGCGCTGCAGGTAGCTGGGCGCTGCATAAACGCCCAGCTGCAGGTCGCCAACCCGGCGCGCCATCAGCGATTGATCGGTCAACTCGCCGCCGCGCACAACGCAATCGACCTTCTCGCCAATCAGATCGACGATGCGGTCGCTGACGCCCATATCGATCTGGATCTCCGGGTAGCGCGCGTGGAACGCCGGCAAGGCAGGCATCAAAATCATTCTGGCCAGTGGGCTGGGCACGTCCACCCGCAGCCGGCCTCTGGGCACCGCCGAAGCCCCGGAGAGGCTGGTCTCGGCATCGGCCAGATCATCCAGCAGCCTTAGCACACGCTCGTAGTAGAGCGCGCCGTCGGCCGTGAGGTTGACCTTGCGCGTGGTGCGGTTGAGCAGCTTGACCCGCAAGCGCGCCTCCAGCTGCTGCACCAGCTGGGTCACGCTGGTTTTACTCATGTGCAGGGTTTCCGCCGCCTTGGTAAAGCTGCCCGCCTCCACCACCCGAGCAAACGCCTGCATTGCAGCAAAACGGTCCATTTCTCACCCCAATATCGGCCTGATTGTTTGGAATACTCAAACAGTGATGATCAGAGTTGCTGGTTTATCGGCCTAACGCAACGCCCTACAGTCGCTTCATCGTTAATAAATCGGGGCGATACCGGCCCCAAGATGGAGGTACTTATGAACCAGCGTGACGTTGTATTCCCACCAGGCCGCCATGCGCTGTATGAGCGCAATCGTTATTCCCCGGCGATCCGCAGCAATGGCTTTTTGTTTGTCTCGGGGCAAGTCGGTAGCCGTGAAGACGGCTCGCCCGAACCCGAGCTGGAGGAGCAGGTGCGCACCGCATTCACCAACCTAAATGCGATTCTGCACGCTGCCGGCGGCAGCTTTGACGATGTGGTCGACGTGACCGTGTTTATGGTCGATCCGCAAGCGACGTTCGAAAGAATCTGGAAGGTTGTCCCGGAGTTCTGGGGTAACGCGCCGTACCCGACCATAACTGCCGTCGGTGTGACCTGGCTGTATGGCTTCCAGTTCGAGATCAAGGTGATCGCCAAGCTGCCAGAAGCCAGCAACGGATGATTGCAGCACGGGGCTGGGTGGTGACACTCAGCCTGCCTGGCGATTGGCCTTGCGCTCAGTCAGGTAGGCGATGACCGCCGCCTGGTCACCGGCGAACTCGATACGCGCCGCCTTGCTTTCGCGCTGGTAGGCGTACATCGGGTCGTAGTATTCACGCAGCAACCCGGCGATCCAGTCACGGTGCAGTTCAACCGCCCCGCTGCGCTGTTCATCCAGCGCCGCCTGCATGATGGCCAGCAAACGCTGGTAACGCTCGCCGCCCAGGCGCTTCTGGATATTGCTCAGGCTTTGCAGCAGGCGCTCGGCGTAGAGTCGGAAGCCCTCGTCCTCACCGTGCAGGGCGATAAATTCGGCGCACAGGTTGACCACGTAATCGCGCAGGATGCGCTCGACGCGGTCCTCGAAAGCATCTTCCAGCCACACCAGCGGGTACTGCTGCATGCCCTGGTACAGCGCCAGCGGCACGGTGCAGCTGCCGACCATGCGCCCTTCGTCTTCCAGCACAAACTGCTCGGTGCCACGGGCACGCTGCTTGAGCAGGTCAATGGCCAGACGGTTTTCGAAGTCGATCTGCGCCGGCTGGCCACTGGCGCGTTTGCCAAAGCTGGAGCCACGGTGGTTGGCGTGGCCTTCCAGGTCCAGGCTGTTATCCAGCTGCACCAACACGTCGGTTTTACCGGTGCCAGTCAGGCCGCCGAGGATAACGAAATCGCACTCGTTAACCGCCTGCTCAGTGGTTTCCAGCAAAAAGGTGCGCATCGCCTTGTAGCCACCGATTACCCGGGGATAGTCGATACCGGCTTCGGCCAGCCATTGCTGAGTGATCTGCGAACGCAGGCCGCCGCGAAAGCAGTACAGATAGCCATGCGGATTGGCCTTGGCGAACGCCGCCCAGGCCGCGACCCGCTCGGCCTTGACCTGGCCGCTGACCAGTTGGTGGCCGAGCGCGATGGCGGCGTCCTGGCCATGCTGCTTGTAGCAGGTACCGACGCGCTGGCGCTCGCTGTCATCCATCAGCGGCAGATTGAACACTCCGGGGAAGGCACCCTTGCTGAACTCGACCGGGGCGCGGGCGTCCATCATCGGCAGATCATTGAGGAAGATGTCGCGGTAGTTGCTGCTGTTGTCGCGCATCACAGCACCTCGACCGCGTAGCGCTGTCGCGGGGCCAAACGGCCGATTGGCGAAAGGTTCAGGCCCAACTCGGCGGCCACGGCAAGAAACTCCGCTTCGCCGTCTGGCGTTACGGCGATCAGCAGACCGCCGCTGGTCTGCGGGTCGCACAGCAGGTCGCGCTGCTCATCGGTAATAGCCGCGATCTTCTCGCCATAACTGTCGAAATTGCGCAGGGTGCCGCCCGGCACGCAGCCCTCGGCCAGGTAGTAGTCGACCCCCGGCAGGCGTGGCACGGCGGCGTAGTCGAGCTGGGCAGTGAGATTGGCACCATCGGCCATCTCAACCAGGTGGCCGAGCAGGCCGAAACCGGTGACGTCGGTCATCGCAGTAACCCCGGCCAATTTGCCGAAGCGCGAACCGGGCTTGTTCAGGGTGCACATCCAGTCGCGCGCCAGGCCGACATCCTCGGCGCGCAGTTTGGCCTTCTTCTCGGCGGTGGTGAGGATGCCGATGCCCAGCGGCTTGGAGAGGTACAGCTGGCAACCGGCCGTGGCGCTGTCGTTGCGTTTCATATGGCGCTTGAGCACCACACCGGTGACTGCCAGGCCGAAAATCGGCTCCGGGGCGTCGATGGAATGCCCGCCAGCCAGCGGGATGCCGGCCTCGTCGCACACGGCGCGGCCGCCGCGAATCACTTCGCGGGCCACTTCCGGCGGCAGTAGATTGACCGGCCAGCCGAGAATGGCGATGGCCATCAGCGGATCGCCGCCCATGGCGTAGATATCGCTGATCGCATTGGTGGCAGCGATGCGGCCAAAGTCGTAGGGGTCATCGACAATCGGCATAAAGAAGTCGGTGGTCGACACCACCCCGCGCTCGTCGTCCAGGGCATACACCGCCGCGTCATCACGCGAGGCATTGCCGACCCACAGTTTGGGGTCGAGGTTTTGCGCGCCGCTGCCGGCGAGTATCACCTCCAGCACCTTCGGCGAAATCTTGCAGCCGCAACCGGCCCCGTGGCTGTACTGGGTCAAACGGATCGGCTCGCTCATCGGTCAGGCTCTCGGCAAATCGGAAACAGGCGCGGATTCTAACAGGCAGTTGAAAAATCCAGGCAAGACAAGCCCCTAGGCCAGTAACCGGCGCTGCTGACCTGGCCTTATTGTCCTGCGGCCGGCAAAGCTGGCCTTTAACGCAGTGGCCCCTATAATCGCGCCACGTCGACTACCCTGACTACGCGCAGTCCGCATACCTGCTGGTCTGCCATTTCGAACCTTTTCCGCTATTGAACCGGAGAATCTTCATGCTCAAACGTACCCTGGCGCTTGCCGCCGGCTTTGCCCTGTCATTGTCTACCAGCCTGACCCAAGCCGCCGAAGTGCTCCGCGTCAGCGCCATTCCGGACGAAGCGCCGACCGAACTGCTGCGCAAATTCAAACCGCTGGGCGCCTACCTGGAACAGCAACTGGGCATGCAGGTCGAGTTCACTCCGGTCGCCGACTACCCGGCCGTGGTCGAAGCACTGGCCACCGACCGCCTGGACCTGGCCTGGCTCGGCGGTTTTACCTTCGTGCAAGTGCGCCTGAAGACCGGCAACGCCATTCCGCTGGTGCAGCGTGAGCAGGATGCGCAGTTCACCAGCAAGTTCATCACCGCCAACCCGGACGTGACCTCCCTGGCCGACCTCAAGGGCAAGACCTTTGCCTTCGGCTCGGTGTCGTCCACCTCCGGCAGCCTGATGCCGCGCTATTTCATGCTGCAGGATGGCATCAAGCCGGAAAGCCACTTCAGCCGCGTCGGCTACTCCGGTGCACATGACGCCACCGCCGCCTGGGTGCAGGCCGGCAAGGTCGATGGCGGCGTGCTCAACGCCAGCGTGTGGGACAAGCTGGTTGCCAGCGGCAAGGTCGATAGCAACAAGGTCAAGGTGTTCGCCACCACTCCGACTTACTACGACTACAACTGGACCGTGCGTGGCACCCTCGACCCGGCCCTGGCCGAGAAGATCAAAGCTGCCTTCCTCGCCCTCGACCCAGCCAACCCCGAGCACAAGGCGATTCTCGATCTGCAGGCCGCCAGCCGCTTTATCGAGACCAAGCCGGAAAACTACAAAGGCATCGAGGACGCTGCGCGCGCCGCCGACCTGCTGAAATGACCCTGCGCCTGACCGGCGCCAGCCTCAGCCACGGTAATGCAGTCCACGCCCTGCGCGGTGTGGACTTGCATATCGCCTCCGGCGAGCGCGTCGCCATCATCGGCCCTTCCGGGGCCGGCAAGTCGAGCCTGCTCATCCTGCTGGCCACGGCCCTGCAACCGAGCAGCGGCGAGCTGCAGATACTCGGCGAGCAGCCCTGGCAACTGCCCAGCCGCCAGCGCCAGCACTTGCGTGCGCGCATCGGCCTGGTGCATCAGGCGCCGCCTCTGCCGGCGCGCCAGCGGGTGATCACTGCAGTGCTGGCCGGCAAGCTTGGCCAATGGGGCCTGGGCAAGAGCCTGCTAAATCTGCTGCACCCACTGGATATCCCCGGCGCGCGCCGTGAGCTGGCCAAGTTGGACCTGGCCGACAAGTTGTTCGCCCAGTGCCAGCAGCTTTCCGGTGGCCAGCTGCAGCGCGTCGGCATCGCCCGCGTGCTGTACCAGGCTCCAGAACTGCTGCTGGCCGATGAGCCGGTATCGGCCATGGACCCGGTGCTGGCGGAGCACACCCTCAACGTGCTGTGTCGGCATGCCGAAACCCATGGCGTCACTCTGGTCGCCAGCCTGCACGCGGTGGAACTGGCCCTGGCGCACTTCCCGCGGATTATCGGCCTGCGTGACGGACAGATTCTCTTCGACCGTCCTGCCGGCGAGGTCGATCAGGCGCAGCTCGACGCCCTGTACGCCAACGAGCAACTGCTCTCGCCACCCGCACCCAGCGTGCCCCTGAGCCTGCAGATACCGCGATGCTAAACCGCGACACCCGCGACCCGGCCGCACTGCCCCGCCTACTACTGACATTGTTGGCGCTGGCCTTACTGTGGCCGGGCATCCAGCTCAGCGAGCTGGACTTGGGCGTGTTGCTGCAAGCCGACAGCCAGAGCGAGATGGGACGCTTCGTCTCCGCCTTCTGGCCGCCGGCGCATGACGCGGACTTTCTGCAGTTACTGCTCGACGCCACCCTGCAAACCCTGGCCATCGCCACCGCCGGCATGGCCCTGGCGCTGCTATTGGCGATTCCAGCCAGTCTGCTGGCCAGCCGCGCGTTATCGCTGTCCGCGGCTTCCCGTGGTGGTCGGCCGAAGCCGCTGGCGCAGTTGCTGCGCTGGCCGGTGCGCGGCCTGCTGATCTTCCTGCGCAGCGTGCCGGAAATTGTCTGGGCGCTGTTGTTCGTCCGCGCGGTCGGCCTCGGCCCCACCGCTGGGGTGCTGGCCATCGCCATCACCTACAGCGGCATGCTTGGCAAGGTCTATGCGGAAATCTTCGAATCGGTCGACCAGCGCCCGGCTCACGCCTTACTACAAGCGGGCAGCGGCCGGCTGGCGGCCTTTGTCTACGGCATCCTGCCGAACGCCGCAGCGGAACTGACCTCCTATACGGTGTACCGCTGGGAATGCGCGATCCGCGCCTCGGTGGTGATGGGCTTCGTCGGCGCCGGTGGCCTGGGCCAGCAGATCGATCTGTCGATGCGCATGTTCGCCGGCGGTGAAGTGGCCAGCATGCTGCTGACCTTCCTCCTCCTGGTGCTATTGGCCGACCAGCTCAGCCGCGTGCTGCGCGGGAGGCTGGCATGAACCGGCTGATCAACCTGTTGCTGCTGTTTGGCATCGGCGCGGCGGTGATCGCCTCATTTATTTACCTGGGCATTGACCTAGTCACGCTGACCAGCGGCGACAGCCTGGGACAGATGGCCGGCTATGTGCGCCGTTTCCTCAGCCCGGACCTGAGCGCCGAACACCTGTCGGCCATCAGCCGAGGGGCCTTGGAAACCCTGGCCATGTCGGCCCTCGGCACCTTGCTCGCGGCGGTGTTCGGCCTGGCACTGGCGCTGCCTGCGGCCGGGCGCTTCGGCTGGCCGCTACAGAGCGCCGCACGTTTGCTGCTCAATGCCCTGCGGGCGATCCCCGAACTGGTCTGGGCCGCGCTGATGGTATTTGCCGCAGGCCTTGGCCCAAATGCCGGCACCCTGGCGCTGGCCCTGCACACCACTGGCGTGCTCGGCCGGCTGTTTGCCGAAGCGTTGGAGAACACCCCGACCGCACCGGCCGAGGCGATTCGCCTGCAGGGCGGCAGCCAGGTCGCGGCGTTCTGCTACGGCACCCTGCCCAACCTCTGGCCACAGCTATTGGCCTACTGCCTGTACCGCTGGGAAAACAATATCCGCATGGCCAGCGTGCTCGGCTTTGTCGGCGCCGGCGGTCTGGGACAGATGCTCTATGTCAGCCTCAGCCTGTTTCAGGAGCCTCAGGCAAGCACGGTAATCATCGCCATGCTGCTGCTGGTGTTCGGCGTCGATGCGTTTAGCAGCTGGACTCGGCAGCGCTGGGTGCGGGTGTAACCTCCAGCGCAGCGCTGCAACCAAACGCAACGGCCACTGTCCGACTGCCTTGCCACACTGGCGCATACTGCGTCGGCCGTTGTTATTTGAGGGAAGCGTCCTTGCCTGCTGTGTTCTTGCGTCACCCACTGCGCTGGGTCGCCCTGCTGGTTGGCGGGCTCGGCCTCGCCGCCTCGGTTCTCGCCTGCCCCAGCGGGCAGCAGCAGGTCTGTGCCGGGATGTGCTTCTGTGCGCCGATCAGCCAGGCCGACATCGACGTGCTGTATAAAGACGTCAGCCAGATTGCCGCCTCAGGCCTTGAACAAGGGCTGTTACAGGCCCGTCAGCGGGCAGCAACCGACGGAACCGAACCTGTGCCTCTGCATATCCGCGCTCAACTAGAAGCGTATTTCGATATAGCGGTGCTCGACTCAGCGCGCTTTAGGGTCGACGATGGCGCGGCACTCAACGCCGGCAATGCCCTGCTGCAAAACCCCGACGTACAGGCGGTAACGCTGATCGACATCATCGTCTTCCGCAATGTTGAAGACGCCCAGCAAAATGTCGCGCTGTGGGCGCATGAACTGCTGCACGTGCAGCAATACCAGCAATGGGGCGTACGCGAATTTACCCGCCGCTACACCCGCGACCACGACGCCATCGAAGCACCTGCATACACGCTGCAGATTGCGGTCGAGCGTGCACTGCGCGATCAGCTGGCAGGCAAAAGCAAATAGCGCTATCGACACGTTTGAGCGCCTTGAGGCTAAGCACAGTCGAGCGAACGCAGGGGCACATAACAACGCAGGATTAGCTCTGAACAGTCGCCAGGCGGGCGATGCGCAACGGAGCGGATAGCTCCGTTGCCGCGCCCGCCGGGTAGGCGCGCGCAATGCATCGAAATGCCAGAAGGGAAGAAACGCATCGTACTGGGCGGGTAGCCCTCCGTTGCCGGATGTTCGACGGGCGCTGCAGAGCAGCATCAGGCACCTGGGCAAGGTCCCTGGGGGTGGCGGTAAGCCGGTGTTGCCAACTGCCCCGGTGGGTTAAAGCCAGCCGGGGCAGCACGCTCGGTGCAGCTACTTAACCGATGGTCATCAGGCTGGCGTTACCGCCTGCCGCTGCAGTGTTGATGCTCAGGGCGTGTTCGATCAGCAGGCGTTCGAGCGGGATATCCGTCTCGCCTTTGTGCAGCCCGTGTACGCCGATGATCGCGCCTGGGCGCTGAGCCGCCAGCTGGCAGACTTCGCGCAGCTGATCGGAGTCACCGTGATGGAGGATGGCGTCGAACGTAGTGTCGCTTTCGCTCCACTGGCTAAGCACGGTGATGCGTTGCTGCACGGCCTTGGGCAGTGCGGCAAACAGCTCGCGGGTCAGCTCGCCTTCCTGCCACAGCACCTGGCAGCCTACGGCCAGCGCCGCCGCCAGCTGCACCAGCAGATCACTGCGCTCATCCGCCAAGCACAGCACATGCTCACGCGGCAGCAGGCTGTAGCTGTTGCGCTCACCAGTTGGGCCGTTAAGCATCTGCACGGTGCCGCTCTGCGCCAGCTCGACATATTGCGCGCTCAGGGCGCTCAAGCTCGGCTCCTCTTTGCCTGCCCAATCCTGCAACGCCTGAATCACCTTGGCCTGCTCGGCCGGACGCTGGGTTTCAGCCTTTTCCTGTTGCAGCTGCTTGGCCACCGCATCCTGCGGACGGGTCGCCAGCAGACGGTACATATACAGCGGGCCACCGGCTTTCGGGCCAGTGCCGGACAGGCCTTCGCCACCAAACGGCTGCACACCGACCACGGCGCCGACCATATTGCGGTTCACATACAGATTGCCGACTTTAGCGCTGCCCACCACCTGGGCGATGGTTTCATCAATGCGCGTATGCACACCCAGGGTCAGGCCGTAGCCGCTGTCGTTGATCTGCTGCAACAACTTGCCCAAACCAGCGCGCTGATAACGCACCACATGCAGCACAGGGCCGAAGATTTCACGCGTCATCTCATCGAAGCTGTCCAGCTCGATCAGCGTCGGCAGGACGAAGGTGCCGCGCTTGACGTCATCGCCCTGGGCACGGGCGGCCTGGAAGACCTTACGGCCCTTCTCGCGCATCGTCTCGATGTGCTGGTCGATATTGTTCTTGGCTTCGGCGTCGATCACCGGGCCGATATCGGTGCTCAGGCGCTCCGGGTTGCCCAGGCTGTATTCGGCCATGGCGCCCTTGAGCATATTGATCACTCGATCCGCCACATCTTCCTGCACGCACAGTACGCGCAGGGCTGAGCAACGCTGGCCGGCGCTGTCGAAGGCCGAGGCAACGACATCGACCACCACCTGTTCGGTGAGGGCCGATGAGTCGACGATCATGCTGTTGAGACCACCGGTTTCGGCGATCAGCGGAATGGTGCGGCCCTGGGCATCCAGGCGACCGGCGAGGTTTCGCTGGATGATCCCGGCCACTTCGGTAGAACCGGTAAACATCACGCCACGCACCCGCTCGTTACCGATCAGACCGGCACCGACGGTTTCGCCACGACCCGGCAGCAGTTGCACGGCGCCGCTCGGCACACCCGCTTCGAGCAGGATGCGCACGGCCTGCGCGGCGATCAGCGGAGTCTGCTCGGCCGGCTTGGCCAGCACGGTGTTGCCGGCTGCCAGCGCAGCAGCCACTTGACCGCTGAAGATCGCCAGCGGGAAGTTCCACGGGCTGATGCACACCACCGGGCCCAGTGGGCGGTGGCTGTCATTGCTGAAGTGATTGCGTGCCTGCGCCGCGTAGTAGCGCAGGAAGTCCACCGCCTCGCGCACTTCGGCGATGGCGTTGGCGAAAGTCTTGCCAGATTCACGCACCAGCAGCCCCATCAGCTGCTGCATTTCCGCTTCCATCTGGTCGGCGGCGCGATCCAGCACCGCAGCGCGCTCGGCCGGCAGGGTCGACTGCCAGATCTGCCCGCTGGATACCGCGCAGAGCACAGCGTTACGCACATCCTGCTCACTGGCCTCATACACATGGCCAACGATGTCGCGGTGATCCGCCGGGTTGCGTACCGGCTGCGCTTCGCTCAGCTCAGGCGCCTCGCAACCGAGCAGCGGCATGGCCTTATAGGCGTTGTTGGTGCTGCTCAGCAGCGCCGAAGACAGTGAGCCCAGGCGGTGCTCGTTGGCCAGGTCGATGCCTTCGGAGTTCAAGCGGACGTCGCCATACAGCGCGCGCGGCAGGGCAATGCGCGGGTGCGGCAGGCCAAGGCCGCCTTCCTGCGCGGCCATCTGCTCGACCTGCTGCACCGGGTCGAGCACCAGCTCCTTGATTGAGATGCTGGTGTCGGCAATACGGTTAACGAACGAGGTGTTCGCGCCGTTTTCCAGCAGGCGCCGCACCAGGTAAGCCAGCAGCGTTTCATGGCTGCCCACCGGCGCGTAGATACGGCATGGACGGTTCAATTTGCCATCGGCCACCTTGCCCACCACCTGCTCATACAGCGGCTCGCCCATGCCATGCAGGCACTGGAACTCGTACTGGCCGGGGTAGTAATTCTGCCCGGCCAGCTGGTAGATGGCCGACAGCGAATGGGCGTTGTGAGTGGCGAACTGCGGGTAGATGGCTTCTGGCACGGCCAACAGCTTGCGTGCGCAGGCAATGTAGGAAATGTCGGTGTACGACTTGCGGGTGTACACCGGGTAGCCTTCCAGGCCTTCGACCTGGGCGCGCTTGATCTCGCTGTCCCAGTACGCGCCTTTAACCAGGCGGATCATCAGGCGGTGACGGCTGCGCTTGGCCAGGTCGATGACGTAATCAATCACGTATGGGCAGCGCTTCTGGTAGGCCTGAATGACAAAGCCGATGCCGTTCCAGCCGGTCAGCGCCGGGTCGAAGCACAGACGCTCAAGCAGATCGAGGGAGATTTCCAGGCGATCGGCTTCTTCGGCGTCGATGTTCAGGCCGATGTCGTACTGCTTGGCCAGCTTGGTCAGGCTCAGCAGGATCGGGTACAGCTCATCCATCACGCGCTCGTATTGAGCGCGGCTGTAGCGCGGGTGCAGGGCCGAGAGCTTGATCGAAATGCCCGGACCTTCGTAGATGCCACGACCATGGGAGGCCTTGCCGATGGCGTGGATGGCCTGCTCGTAGGACACCAGGTAGCGCTTGGCATCTTCATCGGTCAGCGCGGCTTCGCCGAGCATGTCGTAGGAATAGCGGAAACCCTTGCTTTCCATTGTGGTGGCGTTGGCCAGCGCTTCGGCGATGGTTTCGCCGGTAACGAACTGCTCGCCCATCAGGCGCATGGACATGTCCACGCCCTTGCGAATCAGTGGCTCGCCGCCCTTGCCAATGATGCGATTGAGCGAAGTGACCAAGCCGGCTTCGTTGTGCGTCGACACCAGCTTGCCGGTAATCAGCAAGCCCCAACTGGCGGCATTGACGAACATCGACGGGCTGTTACCGAGGTGCTGACTCCAGTTGCCGTTGCTGATCTTGTCGCGAATCAGCGCGTCACGGGTGGCCTTGTCCGGAATGCGCAGCAGCGCTTCGGCCAGGCACATCAGCGCCACACCCTCCTGCGAGGACAGCGAGAATTCCTGCAGCAACCCCTGCACCAGGCCCTGACGGCCGCCGGCGTTCTTCTGGTTGCGCAGCTTCTCGGCAATCTTCATGGCCAGCTTGTTGCTCGCCTCGGCCATGTCGTTGGGCAGACGCGCCTGCTCCAACAGCATGGGTACCGCTTCGGTTTCCGGACGGCGATAAGCGCCGGTAATCGCCGCACGCAGCACCGATTGCGGGAGGATGCTTTCGGCAAAGTCGAGGAACACCTGCAGGCCTTGCTCATTCAGGGATTCGACAGTCTCTTCACCGGCTACCGCCGCCAACCCCGAATGCTCGGCCGGGGTCAAACCACCCTCAATCTGCTCCAGGTAATTGAAGATCGCCTGTTTGATCAACCAATGCGGCGTGCGGTCAATCGACTGCGCGGCCTGCTTGAGGCGATCACGGGTTGCATCATCGAGCTTTACGCCAAGGGTGGTGGTGGCCATTGGTTTGTCCTGTTATGAGCTGGAACACGGCAAAAAAATCGCCGGGAGCAATTTTTGACGTAGCCCGCGACGCCCCCCAGGGGGTGGTCGCCATGGCTGGCATGTCACAAAAAATCTGGCGAGAGATTAAACCTCAGAAGGCGCAAGGTGCAACTAGGTGCAACCAAACAAAATCAAGGTTTTCTATAGCACTCAGCAGCTCGAAATCACGTCATCCTCTAGCGCAAACCCACTACAGGCAAGGCTCTAGCGAGAATCGACTGATACGCGAGAAAAACGCTCGTTTTAAAAAAACGCAGTACTTCCGACGACAGGTACAACCAAAACACCAGCAAGGTTGCACTCCGGATTCTATTCACGCCTTTAATTGAGCAAAGCACAACAGACAAACATTCGCGCCGTGCCCGACGGAGTGCGCAGGCGACACAGGACGATAAAGAGAGCGCACACAGGCCCGACGGTAGGGCTCAGACGATAGGGCGGATAGCCGGGCGACACCATGTCGCGCTAAGCTCAGGGCGTGATTGACCAGGAGATGACCATGACTGCCAAGGAAGCGCAATTGACCGAGTTGCTCAGCCTGTCCACGCGCACCCTCACTCACCTGACTGCCGCCATTACCGCGATGTCGTTCGAGCTGCTCAATACCCAGGACAGCGCGGTAAATGCCACAGCGCACAAGATGATCGAGCGCATGCTGGCGATCAACAGCGAGCTGGACCAACAGTGGCAACTGCTGGGCCAACTGGCTGGCACCCAACCGGAACCCAGCAACGCGCTGGAACAGGTGGTGCTACAGAGCCTGGAAACAAGCGACGACGAGCATTGATCCACACGCGCGGAGCAACCAGCCCAGCAGCCGATCACGCCGCTGACAACTCGCGCATAAGGCGCCACAGCCCGCCATCCAAACAGAGCGATGCCGCAGCCTGAAAGAAGCGGCATCACTCACTTTTCCGCCAACAGCACACTCAGTTAGGACGGAAATCCATCAGCAGACGCAGGTAGGACAACATGTTCTTACCGCCAACGGTGCCCTGGTAGCCGTGACTGTCGAACTGGCTGCTTTTGATCAGGTCGACGCGAAAGCGCGGATTGCTTTCATACGTACGCCCCAAGGTGCTGGTCACGCGGCTGTTGAACAGATCCGTGCTGACTTTGACGAACTCGCGCGGTTTGCGCCGGCCATTCGCACCACTGTTGTTCGGGCTGCTGAAGATGTCGCCGGTGACCGTCATTGCGCTGCTATAGGCCTCGCGGCCGCGCAGGCTGGTTTTGCCGCTGCCAATCACAAACTGGCCGGTTACCGGGCGATAGCGATCACCTGCGGTCAGGTAGCTGCCCAGCACGTCATACAGGGCATAGCTGCTGCCGGTGCCGCGTTCCTTGTTACGCAGGTCGAAGATAAATACCCCCGCAGCCCCGATTACTTCCATTTCCACCTGACCCAGGGTTGGGTTGTTCTGCACCAGCAACGCGGTGTTTTCATCGACGCCAAAGGCAAACGGCACCTGGGTGTGATCCGCCAGGCGCACGATCCGCCCCTGGCGGCCGCGCTCGCTGAAGTGGGTATCGAGCAGGCCATAGTTGAAGAAGCCAAAACCACCCTGCATGTCATAGGACAGGTCATCGCCACCCGGCGAGGTGTACACGCCATAACGCAGCGCGTCATAGCTTTCGCCGCCAGTAACCATCGGCCCCTGCACCATGATCGCAGTGCCGGCACTGGTGCCCGCCAATACCGCGCCGGCATTGTGCCGCGCACGAATCGCGGCCAGTGCCGGGCTGTCGGCACGGGTCGCGGTTTGCAGGGTCTGAGTCAGGCGCGACTGGTCACCACCGCCGAAAAAGAAACCGGTCATGCTGTTGATCTGCGCAACCACCTGCGGGTTGCTGTTATTGCTGATCTGATCCAGGTCGATGGGGATCCATTGCGCATCGGCGGCGCCGTAAGTTTCCAGTAGCTGGGTATAGAACTCGCCATTGGCTTTGGAGTTGGCGGCATCGGCAGTGCCGGCATCCGGGTCGTCGCTTTCCGGGATCGAGGCGGCGGTGATCACCCCAATCCGCGCCTGGCCGCTGCCACCGGCCAGCTGAATCAGGCGCTGATAGATCGCCGTGTTGTCATCCTTGAGGCCGCCGCCAACCAATATCAGCGGGCCGGCGCTGTAGCCGGTGACGGGTAGAAGGGCGAGCAGCAAGGCGCTGCACCGCATAAATGATCTGATCATGGTTCGAGTTCTCCGATGTGCGCTCGGCGCACGCTTGTTGTGAGAGTTGTAAAACGGGAACTGCTGCAGACAAAACGGCAACGCTTTCTGGGTGGCTGGCTCCTCCGGCTAATACACCGTGAACTGTTTGAAATACTGCTTCTCGATGCGCTTGTAGACGCCGTTGCTGAGAATGACGCTGAGCGCTCTATCTAGCCGCTCACGCAGAACGTGATCGCCCTTGCGCACGGCGATGCCCTGGCCTTTGCCAAAGTGTTTTGGGGCGACCACCTTGTTGCCGACTTGCTCGAAACCCTGGCCCTGGGCCGTGTCGAGAAAGCCGAAATAGCCGGACACAGCGTCATCCAGCACCAGATCGACGCGCCCTTCGGCCAGCGCCTGGTACATGCCTTCGGCGGAGTCGAAGCGCTGCACCTCGGTGTGCTGCTGGTATTTGTCGGTCAGGAAGCGGTCATAGGTGGTGTCGCGCTGCACACCCAGGCGTTTGCCGGCTATACGCCTTGGGGTGATGATCACCTGATTGACCAGGCCCTTGCGGGCGAAGAAGAACGCCGGGGTTTGCGCATATTTGGCGGTGAAATCGACCCGCTCGGCGCGCTGTGCGGTGATCGACATGGACGCCAGAATCAGGTCCGCACGCTGCTCGTTGAGCGCCGGAATTAAATCGTCCCAGGCAAACCTGACCAGCTGACAATCCGCCGCCATGGCCTGACACAGGGCCTGGGCGATATCGACATTGAAGCCGCGTAATTGGCCCGTCGCATCGATTTGCTCGAAGGGCGGAAACTGCCCTTCCATGGCGATGCGCAGGGGCTGCGCCTGAACGCTGCTCAGCAGCATCAAGCCCAGCATAAAGAGGGTTGCTCGTAACATTCGGTGCCCCTTGCAAGCGCTGCTAGATAAACAGCCTGGGGTCAGAGGCCAGGCTCCAAGCCGAGAAAAGAGGCGCCGCACAGGGCGCCTTAAGGCCAAAGGAGCAATGGGAGCTGACCTTGAATAACCAACCCGGCCGCTTCACCAGCATGAGCGGCCGGCAACCTTCTTACAGAATGCTCAGCGGGTACTCGACGATCAGACGCACTTCATCCAGATCGTTGTCGAACGCGGTGGAGCGGTGTGTGGCCTGACGTAGGCGCAGGGACAGATCCTTGGCAGCACCGGACTGCACCACGTACTTGGCCTCCAGATCACGCTCCCAATGCTTCTCGTCATCGCCCGCCCAACCGGCGAAGGAACCATTCGGATCGGCCTTGGTGCCATCAATCTGATCACCCGTGATGTAGCGCGCCATAAAGCTCAGGCCCGGCACGCCAAAAGTCGCCATGTTCAGGTCGTAACGCACCTGATAAGAACGCTCGTTAGGGGCGTTGAAGTCGGAGTACTGCACGGAGTTGGACAGCCAGATCGAGTCGCCACCGATGTAGTCAAAGAACTCATCACCATTAACTTTCTGGTAGGCCAGGCTGAGCTTGTGCGCACCGAAGCTGTAGGCGGCTTTCAGCGAGTAGGTCAGGGTATCCAGCTCACCGGCCAGGGCATCACCCTGGTCATCGGTCTTGTAGGCCACCAGATCAAAGTTCAACGACTGATCGTCGGCCAGCGGAATGGTGTAGTAGACGTTGGCGAAGTACTGACGCCAGATGTCTTCGGCCTCGCTGCCGTAGAGCGCCACACTGAGGTTGTCGGTGAAGTTGTAGGTACCGCCGACGAAATCGACGCTGCGCGCTTCGACTTCCGCATACTCACTGGTCAGCGCGCCATCGGAGTTGCTCGAGTTACGACGATTGATCGCGGTGAAATGGCCCGCCTCGAGGGAGAGTGCATCGAACTCACTGCTCGACAACTGGAAGCCCGTTGCGGTCTCCGGCAGCAGGCGCGAGTCGCCAGTGGCGAAAACCGGTGCAGTGGGGCGTTGCTCACCGAACTTCAACACAGTAGAGGAAACCCGCAGCTTGACCGCACCGCCCAGCTCGCCGGTGTTGTCTTCGATACGGCCATCGCCGTCCACCGGCATGATGCCGTTGCCCACGCTGCCGCGTCCGCCATCAAGCTTGATGCCGCCATAACCATGGGCATCGACACCGAAGCCGACGGTGCCCTGGGTAAACCCGGACACGTAATGCGCCTGGATGCCGTGGGCCCACTCATCGCGAATATTGCGCGTGGAGTTACGGAAATCGCGGTGCATCCAGAAATTGCGATTGAGCAGGTTCAGCGTGCTGTCGGCAATAAAGCCCTTGGACTCTTGCTGCTCGCCAGCGACTGCCAGTTGCGAGCTGGCCGCGGCAACTGCCAGGGCGATCAGGCTCAGTTTTACAACGTTCATGGCTTACTCCATTGGTTTTTTATTGAACATCTTGAAAATCCGTCGCCGGGCAGCGACGCATTCCTTCCAGCACTGCCGCTAGGCAAACTGCTCCAGCGACAGCTCGGGCGGACACACGCCCTTGCTGATCACAGCCTCCAGGCACAGAGTCGTTTCCGATTCGGCCCAGCAAACGAAATAACCTTTTGCTTTCAACCGCTTAAGCTTGAACGGCCATTCCAGCTCGGTATTTTCCTGCAGTGTTTGCAGGCTTACTGGCAACTGGATAATCGAGTAGAAGCCAGCACTGGTTTGCACTCGCTCCAGCACCCGCAACGCAGGCTGCGTGGCGGCTAAAGCGTGATCGCTGTGGGGCTGCAACAGCTTTTCCAGGGCGAACGTTTCCAACCTGCTGATTTGCATACAGGGCTCTTGCGTAAAGACGAATGGGTGAAAAGCGCCGCAGACCAGGGCCGGCGCTAAACGATTTAGCTCATCACTTGCTCAGCCAACTGACCCTGGCCAAGGTCTGCGCCACTTCGGCTCGGGTCACCGGGGCATCCGGGTTGAAGCGACCCTTCTCGGCCTGCAACCAGCCCTCGCCCACCGTCAGGCTGGCAGCGTCGGCGAGGGCTTTATCAACACCACCAAGGTCGGTTAGCGCGGCGGTTTTCGCCAGACTGATGCCCTGATAACGCTCCACCAGCGCCTTGCAGGCCAGCGCCCATTCCTTGCGAGTGACCGGCTGACTGCCGGCAAAGGCATCAGCGCTGGTCATCCAGCCATTGGAAAGCACGGCATTGAGCTGATCGCGCATCGGATCATCCGCGCCGATGTCAGTGAGCGTGGGCAGCGCATCCAGCTTGGGCTCGGCGGCCAGGGTCATCTGCAGGGCGTTGGCCAGCTCCAGGCGGGTAATCGGCCGTTGCGGCTCGAAGGCGTTCTGCCCGTTGAGGGTCATCAGGCCACGGAAGCTCACGGCGCGAATCGCATCGCCTACAGCGCCAGTGCCGGCATCTTTCGGTGCGCTGGTAGACGGGTCGCCGAGATTGGCGTTGACCGGGCGAATATCCAGGCGCACGCCATTGACGCTGTAGTTGGTCAGCGAATCGTAGAACTGGCTGTGGGCACTGAAATCAGCGGTTTTGCTGAACTCAAAACGGTAGCCGTAGTGGTAGCCGTTAAGCGGGTTGTAGCGAGTCATCAGGCCAACCTGGCGCATCGCGGTGTTATCCGCCAGGCCATAAAGTACCGCACGGCCAATCGCCGATACTGCAGACAGATCGGTGATCAGCTGGTTGCCCACCAGGTATTCGTTACCGGCCTCGATGGCGGCTTTGCCTTCGGCGGGCTGCACCTTGCCGCTGGCCAAATCATAACGGTCGCCGTTGCCGAGCATGGCCAGGCGCACGTTGCTCAACTGAGTGCCGTATATGCCGAATTTCTTTTCGGCCTGGCTGGCGTCCATCACCGTCAGGTAGCCCTCGCCCAGCACCTGCACCTGGCCCTCGGGGTTTACCCACATGGCGGTGTTGGTATCCAGGCCAAAGCCGCGTGTGGACTTCTGCTCGGTGAGGTAGGCAGCCATACGCGCAGCACGGCCAGTACTGGTTTCCTCGATCTGGTCGAGGTGCTGATCGATGATGCCGCCGCTGAACAGGCCCGAACCTTTCAGCACCGCAGCGCCGCGCTGGTCGGCCTTGCTGGCTACGCCGAAGTCCAGGGTATCCATGACCACGCCATAAGCGGTGGGCATCTGCGCGCCGAGGATGCTAGCACCGGCGCTGGTACCGGCGACCACGCCGCCCTTGTCATACACCTTGCGCACTTCCTGCATCAGCAGCGACGGGCTGCCGTCGGCATTGAACAGCGCGCGGGCGATACGCGCCTGATCGCCACCGACAAACCACACCGCGCTCGCCTCGCCCAATGGCTTGACCACGGCGGCATCGTTCATGGTGCTCTGGTAGTTGCTCTTGTCGATGCCGACGATGCTGATGCGCTCGACCGGAATGCCGAGGGCCACCAGCTCACCCATAAAGCGCTTGCTCGAACCCTGGCTACCGCTGGCGGTTGGCATGATCACGATGCGCGCATCTTTTTGGCCACCGGCCAGTTCGATGAACTTGGCGTACACCGGCGAGTTGCTCGCACGCAACATGCCACCAACGGCCAGTAAATGACCTTCAGCCAGGGCTGCAGAGCTTGCACAGGAAAGGATCAGGGCGGCCGCCGCCACGCGCTTGTTCAGCTGCTTTTTCATTCTTATTGCTCTTGTTATGAGAACTCGTGCGAGCCGGTGTTCCGGTCCCGTCAGCGCCTCCCTGCAGCAGATAAAACACCGCGCCAGCCCTGGCTTTTCGGCTGTGAATTTAAATTTTCACAATCTCGCTTTGTGAAATTTTATATACCAACAGGAAAACCCGATCAACCCTTCAGCATCGAAAGCTTGTCGCCCCAACAGCGCCAAAAAAATCTTCACCAGCAGCTAGCCTCCGCGCTAGAGCGGCTTGAGCCATTAATCCGACAGAACGTATTTGACACAAATATTTCTAATAAGTAGCTTTATGAAAATAAACATGTCACACCTATTCGCACTCAAACCCCAGGCCAGGCCTACCTAGCCCGGCCGAAACGAACAGAAGCCCACAAGGCTTCAAGTTGCACTCCACGCCATCTGGCGAGGCCATTGCTACAGGCAGTACCTGCTGATCGCAGGCTAGGGCATGACGATCAGCGCAAACCAAAACCGCCCCATCAAGGAGTCAATAAGATGAACAAGATCGCACTTCTCGGCGCTCTGGCGCTCAGCGCCGCCAGCACCTTCAGCTTCGCCAGTCAGGACAACCTGCGCATCGGTATCGAGGCGGCCTACCCGCCCTTCGCCTTCAAAACCCCGGACGGCAAGATCAGCGGTTTCGACTACGACATCGGCAACGCCCTGTGCGCAGAAATGAAGGTCAAATGTCAGTGGGTTGAGCAGGAATTCGACGGCCTGATTCCCTCGCTAAAAGTACGCAAGGTCGACGCCGTGCTGTCGTCCATGTCGATCACCGAAGACCGCCTGAAGTCGGTGGATTTCAGCAAAAAGTACTACCACACCCCTGGCAAGCTGGCGATGAAGGCCGGTAGCGAAATAAAGGACCCGCTGGTCGATCTCAAGGGCAAGAAGGTCGGCGTACAGCGCGCCTCCACCTACGATCGCTTTGCCTCGGACCAGTTCGAAGCTGCCGGCATTGAAGTGGTGCGCTACGCCTCGCAGAACGAAGCCTTTCTTGACCTCGCATCAGGTCGCCTGGACGCCACCCTGGCGGACATCATCAACATCGATGAAGGCTTTATCAAAACCGAGGCTGGTAAGGGTTTCGCCCTGGTCGGCCCAGACTTCAACGACCCGAAATACTTCGGTAACGGTGCCGGCATCGCCGTACGTAAAGGCGACAGCGAAAACGCCGCCCGCATCAGCGCCGCCATCGACGCCATCCGCGCCAACGGCACCTATCAGGACGTGCAGGCCAAGTACTTCGAGTTCGATATCTACGGCAAGTAAGTACTGCTAATGCCTCATGGGTGCCTCCACTGCGGGGCACCTTTTTCTCGTTGTAGCGCAGGCCATTCGGCCTCTGCGTGAGGACCCCCACCATGCTCCACGGCTACGGCTCGACCATTCTCGAGGGCGCTTGGCTGACCCTCAGTCTGGCCCTCACTTCCATGACCCTGGCGATTACCCTGGGCCTTGTTGGTGCAGCGTTTCGCCTGTCCCCACTGAAATGGCTGGCATTGCTCGGCGAAGGCTACGCCACGGTTATTCGCGGTATTCCTGACCTGGTGCTGATTCTGCTGATCTTCTACGGCGGCCAGGACCTGGTGAACCGCGCGGCGCCGCTGCTCGGCTATCACCATTACATCGACATCAACCCGTTTATCGCGGGCGTTTGCACCATGGGTTTTATCTTCGGCGCCTACCTCTCGGAAACCTTTCGCGGCGCCTTTATGGCCATCGCCAAGGGGCAGGCCGAAGCCGGTGCGGCTTATGGCATGAGCGGCATGCAGGTGTTCTGGCGGATTCTGGTGCCGCAGATGATTCGCTTCGCCATCCCCGGCTTTACCAACAACTGGCTGGTGCTGACCAAGGCCACCGCGCTGATTTCCGTGGTGGGCCTGCAGGACATGATGTTCAAGGCCAAGAACGCCGCCGACGCCACCCGCGAACCCTTCACCTTTTTCCTCGCGGTTGCCGCGCTGTACCTGTTGCTCACCACCGTGTCCCTGCTGGCCCTGCGCCTGCTGGAAAAACGCTATTCCGCGGGCGCCCGCCTGGCCGAACTCTAAGCGAGACCTTCTACCGTGCTCGATTTCCAATTGATTACCGACAGCCTGCCGCTCTACGGCAGCGGTGTACTGGTGACGTTCAAATTACTGTTTATCGCCCTGGCGCTGGGTCTGGCGCTGGCCATTCCACTGGCGCTGCTGCGCGTGTCGCGCGCGCCCTGGCTCAACGCCCCAGCCTGGCTCTACACCTACGTGATCCGCGGCACACCGATGCTGGTGCAGCTGTTCCTTATCTATTACGGCCTGGCGCAATTCGAGGCGGTGCGTGAGAGCGTGCTGTGGCCGTATTTCTCCAGCGCCACCTTCTGCGCCTGCCTGGCGTTTGCCATCAACACCAGCGCCTACAGCGCGGAAATTCTCGCCGGCAGCCTGAAAGCCACGCCCCATGGCGAGATCGAAGCCGCTAGAGCCGTGGGCATGTCGCGCATCACCCTGTACCGGCGCATTCTGCTGCCCTCGGCGTTGCGCCGGGCGCTGCCGCAGTACAGCAATGAAGTGATCATGATGCTGCACACCACCTCGCTAGCCTCGATCGTCACCCTGATCGACATCACCGGGGCGGCGCGCACCGTCAGCTCGCGCTACTACCTGCCATTCGAGGCCTTTATCACCGCCGGGCTGTTCTACCTGGTGCTGACTTTTATCCTGGTGCGCCTGTTCAAGCTGGCCGAAGGCCGCTGGCTGGCCCACCTGGCCCCGCGCAAGAACTAAGGGAAACCCATGGAACATATTCAGCACCGGTTGCCCTGGAGCACGGCGGGAACGGAACGTCGGCTCTCGGTATTTCGTTTTGGCAGCGGCCCGCGCAAAGCCTATATCCAGGCCGCCCTGCATGCCGATGAGCTGCCGGGTATGCGCGTGGCGGTGGAACTCAAACAGCGGCTACTCGAACTGGAACAACAAGGCCGACTCAATGGGGTGATCGAACTGGTGCCGGTGGCCAACCCGATTGGCCTCGGGCAGATGTTTCAGGCCACCCACCAGGGCCGCTTCGATCTGGCCAGCGGGCAGAACTTCAACCGCGACTTTCCTGCGCTGGCCGAGCTGATCGCGCCACAGCTGGAAGGCCGCCTGGGTGACGACGGACAAGCCAACGTGAGGTTGATTCGCCGCCTGATGATTGAGGCCATTGCCGCGCTGCCCTCCGCCAGATCAGAGCTGGACGGCCTGCGCCGCCTGCTGCTGCGACAAGCCTGCGACGCTGATCTGGTGCTCGACCTGCACTGTGATTTCGAATCGATCATGCTGCTCTACGCCTCGCCGCAGCATTGGCCAAACCTGCAACCATTGGCCGCGCGTCTGCGCGCCGGCGCGGTGTTGCTGGCCGAAGACAGTGGCGGCAACTCCTTTGATGAAGCCTGCGCCGTACCCTGGCTGCGCCTGGCCGAGCGCTATTCGGATGCCAACATTCCGCTGGCCTGTATGGCCACCACCATCGAGCTGCGCGGCATGGCCGATACCGAGCGCACTCAGGCGCAGCACAGTGCCGACGACATTCTCGGCTTTATCGCCGACCAAGGGCTGATCAGCGGCGACTGGCCCGCCGCGCCGTTCACCTGCTGTGAAGCCACGCCCTTTGCCGGCGCGCAGTACGCCTATGCGCCGCACCCTGGCGTGGTGAGTTTTCTCCAGCCACTGGGCGCGCGGGTAACGGTCGGTGACCCGCTGTTCGAGGTGATTGACCCGCTAAGCGATCAGCACACCGTGGTGCACGCCACCACCTCAGGAATCCTCTACGCCCGCGAACGCCTGCGCTATGCCCAACCCGGCCTGTGGCTGGCCAAGGTTGCCGGCGCGCAGCCGATTCGCCAGGGCCGCCTGCTTACCGACTAACAACAAGAGAATCCGCTGCCATGTACACCTTGCAAATCGACAACCTGCACAAACGCTATGGCACCCATGAAGTGCTCAAGGGCGTGTCCCTGACCGCCAAGGCCGGCGATGTCACCAGCATCATCGGCTCCAGCGGCTCGGGCAAAAGCACCTTCCTGCGCTGCATCAACCTGCTGGAGCAACCACACAGCGGGCGCATCCTGCTCAATAACGAAGAGCTGAAACTGCAACCGAGCCGAACCACCGGCGCACTCAAGGCCAGCGATAGCAAGCAGCTGCAACGCATGCGTTCACGCCTGGCCATGGTCTTTCAGCACTTCAACCTGTGGTCGCATATGAGCGCCCTGGATAACGTGATGGAAGCGCCGGTGCATGTATTTGGCATGAACAAGAAAGACGCCCGGGAGAAAGCCGAACACTACCTGGCGAAAGTCGGCGTCGCCCATCGCAAGGATGCCTACCCCGCGCATATGAGCGGCGGTGAGCAGCAGCGCGTAGCGATTGCCCGCGCCCTGGCGATGGAGCCTGAGGTGATGTTGTTCGATGAGCCAACCTCGGCGCTGGACCCGGAGCTGGTCGGCGAGGTACTCAAGGTCATGCAGGACCTGGCCCAGGAAGGCCGCACCATGGTGGTGGTGACTCACGAAATGGGCTTTGCCCGCGAGGTTTCCAACCAGCTTCTGTTCCTCCATCAGGGCCGCGTCGAGGAAAGTGGCTGCCCGCGTGCAGTGCTGGCCCAGCCCAAGTCCGAGCGCTTGCAGCAGTTTCTGGCTGGCAGCCTGAAATAACCAACGCCACAGGCCGACTGCGCGCAGTGGCACAGCCGCGGCCGGCTTCGGATACACTTCAGACGCAATTATCCAAGCCCGCCCGACCCGGCGCGCACGCCCAATCATCCAACGTGCTGAAAGCCCATCCATGCCGACCTCTGCCAAGAACGTAACCGTCTACGCCGCCCCGGTGATGCGCAAACTGGCGGAAATCGCCCCGCACCTGCAGCCCTCGCTGCGCAAGGTGGCCGACTTTATCCTGCGCCACCCGCTGAAAGCCGCGACTTTGAACATCGAGGAAATGGCGGTGGAAACCGCCACCTCGCCAGCAGCGGTCAACCGCCTGGCCAAGGCCATCGACCTGGGCGGCTACACCGGGCTGAAGGCCGAACTGGTCAGCACTCTGCAGCAGATGGTGTCGCCGGTGGACAAGCTGCGCAACGAACTGGCCCATCGCCCGGACGGGGCTTTCGGCTTGCACGAACAGGTGCAGATCGCCAGCAGCAACCTGGCCACGGCTGGCGCCAATAACAGCGCGGACACCTTCGAGGCCTTTGTCAGCTGCCTGATTCAGGCGCGCAAGATCTACATCCTCGGTTTCGGCAACAGCGCCTATATGGCCGGCCTGGCCGCCGCCAACCTGGTGCCCTTCTGCGCCGATGCCACGGCGGTGAGCATGGAAGGCGGCAACGAAAACGCCGCGTATCGCCTGGCCGCCATCACCGAACATGACGTACTGCTGTCGATCTCCCTGCCGCGCTATTCCCTCGACACCCTGCAGCTGTCGCGCTTTGCCAGCGAACGCGGCGCAACCGTGTTGGCGATTACCGACTCGCCCGCCTCGCCGCTGACCACCATCGCCCAACATGCGCTGTTTGCCCCTGCCGATCACCCGGTACTGATCAGCTCCAACACCTCGGTGCTGGCGCTGATCGAAGGCCTGGTCGCCGGCGTGATGGCGCGTAACAAGGAAGCCGTACAACTGGCCGCAGAACTGACCGAGAGCGTGATGTCCTATCTGCACGTGCCAACAAGCGACAAGCCTGCACGCAAGCCGATCAAACGCCGGACCAGCACCACACCGCGGCAGAACTAGCCTTTGCCTGGCGGGCCCTCCAGGCCCCTCACATGGCTAATTTCCCCTGTTTGCGGCGTAATCGCTGCGCTCTTGAGGTCTCTACTCTGTGTTTACTCAGCAGTGGAAGCCCAGTATGCCCAACGCCCTTTACCGCACACTCGCCCATGCTTTGCTCATCAGCCTGCTGCTTACTCTGGCTGGCTGCAGCACCCTGGCCCCGCGCGATCCATTGCGCATCGAGCTGGTGGGAATCGAACCGCTGCCCGGTGAAGGCCTGGAAGCGCGCTTCGCAATCAAACTGCGGGTGCAGAACCCCAATGACCGGCCCATCAATTTCGATGGCGTTGCCCTGGAGCTGAAGGTCAATCAGCAGCCGCTGCTCAATGGCGTCAGTGACCAGAGCGGGCAAGTACCGCGTTATGGTGAAAGCGTTCTACGTATTCCAGTCAGCCTTTCCGCCTACAACGCGCTGCGCCAGGCCTGGGGCATGGCCGGTTATCAGGACGGCAAAGGCCTGCCCTATGAGTTGAACGGCAAACTGGCGAATGGCCTGTTCAGCACTTGGCGTTTTAACGACCGCGGCACACTCAACTGGCCAAAACCATCCGCCTCAGGCGCATCCCGGTAAAACCAACGCGACAAAACCCTATACAATATGCGGCCTTTCCCGATCAACCCACCAAGGACCCGCCGTGAGCACGCTGCCACCCTGCCCCAAATGCAACTCCGAATACACCTATGAAGACGGCAACCAGCTGGTCTGCCCGGAATGTGCCCACGAGTGGTCGGCCACTGGCGCGAGTGAAGCGGCCGATGACACCAAGGTGATCAAGGATTCGGTCGGCAATGTGTTGCAGGATGGCGACACCATCACCGTGATCAAAGACCTGAAAGTCAAAGGCTCATCCCTGGTGGTCAAAGTCGGCACCAAGGTCAAAGGCATCCGCCTGTGCGACGGTGATCACGACATCGACTGCAAAATCGACGGCATCGGCGCGATGAAACTGAAATCCGAGTTCGTGCGTAAAGTCTGAGCACAACACCCGTATAAAAAAGCCCCGGCTATAGGTCGGGGCTTTCTGATCGTATGGACCTTAACATGCCAGGCATCAGCGGCCGGGAGGCCGCAACAGTGATTCACCATGGGCAGCCTGACATCAAGGTTGTCATGCTCACTGCCAAGATCCAACCGGCAATCCAGTCACGGATTCACGCCCTGGCCGACCCTTTCTGGCCAAACCGATAACTTCCGACAAGGGACCAGCGCTCTTCCTAGCACTGGACAGTGGCGTGCCCTCTTCGGCCCCCCCGCAAAGTGCTCGGCACCTGGCCGCAGAACCATGTGGTGATGCTTATTCATATCCACTTCGGACTGAAGAAACAGGATGTCGAAGCCTACTGGTAATAGTGATGCACTCGACCTCCTGCGAAGACCTGCTGCAGGCGGTTAAGCGCTTTATTGCCACGCTTGGTTAACCGCCGTAGCAGTGAGCGCCGCCACCCATGCAGTCATCCCGAATGAATAGCAGCGTTCACAGCCAGGCTATCCGCCACCTCCGAATTACATGACGATGATCTGCATTTCAGTCCCCACATCGACTGCAAGCCCAGCCCCACTCGCATTGAAACTCCGACTCGTACCCTGCAATGGGTTGTAGATCGTACCTTTGCCTTTACGGGCAAGGGTTACTCGACCGGGTTCTTGCGCCCAGAACAGCCAAACCCAACGGCCATCAGCACGCTGCCAAGCCATGCTCAGCATTCCCTGCGGAGCGTTGGCAAACGCAGGGGCATTCAATGGCTTGATACTCGGCCCAGTAATATCCAAGAAGCGCTTCAACGCCTTGTAAGCAGGCTTCTGGCTCCCGTCCAAACGTAGCAACCCATACTTCTGATCACGCCAGGTGGCACGCGCGTCAAGGTCGCTGAGGTTAAAAAGAAAGATGCGGTCGTAATCCATCGCACTCATCAGGGCAATGCGTTTGATCAGGTAATCGGCCTGACCTTGCTCACCAATAATCGGCTGCCACTCCACCTGGCCGCTGTAGCTGGACCAACCAAATTCTGTTGCCCAGATCGACTCACTACCCAGCTCGCGCAGGCGTTGATTGAGCACCGTGCCACGCACCAGAAAATCCTTATCAGCAACCACATCGCCCTCAGGCGTTAGGCTGTACGGGTGATACGCCGTCACACGATCATTATTGATGCTGCCCATGCCATCCAGCGCTTCAAGCATCAAACCACCGCGAACTGGCATCTGACTGTAATAGGCCATCCCGCCCATCACGCGTTGCGCATCGGGATTGACCTGCTCAAGCTTGTCCAAGCTGACTTCAAGCAACTGTTTGTATCCCGCCGGATCCTCCATTGGCTGCCAGAAAGACGGAATATTCTGCTCGTTCCATACCTGCCAGGCATCCACAGTGGTGTAGCGTGAAGCGAGATAGCCAAGGCTATCGGCAAACATCTGCGCAGAAATCGGGGGGTACTGATCGTAGTTCGGCGTACCCGCTGGTGCACTGCTGGCAAACGGCGCAGACCCCACCATAAACATCAGTGAGCGGACATTCTTCTCAGCAAGTACCTGCGTCATTCGGTCCAGCGTATTCAGTTGCCACTGCCCAGGGGCAGGCTCCAAACGGTCCCAATGTAAGTCGACGCGCACCCAATTGAGCCCCAACGCCTGCATCTGGTCGAGCTGATGGCGGTACGCCGCTTCCTCGAACCACAGCAGCTGAGCATTCACGCCCAGGAAGTCAGACCACACCACATCACGCGGGCCTTTAAGCGAAAGCGATGGTTCAGCCTGAGGGCTGGAACATATCAACATCATCAGGCTGAACAGCATGACTGAGAGTTTTTTATGGCTAGGTGTTTCAAAGGAACTGCATGTCCAGAGTTTCATATCTGGCTCTCCTATCGGGGTGGGCACGACACCAGACTAAGGAGAGTCAACTAATGCTTCGCGCCCCCAAGAACAAAACTGAGAAGCAACGATCAATTTTCTGACGCCAATCTACAGGCGGTAAATAGCAGCAATATCAACTTAATCTATCGATCAAAAAACAACCAACCAAAGGAAATAAGTCATCGCAAAACGTAGTAACGCCATCGCAAAAAACATCATTCAGGTCATATGGATAAAAACCTGAACGCAGAGCATCTGCCGCGTAATTAGCTAGCATCAATACAGAGCAGATTGCTCGTTCGAGGCACCCGCTTGGAGGATCGTATGCGTAGTGTTGCGCTGTGCCTGACCTTGCTACTGCCCTGGGCGGTGCAGGCCGAGACGTGGAAGGTGGTGGGTGATGAGCAGTTTGCGCCTTACAGCTTTGTCACCATCGACGATGACCAGCCGCGCGGGCTGGATGTCGAGCTGGTAGAGGCGGTGATGCAGGAGGCCAAAATTCCCTACAGCCTGCGCCTGTACCCCTGGGAACGGGTCAAACGCATGCTTGATCGCAGCGAAGTGGCTATGGCCTTTCAATTTGCCGGCACACCGGAGCGCATGCAGCAGTATGCGTTAGTCGGGCCGATCCGCACCGGCTCCACGGTGTTTATGACCTCGCGCAAAATCACCCTCAGCGACTGGAGCAAACTCGACGATCTGCTGCCCTACACCATTGGTCAGGTGCGCGGTTATGCCTACCAGTCGGACTTCGACAAAGCCGAACTGTCTCGCGACATCAGCGCGCAGAATCCACGGCAGCTGGTGTCGATGCTGCTGGCCGGGCGCATCGATGTGATAGTCGGTGATCGGGTGCAGCTGATGTATTTCGTGCGCGAACAGCGTGCCGAGCAGAGTGTGCGCATCCTGCCCAAACCGCTGGTGGAAATGCCGCGCTATGTGGCCTTTGCCAAGGATGATAGCGCCCGTGCCAAACAGTTCTCGGCGGCGCTGGAGCGTTTGAGACAGGCTGGCACCCTAGACAGCATCTACCAGCGCTGGCAGTAGCAGGCCGTTGAAAAGCGTAGGCGAGGCAGCCAGCGCAAGGCAAAAACAGGCAAAAAAGCGGAGTTTACAAATTGTAAATGAGCATTTTGAGCCTGTTTTTAACGCCGCGATGGCAACGCAGGTAGCTTTTCAACAACCTGCTAAGCCGCGCCTTTATCCCTTTACCAAGGAGCCATCATGCGCCTCACCCATCCATTATTGCTGCTAACGACGACCCTGCTTCTGAGCGCCTGCGGTCTCGGTGAAACAGCGGCAACCGCCAGCCTGCAAGCCGAGCCGGCGGCGCAACTGCAACAGCAGACCGAGCAGCTGAAACAGCAGATCGAGGCAGCCAATGCGCAAAGCCATAAACGCTTGGAGGAAGGCTATTGAGCCTCCCAGAAACCTGTTGGTGTTGCATGCTGCGGTGTGCTGTTGCCGATCAGTGATCAACACCAGCTGTAAACAAGGAAAGGCAGCGCTGAACTGACCCTTGTTGAAAAACCATTTGGCACACCCGCAACATGCTGCGGTCAATCAGATAGACCCTCCTGACTGATTGCCAAGGAAATTGCGTCATGCCAGATTCCGCGTCGCCCGCAGACCTGCCCCGCGACCTGCATTACGTTGACGATAGCCAACCCGGCATCCGCCGTAAGAAAGTGCGCGGCACGTTCACTTATTTCGATGCCAAGGGTGAGCGCATCACCGACGCCGATGAAATCAAGCGCCTCGACTCACTGGCGGTGCCGCCCGCGTATACCGACGTGTGGATCAGCACAGACCCGCGCGGCCATCTGCAAGCCACTGGCCGCGATGCTCGTGGGCGCAAGCAGTACCGCTATCACCCGCGCTGGCGTGAGGTTCGCGACACTGACAAATATGCGCGCCTGCAAGAATTCGGCAACGCCTTGCCCAAACTGCGCAAGCAATTGGAGGCACAAATCGCCAAGCCAGGTTTTACCCGCGAGAAGGTGCTGGCTACCGTAGTGATGCTGCTGGATGCCACGCTGATTCGCGTGGGCAATAGCCAATATGCCCGAGACAACAAATCCTACGGCCTGACCACCCTGCGCACACGTCATGTTGCTATCCAAGGCAGCGATATCAAGTTTCAGTTTGTCGGCAAGAGTGGCGTCGAACATCAAGTCAGTGTGAGGGACCGACGCCTGGCCACAGTGGTCAGGCGCTGCATGGAATTGCCGGGGCAGAACCTCTTCCAATATCTGGACGAAGACGGCGCGCGTCACACCGTCAGCTCATCGGACGTTAATGCCTACCTGCACCAACTTACCGGGGCGGACTTCACCGCCAAGGATTACCGCACCTGGGCCGGCACCGCGATGGCGTTAGCCGTGCTGCGAGAGCTGGAATGGCAACCAGAATCGGACGCGAAGCGCCATGTGGTGGCCACGGTCAAGGCCGTCGCCAAGCAACTGGGCAACACACCTGCGGTGTGCCGCAAATGCTATATCCACCCTGCCGTGCTGGAGCACTTCAGCCTGGGCGAGTTATCCAAGCTACCTAAGCCGCGGGTGCGCAAGGGCCTGAAAGCTGAAGAGGTAGCGCTGGCGATGTTTCTCGAGCGACTGGCCGTAGACGTGCCGAAAAACGCCAAGTAGGACAAGGCGTAAACCGTCCTACTGCACCGGCAGAAAGTTCATAAACAGCAACCCCTGGGCATAGCTCACACCCATGCGCCGATAGCGCTCATCCAGCACATCGGTGAGCAGATCCAGGCGCGCGACTATCTTGCCGAACTCCACGGCATAGCTGAGGTTATGTCCCTCGGCGGAAATCTCGTTGGACAGCAGCCAGGGCTTGCCACCGGCATCCGTGCGCTGGGCGAGCATCCAACTGGCCTTCTCGAAATTGCGCGCGGCGTTATGGATAAACTGCGGGTCCAACGTGTCGCTCAGGTAGTACTCCGTGCGCCCGCCATGGGCGGTAATCAGCATGCTGGCCAGCGAATAGATAAATGCCCCCACGCGATCGCCCTGGTACTCGGCGCTCAAGGCATAGCCGAGAGCGGCAACATCGGTACGCCCGCCCAGTTGTGGCAGCGGCTGGTCCAACTCGATAGCGCGGTGCACTGCACGCTTGGCGACTTCCACATCAGCCAGGCCGGTTTTACGCCACTCGCGCGGGTTGCGCAGGTACAGCTTGTCCATCAACCGGTAGAGGCTATTGAGGTTGTTGCGCATGCCCAGGGTGGCCATGCGATCGGCATGGCTCTGGAAGAACTCGGTGGGTTTGATCGGGCTGCGGTTGCTGATGATGCTCTGATGATCCTGGCGGGTTGAGCAGCCGCTGACGGCCAGCAACAGCACAACCAGCACCAGCGGGCGAATCGCCACAGCACTGCCGCCCGACCAAGCGGGGCCAGTTTTCAGCCATGGCAAACGCTGCACAGTACTCATCAGAGGAGGTCGTCCGCTGCGGTGTAATGGGGTAACGCTAGCAACAAAATCCAGATTGGCCAGTTTTCCTACTCAAAGACATGACTTTGAACACAATCAAATACCTAGCCGCATAAGCTCAGGTGGACTGCCAACAGACCGCGTCATGCATAAAAGGTTGCCAACCGCTTAACAGTGCATCGTCAAAAGACCCGTGGTAGAGCGTTTTAATCGGTATGATCCGCAGCTTTTTGGCTGCCGAGTGCCCCATGCCGCATCTGCTTGTCCTGTTTTGCCTGTTAGTTGCCCTGCCCGCTTTTGCCGATGCCCCAAAAACCTTCAGCGCCGCGAAGAAAATCGCCTGGCGGTTGTATGCCGAACGGCCCAATACCTTCTATTGCCAATGCGCGTACAGCGGCAACCGGGTAGACCTCGGTAGCTGCGGTTACAACCCACGTAAACAGCTGCGCCGTGCCCAGCGCCTGGAATGGGAGCATGTGGTGCCGGCCTGGGTGATCGGTCATCAGCGCCAGTGCTGGCAGAATGGCGGCCGCAAGAACTGCACCCGCACCGACGTCAGTTTCAAGGCTGCCGAAGCCGACCTGCACAATCTGGTGCCGAGCATCGGCGAAGTGAATGGTGACCGCTCCAACTACGCCCTCGGCATGCTCAGTGACACACCCACGCAGTACGGAAGCTGCCCGATGGTGGTCAATTTCAAGACGAAAACCGCCATGCCGCCGGCCCATGCCCGTGGTGCCGCAGCGCGCATCTATTTATATATGGCTGAGCGTTACCAGCTGCGCCTGTCGAAACTCGACCGCCGCACCTACGAAGCCTGGAGTCGCCAATACCCGATCAGCGAATGGGAACGCTGGCGCAACCAGCAGGTCGGCTGCGTGATGGGCCATGGCAACCCCTATGTCGGCGCCATCGACCCCAGCCAATGCAGCCCGCTACGCCGCGCCGGCAACCCGCAACGCAACAGCGGTTAAGCCTCGATCCGAGAACCCTGCGCGCAGTTATTGCCGCTAAACTTCACGCCACGCCAGCCCGAGTAACGCCCTATGTCTAGCACTGCCACCCTTAGCGCCGCCCACGCCATTGCCGAAACCCGCGCCTGGGTTGATCGCGCGGTGATCGGCCTGAACCTCTGTCCGTTCGCCAAGGCGGTGCAGGTCAAAGGGCAAGTGCGCTATGTGGTGTGCGCCAGCGCTGAACCGGAAGAACTGCTCAGCGCCTTGATCGACGAGCTGCACGCGCTCGCCAACTGTGAGCCAAGCGAAACCGACACCACGCTGCTGATCCACCCCTCAGCCCTTACCGACTTTCTCGACTTCAACGATTTTCTCGCCGTGGTGGATGAGGCCGTCGACGAGCTCGGCTATGCCGGCATCCTGCAAGTGGCCAGCTTCCACCCGCAGTTTCAGTTTGCCGACACCGGCGTAGACGATGTCAGCAATGCCACCAACCGCTCACCCTACCCGACCCTGCATATCCTCCGCGAAGCCAGCATCGACCGCGCCGTGGCCGCCTTCCCTGACCCTGAGGCAATCTTCGAAGCCAACATCCAGACCCTCGAAGACCTCGGCGCAGACGGCTGGGCAGCCCTGCAGGCGCAATGTCGCAAGGACGCACAAAACAGCTAAGCCCCCACACACAGGGCTGGCAGAAAAATCTGACGCGCCGACCAGTTAACCCCCATGTCCATCCGAACGAGACAGCAGATGCTGCGCGCCCGACGAATGGCAGCCATTAACCGCAGTTCATTGCAAGAACCTTGAGAGATTTGCAAGCTGATCAACACAATTAATCGGCGCGACTCAATAAAATCCCACCCTTGCAAAACTGCCACCACTGAGTTGCTGATCGAGCAGGGACCACCTTGCGGTCGAGACAGCAGCCACTCTCAAGATTCTCTCGCTGGTCGAGAAACAGATAAAACAAGGGATAACGCTATGGCTCGGGTTCGTAAACTGGTGCTGGCAATCGCAGCGGCTTCGGCGCTGTCATCCGGCATGGCGCACGCGCTAGGGTTGGGTGAGGTAACGCTGCAGTCACAGCTCAATCAACCACTAGTGGCTGAGATTGAGTTGGTCGAGGGCGGTGACCTGTCGGCCGATGAACTGATACCGCGCCTAGCGTCCCCTGAGGCCTTCAACAAGGCCGGCGTTGATCGTCAGTTCTTCCTGACTGATCTGAAGTTCACCCCAATACTCAAAGCCAACGGCAAGAGTGTTATCCGGGTAACCTCCAACAAACCGATGCGTGAGCCTTACCTGAACTTCCTGGTGGAAGTGCTCTGGCCGAATGGTCGTTTGCAGCGTGAATACACCATGCTGCTGGACCCTCCGCTCTATACCGCGCACAGCGTTACCCCCGTGGCAGTACAACCGCCGGCAACGGCCGCTACTTCTGCGCCACGTACACAGCCATCCGCAGCGCGCCCAACGGTTACTGCAAGTCAGCCAGCGACAACCAGCACAGCTGCCGCCACATCACTGGCAGGTAATGAATACAAAACCACCGCCAATGACAATCTCTGGGACATCGCTAACCGCGCGCGGGCCGGCGGCAGCGTGCACCAGGCCATGCTGGCGATTCAGGAGCTGAACCCGCAGGCCTTTATCGACAACAACATCAACCGCATGAAAAGCGGCCAGGTGCTGCGCCTACCCGATGCACAGCAAATCCAGAGTCGCACGCACAGCGCCGCCATTGCCCAGGTCAACGAGCAGACCGCAGCCTGGCGTGAAAGCCGCAGTGTTGCCGTCAGCACCCGTCAGCTGGACGCCAGCAAGCGCAGCAACGCAGCCGCTACGCCGGCAAAAATTGAACGCAGTGACAATCTGAAACTGGTTGCGGATGGCAGCGACAAAGGCGGCACCGGCAGTGACAAAGGCAGCGCAGGTAACAAGGCCCTGCTAGATAAATTGGCGGTAGCCCAGGAAAGCCTCGATTCGACCAATCGTGAGAACGCTGAGCTGAAAAGCCGTATTGCCGATTTGCAGAGCCAACTCGACAAGCTGCAGCGTCTGGTTCAATTGAAAAACGATCAGATGGCCAAGCTACAGGCCTACCTGGCCGCACAAGGCCAGGTTCCAGCTGCAACGCCTGACGTAGCAGAAGCGACAACGGGCAATCAGACGCCCTCCATTCCTTAGCGCGAGCAGGCGTACCGGGCAAATTGAGACGCCGTGATGGCAACGCAGGTGGCTTTTCAAACAACCGGCTAAAGCTGGCGATACATCAAGTGCTGAGGGTTGCCCCAGGCCTGGAAGCACTCCTGCAGTGTCCAACCGCGCCGGGCGTAATAATCCGCGCGGTCGTAGGTGTGCAGGTAGAGCCTTGCGTGGCCGCGTTCACGGGCGGTGGCACAGATACGTTCAACCAACCGCTCGGCCAGGCCCTGGCCACGGGCCTGCGGGCGTACATAAACACATGCCAACCAAGGCCCCAATTCGGGCCGCAGCGGCAAATCATCCTTCGCAAAGCCAGCGCAGCCCAATAGCTGGCCATGATCAAGGGCAATCAGCATCTCCCAGTCACCATTGTACTGACCCGCAGCGAACTCAGCCTGCCAGTCGAGCAGGCTTTGCTCGCTGAACTCATAGGGAAATTGCTGGTAAAGCCACTCAGCCAACTGCTCAGTGTGTTCGGGATGATGGCGGAGCCAGTCAAGGGTGAGCATAAGAAGTCCGTAGCCGCTAGCAGTTGCTGGGGCCGTAAGCTTACCGGGCTCTCTCGCAAACACCGACAAGATGAGCGCAGCAAAAGTGCTGCCTAGCAGCCTGCGGCCAAAGCTCACAGCTATGAGCTTTGGCCGAGGTGCTTAGCTGCTAGCCGGCGTGCACTTGGCCTGCGCAGCTTCGGGGCTGAGGTTGCGCACTGAGGTATAGAAAAGTTCGCAGGTTTGCAGCTTCTCCGTGACCTGCCATTTCTCGCTGCAGGCGCTCAGCACCGGACTCGCGTCCTGACTGGGTTGCTCGCCCATACTGGCCTGCCAGCACGCAGCGCTGAGATCCTGCCCCATGACCTTGATGCCGGCCGCATCGGCTTTCTGCTGATCGCCGTCATAGTTGTCCGGGTCAGCGGCGTACCAGATGTAACTAGGGTGGTTAGCGCCGAGCACAGCCACCTGCTGCCCAGCGGCCGGGCTAATCTGCGCAAGACCGAGCACATCGAGAGAAACCCCGTACTGCTGCTTAACCCAACTGCGCACCGGGCTGCCGAAGGCCACCATGGGTAGCGCCTGCCCACCTTCGCCCGCGGTCAACTGCATAACCATCTGCGTCTGATAGGCATTGAAATAGCTGTACACACCCTCAAGCGCGCTACCGGCGTTGGCAGGCGCGGCAATCGGGGCGATGTCGATGATGGTCTGGAAGGCCGGCGTCTGCGCCGCACTGATGCCGTTCTCGGTCAGCAGATCGGCCCAGCGGTTTGTGGTGCTCGACTCGAGATAGTCCTGCGCCTGAGTCAGCGAGTAATCCGGCGGGAAGTGCAGCAGCTCAACGCTCTTGCGGTTATCGAGGGCCATGCCCAGCGGCAGGAACAACGACCAGTTGTATTGCCACTTGCCATCCTTGTTGAGCAATTTGGCGCCACTGTAGGCCAGCTCGCCAGTCTTCAGCAGTTGTTCGAGCGGCTTACCGTAGCCGTCAGGCACTTCGCTGAATTTGGCGTAGAGCTCTTGCTCCTCGCGGTGGACGGTCACCGTGGCGTTGGCATAACCATCGCGTTGCAAGCTCTGGCGCAGGTAGTGCTCAGCAGTCTGCTCCAGCGACCAATCGCGATAGCAGATCACATTGCAGTTATTGGGATAAGCAAACAAACGAGTGACGCGCTCGGTACTGCCCAGCTTAACCGTGACATCAGCGGCTTGAGCATGGCAGGCCAACAGCCCGGCGACTGCAGCGAGCATAAATCCTTTGCGACTCAGCATAAGTGACTCCTTGATTGAGAGGGACCTTCTCCGGCTTCAGGCCTAAGGCTGAAGTAAAGAAGCAAAGACGGCGGAATGAATTATTTTTTGATCCACCAGCCTGCCGATACTGCCAAATATCCCGTTCTCCAGCACAGCTGAGCTGACTTTTGCTAGCACCCCTTCCGCAGCCTGGCATCAACAGACCGTGCTGTTTCGGCCTATTTGCACTGCTATTGACCAGCCCAGGCCGCCGCCCTGTTTTACACAGGCTTTACATTGCACCCTGCAATGCCACGCAACAGGCAGTGTCGAAACGAATAAGCCGGGAAAGACCGGTTTGCAGAGGAGTTTCGATCATGCTGTCGCGTATTCCCCTTATCACCGGCCTGGTGGCCAGTCTGGCGCTGTTTGCCCAGGCCCCAGCTCAGGCCTCCAACCGTGACGCCGCGATTGCCGGAGCCGTAGTGGGCGCGGTGATTGGCGGCGTTATCGTCAGCCAAAGCCGCCCCGTGCAGGTCTACGCCCCGCCGCCGCGCGAGTACTACCCGCCGCCACCGGCCTATTACCCGCCACAACGGGTGTACTACGAACGTCAACCGGTCTACTACCAACCCGCCCCGGTGTATTACGTTCAGGAACGGCCACGTCATAAACGCTGGCATGGCCACAAACACCGTAGGCACGACGGGCATAGACATGGTCATGGCTATCGCAGGTAAATAAAAAGCCCCGCAATTGCGGGGCTTTTTCTAGGGGCCAGCAATGTGCGGCCGGCCTACTCCGTACGGAAGCGCACCACCAGCTGCTTCAACTCACTGCTCAGGCCACTTTGCTCCTGGGCATAGCTCTCCACCTCGGAGGCCTGAACAGATATCTGCGTTACCGCGTCGTTGATGGCGACGATGTTCTGGTTGATTTCCTCGGTCACCAGATGTTGCTCCTCAGTCGCGGTGGCGATTTGCATGGTCATATCGCGGATCATCTGCACCTTGCCTTCAATGCTTTCGAAGGCAGCCATAACCTCCTCGGACAGATCGATGGCCTTGCCCGACTCGACCAGGCTCTGGTCCATGCTCACCGTCACTTCCTTGATGCGATTGACCAGCAGGTTGAGGATGTTGTTGATCTGCTCGGTAGAGTCCTGGGTGCGTTTGGCCAGGTTGCGTACTTCATCGGCTACCACCGCAAACCCACGGCCCTGCTCACCCGCGCGGGCCGCTTCGATGGCGGCGTTGAGGGCCAGCAGGTTGGTCTGTTCGGCGATCTGCTGAATGGTCGAGAGGATATTGTTGATATTGACCGTTTCCTTCTCCAGCTCCTGAATCACCTTGCTGGAATTCTGGATGCTGGCGCCGAGCTTGTTGACCCCAGACGTACTACGGCCAATCACCTCCTTACCGTTGCGCGTGGCCACCAGCCCCTGCTCCGACACATCGGCGGTCTGCACACAGGTCTTGGCCACCTCATTGGCCGCCGACGACATCTCGGTCACCGCCGTGACGATCTGCTCCACCGAGCTCAGCTGGCGCTGCAGCGTGGCGGACATGGCCGTGGTGCGTTTGCTGGTCTCGCTGGAAACCCCATCCATGCTGATGGCGTTCTCCTTGATCACCTTGATCATGCCCTGGATCGAGGCGATAAATTGATTGAACCACTTGGCCAGCTCGCCGGTTTCATCCTTGCTGAGCAAGTCTAGGCGACGGGTCAGATCACCTTCACCCTGAGCGATGGTGCGCAGCCCCTCCTTCACCAAATTGATCGGGTTAACGATCCGGTTAGCGATAATCACCCCAGCCGCGCCGAATACCAGCACCAGCACGATGCAGACAATTAGGGTGATCCAGGTTAGCTCGCGGGCGCTCGCGTAAATCTCATCGGCCTGCTTGAAGCCGACAAACTTCCAGCCCAGCTCAGGCGAGGTATAGACGTTGGCCATATACGCCACCCCGTCGATCTCCACCTCGACCAGACCGTTCTCGGTTTTGCCGATGGTTGCAAAGTGCTCACCGGGCAGCTCGCTGACCTTCTTGAAGTTGTTGTCTGGCTTCAGGCCATCCACCAGCAAGGTACCGCTGCCCTCCGCCAGCATCAGGAAACCGGTTTCACCGAAGCGCACCTTCTGCGCCATATCGGTGAGCGCCTTGAGCGACACATCCACCGCGACCACCCCGGCGAACTGCCCGGCGTTGTCCTTGAAGCCCTTGAGCACCGAGACATACACCGCGTCATCCGGCTCCCAGTAATAACCGTCGCGGCGGCCCAGGGTGAAGTTGGCGTCGCGACCAATGGGGTACCACTCGCGCGTACGCGGGTCCCAGTCACCGTAATCCCCGGTACCCGGCCACTCGACATAGCCGCCCTTGGTATCGCTCATGTACACGTAGCCGAAGGTGGGGTTGTTCTTACCGATGCTGGAGAAGTAATCGAAGATCTGCTTCTCGCGCCCACCATTGGCAGTGGCCACCTCGCCCGGCTTGCGCGCCTCACCGAAGTAGGTGGTCAGCTCACCGTTCTCGGCATCCTTCACCGCGGGGTATTCCGCCAGGGCGGAAACGGTGTAGCCCACCGAATCAAAGAAGGTGGCGAAGCTATTGTTCACCAGCTTCATATCCAGACTGCTGGATACCAAGAAGTTCTCCTTGGCCTGTTGCGTGACATTGCGAATCGTCAGCAGCGCCACCACCAGAACCGGAATCAGGGTTGCAACCAGAAAACTCACCAGCAGTTTGGATTTGATACGCATGAGACGTCGCCTTCTAGCTGACCAGTAATACGCTCTATCGGCGCTTGTTGAGGATAGTTAAGGCTGATTAGCGCGCCAGCGCAGGGTTAATTAGCTGAACGCCACCTACAAAAAAAGCACTCCAAGCATCATAAATATCAATTTGCCATCACCACGCATTGTCATTAGCCTGTGCGCCGCCCAGGGACGGGCGATAGCAGATGGCCGTTCCTTGCGCACTAACCCGTTGTATTGACAAGGATCCGCCATGAAAAAGATTGCCTACCTGCTGGCCCTGACTCTGCTCGCCACCCTGACAGGCTGCACCATCAAGCACCCCATCGCCGAGGACTACCCCGCCTACCTGAGCAACAACACCGGGGATAGCCAGCTGCCGAGCGCTAACGGCCCTGCCGCCTACGCCCTGAGCCCGGCCACCAGCAGCCACCACTACGAATTCCGCTCCGCCGTAGTCGGCCATGCCAACCTGTGGATCGTGAACTTCGGTCAAATGCTCGACAGCACCCTGCAATCGGCGGATGTCCAACAAGCCTTCGGCCGCCTCGAAGCGAGCCAGAGTGGTGATCTGCCGCTGCTGAGCTTTGAGCTGCAGGAATACCGCTTCGCCGACTTCCGCGCCTACATCACCTTGAAGGTGAACGTCAGCGCCGACGAACAGCAGCTGTTCTCCAAAACCTACAAGGTCGAGGGCAAAAGCCAGGGCGGCAAAATGTTCTGGGGCGGCTCCTTCGCCATGAAAAACGCCATCCAGCAGTCCACCAAACTGGCCCTGGATGACATCCTGCGCGAGTTTATTCAGGACTATAACCAGCTGAATCTGGCCCAGAAGTAAGCGGCAGAGCCCCGGCCCAATTCACTATTGGGCCGATTGATACAGAATTGACCCCAGTTACGCTTTCCGCCCTTACGGCGATGCATCTACCCCACTTCTTTTTAAGGGAACGCTATGAGTGATGAAGAGCAGAAAGTTGAATGTGGCGTGCATGGAACCAGCGCAGCCACGTTCCTCTGTCACCATCTCAATGACAGTGGGGACCAGGGGTTCAATGTGGGTTACGACCCGGAGCACCCAGACAATCTCTACCCCGATGCATGGTGTGACCAATGTGACGCTGTGCTGGAACAAGAGGGGGAATGGAATGATCGCGCCGAGACGTTTGCAGGTATCCGCCTGGTGTGCGCGGAGTGCTATTGCCATATCCGAGAGCTCAATTGGCGTCAGGATGAAGACACGCTGCATGCGCTGATCAGCGAAAGCTTCAACTATCTGCAAGAACAGCAGAGCAGCTTTATGGCCACCTACAAGATTGGCGAGCACAGCCGCTGGGATTGGTATCAGGAAACCGGAAAGCTTATTTTCTCGAATGAGGGCACACCGGCGGTGGAGTGTGATGTCGATTTCGTAGGCACCTTCTCGAGCAGTTCCGACTCCTGGATGTGGGCCTGGGCGAATGAGTCGTTTCTGGAATTGGTCAAGGCCAGGTCTCGGGAAATCCGCGAGCTAGGTGACACATTGAACTTGCTGAAACTAGCTTGTGCCACCTGGTCGGCAGACCCGGTCGACGGCTGGGAAATGACGGCAGTGATGGCCAAGCACCTGGGCGCCATCGGCTCTTATAGAGCCCCCGGTGAAAATGGATTTCTCTACATGGTGGTACGTGAAGCCCGCTGGGTGATCTAGAGGCCGCAATAGGCTTGGCTCGCTCTCTCTTACCTAGCCACCGTTTGGCTTTAAGCCATCAATACGGCGTCGCCAGCGTCAAACGCATCTACGGCGAATCCAAAGTACAAAGCACAGATAAACACCGCCCCAAATGGTGGATGAAAAAAGCTTCATCGATCCCTATTACTACTCGCTGGGTCAACGCGGGTTACCGCCGCAGCAGCGGTGACGCGGATTAATGGTTTCGCCCCTACGGCGAGTTACTTTCTCTTTGCTTGTGCAAAGAGAAAGTAACCAAAGAGAAAGCACACCCGGCATACGGGTCTGGCTTCGCCAGACTTCCCTCGCTCCGGCACTGCTCCGAGGGTCGTCACGGTGGGCCATCCCTGGCCCATCGTTCCTCGTTTGGCATCCATGCCAAACGCCCCTCTCCACAACACCTCCGCTCGGCCTCCTGACGGGATTCGGGGACCGCGTTGTTTGGGCGATTTGTGGAAGGCAAAAAGCAAAAGCATCGCGGGTTTCACCCGCCCTACGGGTTTTGGCTTTTCATCCCCAATCTCACAGACAACGCCAAACGCCCCATCAGGAGGCCGAGTGGAATCGTTGTGGAAGGGAGCGAGCCGCATGGATGCGGCGAGAGGCGCAAAGGGCCAGGGACGGCCCTTGTACGCCGGCCCCTGGAGCAATGATGGAACGAGGGAAGTCGAGCGCAGCGAGACCCGCATGCAAGGGGCAAGACTTTTTGCTTACTTTTGGGGCGTTTGCCAAAAGTGAGCCGCCGTAAGGGCGGAACCGTTAGTAAAGGTGGCAGAGATGCCGTGGGCGGAAGTGCTGCAAGAGGGCAACGCACGGAAATTGATGACTGCGTGTATCCATGATTCTGAATGGCCATTATTGATAAGCATCGCTACGCTCAATCCATCCTACAAGCAGGGAAGACAAACAATGGCACCCAGAAGAAGGATTCGTGCAGTAGGTTCAATCGCTGGAGAATTGATAAAAAAATCCAGGGAATCCGCTCTTGCTGCTGCACAAATATTTAATAGCCCATCAATGCTGTTTAAGTCAGAAATATTCATCGTACTCATGATGATTTCTTGGACATACTTATTACACGCTTACTACAGAAAAAATAATATCGAGTACCGCCACCACAGAAACAATGGACAACGTAGAAAATTCGACAGAACCGCAAAAGGTGCTTTTAAGCACTGGGAACTTGAGCGATGTCTAAACGACGAAAACTCCCCGGTCGATTTAAACGCAACAAAGAATCTGAAATTCTTAATTGGTCTTCGACACGAAATTGAGCATCAGATGACCACCCGCATAGATGAGCTATTGAGTGCTAGATTTCAAGCATGCTGTTTAAACTATAACGATTTAATAAAAGAATTATTCGGCCCAGAGCAAGGGATAGATAAGCACCTTGCATTTAGCTTACAGTTCTCGTCCCTCAGCAGAGAGCAGGTTGATTTGCTATCAGATACAGACGGGTTACCTGAGAACATACGTGCTTACATTACAGCCTTTGATGCAGAGCTTAATGACGAAGAATTCAACAACCCACGATTCTCATATCGCGTTCTTTTTGTACCAAAAACAGCAAATCGCAAAGGACAGGCCGATCAAGTAATTGAGTTTATAAAAGCAGACTCTGAGCTCGCGCGAGATATTAACGCAACATATACGGTAATCAAGGAAACTGAACGACAAAAATATCTACCCGCACAAATTGTCGAAGCCATGAACAATACCGGCTACATCAATTTCAAAATTCACAACCATACCGACCTATGGAAATCAATTGACGCCAAGAACATCGCGCATGGCTTTGGCGTGATGGTTGCCAAAACATGGTACTGGTACGAGCCTTGGCTGGAGTTTGTTAAAAATCACTGTATAGAGCACCGCGATACCTATACCTAATTACCTCCCCAGCATTCATAAACCAAAAGGCCCATCACTCGACGGGCCTTTTCCAATCAACAGCGCGGCGTTTAAGCCACTGCCCCTGTCCTACTCCTCTCCAATTTTTTAACCTGATACTCCCTCGCCGCCTGATGAAACGCCCCCAACAGCGCGTTGTAATCCGCCTTCTCCCAATAGCGATATTCAGGATGCCACTGCACCCCAACGGCAAACGCCTTGGCGCCAATCACGCTGACCGCCTCGATCTGCCCATCCTCGGCCACGGCTTCAACCTGCAAGCCCTCACCCAGTCGATCAACACCCTGACCATGCAACGAGTTGACCTTGATCTGCCGCTCGCCAAACAGCGAATGCAGCACACCACCCTCGGTCAGGGCCACGTTGTGCATCGGGCCGTAGGCCACGTCGTCCGGTACATCCTTCACCTCACGGTGATCGAGACGGCCTTCAACCTCATGCACTTCGCGGTGCAGGGTGCCGCCAAACAGCACGTTCATTTCCTGCATGCCCCGACAGATGCCGAGGAAGGGAATACCGCGATCAATACAGGCGCGCAGCAGGCGCAGCACGGTTGCATCACGGGGTTTGTCGGCCAGACCGAGGCCGGGATGGTCGTCGCCATAGAAGCTGGGGTGCACGTTGGAGAGCGAGCCGCCGAACATGATGCCGCTGACGCTATCCAGCACGGTGTCCATGTCCAGGTCGTCGCCGAACGCCGGGATCATCAACGGGAAGGCACCGAAGCCGGTGACGGCGTGGATGTACTTCTCACCAACCAGGTGAAACCAGCCGATATCACGGCTGGTCAGCTGCCAACGGCACAGGGGTAGGCCAATAAAGGGTTTATTCATAGCAAGTCCTCCTCTAAGGACCGCCTACGACCGGCTGCGCGTCGGAAAAACTGCGTTGAGAACGGCCTCGAAATGCTCATTTACAACTCGTAAACTCCGCTTTCTCAGCCGTTCTCGCCTGGTTTTTCTCTAGCTCGCACGCCCGTAAGCTGGCCCTTGTTAATTGAAGTGGGCTGCCCTTGGGAGAGCGGGCTTGCGGGTCAGGAAACCCTGAACCCGCTCACCCAAGGGGTGCCGTAACCTGCGGTCACTGCACCAACGCCGCGCCCGCGCGGCTGGTTTGTTGCGTAAAGCGTGTTGCGGGGAGCAGTGGGGACGCCTAGTCCCATGCCCGCGATTCGGTGGTGGCCTTGATCGCGGGCATGGCCCGCTCCTACGGTCGTCATCCACATCCAAAAAGGGGGCTGATCCTGCGATCAGCCCCCTTGGGTGTTACTTAGCCATTGCTCGGGAAGGCGAACTGCGCCGCCTCGTGGCTGGCGCGCTGCGGCCAGCGCTGGGTGATGGCTTTCTTGCGGGTGTAGAAGCGCACGCCGTCCGGGCCGTAGGCGTGCAGGTCGCCGAACAGCGAGCGCTTCCAGCCGCCGAAGCTGTGGTAGCTGACCGGTACAGGCAGCGGCACGTTGACGCCGACCATGCCGACTTCGATTTCGTCGCAGAACAGCCGCGCCGCTTCACCATCGCGGGTGAAGATGCAGGTGCCGTTGCCGTATTCGTGGTCGTTGATCAGCTGCATGGCCGCTTCGAGGCTGCCGACGCGGACGATGCACAGCACTGGGCCGAAGATTTCGTCGGTGTAGATGGTCATCTCCGGGGTCACCTTGTCGAACAGGGTGCCGCCGACGAAGAAGCCGTTTTCGTTGCCGGCCACCACCAAATCACGACCGTCGACCACCAGGCTTGCGCCCTGGGCCACACCGGCGTCGATATAGCCTTTGACCTTGTCACGCGCCGCGCCGGTAACCAGCGGGCCCATGTCCAGGCCGCAGGAGGTGCCAGCACCGATTTTCAGGGCCTTGATTTGCGGCACGATCTTCTCGACCAGTGCATCGGCGATCTGGTCGCCTACGCACACGGCCACGGAGATGGCCATGCAGCGCTCGCCGCAGGAACCGTAGGCGGCGCCCATCAGTGCGCTGACGGCGTTGTCCAGGTCGGCATCGGGCATCAGCACGGCGTGGTTCTTCGCGCCGCCCAGGGCCTGGACGCGCTTACCGCGCTTGGTGCCTTCGCTGTAGATGTATTCGGCAATCGGCGTGGAGCCGACAAAGCTCAGGGCTTTGACTTCCGGTGCTTCGATCAGCGCATCCACCGCTTCCTTGTCGCCGTGCACCACGTTCAGTACGCCTTTTGGCAGACCGGCTTCTTGCAGCAGTTGGGCGATATACAGGGTGGAGCTTGGGTCACGCTCGGACGGCTTCAATATAAAGCAGTTGCCGCAGACGATGGCCAGCGGGTACATCCACAGCGGCACCATGGCCGGGAAGTTGAACGGGGTGATGCCAGCGACGACGCCGATTGGCTGCATGTCGCTCCAGGCATCGATATTCGGGCCGACATTGCGGCTGTACTCGCCTTTGAGAATTTCCGGGGCGGCGCAGGCGAACTCGACGTTCTCGATGCCGCGCTTGAGTTCACCGGCGGCGTCTTCCAGGGTTTTGCCGTGCTCTTCGCTGATCAGCTTGGAGATGGTCGCTTCGTGCTGCTCCAGCAGTTGCTTGAAGCGGAACATCACCTGGGCGCGCTTGGCCGGCGGGGTGTTGCGCCAGGCCGGGAAGGCGCTCTTGGCCGAGTCGATGGCCAGTTGCATGGTGGCGCGGTCGGCCAGGGCAACTTTTTTGGTAGCCGCGCCGGTGGACGGGTTGAACACGTCAGCGCTGCGGCCGGTGCCGGCAGTCAGTTCGCCGTGGATAAGGTGGTTAACGAGGGTCATGGCAATTCCTTAATAACGGATCTTGTTTTTGCAGAAGCCGAACAGCTGGCTCCTGCAGGAAAATGGGGGGGCCGTAGGGTGGATGACGCTTCACCCATCCACCGGGCTGATCCAATACCGCAATGGTGGATGAAAACAGCGTCATCCACCCTACGCCTAGTCGAGGCTGTTCAGCACATCGCCGACGGCGTTGAACACGGAGTCCAGCTGCTCGGGCGTAGTGTTGAAGGTTGGCCCGAACTGCAGGGTGTCGCCACCGAAGCGCACGTAGAAACCAGCGTTCCACAGCTTGATACCGGCCTCGAACGGGCGGATCACCGGGTCGCCATCCCGCGGGCTGATCTGGATCGCGCCGGCCAGGCCGCAGTTGCGGATGTCGACCACGTTCTTGCTGCCCTTGAGGCTGTGCAGCTTCTCTTCGAAGATTGGCGCGAGGGCGGCAGATTGCTCGATCAGGTTGTCGCGCTTGAGCAGCTCCAGGGTCGCCAGGCCGGCGGCGCAGGCGACCGGGTGGCCCGAGTAGGTGTAGCCGTGGCCGAACTCGACCATGTGCTCGGGGATCGCCTGGTTCATAAAGGTGTTGTAGATCTCGCTGGAGGCGATCACCGCGCCCAGGGGAATCGCACCGTTGGTGATCTGCTTGGCGGTGTTGATGATGTCCGGGGTGACGCCGAAGTATTCGGCCCCGGTCCATTTGCCCATACGGCCGTAGGCGGTGATCACTTCGTCGAAGATCAGCAGGATGTTGTGCTGGGTGCAGATCTCGCGCAGGCGCTGCAGGTAGCCGACTGGCGGCACCAGCACGCCGGCGGAGCCGGACATTGGCTCGACGATCACCGCGGCGATGTTCGAGGCGTCGTGCAGTTCGATCAGCTTGAGCAATTCGTTGGCCAGCTCCACGCCGCCGGTCTCGGCCATGCCTTTGGTGTAGGCAAGGTGCGATTGCAGGGTGTGCGGCAGGTGGTCGGCGTCCATCATCTGGCCGAACATTTTGCGGTTACCGCCGATGCCGCCGAGGCTGGTGCCGGCGATATTGACGCCGTGGTAGCCACGGGCGCGGCCGATAAATTTGCTTTTGCTCGGCTGGCCTTTCAGGCGCCAGTAGGCCTTGGCCATCTTCACCGAGGTGTCGGCGCACTCGGAGCCGGAGTCGGTGTAGAACACATGGTCGAGGCCGGCTGGGGTCAGCTCGGTGATCTTCTCGGCCAGCTGATAGGACAGCGGATGGCCGTACTGGAAGCCCGGGGCGTAATCCAGGGTGCCCAGCTGCTTGGCCACGGCTTCCTGAATTTCCTTGCGATTGTGCCCTGCACCGCAGGTCCACAGCCCGGACAGGCTGTCGAAGATGCGCCGACCTTTGTCGTCGATAAAGTGGTTACCGTCGGCAGCCACGATCAGGCGCGGGTCGCGCTTGAAATTGCGGTTCGCGGAAAACGGCATCCAGTGCGCATCCAGCTTGAGCTGGCCGGCCAGGGACGGGACTTCGGTCTGCGGCATGTTCATGGTGGCCTCGGTGTGGGCGATTGAAGCGGTAAAGTCGAATCTGTTGCCAGTAAAGGTGCCACGGGCTTAGAGTCAGGAAAACACGACTCTTCTTATCTTTAGTTAAGCGCTCGCTAAACAAAGATCTCACCATGAGCACCTCACCATGAGCACTCGCCGCCCCGACCCACTGGCCCAAGTCAGCGACTTTGATATCCGCCTGCTCAAGCTGTTTCGTAGCGTGGTGGAGTGCGGCGGCTTTTCTGCGGCGGAAAGCGCTTTGGGCATCGGCCGCTCGGCGATCAGCCAGCAGATGAGCGACCTGGAACAACGCCTCGGCCTGCGCCTGTGCCAACGCGGCCGCGCCGGCTTTGCCCTGACCGAAGAAGGCCGCGAGGTCTACCAGAGCACCCAGCAGCTGCTGGCGGCGTTGGAGAGTTTTCGCACCGAGGTCAACGGCCTGCACCAGCACCTGCGCGGCGAGCTGAATATCGGCCTGACCGACAACCTGGTGACGGTGCCACATATGCGTATCACCAACGCCCTGGCGCGCCTGAAAGAACGCGGCCCGGACGTGCATATCCATATCCGCATGACCCCGCCCAGCGAAGTCGAGCAAGGCGTGCTCGATGGCCGCCTGCATATCGGCGTTGTACCGCAGGTTACCGCGCTATCCGGTCTGGAATACCAGCCGCTGTATGACGAGCGCTCGCTGCTCTACTGCGCGGTCGGCCACCCGCTGTTCTATGTCGATGATCAACAGTTGGAGGATGAACGGCTGAACGCTCAGGAGGCCATCGCCCCAACCTTCCGTCTGCCGCCCGAGGTGCAGAGCCACTACCAGGCGCTCAATTGCACCGCCAGCGCCTCGGACCGTGAAGGCATGGCCTTTCTGATCCTCACTGGGCGCTATATCGGCTACCTACCTGACCACTATGCGCAGGCCTGGGTGCAGCAGGGCCGCCTGCGCGTACTCAAGCCAGCCAGCCGCTTCTATGACATCAGCCTCGCCTCGGTGACGCGCAAAGGCCGCCGCCCGCATCTGGTGCTGGAGAGTTTTCTGGAGGCGCTGGCCGAAGCGTGAGGCGGGTAGCAGGCGTTGAAAAGGTAGGCGAGGCAGGCATGACAAGGCGCTACGTAGCAACAGCCGAAGGCCGGTTAAAGCGCCGAGGAAGCGGACTGGGCTCGCATGCGAGTTTACGAGCTGTAAATGAGCATGACTCGTTTCACTCGCCCTTCGGGTCGCGCTGAAGCGCGTTAGCCGCAAGCGGCTTGCCGAGGCCGTTTTTAACGCTGTATTGCCAACGTAGGTAGTTTCTCAACGACCTGCTAGAGACACACCAGGTAACAACTGGCGACGTAACCTTGGGCGTCGTCGGGACTCACAGGTCTATGCTCGGTCCAAGCCACGCCTGGCGCGGCTTGGACCCCTTAGCTATGCAGTGTCACCACGGAGGACCCTATGCCTAGCCGTCGTCACTTTATCCAGGGCAGCGCCAGCCTGCTCGCTCTCGCCGCCACGCCGTGGCTGCCTTCCCTGGCCTACGCCGATCCCAATTTACTGCTGAAACGCCCCATTCCCAGCAGTGCTGAACTGCTGCCAGTGATCGGCTTGGGCACCTCGCGCACCTTCGATGTCAGCCTCACGGAGGACAGCCTGGAACCGCTGGATTCGGTGATGCGCACCTTTATCAACGGCGGTGCCACGCTGATCGACACCGCGCCCAGCTACGGCGCTTCCGAGGCGGTTACGGGCGAGTTGCTGAAACGCACCAGCACTCAGGACAAGGCCTTCCTCGCCACCAAGATTTCCGCCACTGGGCGCGAGCGCGGCATGGCACAGTTCGAGGCCAGCCTACGCGCACTGCAAACCGACCAGCTTGACCTGGTGCAGGTGCATAACCTGCAGGACACCCGCACCCAGCTGGCCTTACTGCGCGAGCTGAAAGCCGAGGGCAAGGTGCGCTATATCGGCATCACTCATTACGTCGAATCCGCCCACGATGACCTGCTGCAAGTGCTGGCCCAGGAATCGGTGGATTTCGTCCAACTCAACTACTCGGTGGGCGAACGTAATGCCGAGAAACGCCTGCTGCCTTATTGCGCCGACCACGGCATCGCGACGCTGATCAACCGGCCATTCCAACGAGGTCAATTACTCAGCCGGGTCAAGGGCAAGCCGCTGCCCAGCTGGGCGATAGAGACCGACGCCACAACCTGGGCGCAGTTACTGCTCAAATTTATCCTCGCCAACCCGGCGGTCACGGTGGTGATCCCGGCCACTTCCAACCCGCGCTATATGGCCGACAACCTCAAGGCCGGTATCGGCCGCCTGCCGGATGCGGCGCTGCGCGAGAAGATTGCCCAGGCGTTTAGCTGATATGTCCGGGGCTGCCCGCGACGTGGAAGCCAGACGATGAGCCCGGCGCAACGCCTGGCCCTGGCGATTAACGCGCGGCCTGGCGAACTACTGGCGGCGCTGTGCGGGTTTGCCCTGTTCTTCTGCCTGTTCAGCGGTTATTTCATGTTGCGGCCGATTCGCGAGGCGATGGGCATTCGCGGCGGCGTGGAAAACCTGCAATGGCTATTCACCGCGACCTTTGTGTTGATGCTCGCCGCCGTACCGCTGTTCGCCTGGCTTAACTCGACGGTGGCGCGGGCGCGCTATATCGATTGGGTGTACGGCTTTTTTATCGTCAACCTGCTGGCCTTCGCCGCGCTGTTTCAGCGCAGCGCCGATGACATCTGGGTGGCGCGGGGGTTTTATGTGTGGATCTCGGTCTACAACCTGTTCGTTGTCTCGGTGGCCTGGAGCCTGATGGCCGATGTGTTCGACAGCGCCCAGGCCAAGCGCCTGTTCGCCTTTATCGCCGCCGGGGCCAGCTGCGGCGGCTTGGCCGGGCCGGCAGTCGGCGCGCTGCTGATTGAGCGTCTCGGGCAGAGCGGGCTGATCCTCCTGGCGGCAGCGCTGCTGGGCATCGCGATCCTGGCCAAACAGCAGTTGATGGCCTGGCGCGCCATCGGCGGCGCCGGTCGGCCGGGGGCACCGGCCAGCGAAAGCCCGCGCCAGCCGGTGCTGGGTAATCCATTCAGCGGCCTGACCCGCGTGCTCGCCTCGCCCTATCTGCTGGGCATCAGCGCCTTCGTCATTCTGCTGGCCACCGCCAGCACCTTCCTCTACTTCGAGCAGGCGCGCCTGGTGGCGGAGACGTTCCCCGAGCGCAACGAGCAGATCCGCGTATTCGGCCTGATCGATTTCTGCGTGCAGGCGCTGTCCTTGCTCGCGCAGCTGTTTATCACCGGGCGCATCGCCCAATGCTTCGGCATCCGCGCCTTGCTCGCCGGGGTGCCGCTGCTGGTCTGTCTGGGTTTTATCGGCCTGGCTCTGGCCCCGACCTTCGCCATGCTCGCGGCGCTGATGATTGTGCGCCGGGTCGGTGAATACGCTTTCGTGCGTCCCGGCCGGGAAATGCTCTTCGCCCCGCTGGATGCCGAGAGTAAGTACAAGGCCAAGAACTTTATCGACACCGTGGTCTATCGCGGCGGCGACGCCGTCAGCGCCTGGGCCAAGGCCCTGCTCGATATGCTCGCCAACGGCGTACTGATTGCCGCTGTAGCCGGCGCTATGTGCGCAGCCGCCTGGGGCGCGCTGGGCTGGTACTTGGGAGGGCGCAGGGAGCAGAGCGCAGCACAGACGAACCCTGAGCCGCATGGTTGAGGCCCGTAATGCCTACGTTCATGCGCAATATCTGCGACAACGTAGAGTGGATGACGCTTCCCCCATCCACCAATAGCGGTGGTGGATGAAAAAGGCGTTAGTTACGCGCCCGATTCGCCCTAGCCAATTCTCGTAGCCCAAGCTCACCGCCAGCCGCAAAAGCACTGCAGCGCGCCATTGGCATGCACAACCCTGGTGCAAAAGCCCGGCTGTAGCGTACCTGGGTCAGTTTTTCTGCCCCTTGCGCTTGTCACCCACGCGGCGCTGGGGTATCAGTGCTGTCGTCCGAAAACCTGACCACTGCGGAACCGCCCATGACTGTTGAAGTACTTGCGCACCGAGCCGATCCGACGACCAAACCTGCCGGCCGAATTCGGCAGAAAAACGAAGAAGCGATCATCAAGGCCGCCGAAGAAGAGTTCGCCAAGCACGGCTTCAAAGGCACCAGTATGAACACCATCGCGCAGAACGTCGGGCTGCCGAAAGCCAACCTGCATTACTACTTCAGCAACAAGCTGGGCCTGTATCAGGCGGTGTTGGCGAACATTCTCGAACTGTGGGACAGCACCTTCAACAACCTGACCGTGGACGACGACCCGGCCACCGCACTAGCCGGCTATATCCGCGCCAAGATGGAATTCTCCCGCCGCAACCCGAAAGCCTCGCGCATCTATGCGATGGAAGTGATCAGCGGTGGCGAGCACCTCACGCAGATGCTCAATCAGGATTATCAAGCCTGGTTCCGTGGCCGCGCTGCGGTATTCGCCGCCTGGAGCGCCGCCGGCAAGATGGACCCGGTAGACCCGGTGAACCTGATCTTCCTGCTGTGGGGCAGTACCCAGCACTACGCCGACTTTGCCTCGCAGATCTGCCGTGTTACTGGTCGCGCGCGGCTAACCAAACAGGACTATGAAGAAGCTGGCGACAACCTGACCCGCATTATCCTCAAGGGCTGCGGCCTGACCCCGCCGACCAAAGACGCCTAATGCCCTTTACCCTGCTCGGCCCTTGCGAGTACCGCGAGGAGATTCGCAAAAGTCGCTTTATCACCCTCGCCGCGCCGGTTACCAGCGCGGCCGAGGCGCAGGCGTACATCGCCACGCACAGCGATGCCAGCGCCAGCCACAATTGCTGGGCCTGGAAGGTTCGTCAGCAGTACCGTTTCAACGATGACGGCGAGCCTGGCGGCACTGCGGGGCGGCCGATACTCGCAGCCATCGAAGCCCAGGAGATGGATCAGGTGGTGGTGCTGGTAATCCGCTTCTACGGCGGCATCCAGCTCGGCACCGGCGGCCTGGCTCGCGCCTACGGCGGCAGCGCCAACAAATGCCTGCAAAGCGCACCGCGCATCGAGCTGGTGGCCCGCGGGCAGTACCGCTGCCATTGCCTGTTCGCCGAACTGCCGCTGCTCAAGGCGCGCCTGGCGGAACTCGACTGCCTGCTGGAGCGCGAAGACTACGACGCCACAGGTGCCGACCTGCAGCTGGCCATCCCCGCGCCACGGGTAGCCGAGCTGCAGCAGTTGCTGGCGGATATCAGCCGTGGACGGAGTGCGCTGCAGCCGTTGTAAGCCCTGTCGCAGCGAAACACCTCATAGAAGCCGAAGCGCGGAGCTGACGCTTCTTCATCGATTCCTTGCCGAGCCCGCATGGTGGACATAAAAAGCGATGTCCACCCTACTAGACCGATTCGGCGAATCCTGTCCTTGCGGTTAAACTTTGTCGCGACCACGCCTGAAAACGAGACCCGACCATGTACGACTGGCTCAACGCCCTACCCAAAGCTGAACTGCACTTGCACCTGGAAGGTTCATTGGAGCCCGAGTTGTTGTTTGCCCTGGCCGAGCGCAACAAGATTGCCCTGCCCTGGAACGACGTCGAGGCGCTGCGCAGTGCGTACGCCTTCAACAACCTGCAGGAATTTCTCGACCTCTACTATGCCGGTGCCAACGTGCTGCGCAGCGAGCAGGACTTCTATGACCTGACCTGGGCCTACCTGCTCAAGTGCAAAGAACAGAACGTCATTCATACCGAGCCCTTCTTCGACCCCCAGACCCACACGGATCGCGGTATTCCCTTTGAAGTAGTACTGCGCGGGATCAAGCAGGCGCTGGTCGATGGTGAGAAACAACTGGGCATCAGCCACGGTTTGATCCTGAGTTTTCTACGCCATCTGTCCGAAGAAGAAGCGTTCAAAACGCTTGAGCAGGCCAAGCCATTCCGCGATGCGTTTATCGCCGTCGGTCTCGACAGCTCGGAGATGGGCCATCCGCCGAGCAAGTTCCAGCGGGTGTTCGACAAAGCGCGCAGCGAGGGCTATCTGACCGTGGCCCACGCCGGCGAGGAAGGCCCTCCCGAATATATCTGGGAAGCCCTGGACCTGCTGAAGATCGAGCGCATCGACCACGGCGTACGCGCCATTGAAGACGAGCGGCTGATGCAGCGCATCATCGATGAGCAGATTCCGCTGACTGTTTGCCCACTCTCGAACACCAAGCTCTGCGTGTTCGACGATATGCGCCAGCACAACATCCTGCAGATGCTTGAGCGCGGGGTGAAGGTGACAGTGAACTCGGACGACCCGGCCTACTTCGGCGGCTACGTCACCGAAAACTTCGCCGCCCTGCACGACAGCCTGGGCATGACCCAGGAGCAGGCCAAGCGCCTGGCGCAGAACAGCCTGGATGCAAGGCTGGTCTGACGCAGGCTACAACTTGTAGGAGCGGGGGGACGCCCAGTCCCATGCCCGCGATGTTTCTGGTCTGTATGACCTATCGCGGCCATGGGCCGCCCCTACATAAATCGTGGCTGCTTTAGCTACCGATCAGCGCGTAGCCGGATGCAATTCGGAATTTACGAATCCGGGTAGGGTGGATCGGGGCGCGTAGCTAACGCTTTTCTTATCCACCATCGCGAATGGGTGGATGAATAAAGCGCCATCCACCCTACGAGCTTCGCTGCCGATCAGTGCTGGTGTGCAGCGTCCTTCTCCGCCGGGGCATCCTTCTGCACGCTGACCTGCACCTCTACCGCACCGGCCTTCTCGAAGGTCAGGGTCAGCGGGAAGCGCTCGCCGTCTTTGCCTTGTTGCTGCAGGTTGAACAGCATGACGTGGTAACCCATGGGCTCGAACTTCACCTCGCCGCCGGCGGGTATGGCGACGCTTTGCACCTGCTGCATTTTCATCAAGCCGTCGGCATGAATATGTTCGTGAATCTCGGCCTTACCAGCGTGCGGCGTACTGGCGCTAAGCAAGCGGTCGGCCTCGCTACCGGCGTTATGCACGACAAAGTAAGCCGCAGCGGTTGGCGCTATCGGCGGCATTTCCCGCGACCAGGGGTGCGCGACCTGCAGCTCGCCGACGGCGTAGTCATGGGCGCTGGCAAACAGGCTGGGGCTAAGCAAAGCGGCAATCAGCAGGGTTTTCTTTAACAGCATGGTGTTCCTCCAAAGGTGAGCCATTTGTTCATTAAAGTCGGGGGGTAACGCGAAGCCTTGGCGCGGCCCGCGCCAGTAGTTGTCTTCAACCGCTGGCCAGACGCTGCCCAGGCAGGCGCGAGAGCAGCAGCCAATCCAGCGCCCAGATCAACAACAGGGACGCGCCCACTAACGGGAAGGCGGCGCCGAGCAGGCACATGATGACAATTGCGGTTTTCCAACGTGGCAGGTCATGCCGTAGCGGCGGTACGCCGAGCTTTCCAGTCGGACGGCGTTGCCACCACATGACCAGCCCGCTGATCGCACTGAGCAGCACCAGCAAGCAGACCGCGAGCATCAGCAACTGGTTGGCCAGGCCGAACAGCTTGCCTTCATGCAGCATGACCCCGGTTTCCACCGTTTTCGCCACCACGCCGTAATCCTTCCAGCGCACGTCGGCCAGCGCCGCGCCGCTGTACTGATCGATATGCAGGGTGGCGTCGTTACGTGGGTCATCGGCGAACAGGGCGATGCTGTACACGCCGGTTTCACCCTTAGGCAGGGTGATGCTGTAACCCGGTTGCACGCCGCGCTCGGCAGCCGTATCGACCACCTGTTGCAAGTTGACCTGAGCTACGGTGCTTGGCGCAGCGCTGGCGGCGTGGCCGTTATGCGCGGCATGCGGATCGGAAGCCGGCAGCGGCGTGGTTTCCACCGCCCACGCAACGGTCTGTTTGCTGCTGTGATTCAGGCTACGGGTGAGCTGCCCGGACTGCGGCACGTCGTCCCACATTGCTGCGGGAAAGTGATTCCAGGCGCCGGCAAACTGCGCGCCCCAGAAGCCGGTCCAGGTCATCCCGGTGAGCAGCATAAATAACAGCAGCAGCGAGCCCCAAAAGCCGGTCACCGCATGCAGGTCACGCCACAGCAAACGCCCACGTGCCGTCAGTCGCGGCCACAGCACACCCGCACCCGAGCGACCGCGCGGCCACCACAGGTACAAACCGGAGACCACCAGCACAATGCCCCAGCCAGCGGCCAACTCGATTAGCCGATCGCCCAGGGTGCCGACCATGAGGTCGCCATGCAGCTGGCGGGCGATGGCCTGCAGGTTGTCCTGCGCATCCTGGCTGCCCAGCACTGTGCCGCGATAAGGATCAACAAATACATTGAGGCCCTGACCTTCGGCCTCGATCACAAACTGCGCACTGCGCTCGGCGTTTACTGGAGGCAGATATTGGCTGATGCTGGCCTCGGGATAGGCCTGTCGCACCAACGCCAGTTGTTGATCGGCGGACATCGCCTGCTCGGCTGGCGTTACCTGCAGCAGCTCGGCATACATCAGCTGATCCAGCTGCGGCTTGAACAGGTAGATGATCCCCGTGACCGAGAGCAGAATCAGAAACGGAATAACGAATAGCCCGGCATAGAAATGCCAGCGCCAAGCCAGGTTGTAGAACGAGACGTTCGGCGTAGTCGCCTGAGGCATAGTCGGCTTGTGCATCTTCAGCTCCAGGCACGTTCAAGGGATATGGATAGACCCTGTTTCATTATCGCGATCCTCGCCGCAGCAGGCTCAGGCCCACCAGCGCCAACAACACATGGGCCAGCGCGACGATACCAAGCAGCAGGTGTTTGTAGCCATTGCCTATACCTGCGAGAAACTCCCACTTGTGCAGATAGGCGAAGGTCCAGCCTTCAGTGCGGTCGGCATTCTGCACGCGGCTGGCCAGGGCACCGTCAAGCGGGTCGATAAACAGCGCGGTGTTGTTGCCATCGGCATAGTTGGCCTTGAACACCGGCAGGCGCTTAAAGACGAACCCGTACTCATGATCGAAGTTGTGCTGCAGGCTGAGTTGCTGCACCTCACCCAGATTCATGGTCTTGGCGTAATGATCAAGGCGCTGCTGGGCATAACGGCGCGGCGTGTCATTGCCCAGCTCGCGGCCCTGGGTATCCAGATAATGCAGGCTGGCCATGCTGGCGAACTGCTGACCCTGGGCGCGCCAGATCGGCTTACCGTCGAGTTCGAGCAGGCTGAGCATGTACAGCTCTTCACCGGCCAGCAGCCAATCGGCCGCCGGTGCTTTGTCCAGCTCGGCCACGTTAAAGCTAGGTACAAAGGGTGCCGGCCAGGGCTGCGCAACCTGCTTGTGCAACAAATGCCAAGCGCCGCTGCTGGCAAAACTCAAAGTCGCCAATGCCAGGCCCAGCCCCCACCAGCCATGCAGCCGACGATTGAAGGTACGGGCACGGGCGATAAAAAATGGCCGGGAGCCATTTTTAACGTCGCTCAGCGACGGCCCGCAGGGTCGCCGCCATGAATGGCGGGCGATAAACAGCGCCACACCGAACAGCGTCGCCGAGACAATCGAGGCCAGCAGCACCAGCATCAGCACCGGCCTTAGCGGCCCCGCCGCATCCAGCCAGCGAAAGCTGTGCATCGTCTGGAAGAACCCGCTGAACCAGGCCTTGCGCTGATCAACCAAGGTGCCGAGGCGGTCATGGAACAGGTCGACATACAGCCGTAAATGGTCGTCACGCTGGGTGTCGACCCGCGCCACCGGCAGCAGGCGATTGATAAAAGCGTATTCGCCAGTGAACCGCTCGATGCTGCCGACGTAGGCCAGCTGCTCGTCGCTGCCCAGGTAATGCCGCGCCAGGCTTTCGGCATGGGTTCCGGCCAGCTCGACCGCCTGACCACTGCGTGCATGCCAATAACGCGGCTGCAGCTCACCGGCCAGACGTGCCTGGTAGTACGGCTCACCACTCAGCACCAGCAGGCGCAAGCCCTGCACCTGTGCAATACCCGCAGCCCCGAGCACTTGCGCAGGGCTGCGCAGGTTGTCCAGCGGCAGCGCCTGTTGCGGCGTGGCCATGGTTTGCGGGCGCAGCTGCAAATAGCCCATCAGCGGGTGCAACATGCCGCTGCCCGCCCAGCTGAAGATGCCCAGGCAGGCCAGCAGTGCCAGGCGCTTGTGCCACGGCATAAGCCGCAGCAGGCGCTGGCGCCAGGCTTGACGGGGCAGCTGATGCGTTGGCAGTGCCGCGGTCAAAGCTTCCACTCCAGGCCGACGTACAGGCTGCGACCGTCACCAGGCATAAACAGCGCCGCGTCCTGGCCATTGGCGTTAGCCACAACACCAGTGGTGGCGATATAGGTCTTGTCCGAGAGGTTGCGCCCTTCGACAAAAAAGCCCAGGCCTTCACGCGGACGATAACCGCCCTTCAGCCCCCAGATCGCATAAGCCTCGGCATACAGCGACTCGGCGTGGTCGGCGGCGTAGTGCACCGGCACCCACTCGACGGTTGGGCCGGCATACCAGCCATTGCGCTGCCACAGCGCCTCACCCTTGAGGAACTGGCTCGGCACACCGGCGATGCGGTTGTTGCCATAGGCCGGGTCGTTGTCGAAGCGGAAGTCGTTGAACAGGTACTGGCCACGCAATACCACCTCGTCCAATTGCCAGGCCGCACCAAACTCGATGCCCTGGTGCACGGTGCGGTCGGCGTTGGTGGTGACCACCTGAGTCGGATTGAGCGGGTTGACGTAACCCAGCAACTCGTCGCGGATCTCGCTGCGGTACACCGCCAGATCCACGTCCAGGTTGCCCTGTTTAAAGCGCATACCGGCTTCCAGGGTGGTGGCCTTCTGCGCCTCGTTCTCGGTGACGATGGCGCCACCGGTCAGCTCGCTGAAGGTCGGCGGCTCGTAGCTCTGGCTGAGGTTGGTAAACAGCTGCACGCCATCTGTCAGGTCGTGGCGCAAGCCGATACGGCCGATGCGTGCGCTGTAGCTGCGGTTGAATGAAGCATCCTGAAAGCCAGTCGGGATACCGACGAAGTTGAAGCTGCTTTTCAACTTGTCATCGATATCGCGCTCACTGTGCAGCCAAGTGAGGCCGCCGATCAGCGCCCAGTCCTCGGCCAACGGCACTTCCAGCTCGGTAAAGGCATTCAGGCTGCGCGCGGTCTGTACCTGACGGTCCACCCGATTGCCGCGCTTACCCAGCACGATGACATGGTTTTCAGTGTGGTTGCGGCCCTGCAGTGCCTCCACGCCGCCGCTCCAGCGCCAACCCTCGCTGCTGTGCCACTTGTGGGTCAGTCGTACACCGACATCTTCGCTGTCGACTTCCAGCACCTGGAAGATGGGGTGCCACAGCGATTTCTCGCTGTAGAAACTCGACAGTTCCAGGCTGTGCCCGCCATCCAGTTGCAGGGTGGTGATATTGCCGACGCGGTTAAGGGTGAAATCGCGCTTGTTATCGCCCGTCACGGTGCTCTGCGCTGCCTGCTCGGGGTTACGCCGCAGCTGCGCCTTAGTCAGGCTGCCGGGGATTTCCGAATCGGTTTCCACGTGGCTGATATAGAAGCGGGTCGACAAGCGCTCGTTGATGCGCCCGCCGAGATTGGCGAAATAGCGCTGGTTTTCCTGGCGCGCGTGATCGCGGAAACCGTCCTGGGAATAATCGGAAAAACTCAGGTAGGCGTCCCAATCGCCAAAGTCTTCAGCCACGGCGCCGAAGATGCGCTGGTAGTCGAAGCTGCCGGCCTCGCTACGCAACTGTAGCTTGGGTACGGTCTTGCCGGTGGGGGTGACGAAGTTGATCGCCCCGCCCAGGTTGGCGGCGCCATAGCGCCAGGCGTTGGCGCCGCGCATGACCTCGATATGGTCCAGGGCAATCGGCTCGATGCTCTGGAAGTCACCACTGCCATCGGCCAGGTTCAGCGGCGCACCGTCCTGCATCAGCAGAATGCCGCGCTGGTGGAAGGTCCGTTGCAGGCCCGAGCCACGAATTGACAGGCGCGATTCCTCGGCCCCCGAGCGCGACTGGATATACACGCCGGTGGCCTGGCCCAGGGCATCCTGCGGCGAGCTGGCGCGGCCGGTCTTGTAGGTTTCGGCATCGACGACACTGGCACCACCGGGAATCCGCGCAAACTCGGCGCGCTTTTCGGCAATGCTCGGCGCAGTAGCATCCCCATGCTGCTGACCGATCACAGTGCTGTCTTCCAGCTTGAGATGCTCGGCAAAGGCGGAACTGGCCAGGCTGACACTGACGGCCAGCAGACTGACTACGGATATCTGACGCATAAACTTCCCCAACTTCGGCCTATCAAGTGCCACCTAAATGCAGGCTTTGGGCACCGACAAACGCAGTTTTTATCTGGTCTCAAGTAATAAGCGCAGCAGGCAAACGCTGCCGCAGCCAAGGCAACTCAAGCCAGAAAGGGGGACGCGCGGGGATTGGCCGAAGGCCAGAGATAGCGGACCAGTCGCGGCGTGAAGAAGAACGTCAGCAGTGGCGCGCGGCTGGGGGCCAGCAAGCCCAGCAAACCGAAGAACGCCGCCAGGATGATCGCGCTGAACGTGGAACTCAGGGAGCAACCGGAGCCGGTGGCGGGATTGGGTGCAACAACGCCGGAGCCATCCAGGTCCGCACCGGCACCGAAGTTACCCTCAAAGGAGCAGTACTGGCTGCTCAGCCCGCTGAGCTGCAGACCGGCCATCTGCCCGTGACCAATACTGCAGGCGAACGCGCTGAACAGGACGCTGAAATACAGCATCCAGGCCAGTAAGCGACGGTCAGTACGGGTCATTTTCATGGGGCGCGACTCTAGCATTGCTCTGGGGCGCAGGTGACACAGCCGCACTGCGATGGATTGCCGCAGCGCGCTGGCGGCAATCTTAGTTCGGCCACGGGGGATCCGCCAACAACTCTGTACACCTTAGCTGCACGAACTCACGCAGCAGCAACACCGGCTTGCTCAGTTGCGCCCGGTGCGCGCAAATCAGGTTGAGCGGGGTCAGCTCGCCGCGCAAATCAGGCAACAACACCTGGAGCCGCCCGGCACGCACATCGCCGACCACATCCAGCCAGGACTTGTACACCAGCCCGGCGCCGCTGACCGCCCAGCGCCGCACCACATCGGCATCGTCACTGACCCGGTCGCCTTTGACGCTGATGCCCTGCTCGCGCTTGCCGTCGCTGAAGCGCCAGCGGTCATGCAGCCGGCCGCCGAGCATATAGAGCAAACAGTTGTGCTCGGCCAACTCCTCCACCGACTGCGGCGCGCCATGCTGCTGTAAATACTGCGGCGCGGCGCACAGTACACGGCGATTCAGCGCAGCCACGGGCAAGGCAACCAGGCTGGAGTCCTCCGGTGCGCCGTAACGCAGGGCGATATCCACCGGTTCGCGGAACAGATCGGCCACCCGATCACCGAGCAGCAGTCGCAACTGCACGTGCGGGTGCGCCTGCTGAAATTCATCCAGCCAGGGCAGCAAGGTATTCCGGCCAAAGTCCGATGGCGCGGACAGCTGCAACGGCCCGCTGATACCGACCTTGCTGCCGGCTAACTGCTGCCGGCCGTCATCCAGGCTCTGCAGGGCCAGCCGTGCATGACCGAGAAACAGCTCGCCCTCAGGCGTCAGGCGCAGGCTGCGGGTGGAGCGGCTAAACAGGCGCGCCTCCAGCTGTTGTTCCAGACGCTTGAGCGCGGCACTGGCCACCGCCGGAGAAATATCCAGACGCCGCGCGGCCGCCGAGAGATTGCCCAGATCAGCGGTGGTAACAAACAACTGCAGATCATCAAAACGCAGCATGGCGACTCATTATCAAAAAAATATTGAAAGAGACTCTAGTAGCGGGCAGTTTTTCTCGTCAATCAAATAATCGAGCATGGCCACATCTTGAACCGGAGCCCAGCCATGTCGAGCCCACTCACCCTGATTGCCACCATCACCGCCCGCCCTGGCCAGGCCGAGGCGGTTGAAGCCGGTCTGCGCCAGCTGGTGCCGCCCAGCCAGGCCGAAGCCGGCTGCCTGCAATACAACCTGCACCTGCATCAGGAGCAGCCCAACCGTTTCATCATGGTTGAGCAATGGCAGGACGCAGCCGCCCTCAGCGCGCATCAGCAAACCGCGCATTTTCTGCACTTCGGCCAGACCTGCGGCAGCCTGCTGGAACAGGTCGATCATCAACTGATGCAGCGCATTCTCTAAGGAGCCCTCATGAAAGCTGTCGCCTATTACCAGTCCCTGCCCGCCGACCACGCTGACGCCCTGCAGGATGTGGAACTGCCTGCGCCAACGCCCGGCCCGCGCGACCTGCTGGTCGAGGTCAAGGCCATTTCGGTCAACCCGGTGGACACCAAGATCCGCCGCAACGTCGCCCCAACCGACGGCGCCGCCAAGGTGCTCGGTTGGGATGCCAGCGGCATCGTCAAAGCAGTCGGCAGCGAGGTCAGTCTGTTCCAACCCGGCGATCGGGTGTATTACGCCGGGGCGATCAACCGCGCCGGGGCCAACAGCGAACTGCATGTGGTGGATGAGCGCATCGTCGGGCTTATGCCCAAAAGCCTGCCGTTTGCCGAAGCAGCCGCCCTGCCGCTGACTGCGACCACCGCCTGGGAATTACTGTTCGAGCGTTTGCAGGTCACCCAGGGCAACGCAGACCTGGGTCAGAGCTTACTGATAGTTGGTGCTGCAGGCGGCGTAGGGTCGGTGCTGGTGCAGCTGGCCCGTCAACTCACGGGTCTGACGGTGATCGGCACCGCCTCCCGTCCGGAAACCCAAGCCTGGGTTCGCCAGCTGGGCGCACACCATGTGATCGACCATCGCCAGCCGCTAAGTGAGGAGCTGCAACGTATCGGCATCAATCAGGTCACTCACGTCGCCAGCCTGACCCAGACCGACCAGCACTTCGCACAGCTGGTCGAAGCCCTGGCCCCACAAGGTCGCCTGGCGCTGATCGACGACCCAGAGCAGCCGCTGGACATCATGCAACTCAAACGCAAAAGCCTGTCGCTGCACTGGGAGCTGATGTTTACCCGCTCGCTGTTCGAGACCGCCGACATGATCGAACAGCACCGCCTGCTGGATCGGGTGGCCGAACTGGTGGATGCCGGCACTCTGTGCACCACCCTGGGGGAGCATTTCGGCAGCATCAATGCTGCCAACCTGCGCCGCGCCCATACCCTGCTGGAAAGCGGTACAGCCAAGGGCAAGATCGTTCTCGAAGGTTTTTAAGGGCGCAAAGGCTCCCGGCTCACATTGTGCGTAGCCGGGCAGCTTTTTATCGCGCGGCCTGCATTCGACCAAGGGCCGGCTAGACTCAGGACATTGCCTCTTTTCAGGCAACCCCACTCAGTTATCTCGACCTGGCTAGCCATTGGCGGTAAGGGATGCGACCCGATCTTCAAGGCTCACTGCGCCTGGCTGGCGTATACATCCTGTTCAGCGCCCTGTGGATTTTCGGCAGCGACTACCTGCTGCACGCACTCATCAAGGACAGCGAGCTTGTGGCCGAGCTGCAAACCGGCAAAGGCCTGCTGTTTATTCTGCTCAGCAGCGGGTTGATCTTCCTGCTCAGCCTGCGTGACCGGCAGGCGCAACGCCAACTACTGGAAAAACTCACCCACAACAGCCGCCTGCTGCAACACACGCAACGCAACGCCGGGCTCGGTAGCTGGGAATACCGTGATGGCTTCCACTGGAGCGAAGAAGCCCTCGGCCTGCTCGGCCGCGTCTCTGACAACCAGCAATGCAGCATCAACCAGCTGCTCAGCTGGTTGCACCCCGCCGAACGCTCGGCCGTGCAACGCGCCCTGCTGGCTTTGCTGGAGGGGCGCCACCCGATAATGGTGAGTGCCCGCCTGTTACAGGCCCAGCCACATCAGCCCACCTGGCTGATGCTACGCGGCGAAGTCGATGAGCATGGCCGCGTCCTCGGTACCGTACAGAACATCAGCGCGCAGAAACGTGACGAGAGCGCTCTGCGCGAAAGCGAGCAGCGCTTTCGTCAGTTATTCGAGCAGACACCACGGATTGCCGTGCAGGGCTACGACCGCGAGCGCCGGGTGATTTACTGGAACCAGGCCAGCACCTTGCTCTATGGCTATGCGGTGCATGAGGTGATGGGGCGCCGCCTGGAAGAGCTGATCGTGCCGCTTGCGGCGCGCAGCAAGGTGGCCAGCGCGATCAACCTGTGGCAACTCGGCGGCCCGCCGATTCCCGCCGCCGAGGTGCAGTTGCAACGCAAGGACGGCAGCCTGGTATGGGTCTATTCCAGCCACCTGATGCTGCGCAATAGCCTTGATCAGCTGGAGCTGTACTGCGTCGATATCGACCTGACCGAGCAGAAGAAAATCGACAGCGAACTGCAGATCAGCGAAAGCCGCTATCGCTCTCTGGTCGAGCAACTCGGCGATGCGATTTTTATCACCGATGCCGACGACAAACTGAGCTTTCTCAACCCGGCCTGGACGCAGATCAGCGGCTACCCGATTCACGAAAGCCTGGGTAGCCCGTTACAGCGCTTTATGCCGGAACTGAACCAAGGCACCTTGCACCAACGCCTGCAAGAGCTGCGTAGCGGCAAACTGAGCAGCCTGCGCCTGGAATGCCAGCTGCTCACTAGTAGCGGCCAGACGCGCCGCGTTGAAGTGCAGCTCAACCTGAGCCTGCCGGAACACAGCCTGCACGGCAGCTTGCATGACGTAAATGAGCGCCATCAGGTTCAATATCGGCAACGTGAGCAAAGCTGACCAACGGCGCACTAGCCGTGATTGACTTGTTGCAGGTCAATGGAGGTTCACATTGAGCGACTAGACTGGCCTCTCTTGCAGAGGAGTCTCGACGATGAACGTCATGGTCCAATCGGTAAAAACATCTACAGGTTCTGGATGGCAGGTATGCCTTGGCACGCAGAGCGTGACCTTTCGCAATGAAAGCGAGGCTCGCCAGTTTGTCAGCACCTTGCAAGCGCGCCTGAGCGCGCCGCATATGCTGCCATTCGAACAGCAGCGAGCTGCAAGTTAAGCCTATGAGCGGATCGCGCCGCGCTCGACCCAGCGGGTAAACAGGGAAAAGCTCACGGCCAATACCCCGCAACCGAAGATCACCACGGCAATCGGCCAGGCGCTGCCGTCATGCAGCACACCCACCATGGCGGCGGCACTGGCAGCGATAACAAATTGCAGGCTACCGAGCAACGCCGAGGCACTGCCGGCATGCCTGCCCTGCCCGGCCATGGCACAGGCCGAAGCGTTGGGCAGCAGAATGCCCAGGCTGGCAATGCAGCCAAACAGTGGAATCAGCAGCGGCCACAAGACTTGCGGCTTGGCCAGAGCAACCAGCACCAGTGCCAGGCCACAAGTCAGGTAGAACCACACGGTCTTGCCCAACCAATACGCAGGCCCATGCCGCGCAACCAGCCAGGCATTGAGTTGCGCCACCAGAATAAAGCCCAGGGCATTACTGCCGAACAACCAGCCGTAATGCTCTGCAGGAATGCCATACAGCTCGATAAACACGAACGGCGAACCAGCGATATAGGCAAACATTCCGGCAATCGCACAGCCCCCGGTCAGTGCATAACCCATAAATGGCAGATCAGCGAACAGCCGCTTGTACTCCCCCAGCGCGCCGCGCAAAGGCGCGGGGGGTACATCCTTGGCCAGGGTTTCCGGCAACCACAGGGCCACCGCCAACAGACAGATAAAGCTGAATAGCATCAGGCTGATAAAGATCGACGGCCAGCCCAGAGTGCTAAGCAGCAGCCCACCGCCCAAAGGCGCAAGAATCGGCGCCAAGCCCATCACCAGCATCAGTTGAGAAAACACCTTGGCCGAGCTGATCGGGTCACACAGATCACGCACCACTGCCCGCGACACCACCATCCCGGCGCAACCGCCCAACGCCTGCACAAAACGCGCGCCAATCAACCATTCCAAGCTAGGCGCCAGGGCGCAGGCCAACGACGCCAGGCTGAACAGCATGACCCCAACCAGCAGCGGCTTGCGCCGACCAAAGCGGTCGGCCAGCGGTCCGTACACCAACTGGCCGATGGCGAGGCCAGCAAAATAGGCGGCCAACGACTGCTGCACATGCTCAACATCGGTGGAGAACGCACGCGCCAGGGTCGGAAAGCTCGGCAGGTAAAAATCGATAGCCAACGGGCCAAAGGCGCTAAGCGCGCCAAGAATAAGCAGAAGACGTAACGGCATGGGTGTCCAGAGATGTAATGACAGAGAAAGCCGCTATAGCCCGATAACCCCAAGCTACAGCGGGCTGACAAACCGCTCCCGGATTGCATCCGGGCTACGGTTTGCCCTTACCAGCGGACTGCTGATCAAACCGAGGTATCGGCCTTTTTCCGACCTTTGCCGATTTTCTCTGCCAGCGACTCCACCAGCAGGTAGAACATCGGGATCAGGAAGATTGCCAGGAAGGTCGCTGCCATCATCCCGCCGATCACCCCGGTACCGATCGAATGACGACTGGCCGAACCTGCGCCCGAGCTGATCGCCAGCGGCACAACACCAAGAATAAACGCCAGTGAGGTCATGATGATCGGGCGGAAACGCAGGCGCGCGGCTTCCAGCGCAGACTCGAAGATGCCCATGCCCTGGTGCCGGTTGAGCACCGCAAACTCGACAATGAGGATAGCGTTCTTCGCCGCCAGACCGATCAGAGTGACCAGGCCGACCTGGAAGTACAGATCGTTCTCGATGCCGCGCAACCACACTGCGAGAATCGCCCCGAACACCGCGAACGGCACCGCAGTGACCACTGCCAGCGGCAGCGTCCAGCGCTCATACTGCGCGGCGAGAATCAGGAACACCATAATCAGACCGAAGACAAAGGCACTGCTGCCCGAACCTTGCGAGGCCACTTCCTGGAAGGCCGAGCCGGTCCAGCCAATGCTGTAATCGCTGCCGAGCACTTCCTCCGCTACTTCCTGAATCGCGCTCAACGCCTGACCAGAGCTAAAGCCTGGAGCCGGCCCGCCGAGGATTTTCGCCGCCGGATAGACGTTAAAGCGTGCGTAGGTATCCGGGCCAAGAATCCGCTCAACCTTGACCAGACTGGCCAGCGACACCAACTCACCACTGCCCGCGCGCACATAGACCTGGGACAGGTCTTCCGGCTTGCTGCGGAACTCCGCTTCGGCCTGTAGGCTGACCTGGAAGGTACGCCCATACAGACTGAAATCGTTGACGTAGTAGCTGCCGAACGTGGCCTGCATCGCAGTGAATACATCATTCACCGCCACACCCAGGGCGCGCGCCTTGGTCCGGTCCAGGTCGATAAAGTACTGCGGCACGTTGGCGCTGAAGGTGCTCTGTACCCCAGCCAGTTCAGGGCGTTTTGCCGCGGCGGCGAGGAAGGCCTGAACCTTCTCGGCCAGTTGCGCGGTGGTGCCGCCACTGCGATCTTGAATAAAGCCTTCGAAACCGCCGGTGGTGCTCATGCCGGTGATCGGTGGCGGGTTGAAGGTGAGTACCACGCCATCTTTCTGCGCGGCGCCCATGCCCATAAATTCGCCAGTCAGGTTGCGCGCGTCCAGTTCAGGCGTGGTGCGTTCGCTCCAGTCTTTCAGCGGCACGAAGGACACCCCGGCGTTGCTGCGGGTGCCAAACGTCAGCACGTCAAAGCCGGCGAAGGTCACTACATCCTGCACCGCCGGATGCTTCATCAACTGTTGGGTCACGTCACCGGTAAGTTTCTCGGTGCGAGTCAGCGAGGCAGCAGGCGGTAAGAAGTAGGCGTTGATCACATAGCCCTGGTCTTCATTGGGCACCAGGGCGCTCGGCACCCGACTGAACAGCAACACCATCACCGCAATCATCGCGCCAAACAGCAACAGACCGACCGCCGAGCGCTTGAGGAAAAACCGCACACCGGCGGTGTAACCGCTGGTCAACTTGTCGAAGACCCGGTTGAAGGCACGGAACGGCGCTGCCGGTTCATGGTGCCCTGGCTTGAGCAGCAAGGCGCAGAGTGCCGGGCTCAAGGTCAGGGCGACGATGCCGGAGATTACCACCGACACGGCAATGGTGATGGCGAACTGTTTATACATTTCCCCAGCCAGACCACCGAGGAAGCCCACCGGCACGAACACCGCGCACAGCACCAGAACGATGGCGATGATCGGCCCGGTCACTTCCTCCATGGCCTTGATGGTCGCCTCACGCGGACCGATCTTGTCGGTGGCCATTACCCGCTCGACGTTTTCGATCACCACAATGGCGTCGTCCACCACGATACCGATGGCCAAAACCATGCCGAACAGCGTCAGCAGGTTGATCGAGAAACCGAGCATATACATACCGGCGAACGTGCCGACCAGAGAGACTGGAATCGCCAGTACCGGGATCAGCGTGGCGCGCCAGTTCTGCAGGAATATAAACACCACCAGCACTACCAGGATCAAAGCCTCGAAGAAGGTGTGGATCACCTCCTCAATCGATACCTGAACGAATTTGGTGGTGTCGTACGGCACCTTATAGGTCATGCCGCTGGGGAAGTTCTTTGATAGCCGCTCCAGGGTTTTGCTGACCGCTTCGGCAGTATCTAGGGCATTCGCGCCAGGCTGCAGGTACACGCCAAAGGCAGCGTTCTGCTGACCGTTGAGCGAGGTCATCAGCGAGTAGTCCTGTGCGCCCAGCTCGATCCGCGCAACATCCTTGAGCAACAGGCTGGCGCCGGTGTCATCGGTACGCAGAATGACGTTTTCAAATTCCTTCGGGTCGGTAAACCGGCCCTGGGTGGTCACCGTGTAGGTGAAATCCTGCTCCTGCTTGAGCGGCTGCTGACCGAAGCTACCGGCGGCAAACTGCGAGTTCTGCTCACGGATCGAATTGACCACATCAGTCGGCGTCAGGTTGTATTGCGCCAGCTTGTCCGGGCGCAGCCAGATGCGCATGGAATAGTCTTTCGAGCCGAACTGGCTGACATCACCCACACCCGGCAGGCGCTTGAGCTCGTCGATCACATTGATCAGCGCGTAGTTGCTGATATACACCGGATCGCGCGAGCCATCCGGCGAGTATAGGGTCACGACCTGCAGAATGTCCGAGGACTTTTTCTGCACCTTGACGCCCTGCCGGCGCACTTCTTCCGGCAGTTTGGCCAGGGCGGCCTGGACGCGGTTGTTGACGTCAATGGTGGCCTGATCAGGGTCACGGCCCACCTCGAAATACACCGACAGGCTCATGGCGTTGCCGCCGGAGTTGGACTGCTGGTAGATCATCCCTTCAACGCCGTTGATCGACTGTTCCAGCGGCGCGGCCACCGTCTCGGCAATCACCTGGGCGCTGGCGCCTGCGTAGCTGGCGCTGACCGAAACCTGCGGCGGGAGGATCTGCGGGTACTGGGCGATCGGCAACGAGCGCATGGCCATCAGGCCCGCCAGCACGATGATGATCGAGATGACCGCGGCAAATACCGGACGGTCGATAAAGAAGCGTGAGATCACCGGAGACGCTCCTTAGGATTGGCTGGCAGCTGGGGCGGCAACTTTTACCGGGCTGTCCGGACGCACCTTCGGCAAGCCCTCGACGATCACCCGATCACCAACACTGATACCGGAAACAATCACCCAGCGCCCGTTGGCAGTGTGCCCGGTGGTGACCTGACGCACACGCGCCACACCGCCATCGTCCACTACGTAGACAAAAGTGCCACTTGGGCCCTGGGCAATTGCGCGTTCCGGCAGGGTCATGGCGTTGGGAATGCTCAAGCCCTTGACCTGCACACGAACGAACTGGCCCGGCAACAGCGTCTGATCCGGGTTAGGCACCACCGCGCGAGCGCTGACGGTGCCGGTGCCGCGATCAATCAGGCTATCGGTGAAATCCACCTTGCCTTCCAGCGGGTAGATACTGCCGTTACCGAGCTTGATCTGCACGCCCATCTTGCCGTCTTCCGGCAGCACCAGGCTGCCGTTTTGCAAGCCGCTGCGCACGCTTTCCACATCGGAGTCTGGTGCGGCGAAGTTGACGTAGATCGGGTCCAGCTGGGTGATGTTGCTCAACAGGCTGGCATTCGGATCACCGGCTACCATCAGGCTGCCTTCGGAAACGGTCTCTTTACTGGTGATGCCGGAGATGGGCGCTTTCACCGTGGTGTAGTCGAGGTCGATCTGCTTGGACTGCACCTCGGCCTCGGCAGCCTGAATATTGGCCTTACTCTGCTCGAAGTTGGAGACAGCATTGTCCAGCTCGCTCTCACTGGCAAAACCCTTTTTCTGCAGCTCGCGGATGCGCTTGAGGTCGCGCTCGGTCTGTCGATAACGCGCCTGCTCCTGCGCCAACGCGCCCTTGGCGCGGCTCAGCGCGGCCTGGTAGGTGCGCGGATCGATGCGGAACATCACCTGGCCCTGCTTGACCTGACTCCCCTCCAGATAAGTGCGCTCCTGCAGAATGCCACTGACCTGGGCCCGCACCTGCACTTCACGAAAACCGGCCGTACGCGCGGAATATTCAAGCTCCAGCGGCAGAGCCTCGGCCTTAACCGTTTCGACTACCACCTCGGGTGCTGGCGGAGCATCGGCGGCAAACAGCGGAGTGGCCAGAATAGCCAACAGCAAGGAACCGGCAGTGACCGGCAGACGACGGGGAAAAAACATGGGTGTCTCCGAATAAACGCGGGGCGCAACGTTTGAGACCGGCAATGCTAGTTACATACACAAGTGTTTGTAAATAGAACATTACCCTTAAGTTCATTACACTTTGTGCTCAGCCTAGCCAGAAATACGCCTGCTGCCATGCGCCGAACCAAAGAAGAAGCCGAGAAAACCCGTTGCGCCATCCTTGATGCCGCCGAAACGCTGTTTCTGGAAAAGGGCGTAGCGCATACCAGTCTGGAGCACATCGCCCGGCATGCCGGAGTAACACGCGGTGCGGTGTATTGGCACTTTGCCAACAAGGCCGACCTGTTCAACGCCATGCTCAATCAGGTGCGGCTGCCGCCGGAACAGCTGGCCGAACGCATGCGCGGCTGCCCTGAACACGACCCGCTACAGACCCTGCGCGAGCTATGTATCGAGGCCATCGAGAACCTAGCGCGCGAGCCACAGAAGAAACGCATCTTCACCATCCTGCTACGCAGGTGTGAGTTCACCGAAGAACTGCGCGAGGCCGAAGAGCGCCAAGAAGCCTTTATCAACCTGTTTATCGCGCTCTGCGAACAGCAGTTCAACACGCCGTCAGTGCGCCTGCGCTTGTATGAAGGGCTGACGCCGCGCCTGGCCGCGCGCACCGTGCATGCCTTGATAGTCGGTTTGTTCCACGACTGGTCGCGCGACCCCAATCTGTTCGACCCACTCAGCGACACCGCGCCCATGGTCGACGCCTGCTTTCGCGGGTTGATCCGCGACTGGCCAGACGTTGCAGTGCTTACGCCAAGCTGACGCCGTAACCCTGCTCGACGATGGCCACCATCAGTTGATCAACCGGCACACTGCTGCTCACTCGCACTTCGCCACCGAGAAACTTCACTTTCACATCAGCTGCCGGGTCACAGGCTTTGAGCGCCTCGGTGATGGTCTTTACGCAACCCTGGCAGGTCATGCCATCGACCCGGAATGCGTGAACCTGAGAAACCTGCATAAACAACCTCCTGAATAAATAAGTCGCCATGGTAAACGGATAGCCGAGTGTTGGCCTTGCCATAAGGGTAAGGTCAAGGGATAAAAGATCTTGACCTTACCAGCATGGCAAGGTCGATCCTGTGCTGGAACTCAATGGAGGACCACCCATGTCCAGCCTCACCACCTTCAACCTGCCAATCAGCGGCATGACCTGCACCAGCTGCGCCGAGCGGATCGAGCGCGCACTGGCCAAGGTGGCCGATGTCGCCAGCGTCAGCATCAACCTGGCCAGTGAACAGGCCCGCGTCGAAGCGCCTGCCGACAGCCTGGAACAACTGGTCAACGCCGTCAGCGCAGCCGGTTATCAGGTGCCCAGCGAGCGCCTGGAGCTAGCTCTTTCCGGTATGACCTGTGCCAGCTGCGCAGGACGCATCGAGCGGGCTCTGGCGCAACAGCCAGGCGTGCTCTCGGCCAATGTCAACCTGACCAGCGAACGCGCACTGTTGCAGGTACTGCGCGGCACTGATCACACTCCCCTGCTACAGGCCGTCAGCCAGGCTGGCTACCGTGCCAGCCTGCTGGACGATGCCGTACAGGCCAAGCCAGCCGCCGAAGAGCACCTGCTGCGCGAGCGCTGGTCCCTGCTGCTGGCCATTGTGCTGACCGTACCACTGGTCATCCCGATGCTTGTCGAACCCCTCGGTCTGCACTGGATGCTGCCAGCCTGGGCACAGTTCGCCCTGGCTACACCGGTGCAATTTATCTTCGGTGCACGCTTCTACCGCGCGGCCTGGAGCGCTCTGCGTGCCCGTGCCGGGAATATGGATCAATTGGTGGCCATCGGCACCAGCGCCGCCTATGGCCTGAGCCTGTATCAGTGGGCAGTCACTCCAGCCGGCGAAGTGGCCCACCTGTATTTCGAAGCCTCGGCGGTTATCATTGCCCTGATCCTGCTCGGCAAATACCTGGAAAGCCGCGCCAAGCGCCAGACCAGCAGTGCCATCCGCGCCCTGCAGGCCCTGCGCCCTGAACGTGCCCTGCGCCTGCAAGACGGCAGCGAGCAGTGGATCAGCATTGGCGAGTTACAGTTAGGCGACCGCATTGTGGTCAAACCGGGCGAGCGTTTTCCGGTCGATGGTGTGGTGCAGGAAGGTCAAAGCCATGCTGACGAAGCGCTGATCAGCGGTGAAAGCCTGCCACTGCCCAAGCAGCCGGGAGACCCAATAACGGCCGGATCGATCAATGGCGAGGGCCGTCTGCTGATCGAAACCACAGCACTGGGTGCGGAGACCGTACTGTCGCAAATTATTCGACTGGTCGAAGACACCCAAGCCGCCAAGGCACCGATCCAGAAGTTGGTGGATAAAGTCAGCCGGATCTTCGTGCCCAGCGTACTGCTGATCGCCCTGGCCACCCTGATAACCTGGCTAGAACTCGGTGCTGGGTTTGAAAGTGCCCTGCTCAACGCCGTAGCGGTGCTGGTGATTGCCTGCCCTTGCGCTCTGGGCCTGGCCACCCCCACGGCAATCATGGCCGGCACGGGGGTGGCGGCGCGCCACGGCATCCTGATCAAGGACGCCGAAGCCCTGGAAGTAGCCCATGCCGTCAATCTGGTGGCTTTCGACAAAACCGGCACGCTGACCTCTGGTTCGCCACGCATCGCTCACATGCAAGCCGTCAACGGCGACACCACACAACTGCTGCAACTGGCCGGAGCCCTGCAACGCGGCAGCGAACACCCGCTGGCCAAAGCCGTGCTGGATCAATGTGCAGCAGACCACCTGACACTCGCTGAAGTCAGCCATAGCAAAGCCCTGGCCGGACGCGGCATTGCCGGCCAGATCGACGGACGAGAGCTGGCGTTAGGCAACAAGCGCCTGCTGGAAGAACACTGGCTACAGAACCAGACGTTGATCGCCGAAGCGCTGGCCTGGGAAGCCGAAGGCCGTACCCTGTCCTGGCTGGCGGAGTTAGCGCCACAGCCGCAGGTCCTCGGCCTGTTTGCCTTTGGCGACACGCTCAAGGACGGCGCGGAGCAGGCCATTGCCGCATTGACCGCGCAAGGCATCGACAGCCACCTGATCAGCGGCGACAACAAAGGCAGCGTACACGCCGTGGCGCAAGCGCTAGGCATCACCGTCGCACATGCCGAGGTGCTGCCGGCGAACAAGGCGGCAATCATCAGTGAGTTGAAGAAAACCTCAGTGGTGGCCATGGTTGGCGACGGCATCAACGACGCGCCGGCGCTAGCCGCCGCTGATGTCGGCATCGCCATGGGCAGCGGCACCGATGTGGCCATGCACGCCGCCGGCATAACCCTGATGCGTGGCGACCCGCGCCTGGTTGTCGACGCGCTGGATATCAGCAAACGCACCTACAACAAGATTCGCCAGAATCTGTTCTGGGCCTTCGCCTACAACCTGATCGGCATTCCACTGGCGGCAGCTGGGCTGCTTAACCCGATGCTCGCGGGCGCGGCCATGGCGTTGTCCAGCGTCAGCGTGGTGAGCAATGCCTTGCTGCTGAAAACCTGGAAACCCAAAGACTACGAATAAGCCGCCGGGTAGGAGCACAACGATGAATATCGGCCAAGCCGCCAAGAAAACCGGCCTTAGCGCCAAGATGATTCGCTACTACGAAAGCATCGACCTGCTACCCGAGGCCGGCCGCACGGACAGCGGCTACCGCCAGTACAGCCAGCAGGACCTGCATCGCCTGGCGTTTATCAAACGCTCGCGCGATCTCGGCTTCTCCCTCGCCGAAGTCAGCCAGCTACTGGCCCTGTGGCAGGACCGCCAACGCGCCAGCGCCGATGTCAAAGCACTGGCCGCAGGGCATATTGCCGAACTGGAGCGCAAGATTAGCGAACTCAGCGGCCTGCGCGACACCCTCAAGGAATTGATGGAAAACTGCCAGGGCAACGACCGCCCGGACTGCCCGATCCTCAAGGATCTGGAATCCGGCTGCTGCCATTAAACAGCCAACCCGTAGGGTGGATGACGCCTCACCCATCCACCAGTTGTTACCTCATGGTGGATGAAAAGAGCGCCATCCACCCTACAAATGCAGCCCTTGAAAATGGGGAGCTGAATGGGGGGATAAAAAGAGCGTTAGCGACGCGCCCCGAGCCACCCTACAACGCCTGCTGCAATGCCCTGCAATCCACGGCGAAATGATCGACCAACTGCGGCCAGGAATTTTCCGCCAGGTTCACCAGCACACTGCGTGCCCCGGCAGCGCGGGCGCATTCCAGGTCAAAACGGTAATCGCCAACCATCACCAGCTCGCTTGGCGCCACTTGCCAGGCCCGGGCTAGGTGCAGCAAGCCGCCCGGATCAGGCTTGGGCGGCGCTTCATCGCGGCCGATCACGTCCGACACAGCAAAGCAGTCATCCAGGCCGATGGCGCGCAGGGTCAGCAGCGCCAATTCATGGGCATTACGGGTAAGGATACCGAGGCGACAGCCGCGCCGGTGCAGCTCGCGCACCAGCTCAATCGCCCCTGGAGCCGGCGCGGCGGTCAGCGCCAGCTCGCGCTCATGCTCCAGCAACCAAGCATGCTTAGCCGCAGCCACAGCGGCAGGCAATGCCGCCAGATGGCCAAGGATGTCGTCTTCCAGGGGAATATCCAACGCCCGCTTGATTGCCTCGAAGTCGTGCACCGCCAGGGTCAGGGTGCCGTCCATATCGAACACCCAATGACGGGCAGCGCCCAGACTCACTTCCAGTCCTCACGCACACGGGTCAGGCCCTCCTGTGCGACCGAGGCCACCAGTTGGCCCTGGCGATTGAAGATGCTGCCACGCGAGAAGCCACGGGCATTGCCGGCCCAGGGACTATCCATGCTGTAGAGCAGCCAGTCGTCCATGCGCAGATTGCCGTGAAACCACAGCGAGTGGTCGAGACTGGCGACCTGCATAAACTTCTGCCACACCGAGACGCCATGCGGCAGCATCGAAGTGGTCAGCAGATTGAAGTCGCTGGCGTAGCCCAGCAGATATTTGTGCAGCTGCGGATCATCCGGCAGCTCGCCAGCCGCGCGGAACCATACATGTTTGACCGGTTCGCAGGGTTTCGGCGCAAAGGGATTGCCCACTGTGACCGGGCGAATCTCAATCGGCTTATCACTCACCGCCCGCTCACGCATGCGCTCGGGCAAGGCATCGACGACCATGCGCGCCAGTTCGGTTTCCGATTTCAGCCCCTCAGGCCCCGGAACCTCTGGCATCGGGTTCTGGTGATGAAAACCCTCCTCATCGAACTGGAACGAGGCGCTGCAGGTAAAGATCGGCTTGCCCTTCTGGATCGCGGTTACCCGCCGCGTGCTGAAGCTGCCGCCATCACGCACGCGTTCAACCTGATAGACCACCGGCAGCGTGGCATCGCCGGGGCGCAGGAAGTAGCCGTGCATGGAGTGCACATGCCGCGCGGTATCCACCGTCTGGCTGGCCGCCGAGACACACTGACCAAGCACCTGACCGCCATACAACTGGCGAAAACCGAGGTCCTGGCTGACACCGCGAAATAGATTTTCTTCGATGGTTTCCAGGGTCAGCAGGGCGACCAACTCATTCAACACCTGACTCATGCATGCTCTCCTGTAAACGCACCTGACTGGGGGCGAGATGGTAAAGGCTTTGCCAACACTTGTCGGCCCGACTGAAAGATGGATGCGGACAATAATGGCAGCATTCTGGCCAATCGGCAGCCGGGCTTGAGTGTCGTATAAACCTGCCTCCATACTTCAGCCACTTCCGCCTGAGCCCGCCACCATGCGCCTGCCGCTGGTCTATCACGACGACTACAGCCCACCCTTCCCGGCCAACCACCGCTTCCCCATGGAGAAGTTTCGCCTGCTGCGCGATCACCTCGTCGATAGTGGCCTGAGCACCGATGCCGAGCTGCTACGCCCTGAACTATGCCCAACCGAGGTACTCGCCCTGGCCCACTGTCCGGCCTATATCCAGCGTTTCGCCAGCGGCGAACTGGCTTATGAAGAGCAACGCCGCCTCGGCCTGCCCTGGAGCGCCGCCCTAGCGCAGCGCACCATCCGTGCCGTGGGCGGCTCGCTGCTGGCCGCCGAGCAAACCCTGCAGAATGGTCTGGCTTGTCACCTGGCTGGCGGCACCCACCATGCGCATTACGATCACCCGGCCGGTTTTTGCATCTTCAATGACCTGGCAGTGATCAGTCATTATCTGCTGGCCAGCGGTAAAGCCCAGCGCGTGCTGATCTTCGACTGCGACGTGCACCAGGGCGACGGCACCGCGCGCCTGCTGGAAAACACCCCGGAGGCGATCACCGTGTCGCTGCACTGCGAAAAGAATTACCCGACACGCAAGGCCGCCAGCGACTGGGACATTCCCCTGCCCAACGGCATGGGCGATGACGAGTATTTAAAGGTGGTGGATGACAGCCTCAACTACCTGCTACCGCTTTATCAGCCGGATATCGTGCTGTACGACGCCGGCGTCGACGTGCACCAGCATGACGCCCTCGGCTACCTAAACCTGACTGACGCCGGCATCGCCGCCCGTGACGAAGCCGTACTCAACCACTGCCTGAGCCGCGATATTCCGGTGGTAGGTTTGATTGGCGGTGGCTACGACAAGGACCGCCACGCCTTAGCCCGACGCCACGGCATCCTGCACCACAGCGCCGCCAAAGTCTGGCAGGCCCGCAGGCTGGGATAAAAGCGCTGCCTGCGCGGTCACATCGCGCACACCACAACTAAGGAACCTGCAAAGCATGTACGGAAAACTCAGCACCCTGCCGACCCTGCTGGCCGCATTGGCATTCGGCAGTGCCGCACACGCAGCCGACACACTGCAGTCGCTGGTGGACGCCAGCATCCGCCCGGTGATGGCGGAATATGACATCGCCGGTATGGCCGTGGCGATCAGCCACAACGGCCAGGCCCACTACTTCAACTATGGCGTGGCGCGGCTGGACGACCAACAGCCCGTGACCAGCGATACTCTGTTTGAAATCGGCTCGCTCAGCAAACCGCTCACCGCCACCCTCGCCGCACTGGCCCAGACTACCGGCAAGCTGACCCTGATGGGCAGCGCCGGCCAGCACTGGCCCGAGCTGCGCGGCAGCCAGCTGGAACACGCCAGCCTGCTCAACCTCGGCACCTACACCGCCGGCGGGCTGCCGCTGCAGTTCCCCGACCACGTGACCGACCCGGCGAGCATGCTCGCCTATTACCGCCAGTGGCAGCCCGAACATATCGCCGGAACTCACAGACGCTATTCCAACCCCAGCATCGGCCTGCTTGGCCTGCTAGCCGCCAAGAGCATGGGCCAGCCGTTCCCCACGTTGATGGAGGGCACGCTGTTTCCCGCGCTCGGTATGCCACACAGCTATATCCAGGTGCCGGCGGCGCAGATGCCGAGCTATGCCCACGGCTACAGCAAGGACAACCAGCCGCTGCGCGTCTCACCAGGGATGCTCGACGCCGAAGCCTACGGAGTGAAAACCAACGCCAAGGACATGCTGCGTTTTGTCCAGGCCAATCTCAGCCCGGCCGGCCTCAACCCTGACCTGCAGCGCGCTATCGGCATTACCCACACCGGCTATTACCGCGTTGGCGAAATGACTCAGGGCCTCGGCTGGGAGCGCTACCCCTACCCGATCAGCCTGGAGCGCCTGCAAGCTGGCAATTCACCAGCAATGGCCCTGGAAGCGCAACCCGCAACACGCCTGCTGCCACCAGAGCTCGAGCCGGGTGGCAGCCTATTCAATAAAACCGGCTCAACCGGCGGCTTCGGTGCCTACGCGGTGTTTGTCCCCAGCCAGGACCTCGGCCTGGTTATGCTGGCCAACAAGAACTACCCCAACGCTGCCAGAATCAAGGCCGCGCACGCCATACTGAGCGCGCTGGATAAGCACTCCCCCGCACATTGAATGGAATACCGTCATGGATGACTCGTTTGCCCTGAACAAAGCCAACTGGAACGAGCGCGCCGCCTTGCATGCGGCGTCGCCCGACTACCAAATTCAGCTGTTTATCGCCTCGCCCGCGCATTTATCCGAAGTGGTGCGCTTTGATCTGCCGCGCCTTGGCGATATCCGTGGCCTGCGCGCGTTGCACCTGCAGTGCCATATCGGCACCGACACCCTGTCACTGGCCCGCCTGGGCGCGCAGATGAGCGGCCTGGATTTTTCCCCGGCCTCGCTGGAGCAGGCGCGCCAATTGGCGAACGCCTGCGACACGCCTATCCAGTTCGTCGAAGCCTCGGTCTACGACGCCGCCAAGGTGCTCAATGGGCAGTCATTCGATCTGGTTTATACGGGCATTGGTGCACTGAACTGGCTACCGCATATTAATGACTGGGCGCGTAATGTCGCCGCCCTGCTCAAGCCCGGCGGACGCCTGTTTCTGCGCGAGATGCATCCCGTACTGATGACCCTCGACCAGGACTGCCAGGATGCCTTGCAGATGGTCCACTCCTACTTCGAACATAGCGAGCCGCAGGTCTGGAATGACGAGTACAGCTATGTGGCCAGCGACAGCAAACTGACCGCCACCACCACCCACGAATGGAATCACGGCCTGGGCGAAATCATCACAGCGCTGCTGCACCACGGCATGCGCCTGATCTTGCTTGAAGAACACACCAGCATCCCCTGGGAAGCCCTACCGGGCCAGATGACTCTGGGTGAAGACGGCGAATGGCGGCTGAGCAACCAGCCGCAAAGACTGCCGCTGAGCTATACCCTGCAGGCAGTCAAGGTCGGGTAAACCGTAGGATGGCATTGAGCGCTGCGATAGCCATCCTACGCGCTGGAGACCTGGCCAGCGAACCCACTCCAGACTCGGGGGTCTAAAGCACTGATGGGATGCGACTGAGAAAAACCGGAGCGTGTCCAAGCCGGCGACGAGGTTGCGATCCAGGCAGGGGTTAGGCCACCCCTGTCTTCTTGCATAGGCGCAAGGCCGTCAAGGCCCTCGGCTGCGGCGTGATTGACGCCATGGCAGCGCGCTCAAGCGATCACGTCTTTGGCGATCTCGGGGTTCTACGCTGCGCAGCGCATACTTTGCCAAGGAGATACACCTATGGTTACTCACTACCGAGTCGACGGCCATCTCGCCTGCGGCCACCATGGCAACAACCTCAGTTCCACCACCGAACTGTCTCAGGTGAAATGCCGCAGCTGCCGCGGCACCGCAGTGTTTAAGGAAAATCGCACAGCGGCGCGCAACGCGGCGCGAAGAGCCGCACGCAAAGCCAAGATCGCCCACACCAGCAATGACTGGCGCGCATCCTGGCAACAACGGCTCACCGACCTACCAGGTCAACAACGGCTACCCAGGGGCTTCGGCGGGCAGCCTTTTGTCTAGCCGCTGCTTACGATCTTAAGCCGCCCGTAAACCGACAAGAGCTAGCCCGGCATCAAGTCCGGGCTCGTCTCTTTATTGCGCTACCCCGCCAACACCTTATCCAGCGCCTGCTCCAACGTCGTCACGGTGCGCTCGATGTTGCCCAGCTTGTCCAGTCCGAACAGCCCTAAGCGGAAGGTCTGGAAATCCGCCGGCTCATCACACTGCAGCGGTACGCCGGCGGCGATCTGCAGACCTTGGGCGGCAAATTTGCTGCCGTTTTTGATGCTGCCATCAGAGGTGTAGCAAACCACCACACCAGGGGCTTCGAAGCCTTCGGCGGCAACACTCTTGAACCCTTTGCTGGCTAGCAAGGCGCGCACACGCTCACCGAGCTCCTGCTGTTGCTGGCGCACGGTGGCAAAACCGATGGCTTCGGCCTCGCGCATGGCATCGCGAAAGCGGGCCAGAGCGTCACTGGGCATGGTGGCGTGGTAGGCGTGGCCGCCCTGCTCGTAGGCCTGCATGATCTGCAGCCATTTCTTCAGGTCGCAGGCAAAGCTGCTGCTCTGGGTGGCTTCGACGCGAGTCTGGGCGGCCTCACTAAGCATCACCAAGGCGCAGCATGGCGAAGCGCTCCAGCCTTTTTGCGGGGCGCTGATCAGCACATCGATGCCGCAGGCCTGCATATCCACCCAGAGGGTGCCGGAAGCAATGCAATCAAGCACAAATAGGCCACCAACTGCATGCACAGCATCGGCCACAGCGCGCAGATAACCGTCCGGCAGGATCATTCCCGAGGAGGTTTCTACATGCGGGGCGAAGACCACCTGTGGTTTTTCCGCAGCAATGGTCGCCAGCACATCAATCAGCGGCGGCGGACTGAAGGCCGCTTGACTGCCTTCGGCAATCGGCCGTGCCTTGAGCACAATTGATTCCGAGGGGATCTGGCCCATCTCGAAAATCTGCGTCCAGCGGTAGCTGAACCAGCCATTGCGCAGCACCAGACACTTCTGCCCGCTGGCCAGCTGGCGCGCCACCGCTTCCATGCCATAGGTGCCGCTACCGGGAACGATGGCCATGGCATGAGCGTTGTAAACCTGTTTCAGGGTGCTGGAGATGTCCCTCATCACGCCCTGAAACGACTGCGACATATGGTTGAGGGAGCGATCGGTGTAGACCACCGAGTATTCGATCAGGCCGTCGGGATCGATGCTGGGGTAGAGGTCAGACATAAGGCGCTCCTGTCAGAAAAGTATCCATCGACCCTGCCCGAAGCCGGGGTAAATAACAAGGTTTAGGGCAAGCCAGAGCCCCACCGCCACAAGCACCTCATAAACAGCAACGTGCGCTAAAAAACAGAATAAACAACCGGCCGACTTGCTTCCTCACGCGTGCAGCTGGTTAAATCTGACCGTACAGTCACATACAGACTTATCAGTATCGTGTTTTTGGGGCAGTACCCATGCAGTGAAGCGCGGTACTAACAAAGCTGTGCAGTCATTCAATACCAACCGCTTATTTGCGAAGACCTCTGACCACCCCTGGGGGGCCAGCGCTTCATTGTCTGCTCCATCGCCCAGCGCACAATCAGCTGTGCGCCGGACGTAACTCGTGCCAGGAGGCTAGAGATATGACACCGGAAACTGCCATCGTCGAGATTCACCCTCAGTACAGAGTGCATACCGAGCACTATCGCAACCCAACCGCCGACAAGACCATCATTCTGGTCAACGGCTCGCTGGCCACCACCGCATCCTTCGCGCAGACCCTGCGTTACCTGCGGCCGCACTTCAATGTGGTGCTCTACGACCAGCCCTATGCCGGCCAGTCGCGCCCGCACAATCAGCATAAGCAACCGCTGCGCAAGGAAGATGAAGCCGAGATACTGCTGCAGCTGATCGAGCACTTCGCCGCCGACCATGTGCTGTCTTTTTCCTGGGGCGGCGCGGCCACCTTGCTGGCCTTGGCCCAGCGCCCGCCGCGCATCGAGAAGGCAGTGATCGCCTCGTTCTCGGCGCGGCTCAACCCGCCGATGCGCGACTACCTGCAAAACGGCCTGAACTACTTGCAGGCGTGCGACCGCGAACAAATCGGCCGGCTGATCAATGGCTGCATCGGCAAACACCTGCCACCGCTGTTCAAGCGCTTCAACTATCGCCATATCAGCAGCCTGGACGAGCATGAATACCGGCAGATGCACTGGCATGTGCACGAGGTACTAAGCCAGAACACCCAGGGCTATCTCAACTGTGCTGCAGCCATCACCATTCCGCTGCTGTTTATCAATGGCGAACGGGATGAATACACCACGGCGGCGGACGCTCGCCTGTTCGCCGAATACGCTGCGCAAAGCCAGTTCCGCGTGATCAGCAACAGCGGGCATTTCCTCGACATGGAACACCAGGCGGCCTGGCACGCCTGCCACCACGCACTGCTGGATTTTCTGCGACCGTCGAGTTGGTTGAACCAACGACATGACCAGCAGACAAAGGACAACCAATACCGTCATAGCGCCAACACCTGTCTGGCGACTTGACCGTCAAGCCAAGCCGGACTAGGGCTTATGGCTGTGCACAAAGGAACTGGCTGCACCCGTGTCGCGTCGCCTGTTCTTGCCGCATGCCGCCCTGTCGCAATAACAATGGAGTGTGATCTGTAATGCGAGAAAAAACCGTCGCGGGCGCCCTGCCCATCCCCGCCGCAGTGCTACAGAGCGAACAAAGCAGCCTGCGCGGTCGCAACCTGTTATCCACCCTAAGCACCCTGGCCCGCCAGGGCATTAAGCAGCCGATCCACAGTACCCGCCACGCGCTGGCCCTGGGTGGGCAGCTGCGGCGCATATTGCTGGGCGATACGGTGCATCAGCCATGCCCCAAGGATGCGCGTTTCAAGGACCCTTCCTGGCACCTCAACCCGTTCTATCGACGCAGCTTGCAGTCCTACCTGGCCTGCCAGAAGCAACTGCACGCCTGGGTCGAAGAAAGCAATCTGCCAGCCGATGATCAGGCGCGAGCACGCTTCGTTCTGGGCATGCTCGGTGATGCCCTGGCACCGTCGAATAGCCCGCTCAACCCGTTGGCGGTCAAGGAATTGCTCAATACCGGTGGACGCAACGTGATCCAGGGTACGCGCCACCTACTCGACGATCTGCTGCACAACGGTGGCATGCCCAGCCAGGTGTGCAAGCAGACCTTTGAGGTCGGCCGCAATCTGGCCATCACCCCGGGAGCGGTGGTGTTTCGTAACGAGCTGCTGGAGCTGATCCAGTACCAACCAATGAGCGAGAAGCAGTACGCCAAGCCGCTGCTGATCGTGCCGCCGCAGATCAACAAGTTCTATATCTTCGACCTCGCACCAGAGAAGAGCTTTATCCAGTACGCTCTGAAAAATGGCCTTCAGGTGTTCGTGCTGAGTTGGCGCAACCCCCATGCGCAGCATCGCGACTGGGGCCTGTCGAGCTATGTACAAGCCCTCGAAGAAGCTCTGGATGCCTGTCGAGCGATCAGCGCCAGCGCCTCGGTCAACCTGATCGGTGCCTGCGCCGGCGGCTTGACCATTGCCGCCCTGCAAGGCCATCTGCAGGCCAAGCGCCAGTTGCGCAAGGTGGCCAGCGCCACCTATATGGTCAGCCTGCTGGATTGCCGGATCGACAGCCCGGCCATGTTATTCGCCGACGAAAAAACCCTGGAAGCCGCCAAGCTCCGCTCTGCCGAGCAGGGTGTGCTGGAGGGGCGCGATATGGCCAAGGTGTTCGCCTGGATGCGCCCCAACGACCTGGTATGGAACTACTGGGTCAACAACTACCTGCTCGGCAAGCGCCCGCCGGCCTTCGACATCCTCTACTGGAATAACGACAACACCCGCCTACCGGCCAAGCTGCACCACGAGCTGATCGAGCTGTTTCAACACAACCCGCTGACGCGGCCCGGCGGCCTGGAGGTCTGCGGCACACCCATCGACCTGCAGAAGGTCAAGGTCGACAGCTTTAACGTGGCCGGGGTCAATGACCACATCACCCCATGGGAGGCGGTCTATCGCTCGACCCAGCTGCTGGGCGGTAACAAGCGCTTTATCCTCTCCAACAGCGGGCATATCCAGAGCATTCTCAACCCGCCGGGCAACCCCAAGGCCAACTTCTTCGACAGTACGCAACTAAGTGACGTCCCGCGCGACTGGCACGCACAAGCGCAACCGCAGGCAGGCAGCTGGTGGCCCGAATGGCTGGCGTGGGTTCAACAGCGCTCTGGCAAGCAGCGCGAGCCGGTACGAGCGCTGGGCAACCCGCAGTATCCGCCACAGGAGGCCGCCCCTGGCCTCTATGTGCGCACACGCTAACGGCCAGGCGCTACTGTGGCGGGCGCTCAGTTAGAATGTCCGCCTCTCTTGCCTGATGCCCACTCATGACCACCCGTACTGCCGTTCTCTCAACTGTTGTGATTATCGGCGGCGGCCCCGCCGGGCTGATGGCGGCCGAGGTACTAGCCCAGGCCGGCGTGCAGGTCGCGCTGTATGACGGCATGCCCTCCGTGGGCCGCAAGTTCCTCCTGGCTGGAGTGGGTGGGATGAATATCACCCATTCGGAGGCCAAGCCGGCCTTTGTCGCCCGCTATGGCAAGCGCCAGAGCGAGGTGGCCGAGCTGCTGCTGGATTTCGATGCTGACGCCCTGCGCGCCTGGATTCATGACCTGGGCATCGACACTTTTGTGGGCACTTCAGGCCGAGTATTCCCCAGTGATATGAAAGCCGCGCCGCTACTGCGCGCCTGGCTCAAGCGCCTGCGCGAGCTCGGTGTGCAGATCCACACCCGCCATCGCTGGCTGGGCTGGGATAACCACGGTGCGCTGCGTATCGCCTCGCCCACAGGCGAGCGGCTGATCACCGCCGACGCCACCCTGTTGGCGCTAGGCGGCGGCAGCTGGGCGCGGCTGGGCTCAGACGGCGCCTGGGCAAGCCTGCTGCAAGCACGCGGCGTGCAGATATCGCCCTTGCAGGCGAGCAACTGCGGCTTTGATGTCAGCGCCTGGAGCCCGTTTCTGCGGGACAAGTTCGCCGGCGCGCCGCTCAAGAACGTCAGCCTCGCACTTCCGGACGCAGCACCGCGCCTGGGCGAGTTCGTGCTGACCGTCAGCGGCATCGAAGGCAGCCTGGTGTATGCCCTGTCGGCTGAGATTCGCGAAACAATCAACCAGCATGGCAGCGCCACCGTACACCTCGATCTGCTGCCGCAGACGCCACTGGCCAAGCTGCAAGCAGCCCTGAGCAAACCGCGCGGCTCGCAGTCGATGGCCAAACACCTGCATCGCCAAGCCGGGATCGACGGGGTCAAGGCCGCGCTGCTGCGCGAGCTGGCCAGCGCCGAGGCCTTCAACGATCCGTTGCAGCTAGCCAATGCTATCAAGGCCCTACCCATCACCCTGAACCGCCCACGACCGCTTGATGAAGCCATCAGCACGGCCGGCGGCGTGCCCTTCGATCAGCTGAAAGACAACCTGATGCTCAAGGCTCTGCCCGGCACCTTCTGCGCAGGGGAAATGCTCGACTGGGAGGCCCCCACCGGCGGCTACCTGCTGACCGCCTGCTTTGCCAGCGGACAGATCGCCGCCCACGGCATGCTTGAATGGCTGCAACAGCCGGCCGAGTAAGAACCTGTTTTCGATCAACTGCGCATCGACCCCAGCTGCGTGATAAACAGGCGCGCAAGACCGCTAACACGCTCTAAGAGCCTCCGCGCGCAATTTCAAACGACTATGCTTGAGAGAAACCGCCCCAGAGCGGTGTTCTTCAACGCGCATAGGTAACCTCCAGCCGTGATCCCTCTAGTGGTCTGTGACGACTCGAACATGGCGCGCAAACAATTGATCCGCGCCCTGCCGCCCGAATGGCCGGTGACCATCAGCCAGGCCAGCAATGGCCAGGAAGCCCTGATTGCGTTACGCCAGGGGTTGGGCCAGGTGATGCTGCTGGACCTGACCATGCCGGTGATGGACGGCTATGAAACCCTTGCTGCGCTGCACGCCGAAGGCCTGGCCTGCAAGGTGGTGGTGGTTTCCGGTGACGTGCAGCAGGAGGCGCTACGCCGGGTCAAGGAACTCGGCGCCCTGGCCTTTATCAAGAAGCCCGCCGACCCCGAGGTACTGCGCGCCACTCTCCTCGAACTCGGCCTATTCGACCCAAAGGCGACACCAGGCGCTATCGCCCAGGCTGCGGTGCTCGATGAACTCAAAGTCAATTTTCGCGATGCCCTGCGCGAAATCACCAACGTCGCCATGGGCCGCGCCGCTGCGTTACTGGCCAAGGCTCTCGGCGTTTTTGTGCAGTTGCCGGTGCCTCAGGTGAATATATTCGAGGTCAGCGAGCTGCATATGACCCTCACCGACGCCATGCACGGCGAACGCATGAGCGCGGTATGCCAAGGCTTTATCGGCGACGGTATCGCCGGCGAGTCGTTGCTGCTGTTCCATGATTCGGAAGTAGCCGACATGGCGCGCCTGCTCAAGTGGCAGCCCAAAGATGACCTAGAAACCTCCGAAATGCTTCTGGATCTGGCCAGCATCTTGATCGGCGCTTGCCTGGCCGGGATCGCCGAGCAGATTGATGTGCGGTTTTCCCAGGGCCATCCGCAACTACTTGGCCAACACTCCTCCATTGAGCAACTGATTCACCTCAATCAGCGCCGCTGGAAGAAGACCCTCGCAGTGGAAGTCAGCTACAGCCTGGAGGCGCACAACATCCACTTCGACCTGCTGCTGCTGTTTACCGAAGACTCAATCAAACGCCTGACCAACAAGATCAACTACCTGATGAACTAGGCGGTACGCCCATGCCCGCACAGATTGATATCAAAGAGGTGCACTGGCTGCTCGACATCGTGCAGTGCATCGACGTCGGCGTTATCGTGCTTGACCGTCAATATCAGGTCGAAGTATGGAACAGCTTTATGGAGAACCATTCGGGCATGGGCCCCGATGAGGTGCACGGTAAGACCCTGTTCAACCTGTTCCCCGAGATCAACGAAGTCTGGCTAAAACGTAAGGTCGACACCGTGGTACAACTGGGCACCCGCGCGTTCAGCCTGTGGGAGCAAAATCCGTATCTGATGCACTTCAAGAATTATCAGCCGATTACCGGGCAGGAAGACTTTATGTACCAGAACGTCACCCTGCTGCCGTTGGCGGGCGCCACTGGTGAGGTCGAACATATTTGCGTGGTGATCTATGACATGACCGCCGCCGCCACCCACAAGAAGCAGCTGGCCGCGGCGCAAGCCAGTCGTTAATCTCTGCCCTTGCCAGGCCACGGCAGAGGGCCGGCGCAACCGTTAATAGCCTGTTCGACCCCACTCGTGCAGGAATCATCCGATGTTGCAAAGCGTTGAACTGAAAACCTTCGTTCCGGCCCGCGATTTCGCCTTGAGCCAGGCGTTCTATCAGGCGCTGGGCTTCAAGCCGGGCTGGGTCGGCGATGACCTGGCTTATTTCAGCCACGGCGCCCACTGCGCCTTTTTACTGCAGAATTTCTACGTCAAGGAGCAGGCGGAGCACTTCGTTATGCACCTGCTGGTGGAAGACGTCGATGCCTGGTGGCAGAAGGTGGTGGATGAGCAGCTTGGCGAGCGCTTCGGCGTACGCTTGGTGCCGCCGCAGGATCAACCCTGGGGCATGCGCGATTTTGTGATCATCGACCCCAGCGGCGTGCTCTGGCGGATTGCGCAGAACATTTAGCCCCTCTGGTGGACACGCTTTGCGTTGTCCACCCTACGGCTGCCGCCACCCACAAGAAGCAACTGAAAGCGGCGCAGGCAGCCGCAACTAAGGTTACTTGGCAAATTTGCCAGGCTTACCTGCTTTCCCGCCAAAGCTCGGCACCTTGCGCACCGCCTTGACTGACGGTGCGGCCGGTTCATCCGCCTCCATCCAGCGTCCCAGGCTGCCGCCCTTGCCGCCGCCAACCACTTTCGGCTTCTTGGCCTTCTTCGGCTTTTTCACCACCTGACCGCCTGGCAGGGTCTGTGGTACACGGTGATCGGGGATAAAATCCGGCTCGTCGATGCGCTGCAGCACTTGCTGGGTCAGGGTTTCGATGGCAGAGAGCAGTTGCACTTCATCGGCGCAGACCAGCGATACGGCCTGGCCGGTGGTACCGGCACGGCCGGTGCGGCCGATGCGGTGCACGTAATCTTCGGCGACGATCGGCAGATCGAAGTTGACCACCAGCGGCATGTCGTCGATATCCAGGCCACGGGCCGCGACATCGGTGGCCACCAGCACCTTGACCTCACCGTCCTTGAAGCGCTGCAGAGCGCGCTGACGGGTGGCCTGGGGCTTGTCACCGTGGATCGAGTCGGCGCTAATGCCGTGGCGCTGCAGCTCGGCTTCCAGCTCGTCGACGCCCTTGCGGGTTTTTACAAACACCAGGGCCTGACTCCAACGTTTGGCCTGATACAGATGCAGAAACAGCTCGCTCTTGCGCTTCTTGTCCACCGGGATCAGCCACTGCTTGACCGACTTGGCGGCGGCGTTGCGCGGGCTGACCTCGATGCTCAGTGGGTCATTGAGCATCTGACCGGCCATGCTGCGGATCGCTTCGGAAAAGGTCGCAGAGAACAGCAGGGTCTGGCGCTTTTTCGGCAGCGCGCGGAACACACTCTCCAGCTCGTTGGCAAAACCCAGGTCGAGCATACGGTCGGCTTCGTCCAGCACCAGGGTTTGCACCTGGTTGAACTTCACCGCGTTCTGCCGAAACAGGTCGAGCAAGCGGCCTGGGGTGGCCACCAGCACGTCCACGCCTTTACGCAGTTTCATCATCTGCGGATTGATACTGACCCCGCCATACACCGCATAGCTGCGCAGCGGCAGGTGCTGGCCGTAGGTGATAAAACTCTGCAACACCTGTTCGGCCAGCTCACGGGTCGGCACCAGTACCAGCGCGCGCACCGAATTACTCGCCACCTCTGGCCCTTCCATCATCAGCCGTTGCAGCACCGGCAGAGCAAAGCCTGCGGTCTTACCGGTGCCGGTCTGCGCTGCGGCCATCAGATCGCGACCTTGCAGAACCGGCACGATGGCCTGGGCCTGCACAGCGGTGGGGGTTTTGTAGTCGAGGCTGTCGAGGGTGCGCAGCAGAGGCTCGATCAGGCCGAGGGAGGCAAAGGTCATAGGGTTACCGCAAGACAGGAAGACAATGGCGCACAGTTTATCCTGCCAGAGCGCAGACGGCCCGGTTGTCTTCGGCGGATGTACAGGCGGCGATGCCAGCAGGCTGCCCCCGAATTGGAGCAGCCGCTGGTGAGCGCGATTATGGTTTGTGCGCGCGCGACAGGAACTCGTGGGACTGCATTTCCAGCAGGCGGCTCAAGGTGCGCTGAAATTCGAAGGTCAGGCGGCCACCGGTGTACAGGTCTTTCAGCTCCACTTCGGCGGAGATGATCAGCTTGACGTTGCGGTCGTAAAACTCATCCACCAGGTTGATAAAGCGCCGCGCCATATCGTCCTTCGCGGTGCTCATCTGCTCGACGTTGGACAGGATCACCGCGTGGAAAATCTTGCCCAGCTCGATGTAGTCGTTCTGGCTGCGTGGGCCGTCGCACAGTTCACGGAAGTCGAACCAGGCCACGTCATCACCTTCCTTGCGGGCCAAGATCGCGCGGTTCTCGATCATCAGCGGCTTGTTCTCTTCCACCACACAGTGCTCGGGCAGCAGGCTGCGAAAGCTCTTCTCCAGGCTGACTTCGGCCTCTGCATCCAGCGGCCAGTGGAACAGCTCGGCCTGCTCCAGCGCACGCAGGCGATAGTCCACACCACTGTCAACGTTGACCACGTCGGTGTGCTGCTTGACCAGGGCAATTGCTGGCAGGAAGCGCGCGCGCTGCAGGCCATCCTTGTACAGACCGTCCGGAACGATATTGGAGGTCGCCACCAGGGTCACGCCGTTCTTGAACAGCTCCTCCAGCAGGGTGGCGAGGATCATCGCGTCGGTAATGTCGGAGACGAAGAACTCGTCGAAACAGATCACCCGCGCCTCGTCGGCGAAGCGCTTGCCGATAATGGTCAGCGGGTTCTTCTCGCCTTTGAGGGTGCGCATTTCCTCATGCACACGCTTCATAAAGCGGTGGAAGTGGGTGCGGACTTTCTGCTCGAACGGCAGCGAATCGAAGAAGGTGTCGACCAGGTAGGTCTTGCCGCGCCCGACGCCGCCCCAGAAATACAGGCCTTTGACCGGTCCCTGCGGCTTCTTGCCGAACAGCTTGCCGAACATGCCGGCGCTGCCTTTGTCTGCGGCGATCAGGTCGTCATACAGGCGCTGCAGGTGACGCACCGCAGTTTCCTGGGCAGCATCATGAAAGAAGTCGGGGCGTTTAAGGTCGGCCTGGTAACGTTCTAGGGGCGTCATAATTCGTAAGAGCCTGTTCAAAGTCTGCTGCGCGTCGGGCCTGCTGCGTTAGAAACAGGCTTGGAATGCTCATGTACACCAGTACATTCCGCTTCCTCGCCTGTTTCTGCCTTGCATGCCTCTAGCTCGCGAGCCTTGAGCAGGCTCTTGGCCGGGCAAGTAAAACGGGGGCGTCACTTTAGCGACGCCCCCGTGGATTGGCAATCGGCCAGCACCGCGGGCGGGCGGAAATCCGATTAGTGCAGCCGTAGGATCGGTCGGGCCGCGTCGGTTGAGCCGATTGATGGGTATCGCTGGCTCAACCCATCCTACATCCGCCTTATTCCTGTGGTGCCAAGGCCTCACGCAGACGCTGAATCGCCGCCTGACAGGCGTCGCTGTCGGCGAATGCCGGGCTTTGTGCCACGCACTCGCTGTCCAGCCATACGCCGAAACCGCCATCCTGCTCGCGCACATCCAACACCTCGCCGGATTGCAGGCGTTTGTTGACCATGCCTGCGGCCTTGCCATCGGCAAACGACTTGGACAGCAACAGCTGCTCACCGGCGGCATCCAGCAGGCGGAAACGGAAGCTGCCGTCGTCGTCACGGAAGCTGACAAACCGCGCGCTCTTGCCGGCTTTCTTCTTCTCGCTCGCCTGGTTGGTGCCCGGGCTGCGGAAGGAGCGCAGACCCACGGCCTCACGCAGCTCGCCGAGAAACGGCGTGGCGGTCTTGCGCGCCTTGGCGGCGCCGGCCATCAGGATATCTTCCAGGTCCGCCGGCTTATTGATCAGCGCGTGATAACGTTCGCGCGCTTCGCCCAGCTCGGCTTCCAGCAGGGTGCACAGCGCCTGCTTGGCCTCACCCCAAGCCAGACCACCCTCCAATGCAGCGCGGAAGTCCGCCTGCTGGGTCGGCGCGGCAAAGGCCTGATAAAGGGTGAACAGATGCGAATTATCCGGGTCTTTCGGCTCGCCCGGCAGCTTGGAGTCGGTAACGATTCTCGCAACCGCATCCTTGAGCTGCTTAGTACTGCCGAACAACGGGATGGTGTTGTCGTAGCTCTTACTCATCTTGCGGCCATCGAGGCCCGGCAGAGTCGCTACATCTTCCTCGATCACCGCTTCGGGCAGGGCGAACAGTTCCTTGCCTTGGCCGAACAGGTGATTAAACCGCTGAGCGATATCGCGAGCCATCTCCACGTGCTGGATCTGGTCACGCCCAACCGGCACCTTGTGCGCGTTGAACATCAGGATGTCCGCCGCCATCAGCACCGGGTAGCTGAACAGGCCCATGGTGATACCGGCGTCCGGGTCTTCGCCCTGCTCGACATTCTTGTCCACTGAGGCCTTGTAGGCATGGGCGCGATTCAGCAGGCCCTTGCCAGCCACACAGGTGAGCAGCCAGCACAGCTCGGGAATCTCGGGAATATCCGACTGACGGTAGAAGGTCGCCTTATCGGTATCCAGGCCCAACGCCAGCCAGGTGGCGGCGATTTCCAGGCGCGAACGCTGAATCCGTGTTGGGTCATCGCACTTGATCAGCGCATGGTAGTCGGCCAGGAAGTAGAACGAATCCGCATCGGCGGCACGGCTGGCAACGATGGCCGGGCGAATCGCGCCCGCGTAGTTGCCCAGGTGCGGGGTGCCGGTGGTGGTGATGCCGGTAAGGATACGAGTGGTCATGTTCAGGTTCGCTTTACTTGAGCCATCTTATGATCTCGCGAGCTAGAGCCTGGCTAGGCAAAAACAGGCGAGGAAGCGGAGTTTACTGGTGTAAATGAGCTTTCCGAGCCTGTTTTTAACAACGCCAGGCCGACGCGCAGCAGATCAGAGACGCGGCAGCAGCAGATCTTTGAGATCAGTAAGCTTGCCGTGAAAAAAGTGGCCGCATTCTGCCACTTTCAGCAGCTCATGGGCACGCCCGAGTGCCGCCGACCACTGGTAAACCACCTGTGGGTCGATCACTTCATCGTCTTCGGGCTGAATCAGGATCAGCGGACAATTACTGGCTGGGGGCGTTTCTTCGCTCAAGCGATGCACCGCCGGTGCCACCATAAACAGCTTGTCGAGGATCACGCCCTGGACTTCCAACCGAGCCCCGAGGGCCGCAGCGACAAAGCCGCCAAAGGAAAAACCCAGCAAGGTCAGCGGCAACTCGGGGTGCTGCGCACGCAGCCAGCTGGCCACCGCCTCGGCATCATCCACCTCACCGCTGGCCATATCGTGGCTGCCGGCACTGGCACCGACGCCGCGGTAGTTGAAGCGCAACGTGGCCAGGCCACTGTCACGGGCGGTGCGCTGCAGGGTAGAGACCACCTTATTGAGCATGGTGCCGCCCTGCACCGGATTGGGGTGGCAGATCAACGCCACACCCCGGGCGCCGGGAGCGTCCAGCCACAGGGCTTCGAGTTGGCCACTGGGGCCGGTAATCATTAGAGGGGTTTCGCGGGTGAGCAACAGGGAACTCCGTGACCTCGCAGTGGGTCGACTCGTCTAGCTGACAGCCTGCGCCATACACTCACCGCAATCGTTTCGGCATTGCATTGCGGTATACAGCACAGGTTCGAGCCGTTAACGTAAAGCAAAGCCGTTTAGAGAGGAAGGACTCGTGGAACAGACGCTCACCGCCTGGTTGCTACCGGCTATTACCCTGGTTGCCGGCATTGCCATTGGCTTCCTGATTGCCCGCCTGGCACCGAATGCCGCACCTAGCCGCACCCAGCGCCAGCTGGATGAAATGCAGGAGCGCTTTGACGCCTATCAGAGTGAGGTGGTTAGCCACTTCAACACCACCGCCAATATGGTGAAAAAGCTTACCCAGAGCTATCAGGACGTTCAGGAGCATCTGTCCGATGGTGCCAACCGTCTTGCACTCGACGAGCTGACTCGCCAACGCCTGCTGGCCACCCTGCATACCGATGACAGCAGCGAAAAACGCGAGCGCCTGACGCCACCGAAAAACAACGAAATGCCCAAGGACTACGCGCCTAAAAGCGCCGATGTACCGGGCATGCTTGATGAAAGCTACGGTTTGAAGAACAAGTAAAACTGCTGACTCGCCCTTCGGCGACATCCAGCAGGCAATAAAAAGCCCCGCACTAGGCGGGGCTTTTTATTGCGCGGTGGTCTTAGATCGCACCACGCTCACGCAGCAGAGCCAACACCTGCTTGACGGCTTCATCCACCGACAACGCCTGCGTATCGATCACCAGATCGGCATTCAGCGGCACGTCATACGGGAAGGACTCTCCCGGAATATTGTCGCCGCCAGCCGCGTACAAGCCCTGCGGGTCACGCTCGGCGCAAACCTGCGGCGAAGCTTGTACATAGACGGTGAGCAGACGCTCGGCACCGATCAATGCCTTGGCCTGCTCGCGACCTTCGGCATCGGGCGCAACGAAGGCCGCCAGGGTCAACAGGCCAGCTTCGTTGAACTGACGTGCAACGTGGGCCGCACGGCGCCAGTTCTCGGTACGCCCGGCGCGGTCCTGGGGAAGGCCCTTGTTCAGGTCATGACGCAGGTTCTGACCGTCCAGCACATACACCGCACGGCCGGAGTCGAACAGCTTGCGCTCCACGGCGTAGGCCAGGGTGCTCTTGCCGGCGCCGGACAGGCCGCTGAACAGTACGGTGGCCGGCTGCTGACCGAAGCGCGCGGCACGCTCTTCGGTAGACACGTGGGCCAATTTGCCGTGATGGCCGCCCGAACCCTGCGCACCAACCGGCTCGGCGATGATCATGCCAGCGCCAACGGTGCCGTTGGTCAGGCGATCGATCACGATAAACGAACCGGTGGTGCGGTTGTGCGCGTAGCCATCCAGGGCAATCGGTGCATCCAGCGCAATGCGCACCTGGCCGATTTCGTTGAGCTGCAGACTGCTCGCCGCGCCCTCTTCCAGGGTATTTACATCAACCCGATGAGCGATGCTGGCAATCGAACCCGGCACGTAGCTGGTGGCGCGCTTAATGTCGTATTTCTTGCCCGGCAGCATCGGCTCTTCGGCCATCCACACCAGCATGGCGTCGAAGCTGTCGACCACCTGCGGACGGTTGTCGGCATGCACCAGCATGTCGCCGCGGGACACGTCGATTTCGTCTTCCAGGGTGATGGTAATCGCCTGGCCTGGGCCGGCCTGCTCCAGCTCACCTTCGAAGGTGACGATGGACTTGACCTTGCTGCCCTTGCCCGATGGCAGGGCGATAACTTCATCGCCCTTGCGCACGATGCCGCTGGCCAGGGTGCCGGCGAAACCGCGGAAGTTCAGGTTCGGACGGTTGACGTACTGCACCGGGAAGCGCAGGTCATCAAAGTTGCGGTCGCCTGCAACTTCCACGGTTTCGAGAATTTCCATCAAAGACTGGCCGGTGTACCAAGGCGACTGTTCGCTCTTGTTGACCACGTTGTCGCCCTTGAGCGCCGACATCGGCACGAAATGCATCGAACTTGGCTTGAAGGCAATGCCCTCAGCAAACGCCAGGTAATCGGCCTTGATCTGTTCAAACACACCCTGATCGAAGCCTTTGAGGTCCATCTTGTTGACCGCAATGACGATGTGCTTGATGCCCAGCAAAGAGGCAATAAAGCTATGGCGCTTGGTCTGCGTCTGCACGCCATAACGGGCGTCGATCAGAATGATTGCCAGGTCGCAGTTAGACGCTCCGGTGGCCATATTGCGGGTGTACTGCTCATGGCCGGGGGTGTCGGCGATGATGAACTTGCGCTTGGTGGTGCTGAAATAGCGGTAGGCCACATCGATGGTGATGCCCTGCTCGCGCTCGGCCTGCAGGCCGTCTACCAGCAACGCCAGATCGACTTCTTCGCCGGTGGTACCGGATTTCTTCGAGTCTTTGGTGATGGCGTCCAAGTGGTCTTCATAGATCATCTTGGAGTCATGCAGCAGGCGGCCAATCAGGGTGCTTTTGCCATCATCGACGTTGCCGCAGGTGAGAAAGCGCAGCAGCTCTTTACGCTCGTGCTGGCCCAGATAGGCGAGGATGTCCTCACTGATCAATTCGGATTGATGCGACATATTAAAAGTACCCCTGACGTTTCTTCTCTTCCATCGAGCCGGAGGAGTCATGGTCGATGACTCGGCCTTGGCGCTCAGAGGTCTTGGCCAACAACATTTCCTGAATAATTTCCGGCAGGCTGGTTGCCGTGGACTCCACCGCACCGGTCAGCGGGTAGCAACCCAGGGTACGGAAGCGCACCATCTTTTTATGGATGCTGGCTTTTTGCTCAGGCGTGAGGTGCTCGAGAATACGGTCGTCGTCGATCATGATCAGCGCGCCGTTCATTTCGATGACTTCGCGCTCTTCGGCGAAATACAGCGGCACAATCGGGATGCTTTCCAGGTAGATGTACTGCCAGATATCCAGCTCGGTCCAGTTGGACAGCGGGAATACGCGGATCGACTCGCCCTTTTTGACGTTGCCGTTGTACACATTCCACAGCTCTGGGCGCTGATTCTTCGGGTCCCAGCGGTGCTTGCTGTCGCGGAAGGAGTAGACACGCTCTTTAGCGCGGGACTTCTCTTCATCGCGGCGCGCGCCACCGAAGGCGGCATCGAAACCGTACTTATCCAGCGCCTGCTTGAGGCCCTCGGTCTTCATCACGTCGGTGTGCTTGGCACTGCCGTAGGTGAAGGGATTCATGTCCTGCGCCACACCATCGGGGTTGGTGTGGGTGATCAGGTCCAGGCCATACTCGTTGACCATCTTCTCGCGGAAGCTGTACATCTCCTGAAACTTCCAGCGCGTATCGACGTGCATCACCGGGAACGGCAGCTTGCCCGGAAAGAACGCCTTGCGCGCGAGGTGCAGCATCACGGCGGAGTCTTTACCGATGGAATAGAGCATTACCGGGTTGTCGAATTCGGCGGCCACTTCACGAATGATGTGGATACTTTCCGCCTCCAGCTGTTTCAGGTGGGTCAGTTTATCGAGCATGGCTACTCACGAAATGCGATATGTTTGGGCCGGCGGGCCGTGGACGAGGGCGCACTCTAGCACAGCACCCTCTTCTAATCAGGAGCCTAGTTAGATCGAAACGATCTAGCTTTATACCTGCAGGGAAGGCCGTAATAGCGCCTCAGATTGGGTTTGGGCAATCAATAAACAGATGCTCAATGGCAAAGCGTCGCGCTAGGTAATCGCCCAATGCCTGCACGCCATATCGCTCAGTAGCGTGGTGGCCGGCAGCGATAAAGCTGATGCCATTCTCGCGGGCGCTATGGAAGGTCTGCTCGGAAGCTTCACCGCTCAAATAGAGATCGACGCCAGCGGCAATCGCCTGATCGATATAGCCCTGCCCACCGCCGGTGCACCAGCCAACTCGGCGAATCATCGCCTCACCCTCGACCAGCAGCGGCTCACGGCCGAGCACCTGATGCACATGCTGGGCGAAATCACGCGGGCTCATGGCCTCAGCCAATGAGCCGATCAACCCGACAGTGCGCGGGTTATCCGGCTCCAGCGGGCTTTCCACGGTAATGCCCAGCTGCGCAGCCAGTTGCACGTTATTGCCCACCTCTGCATGCACATCCAGCGGTAGGTGATAGGCCAACAAGCTGATGTCGTTGGCCAGCAGGGTTTGCAAGCGACGACGTTTCATCCCGGTGATGCAGGGGTTTTCACCCTTCCAGAAGTAACCGTGGTGTACCAGCAGCACATCGGCCTCGGCATCGACTGCCGCGTCGACCAACGCCTGACTGGCCGTGACGCCACTGACAATTCGGCGCACCTGCGGCCGGCCCTCGACCTGTAGGCCATTGGGGCAGTAGTCGCTGATCCGTGCGGCATTCAGGTAGCGGTCGGCTTCTTCCACCAGGGTCGCCAGGGCAATGGCCATAGAGTTTCCTTATCAACAGTTGCAAGGCGCTGCTTTATTCTCAGCAGCGTCTCTATAATGGCGCACCTTAAGGGGCGTACCTGCCCCCGACAACCCTCAGGATTGGATTGATGCTCAAGGCCCTGCGTTTCATTGGCTGGCCCCTGCTGGTCGGCGTGCTGTCGGCACTGCTGATCATGCAGTATTACCCGCAATGGGTCGGTTTGCCGGGGCAGGACGTGAATGTGCGCCAGGCGCCGTTCTATAGCCGTATTCAGGAAGGACCGGTGTCCTATGCCGAAGCGGTAAAAATTGCCTCCCCGGCCGTGGCCAACCTGTACACCACCAAATTCGTCAACAAACCCACGCACCCACTGTTCGAAGACCCGCAGTTTCGCAAATTCTTCGGCGACAACTTGCCCAAGCAGCGTCGCATGGAATCGAGCCTCGGTTCCGCAGTGATCATGAGCCCGGAAGGCTATCTGCTGACCAACAATCATGTCGTCGCCGACGCCGACCAGATCGTGGTGGCCCTGAAAGATGGCCGTGAAACCCTGGCACGACTCATCGGCAGTGACCCGGAAACAGACCTAGCAGTGCTTAAGATCGACCTGCAGGATCTACCGTTTATTACCCTCGGACGCTCCGACAATGTCCATATTGGTGATGTGACTCTGGCTATTGGTAATCCCTTCGGCGTCGGCCAGACCGTGACCATGGGCATTATCAGCGCCACCGGACGCAATCAGCTGGGCCTCAATACCTACGAGGACTTTATTCAGACCGACGCGGCGATCAACCCTGGCAACTCCGGTGGCGCGCTGGTGGATGCCTACGGCAACCTGGTCGGCATCAATACCGCGATTTTCTCTAAATCCGGCGGTTCGCAAGGCATCGGTTTTGCCATTCCAGTGAAACTGGCAAGGGACGTGATGCAGGCGATCATCGAGCACGGGCAGGTGATTCGCGGCTGGCTGGGGATTGAAGTACAACCGTTGACACCAGAACTGGCAGAGTCCTTCGGCATGGAAGGACACCCCGGCATCGTTGTTGCCGGTATTTACCGTGACGGCCCGGCGCAGAAGGCCGGTCTGCAGCCGGGTGACCTGATTCTCAGCATCGACGGTGAAGCCGCCAGCGATGGCCGCCGCTCGATGAACCAGGTGGCCCGCGCCAAACCCGGAGAGAAGATCCGCATCGACATCCTGCGCAACGGCAAACCGCTGCAACTGTCCGCAGAAATTGGTGTAAGACCCCCCGTCAACGGCAGCTAATTTCCCTTCATTTTCCATTTTAGCCACGCAAGCGATAACACCCCTCAATTTTAATGTTATGTTATTACATTAAATTCATTTGAAGGATGTTATCCCTTGCGCGCCGCCCACGCCTTACTCGCCAGCCTGCTGGCTCCCAGCGCCTTTGCCGCTGCAGCAGAAAACCCCGTTGAGCTCTCTGCCACCACTGTAACCGCGCGCCAGGAACAGGCGGACGGCCCCGTGAAAGGCTATCGCGCCACCCGCTCGGCCAGCGCCACCCGCACCGATACGCCAATTGATCAGATCGCCCAGAGCATCAATGTGGTGCCCGCGCAGGTGCTTGATGACCTGGGCACCACGCGCATCGACCGCGCCCTGGATTTTGCCGGCGGCGTATCCAGGCAGAACAACTTCGGCGGCCTGACCTTCCTCAATTACAGCGTGCGCGGTTTCACCACCGGCGAGTTGTACAAGAACGGCTTCGCCATCAACCGTGGCAGCTACAGCTCGCCGGACGCCTCCGGCATTGAACGCATCGAAGTGCTCAAAGGCCCGGCTGCCAGCCTGTATGGCCGCGGCGACCCGGGCGGCATGATTAATATTGTCAGCAAGAAGCCCCAGGCCGAAGCCTTCAGCCAGCTCAAGGCCAGCGCCGGCAGTTGGGATCGCTACCGCAGCAGCCTGGACGTCAACACCCCGCTGAATGACGACGCCACCCTGCTGTCACGGGTCAACCTAGCGGTCGAGGACAATCAGAGCTTTCGCGACCATGTCGGCAGCGAGCGGCAGATTGTCAGCCCTTCGCTGAGCTGGCAGCTGAGCCCCGACACCCTGCTGCTGATCGAGAGCGAATTCACCCGCACCGAGTCGGTATTCGACCGTGGTATCCCGGCGGTGAACAACCGCATGGGCGCGGTGAAAGACTCCACATTTATGGGCGAGCCGAACGACGGCAGCATCCGCAACGACAACCAGATGCTACAGGTCAGCCTTGAGCATTATCTTAATGACAGCTGGAAGCTGCGCCTGGCCAACCATTACGCCCAGGGTCGCCTGCAAGGCAACAGTTCCGAGCCGTCGCGCCTGGTCGGTGACACCTTGACGCGCTTCTATCGCCAGCGCAGCTTCGAATGGAACGACAGCATTACCCAGGCCGAGCTGCACGGCAGCTTCAACCTGGGCAGTTGGCAGCACCAGACCCTCGCCGGCCTGGAGTATGAGAACTACCGCAACAGCCAGAAGTACCCGCAAAGCGCGACCACCCTGGACTACGGCCAGAACATCTACCAACCGCAGTACGGCCAGGCCAAGCCGGCCATCGTTAACCCCAACGATTTCTTTGAGCACACCGAGAGCTATGCCCTCAACCTGCAGGACCAGATCAGCTTCAGCGAGCGCCTCAGCGGCCTGATCGGCGCGCGCTTCGAACGCTACGAGCAGACCGCACTGAACCGCAGCACGCGGGTCAGCAACGAGCAGAACAAGGATGTCGCCACAGCACGCACGGGCCTGCTCTATCAGCTGACGCCCCAGATCGGGGTTTTCGCCAACGCCTCCACCTCGTTCAAGCCCAACAGCATCAGCAGCCAGGGCACGGTATTCAAACCGGAGAAGGGGCTTGGCTATGAAGCCGGGCTCAAGCTCGACCTGCTCGACAGTCGCCTGGGCGCGACCATCGCGCTGTTTCATATCGACAAGGAAAACGTGCTGACCGCCGACCCAGCCAACCCCGGCGACAACATCGCTGCCGGTAAGGCGCGCAGTCAGGGCCTGGATATGCAGTTCAGCGGCCAGCTCAGCGAAGCCGTACGCATCATCGGTGCGTACGCCTATATCGACGCTGAAGTAACCGAGGACAACACGCTGCCGGTGGGCAGCAAACTGCTCGGCGTCGCCCGCCACAGCGGCAGCCTGCTGACCGTCTACCAGTTTCAGAGCGGCCGCCTGCGCGGTTCGGATATCGGTGCGGCATTCAACTATGTCGGTGATCGCTCGGGACAGGCCGGCAGCGACTTTGAATTACCGGCCTACAGCACCGTCGACCTACTGGCCCGCTACCAGGCCAGTGACGACCTGAGCATCGGTTTGAACCTTAACAACCTGTTTGACCGCGAGTACTACGAGCGCGCCTACAACAACGTCTGGGTCATGCCTGGCGAGCCGCGCAACCTCAGCCTCAACCTGACCCTCAATCTCTGACCCACCACTCAAGGAACCCCAGTATGTGTACTGCCAAACCCGCCATGCTCACCGCGCTGCTCGCCGCCCTCCTCGCCGGGCAAGTTCAGGCCCACGGCCTGTGGACCGAACAGCGTCGTGGCCATATCGAAACCATCTACGGCCACGGTGCTGAGGACAATGCCTTCAAGGCCGAGAAAATCAGCGGTGCCTGGGCCTACGAGCGCGCCGGCAAGATGATCCCGGTCACCGTCCAGCGTCTAGAAGATCACGCCCGCCTGCAGCCGCTGAAACCCCCAGCCGTGCTCGGCGTTGCGCTGGACAACGGCGCCTGGTCGAAGACCCCGGACGGCAAATGGATCAACCAGGGCCGCAGCCAGGTGCCAAACTCAACCGAATCGCTGCATACCTACAAGTACAGCCTGGCGATTTACCAGGAAGGCGCCAAGCTGCCGAAGCTGGATCAGCTGAAAATGGTCATCCTGCCGGAAGTCGACCCACTCAAGGTCGGCCCAGGTAAACCGTTAGCGGTGCGGGTGCTGGTGGATGGTCAGCCGGCTGCTGGGGTCGAGCTGGTCGGTGACTACCGTGGTGTGCCACACCAGGTCAGCGCCACCACCGATGCCGACGGCCGCGCCCAGGTACTGGTGCGCAACGAAGGGCTGAATATCATCAGCGCGTCGATCAGCCTGCCAGTCAAAGACGATAAGGATATCGAGACGCGCGGCCTATTCACCTCGCTGACCTTCCTCGGCGAAGCGCACCACGAGTAACGCGACTAATAAGTAACAGGCAATAAAAAGCCGGAGCACTGCTCCGGCTTTTCTATGGCTGCAATTTACAGACTCTGCAGGGCATCCAGCAGCGCCTGGTTCTGCTGCGGCGTGCCAATAGTGATACGCAGAAACTGGGCAATCCGCTGCTGTTTGAAGTGACGCACAATCACGCCCTGCTCACGCAGCCCGGCGGCCAGTGTCGCGGCATCCTTACCCGGATGGCGGGCAAACACAAAGTTCGCCGCCGACGGCAACACCGCAAAGCCCAGCTTCTCCAGCCCAGCCACTACATCTTCGCGGCTTTCGATCACGCGCTGGCAGGTCTTCTCGAAGTACGCCTTGTCCTCGAACGCCGCCGCCGCACCGGCAATCGCCATACGGTCCAGCGGATAGGAGTTAAAGCTGTTTTTGATCCGCTCCAGGGCCTCGATCAGGTCCGGATGACCGACCGCAATGCCGACCCGCAGCCCGGCCAACGAGCGCGACTTGGACAGGGTCTGGCTGACCAGCAGGTTGGGGTACTTGTCCACCAGACTGATCGCCGTTTCACCGCCAAAGTCGATATAGGCCTCATCGACCAGTACCACGGTATCCGGGTTGGCCTTGAGTAAACGCTCGATGGCCGCCAGCGCTAGGGGGCTGCCGGTCGGTGCGTTGGGATTGGGGAAAATGATGCCGCCATTAGGTCGCGCGTAATCTTCCACGCAAATCTGGAACTGTTCATCCAGCGGTATCTGCACGGAGTCGATGCCATACAGGCCGCAGTACACAGGATAGAAGCTGTAGCTGATATCCGGGAACAGCAGCGGCTGACCATGTTGGAACAAGCCATGGAATGCGTGCGCCAACACCTCGTCGGAGCCATTGCCGACAAATACCTGGGCGGTCTGTACGCCGTAATAATCGGCCACAGCCTGCTTCAAGCGGTCGCTATTGGGGTCCGGGTACAGGCGCAGGTTGTCATTGACCTCGGCCTGCATCGCGGCAATCGCTTTGGGCGACGGGCCGTAGGGGTTCTCGTTGGTGTTCAGCTTGACCAGCTTGGCCAGTTTCGGCTGCTCACCCGGTACATAAGGCACCAGGTCTTTGACGAAGGGGCTCCAGAATTTGCTCATCTGCCCTTCTCTCCTCGAATTCTTCGGTTTGCGTAGGGTGGAAAACCGCGAAGCGGTTGCCACCGGACAAGGCGGTGGACAAACAAAGCGTTGTCCACCCTACAAACAGCATCACGGTTTGATGCGGTACTCGGCGCTACGGGCGTGGGCGGTCAGCGACTCGCCACGGGCCAGCACGCTGGCGACCTTACCCAACTCAGAGGCGCCTTCGGCCGAACAATGGATGATCGACGAACGCTTCTGGAAGTCATACACCCCCAGCGGCGAGGAATAGCGCGCGGTGCCGGAGGTCGGCAGCACGTGATTCGGTCCGGCGCAGTAATCGCCAAGGGCCTCGGCGGTGTAGCGACCCATAAAGATCGCGCCTGCGTGACGAATCAGCGACATGTACTGCTCGGGGTTTTCCACCGAGAGTTCCAGGTGCTCTGGGGCAATGCGATTGGCCACTTCAATGGCCTGGGCCATATCGGCCACCAGAATCAGCGCACCACGGCCTTCCAGGGAGGTGCGTGCTATCGTCTCGCGCTCCAGAGTCGGCAGCAGCTTGGCGATACTCTCAGCCACACGGTCGAGGAAGGCGGCATCCGGGCTGACCAGAATCGACTGAGCGTCTTCGTCGTGCTCGGCCTGGGAGAACAGGTCCATGGCGATCCAGTCCGGGTCGGTCTGGCCGTCGCACACCACCAGGATCTCCGAGGGCCCGGCGATCATGTCGATGCCGACCTTGCCGAATACATGGCGCTTGGCGGTGGCCACGTAGATATTGCCCGGGCCGACTATCTTGTCCACCGGCGGCACGCTCTCGGTGCCATAGGCCAGCGCAGCCACGGCCTGGGCGCCACCGATGCAGAACACCCGATCGACCCCGGCGATGCAGGCCGCCGCCAAAACGATCTCGTTGATCTCGCCACGGGGGGTCGGCACCACCATCACCACGTCCGGCACACCGGCGACCTTGGCCGGGATGGCATTCATCAGCACCGACGAGGGATAGGAGGCCTTGCCTCCCGGCACATAGAGGCCAGCGCGATCCAGCGGGGTGACCTTCTGCCCCAGCACTGTGCCGTCGGCTTCGGTGTAGGTCCAGGAGTCCTGTTTCTGCCGCTCGTGGTAGCTGCGCACGCGCTCGGCGGCTTTCTCCAGGGCGCCGCGCTGCTCCGGCGTGATACGGGTCAGAGCCAGTTCCAGACGCTCGCGCGGCAGAATCAGATCGGCCATTGAGGCGACATCCAGGCCATCGAACTGCTTGGTGAACTCGACCAATGCCGCATCGCCACGCTCGCGCACGGCCTTGATGATATCCAGCACGCGCTGGTTGACCGCATCATCCGAGACACTTTCCCAGCTCAGCAGATGATCCAGATGCTGGGCAAAGTCCTGGTCAGCGGCATTGAGTCGGCGAATAGCGATAGGAGCGGTCATAGCGGGCCTCTTAAATTGGCAAATGCTCAAGCGCCCGTAGAGTAACAACCACTCCGCGCGGGCACCTGAGAATTTTGGCTATAACGCGGATAGGCTAGGCCGCACTGGGCGGCCAACAGACTCAGCGTGGATGTCGCGCTTCGACCGCATCGCGCAGGGTGTCGATCAACGCCTGGATGCGCGCGTGCTGCATCTTCATCGAGGCCTTGTTGACGATCAGCCGCGAACTGATGTGGGCGATCAGCTCCTGGGCTTCTAGACCGTTGGCACGCAAGGTGTTGCCGGTGTCGACCACATCGATGATTTTATCGGACAGACCAACCAACGGGCCCAGTTCCATCGAGCCGTAGAGTTTGATGATATCGACCTGGCGACCCTGCTCGGCGTAGTAACGCTTGGCCACATTGACGAACTTGGTGGCAACCCGCAGCCGGCCTTTCGGCTCGGGCGCACCGACAGCACCGGCAGTCATCAGCTTGCACTGAGCAATACGCAGGTCCAGCGGCTCGTACAAGCCCTGGCCGCCGTATTCCATCAGCACGTCCTTGCCAGCCACGCCGAGGTCCGCCGCACCATGCTCGACATAGGTCGGCACGTCGGTGGCACGTACGATCAACAGACGCACATCATCCAGGGTGGTTGGGATGATCAGCTTGCGGCTTTTATCCGGGTTTTCGGTCGGCTCAATACCCGCCGCCGCCAGCAGCGGCAGGGTGTCATCGAGAATCCGGCCTTTGGAAAGGGCAATAGTCAGCATGGTCTTAGCCCGGCACGCGGCGAATCTTCGCCCCCAGCAACTGCAGTTTTTCCTCGATGCACTCGTAACCACGGTCGATGTGGTAGATGCGGTCGATCAGGGTGTCGCCTTCGGCAATCAGTGCCGAGATCACCAAGCTGGCCGATGCACGTAGATCCGTGGCCATAACGGGGGCGCCCTTGAGCTTTTCAGCACCGGTGACGATGGCGGTGTTGCCTTCTACCTGGATCTGCGCGCCCATACGGATCATTTCATGCACGTGCATAAAGCGGTTTTCGAATACGGTTTCGATCACCGTGCCAGTGCCCTCGGCAATCGCATTGAGGGCAATAAACTGCGCCTGCATATCGGTGGGGAACGCCGGGTACGGAGCAGTACGCAGGTTCACGGCTTTCGGCCGCTTGCCATGCATGTTCAGCTCAATCCAGTCGTTGCCGCAGGTGATTTCCGCACCGGCTTCCTGCAGTTTCGACAGCACTGCTTCCAAGGTAGTCGGATCGGTGTCCTTGACCTTGACCCGGCCGCCCGTGACGGCAGCCGCTACCAGGTAGGTGCCGGTTTCGATACGGTCGGGCATCACGCTGAAACGCGCGCCGTGCAAACGCTCCACGCCATCGATAATGATGGTATCGGTACCAGCGCCGGTTATCTTCGCGCCCATGGCGATCAGGCAGTTAGCCAGGTCAACCACTTCCGGCTCACGCGCGGCGTTTTCCAGCACGCTGCGGCCTTTGGCCAGGGTCGCTGCCATCATGATGTTTTCAGTACCGGTCACACTGACGGTATCGAAGAAGAAATGCGCGCCACGCAAACCGCCTTCCGGTGCCTTGGCCTTGATGTAACCGGCTTCGACATCGATGATCGCGCCCATGGCTTCAAGGCCACGAATGTGCAGGTCAACCGGACGCGAACCGATGGCGCAACCGCCTGGCAGGGCGACTTCGGCATAACCGAAACGCGCCACCATCGGCCCCAGCACCAGGATCGAGGCGCGCATGGTTTTCACCAGCTCATAGGGTGCAACCAGTGTCTTGATCGCCCGCGCGTCGACTTCGACACTGAGCTTCTCGTCGATGATCGGTTCGATACCCATGCGCCCGAACAACTCGATCATGGTGGTGATGTCGTGCAGGTGCGGCAGGTTGCAGATGGTGACAGGCGCGTCACCGAGCAGGGTGGCGGCGAGAATCGGCAGGGCAGAGTTCTTCGCCCCGGAAATGCGGATTTCGCCATCAAGGCGCACACCGCCGGTAATAATCAGTTTGTCCATGATTCTCTCGGTTTAGGAGCGCGCGGCCCAATCGGCACGGCTAAAGAATTTCATACTCACGGCGTGGATGCTGCCATCGGCGATCCAGGCATTGAGGTGAGCGTAAATCTGCTGTTGACGCTTGACCGGGCTGAGAGCGGCCAGCTCATCACTGATCAGGTTCAGCTGAAAGTTGCAGCCTTCGCCTTCAACTTCCACCTGGGTATTCGGCAATTTAGCCTCAAGGAGACTCTTTACTTCTAAGGCCTGCATGCTCAACCTCAATCAATACATGGATTAACGACAGCCGAGCATACGCCCGCGGGTCGGGCATCATACAAAAAAGCCCCTCGCCTGCGAACCCCGCATTATTGCCAGCCGACCGAAACCCTGCTCTGAACCTGTTTACGATCTCGCGAGCTAGAGCCAGACAAGGCAAAAACAGCCGCGGAAGCGGAGTTTACTGGTGTAAATCAGCATTCCGAGGCTGTTTTTAACGCCGGATGGCAGACGCACAGCAGATCGTAGGCAGGTTTCAGGCTTGCAGCGGAAGAATTTCCAGCAGACCACAAACGCCAGCGATCTCACGCATGTCCTTGGGCAGATTGCTCACACCAAGGGTCTTGCCGGCTGCACTGGCGTCACGCATAAACGCCAACAACAGCGATAGCCCGACGCTGCTGGACTTCTCCACACCCGTGCAATCAATCACGCACGCCGCCGCAGGACTGACCTTGAGCAGGCGCGCACCTTGCTCACGCAACGCCGGTGCGCTCAGGTAATCAAGCACACCGACCAGGCTGAACACCCCGGGAGACGCCTCACTGATGCTGGCCTGACTCACGATGCATTTGCCCCCTGGCGGGCTTTGGCAACGGTTTCGGTCCAGTTGTCGATAACCTTGTCCAGGTCATTGCGATTGTCCTGCATGGCCTGGGAAAACTGGTCACGGAACAGTTTGCCGACGTTGATGCCGTTGATGACCACGTTGCGCATCTTCCAGGTGCCATCGAGGCTGACCATGGTGTAGGACAGCGGGTAGACCGTACCCTTGCCGTCCTTGATCTCCATATTTACCGAAGTGCGCTCAGGGTCCTGCTGACCGCTGACCGGCAGCACGCGAATGTCCTGATTGTTGTACTCCAGCAGGGCATTGCCATAGAACTGCATCAGGCTGCGCTTGAAGTTCTCCTGAAAGCGCTGCATCTGCTCGGGCGAGGCCTGGCGTGAGTAACGCACAGTCATCACGCCACGGGAAATCCCGTCGACATCCACCACCGGGCCAAGAATGCTGTTCAGCGCGTTGTAAAACGCGCCTGGATCGGTGCGGTACTGTTCCTTGTTGGCCTTGAGGTCGGCCAGCAGCGTAGTGGTGGTCTCTTGCACCACCTCATGAGCCGCTGGGGCCGCCAACAACGGCAAGGACATGGCCGCCAGGCAGATAAAAAGACCGTTACGCAGTGCCTTGAACATAGTCATTACCTCTATTAATTAGCCTGGTCTTTGTTGACTGAATTGAGCAGAAACTTGCCAATCAGATCTTCCAACACCAATGACGACTGCGTGTCGTGAATGGTGCCGCCATCGCTCAGCACTTCTTCTTCTCCGCCCACGCTAATCCCAACGTATTTCTCACCCAGCAGACCTGCGGTCAGAATCGACGCAGTGGAGTCTGCCGGCAGGTTATCCACGGCATCATCCAAGACCATGGTGACGCGCCCCATATAGCTGTTGCGGTCCAGATCGATCGCAGTGACCTTGCCGATGGTCACACCGGCCATGGTCACTTTCGATCTGACCGTCAAACCGGCGATATTCTCAAAGTGCGCATACACCTTATAGGTATTGTCGCCACTGCCAACGGTCAGGCCGCTGACGCGCAACGCCAACAGCAACAAGGCCAACAACCCGGCCAACAGGAACAAGCCGACACCAATTTCCAGCGTGCGGTTCTGCATCAGAAATCTCCAAACATCAAAGCGGTCAGAATAAAGTCCAGCCCCAATACGGCGAGTGAGGCGTACACCACGGTCTTAGTGGTGGCACGACTAATACCTTCCGAAGTCGGCTCACAGTCATAGCCCTGGAACACGGCGATCCAAGTCACGACAAACGCAAAGACCACGCTCTTAATCACACCATTGAGCACGTCTTCACGAAACGAAACACTGTTTTGCATATTGGCCCAGAACGAGCCCTCATATACGCCCAGCCAGTCGACAGCGACCATCGCCCCACCCCAGATGCCGACCACGCTGAAGATCATCGCCAGCAATGGCATCGAGATAAAGCCAGCCCACAGACGCGGGGCGACGATGTACTTGAGCGGGTCAACGCCGATCATCGCCAGACTCGACAGCTGCTCGGTAGATTTCATATTGCCGATTTCAGCGGTCAGCGCTGAGCCGGCGCGCCCGGCAAACAGCAAGGCAGTCACCACTGGACCCAGCTCACGCAGCAGGGTCAGGGCAACCATTTGCCCCACCGCCTGCTCAGAACCGTATTTGGCCAGAATGCTGAAGCCCTGCAACGACAACACCATGCCGATAAAAATGCCGGACACGACGATGATGGCCAGAGACATCACCCCAACCGAATACAGCTGCTTGATCAATAACTGAAAGCTGTTGCCGGTCGTGCCACGACCAAACAGCGCGCGCAGCAGAAACAGCCCCGAGCGCCCCAGCGTAGCCACCACATCAATACCGGCGCGACCGAACAGGCGCACCCGTTCGAGCACAGATGTCTTGCGCATCAGCGCTCCCCCAGAAGATCGTCGCGGTAATTGGCCGCAGGAAAGTGAAACGGCACAGGACCATCCGGTATGCCCTGCATAAACTGACGCACACGCGGGTTATCCGAATTCATCAACTCGGCTGGGGTGCCCTGCCCCAGCACCTGAGTGTCGCCGACGACATAGATGTAGTCGGCAATGCTCGCGGTTTCCGCGAGATCATGGGACACCACAATGCTGGTAATCCCCAGCGCATCACTGAGCAGACGAATCAGTCGCACCAGAACACCCATGGCTATAGGGTCCTGGCCAACGAAAGGTTCGTCATACATCAGAATCTGCGGATCCAGAGCAATCGCCCGAGCCAGCGCCACGCGACGCTTCATGCCGCCTGACAACTCATCCGGCATCAAGTCCAGAGCACCGCGCAGGCCGACTGCTTGCAACTTCATCAAGACAATGTCGCGAATCATCTCTTCCGGCAGCTGGGTATGCACCCGTAGCGGAAAGGCGACGTTTTCGAACACATCCAAGTCGGTAAACAGCGCACCACTCTGGAACAGTACACCCATCTGCTTGCGCATATCGAACAGCTCGCTGCGCGACAGCGTCGGCAAATTCAGGCCATTGACCCAGACCTCACCCTGGCTCGGCTTGAGTTCGGCAGCAATCAGACGCAGCAAAGTGGTTTTGCCACAACCAGACGGCCCCATAATCCCGGTGACCTTGCCACGGGGAATGCGGATATCGACGTTTTTGAAAATATCCCGCTCACCGCGTTTAAAGCTGACGTTCTTCAGCTCAACTGCATACGGGTTCTCGGCGCTCATCTGGACTCCTTGCTCAACGCTTGCCTGACTGACGCATCGCCCGGAACAAAGGGCACTACGGATCATCGAACGTACCGAAAATGGCCGCGAACTATACCACCGAGGTATTCGCCGCCCAAGGCTGAAGGTGTTGCCAGAGATAAGCACCGCACAGTTCCGACAAACAACTCGACACTGGAAATACTGGGCAGGCGCACCTTTACCGTTATAATCGGCAGCTTTTAGCCCGTACGCCGCAGAGAAGTCATGAGCCAGTCCACCGATCTGATCCAGTCAGCGCAACGCACCATCCGCTTGGAGCTCGAAGCCATCCAGGACCTGCTGGCACGTATCAACGGTGATTTTGTGCGGGCCTGCGAGCTGATTCTCGCCAGCAAAGGCCGCGTCGTGGTGGTCGGCATGGGCAAATCCGGCCACGTCGGCAACAAGATTGCCGCCACCCTGGCCAGCACCGGCACCACTGCGTTTTTTGTGCATCCGGCCGAAGCGAGCCATGGCGACATGGGCATGATCACCCGCGATGACGTGGTGCTGGCCCTGTCCAACTCCGGCTCTACCGCAGAAATCGTTACCCTTCTGCCGCTTATAAAGCGCCTTGGCATCCGCCTGATCAGCATGACCGGCAACCCGGAGTCGCCACTGGCCAAGGCAGCCGAAGTCAACCTGGACGCCCGCGTATCCCAGGAAGCCTGCCCACTGAACCTGGCACCAACCTCTTCCACTACGGTATCGCTGGTACTCGGCGACGCCCTGGCCATCGCTCTGCTGGAAGCCCGCGGCTTTACCGCCGAAGATTTCGCATTCTCCCACCCCGGCGGTGCATTGGGCCGACGCCTGCTGCTCAAGGTGGAAAACGTTATGCACGCTGGCGACAGCCTGCCGCGCGTAAAACGCGGCACCTCGCTGCGCGACGCGCTGCTGGAAATGACCCAAAAAGGCCTGGGCATGACAGTGGTCACCGAGGACGATGGTCGCCTGGCCGGGATCTTCACCGACGGCGATCTGCGCCGTACCCTGGACCGCAACATCGACGTGCGCCAGACCATTATCGATGACGTAATGACCGCCCACGGCAAGACCGCCCGCGCGGAAATGCTTGCGGCAGAGGCTTTGAAAATCATGGAAGACCACAAGATCAGCTCACTGGTGGTGATCGACGACAACGACCTACCTGTAGGCGCCCTGAACATGCACGACCTGCTTCGCGCCGGAGTGATGTGATGAGCCTTGACCTGACTAACCCCGACCTACTGCAGCGCGCCCAGGCCATCAAGCTGGCGATATTTGATGTCGACGGCGTGCTCACCGACGGTAAGCTGTACTTTCTGGTCGACGGCAGCGAATTCAAGACCTTCAACACCCTTGATGGCCATGGCATCAAGATGCTGATCAATTCCGGCGTGCGCACCGCGATTATCAGCGGCCGCAAAACCCCCGTGGTTGAACGCCGCGCGCAGAACCTGGGGATTCAACACCTGTATCAGGGCCGCGAAGACAAGCTGGTGGTGCTCGATGAGCTACTCGGCGAACTGGGCCTAGACTATGCACAAGTCGCATACCTCGGTGACGACCTGCCCGATCTGCCGGTGATCCGCCGCGTAGGCCTCGGCATGGCAGTCGCCAGCGCCGACGGCTTTGTTCGCCAGCATGCCCACGGGATTACCCGCGCTCGCGGGGGCGAAGGCGCTGCACGCGAGTTCTGCGAACTGATCATGCACGCCCAAGGCACCCTTGAAGCCGCTCAAGCCGCATACTTATAGGCCAACCATGCCCCGCAAGTTATTCAACATTGCTCTGTTCGCCTTTGTCGCACTGCTGGTCGCAGCCCTCGGCTACTGGAACCTCAGCCCCGAAAGCTTCAACCAGCAGACGCACAGCGCTGCAGCTGAAAGCACCATCGACTTTTACGCCACTAACACCTACACCGTGCAATACCAGGCCGACGGCAAACTGCACTACGAGCTGACGACCGACAAGGTCGAGCACGTCAAGACCAGCGACATCACCCTGATGACCAGCCCGAACATGAACCTGTTCCGCGGCACCGAGCTGCCCTGGAAAATCCGCAGCGAGCGCGGTGAAGTGTCGCCAGGCGGCGTTGAAGTCGAACTGATCGACAAGGTGCGCGTTGAGCGTACAGATGCCAAAGGCCGTCCGACCATCCTCACCACCAGCCGCCTGACCGTATTCCCCGAGAAGGAATATGCGCAGACCCAGCAAGCCGTTAGAATCGACGCGGCCAATGGGGTGACCACGGCAAAAGGAATGAAAGCGTACATGAATGACGGCAGGATGCTCCTGCTGTCCAACGTAAGAGGTCAGCATGAGGCTCGTTAACACCCTCCCCCTACTACTCAGCCTCAGCGCCGCACTCGGAAGTGTCAGCGCCTGGGCACTGCCATCCGACCGCGAACAGCCGATCCGCATCCAGGCCGATAGCGCGGAACTCGATGACAAACAAGGCGTTGCCGTCTATCGCGGCGACGTAGTCATTACTCAGGGCACCATGAAGGTCACTGGCGACACAGTGACCATCACCCAGAATGCCCAGGGCGATGTCGAGGTATTTACCTCGGTCGGCAAGCCGGCCTACTACGAGCAACTGCCGTCAGCCGACAAGCAGATCGTCAAGGCCTACGGCCTGACCATCCAGTACTTTATGGCCAACGAGCGCGTGGTACTGATCGACCAGGCCAAGGTGATTCAGGAAGGCAACACCTTCGAAGGCGAGAAAATCGTCTATGACACCCAACGCCAGATCGTTAACGCCGGCCGCGCCACAGGCACCAACGTCACCGCGCCACGTCCGCGCATCGACATGGTGATCCAGCCGAAGAACAAACCAGCCGACCAGCAGGCGCAGTAATAATGGCCACATTGAAAGCCCAACACCTGGCGAAGAGCTACAAAGGCCGCCAGGTCGTGCGCGACGTTAGCCTGAGCATCGATAGCGGGCAGATCGTCGGCCTGCTTGGCCCCAACGGCGCCGGCAAGACCACCTGTTTCTACATGATCGTCGGCTTGGTACAGGCCGATCAGGGCCGCGTGTTGATCGACGACCTCGATGTTAGCCACCAGCCGATGCATGGCCGCGCTCGCGCCGGCATCGGCTACCTGCCGCAGGAAGCCTCAATTTTCCGCAAGCTCAGCGTGGCCGACAACATCATGGCCATCCTGGAGACCCGCAAGGATCTTGACGGCCCTACACGCCGCAAAGAACTCGAAGGCCTGCTGCAGGAATTCCATATCAGCCATATCCGCGACAACCTCGGCATGAGCCTGTCCGGCGGTGAGCGCCGCCGCGTGGAAATTGCCCGCGCCCTGGCGACTAATCCCAAGTTCATCCTGCTAGACGAACCGTTCGCCGGCGTCGATCCTATTTCGGTAGGCGATATCAAGCAGATCATCCACCACCTCAAGGCCAAGGGTATCGGCGTGTTGATCACCGACCACAACGTGCGCGAGACCCTGGACATCTGCGAAACCGCCTATATCGTCAGCGATGGCCAACTGATCGCCGAAGGTGATGCCGAGACCATTCTGGCTAACCAGACAGTGAAAGAAGTTTACCTGGGGCATGAGTTCAGGCTGTAGCTACAGCTTTTCTCAAGCCGACTGCAGCCAAGGCTAGGCAAAACCTTTAAAGTCAGGCATATAATTTGCTTCCTAGTGGCGCTTTTTGAAAACGCCCTGTAGTGGATTGCGCACGACGCCGGTAAATAAGGTCTGCAATGAAACCATCGCTAGTCCTGAGAATGGGCCAGCAGCTGACGATGACACCGCAGCTGCAACAGGCCATCCGCCTGCTCCAATTGTCTACCTTGGATCTGCAACAAGAGATCCAGGAGGCCTTGGAGTCCAACCCGATGCTCGAACGCCAGGAAGATGGCGATGATTTCGACAATTCGGACCCCATGGCCGATGGAGCAGAAAGCGCCAGCCCCAGCGAACAGCCCGAAGCGCCCTATCAGGAAACCAGCTACCAGGAAGCCACGCAGACCGTGGACAACCTGGAAGAAGGTGATTGGGGCGAGCGTATCCCCAACGAGCTGCCCGTCGACACCGCCTGGGAAGACATCTACCAGACCAGCGCCAGCAGCCTGCCCAGTAGCAGCAACGATGACGACGAGTGGGATTTCACCACCCGCACCTCGAGCGGCGAAAGCTTGCAAAGCCACTTGCTGTGGCAACTCAATCTGGCACCAATGTCGGACAAGGACCGCCTGATTGCCGTCACCTTGATCGACTGCATCAACCAGCAGGGCTATCTGGAAGAAACCCTGGAAGAGGTGGTCGAAGCCTTCGACCCGGAGCTGGACATCGAGCTCGATGAAGTCGAAGCCGTGCTGCACCGCATTCAGCAGTTCGAGCCAACCGGTATCGCCGCGCGCAACCTGGGCGAATGCCTGCTTCTGCAACTGCGTCAGCTGCCAGCAAAAACTCCGTGGCTGAGCGAAGCCCAGCGCCTGGCCAACGACTATCTCGACTTGCTCGGCAGTCGCGACTACAGCCAGCTGATGCGCCGCATGAAGCTCAAGGAAGACGAGCTGCGCCAGGTTATCGACCTGATCCAGAGCCTCAACCCGCGCCCTGGCTCGCAGATCGAGTCCAGCGAGCCGGAATACGTGGTGCCTGACGTCATCGTGCGCAAGCACAACGAGCGCTGGCTGGTGGAACTCAACCAGGAAGCCATGCCGCGCCTGCGGGTCAACGCGCAATACGCCGGTTTTGTGAAACGTGCCGACTCCAGCGCCGACAACACCTTTATGCGCAACCAGCTGCAAGAAGCACGCTGGTTTATCAAGAGCCTGCAAAGCCGCAACGAAACCCTGATGAAGGTCGCCACGCAGATCGTCGAGCATCAGCGCGGCTTCCTCGATTACGGCGACGAGGCGATGAAACCCCTGGTGCTGCACGATATTGCCGAAGCTGTAGGCATGCATGAATCGACCATTTCGCGGGTGACCACGCAGAAATTCATGCACACCCCGCGTGGTATTTACGAGCTGAAATACTTCTTCTCCAGCCACGTCAGCACGTCCGAAGGTGGTGAATGCTCGTCCACCGCGATCCGTGCCATCATCAAAAAACTGGTCGCCGCGGAAAATGCGAAAAAGCCGTTGAGTGACAGCAAGATCGCTGGTTTACTGGAAGCACAGGGCATTCAAGTCGCTCGCCGCACGGTCGCCAAGTACCGTGAATCCCTCGGAATAGCGCCATCCAGTGAGCGCAAACGATTGATCTAAGGCAGCACGAAGAAGGAAGACAACTACTCGTACAGAATATGCCCAGGTCTCGCCTTTTCGCATATGCAGCCATACTGTCAGCATGCAATTAGCGACCGTGCCAGGCTCGTTCTACCAGAGTCTTCCACGCCACAGTGTTCCGGCGGCAGGCCTCTCGCCTGCCTCTTACACACGGCAACAAGGAGAAAGCGGTATGCAAGTCAACATCAGTGGACACCAGCTGGATGTGACCGACGCCCTACGCGACTACATCGCCGAAAAACTCGGCCGATTGGAGCGCCACTTCGACAAGATTACCAACGTGCAAGTCATCATGGAGGTCGAGAAGCTCAAACAGAAAATCGAAGCGACCCTGCACATTGCTGGCGGCGAAGTCGTCGCCAACGCCGAGCATGAAGACATGTACGCAGCCATCGATCTACTGACAGACAAACTCGACCGACAACTCATCAAACACAAGGAAAAACAGCTCGACCGCCAACAGGGCGCTATGGCCCGCTGACGTCGTCTATCTCCTATGATCCGACTTGAAACTATCCTGACCCCCGGCCGTTCCCTGGTGAACGTGCCGGGCGGCAGCAAAAAACGTGTCCTCGAACAGATTGCCAACTTGGTGGCGCGCGAGCTGCCTGACCTGGATGGCCAAGATATCTTCGAAAGCCTGATTGCCCGGGAAAAACTCGGCTCGACCGGTTTCGGTAATGGCATTGCCATTCCGCACTGTCGCCTGCCCGGTTGCACCGCGCCGATCAGCGCCCTGCTGCGCCTGGACTCCGCCGTGGACTTCGACGCCATCGACGGCGCACCAGTGGACCTGCTGTTTGTCCTGCTAGTGCCCGAAGCCGCCACCGATGCTCACCTGGAACTGTTGCGGCAGATCGCCAGCATGCTCGATCGCGGCGATGTGCGTGCCAACCTGCGGCAAGCCGAAAGCAGCGAAGCCCTGTATCAGGTGGTCGTGGACGTACAAAGTCAACTCAACCGAGCCTGAGCATGCGCCTAATCATCGTCAGCGGGCGCTCCGGCTCCGGGAAAAGCACCGCCCTCGATGTACTTGAGGACAACGGCTTCTACTGCATCGACAACTTGCCCGCCGGCCTGCTACCTGAACTGGCCGAACGCGCCTTGCTGCACACCGAGCTGCTGCATCCGCAGGTCGCAGTGTCGATTGATGCGCGCAATCTGCCGAGCCATCTCAAGCGCTTTCCCGAGCTGCTTGAAGAAGTTCGCGCGCGGCACATCAAGTGCGATGTGATCTACCTGGATGCTGACGAAGAAACCCTGCTCAAGCGCTTCTCCGAGACCCGCCGGCGCCATCCGCTGACCAATGAGAGCCGCTCATTGGCTGAAGCCATTGCCGATGAAAGCCTGCTCCTAGGCCCGATTATCGACTTGGCCGACTTGAAGATCGACACCACCCACCTCAACCTCTACCAGCTGCGCGATAGCCTCAAGCTACGACTGCTCAACCAGCCTGAGCCGGGCACCGCGTTTCTGATCGAATCCTTTGGCTTCAAACGCGGCATGCCGGTGGATGCCGACCTGGTGTTCGATGTGCGCTGCCTGCCTAATCCTTACTGGAAGCCGGACTTGCGCGATTATTCCGGGCTTGATCAGCCCGTGGTCGACTACCTCTCGGCCCAGGCCGATGCTGAAGATATGTACCAGGACATCCTCGCCTACCTGACCAAATGGCTGCCACGTTTTGCCGCCAGCAACCGCGCCTACGTCACTGTGGCAATTGGTTGTACCGGTGGCCACCACCGCTCAGTCTATCTGGCCAACCGACTGGGCGAGGCTCTCAAACCCATACTGAAAAACGTTCAGACTCGCCACCGCGACCTCAGTTAAGGAATTGCCGCGATGCCCGCCTGCGAAATCACCATTATCAACAAGCTTGGCCTGCACGCCCGCGCGGCGGCCAAGTTTGTCGGCGTCGCCGGGCGTTTCCCCTGCCAGGTCAAAGTTGGCCGCAGCGCGGAGAGCTTGGTCGATGGCAAAAGCATCATGGCCGTGATGATGCTGGCGGCAGGTAAAGGCACGCCAGTGTACCTGCACACCGAAGGTGAGCAGGACGCCGAGGCGCTGCAGGCCCTGAGCGAGCTGATCAACAACTACTTCGACGAAGGCGAGTAAAACCGTAGGCAATAAAAAATGTCCGGGAGACATTTTTAACGTCGCGTAGCGACGACCCGTAGGGTTGCAGCCATGGATGACAGGCAATAAAAAGGCTATGTCCCAATTACGTGTTGCATGGTCCGACCAACCGCCTCCTGGATACAGTGAACGGGCTGAATACGCTGCTGATAGCGTTCAAGCATGCGGCGCCAGCCCAGGTAGTTCGGGAGGTAGCGGC